>NZ_SAYM01000005.1:0-195872 GCF_004023655.1 Apibacter sp. HY039 | reverse complement strand
CTTCGCTACTTTCGTTATCTCAGTAATTCCGGATTGCGAGTGCAAAGATACAGACTTTTTCTTATCCTCCAAATATTTCTGTACTTTTTTTTGACTTTTTTTAACCCCAAACCTATAACTCGCTATTAAACAATTAGATAAATTATTAACTTTTTCTAACCTTTTTTTTTCCAATTCTCTCACTTCTTCTATTTCCCAATGTTAACACGATTTTATTTCTTTATCCTCCTCCTCTATTTTTAATCATCTATTCTATGATATACTTAATTCTCCCCCCCCTTTTTAATTGGGATGTCGTTCTGCAATATCTATAGTTGTACAAAAACTAATATTTAAATTAATGGTTAAATCATACGAACGGGTTCTTATATTCGAGCGGGCGTCAAAATCATTTGACGCCCGCTCATAATTTCGACTTATATCTATTAATACTTATTTTACTATTATTCTCATCGCATTTTTTTAATACTCTTTATATATATACCTAATTATATAAAAATACCCTGATATAACATATCAGGGTGTGAATATTGCTTATTGTTTTTAAAGCATACTATAATTATCTAATCGAATCATGGTTTCTAATAGCAATCCACCCGGTCAGTCTTCTTCCATCGGTAAGATCTAAAATATACCAGTAACTGGAACTCGGAAGGTTCCTGCCTAAATATTTGCCATCCCAGATGAATTCTTTATCAATTTTCTGTTTTAAAAGAAGTTTTCCGTATCTGTCAAAAATAGTGATACTGCTACCTGAATATATTTCTAGTCCTTTAATGTGCCAGACATCATTGATTCCATCTCCATTCGGTGTAATGATATTGGGGATATACAGTATACTGAAAACTAATGGGCCATTTATACAACCTAAAGCATTTCTTACGTATGCATGGTATATTTTAGGCTTTAATCCTGTAAAAAACGGAGAACTTTGCCAATTGATTAAATCCAGACTATATTCCAATGGGGCTTTTCCTATGGCATATACTTCTACATCATTTCCGTTAATCTTAATTTCTTTGATTTGTGGAGTTTCATAGTAGTTGATCTGAATTGAAGAAGAGGAAGAGCAACCGTTTTTATTAGTAACGGTAACCTTATAAATTCCTGCCTGGTTTACTTCTATGCTTTGGGTAGTGGCTCCGGTACTCCAAAGGTAGGTGCTGCCTGCATTGCCTGCATCTAAAGTGGTAGAGCTTCCCTGGCAGATACTTCGGTCGGCTCCTAAGTTGACTACCGGTAACGCATTAACTGTTATTTTTACAGAACCCTTTCCCTGACAGCCGTTGGCATCGGTAACTACCACACTGTAGGTTCCTGCCTGGGTAACTTCTATGCTTTGGGTAGTGACTCCGGTACTCCAAAGGTAAGTGCTGCCTGCATTGCCGGCATCTAAAGTGGTAGAGCTTCCCTGGCAGATACTTCGGTCGGCTCCTAAGTTTACTACCGGAAGTTGATTTACTGTTATTTTTACTGAACCGCTTCCCTGACAGCCGTTGGCATCGGTTACCACCACACTGTAGGTTCCTGCCTGGTTTACTTCTATGCTTTGGGTAGTGGCTCCGGTACTCCAAAGGTAGGTGCTGCCTGCATTGCCGGCATCTAAAGTGGTAGAGCTTCCCTGGCAGATACTTCGGTCGGCTCCTAAGTTTACTACCGGAAGTTGATTTACTGTTATTTTTACTGAACCGCTTCCCTGACAGCCGTTGGCATCGGTTACCACCACACTGTAGGTTCCTGCCTGGGTGACTTCTATGTTACGGGTAGTGGCTCCGGTACTCCAAAGGTAGGTGCTACCTGGATTGCCGGCATCTAAAGTGGTAGAGCTTCCCTGGCAAATGCTTCGGTCGGCTCCTAAGTTGACTACCGGAAGTGGATTTACTGTAATTTTAATTTCATCGCTTCCCTGACAGCCGTTGGCATCGGTAACCACCACACTGTAGGTTCCTGCCTGGTTTACTTCTATGCTTTGGGTGGTGGCTCCGGTACTCCAAAGGTAGGTGCTGCCTGCATTGCCTGCATCTAAAGTGGTAGAGCTTCCCTGGCAGATACTTCGGTCGGCTCCTAAGTTTACTACCGGAAGTGGATTTACTGTTATTTTTACTGAACCGCTTCCCTGACAGCCGTTGGCATCGGTTACCACCACACTGTAGGTTCCTGCCTGGTTTACTTCTATGCTTTGGGTAGTGGCTCCGGTACTCCAAAGGTAGCTGCTGCCTGTATTGCCGGCATCTAATACCGTTGTACTTCCTTGGCAAATGCTTCGGTCGGTTCCTAAGTTCACTACCGGTAACGCATTAACTGTTACTTTTACTGAACCGCTTCCCTGACAGCCGTTGGCATCGGTTACCACCACACTGTAGGTTCCTGCCTGGGTAACTTCTATGCTTTGGGTGGTGGCTCCGGTACTCCAAAGGTAAGTGCTGCCTGTATTGCCGGCATCTAATGCCGTTGTACTTCCCTGGCAAATGCTTCGGTCGGTTCCTAAGTTCACTACCGGTAACGCATTAACTGTTACTTTTATTGAACCTTTTCCCTGACAGCCGTTGGCATCGGTTACCACCACACTGTAGGTTCCTGCCTGGTTTACTTCTATGCTCTGGGTGGTGGCTCCGGTACTCCAAAGGTAAGTGCTGCCTGTATTGCCGGCATATAAAGTGGTAGAGCTTCCCTGGCAAATGCTTCGGTCAGCTCCTAAATCTACGCTGAGTTGTGGATTTACTGTAATTTTAATTTCATCGCTTCCCTGACAGCCGTTGGCATCGGTTACCACCACACTGTAGGTTCCTGCCTGGGTAACTTCTATGCTTTGGGTAGTGGCTCCGGTACTCCAAAGGTAGGTGCTGCCTGCATTGCCGGCATCTAAAGTGGTAGAGCTTCCCTGGCAAATGCTTCGGTCGGCTCCTAAGTTGACGACCGGAAGTGGATTTACTGTAATTTTAATTTCATCGCTTCCCTGACAGCTGTTGGCATCGGTTACCACCACACTGTAGGTTCCTGCCTGGTTTACTTCTATGCTTTGGGTGGTGGCTCCGGTACTCCAAAGGTAGGTGCTGCCTGCATTGCCTGCATCTAAAGTGGTAGAGCTTCCCTGGCAGATACTTCGGTCGGCTCCTAAGTTTACTACCGGAAGTGGATTTACTGTTATTTTTACTGAACCGCTTCCCTGACAGCCGTTGGCATCGGTTACCACCACACTGTAGGTTCCTGCCTGGTTTACTTCTATGCTTTGGGTAGTGGCTCCGGTACTCCAAAGGTAGCTGCTGCCTGTATTGCCGGCATCTAATACCGTTGTACTTCCTTGGCAAATGCTTCGGTCGGTTCCTAAGTTCACTACCGGTAACGCATTAACTGTTACTTTTACTGAACCGCTTCCCTGACAGCCGTTGGCATCGGTTACCACCACACTGTAGGTTCCTGCCTGGGTAACTTCTATGCTTTGGGTGGTGGCTCCGGTACTCCAAAGGTAAGTGCTGCCTGTATTGCCGGCATCTAATGCCGTTGTACTTCCCTGGCAAATGCTTCGGTCGGTTCCTAAGTTCACTACCGGTAACGCATTAACTGTTACTTTTATTGAACCTTTTCCCTGACAGCCGTTGGCATCGGTTACCACCACACTGTAGGTTCCTGCCTGGTTTACTTCTATGCTCTGGGTGGTGGCTCCGGTACTCCAAAGGTAAGTGCTGCCTGTATTGCCGGCATATAAAGTGGTAGAGCTTCCCTGGCAAATGCTTCGGTCAGCTCCTAAATCTACGCTGAGTTGTGGATTTACTGTAATTTTAATTTCATCGCTTCCCTGACAGCCGTTGGCATCGGTTACCACCACACCGTAGGTTCCTGCCTGGGTAACTTCTATGCTTTGGGTGGTGGCTCCGGTACTCCAAAGGTAAGTGCTGCCTGCATTGCCGGCATCTAAAGTGGTAGAGCTTCCCTGGCAGATACTTCGGTCGGCTCCTAAATCTACGCTGAGTTGTGGGTTTATACTTATCTTAATTTCATCGCTTCCCTGACAGCCGTTGGTATCGGTTACCACCACACTGTAGGTTCCTGCCTGGGTAACTTCTATGCTTTGGGTAGTGGCTCCGGTACTCCAAAGGTAGGTGCTGCCTGTATTGCCGGTATCTAATACCGTTGTACTTCCCTGACAAATGCTTCGGTCGGCTCCTAAGTTTACTACCGGTAACGCATTAACTGTTATTTTAATTTCATCTCTTCCCTGACAGCTGTTGGCATCGGTAACTACCACACTGTAGGTTCCTGCCTGGGTGACTTCTATGCTTTGGGTAGTGGCACCGGTACTCCAAAGGT
The DNA here is from genome assembly GCF_004023655.1 of Apibacter sp. HY039. NCBI lineage: Bacteria > Pseudomonadati > Bacteroidota > Flavobacteriia > Flavobacteriales > Weeksellaceae > Apibacter > Apibacter sp. HY039. Next base: position 191,564 of record NZ_SAYM01000005.1, on the reverse strand, counting down.
AGGTGCTGCCTGGATTGCCGGCATCTAATACCGTTGTACTTCCTTGGCAAATGCTTCGGTCAGCTCCTAAGTTCACTACCGGTAACGCATTAACTGTTACTTTTACTGAACCGCTTCCCTGACAGCCGTTGGTATCGGTTACCACCACACTGTAGGTTCCTGCCTGGGTAACTTCTATGCTTTGGGTAGTGGCTCCGGTACTCCAAAGGTAGGTGCTGCCTGTATTGCCGGCATCTAATACCGTTGTACTTCCTTGGCAAATGCTTCGGTCAGCTCCTAAGTTTACTACCGGTAACGCATTAACTGTTACTTTTACTGAACCGCTTCCCTGACAGCCGTTGGTATCGGTTACCACCACACTGTAGGTTCCTGCCTGGGTAACTTCTATGCTCCGGGTAGTGGCTCCGGTACTCCAAAGGTAGGTGCTGCCTGCATTTCCGGCATCTAAAGTGGTAGAGCTTCCCTGGCAAATACTTCGGTCGGCTCCTAAGTTGACTATTAAACCTTTCTGTATAGTTACCTGTTTACTCACCGATGATTCACAATTTTGAGGGGACTTAACCAACACTTTATAAATTCCTGATTCATTAACAATAATACTGCTATTTGAACCAGACATTGTACTGCCGTCAGGCATTGTCCAAATTATAGTATGATCTTTTGGCTGAATACCTATATTTAATGTAGCTGAACCATTGGGACATGAAGGATATATAATTTCTAAACTGATAGGCTTCATTACTGGTTGAATAGTTACCTGATTAGATTTACTTGTATATTGTTCATCTGTAAAAAATTCATCAAAATAAGTTGCCACAGCTTCTGGAGAGGTTACCAGTTTTTCGCAATTCAGTATTTTGACTTTAAAAGAAATTACAGTGTTTCCTCCTTTTGCAATTTTATCTAATTTATAGTTCAAGTTTGTTCCTGTAATATAAGCTTTATCATTGTCGTTAGCATCTGTTTGGGCCAATCCATCTACAATTAGGGAACCAGCCTGATACACTGTCCCTTCTGGTATTTTATCAGTAACTAATGTTTGTTCTGTCGAAGTTCCACCTACATTTTTCACATCTATTGTAATTGTAATCACATCTCCGTTGGTAACGACTGTGGATGATGCACTCTTTGTTAATGTTAACTCCGAAGTATATGAAAAACGAACATCATCTAAAAAATTACCAACAGTAGGATTACCTCCAGCAGCACTTATACTTGCAAACATAAAATATGAATTGGTTTGTCCGAAAGGAACTGTATAAGTTCCTTTATACAATTTCCAAGATCTTCCTGTTGATATTTTATCTTGTACGACCACATAAGAATTTAAAGAACTTCCTATTCGCAATTCCATTTCATCAGTTCCTCTTCTTCCTCTGTGATATAATGACCATCGCATTTTTTTTCCGGGTTCTGTATTTAACACCTGATATAAGGTAGAAACCATATTAGCGTTAAGCTCTGCATGTTGCTTTCCCTCAACTGAATAAACAACTTCACTTGAGACACCTCCTAATGTCCATATCTCTATCATTTTATCTCCAGCTGTCGTCAACCAACCAGGAACTGAATTCTGATGTAGAAAATGAACGTCTAATGAATTGAAAGACGGACTTTCAAATCCTCCATTTACTAAAGATATATCTCTTTGAGAATATAATTGTTTAGAAGTTAAGAGCGCTAAAAGTAGTATGAGAAAGAATAAACGTGATGATATCTGCATATTAGTAAATTAATTTTACGCCTACAAATATATCCAATTATTTTAATGGGAATTAAATATTTATATATATATTATTTATATAAATAATGTATCATAAAATACACAATAAAAGATTTAAAAAAAATAAATTTATATTTAATAAACAAAAAACAAATTCAACTAAGAAAATATTTTATAAAACATACATAAAAAGTGTAATTAGCTTTTTAACGCATAAGCAATGAAAAAACTCAAAAATATTAAAACAAAAAAAATCGCTAAAAATTAATTTAGCGATTTTACTTATTAGATATGTTCTAAGCAAGTTATCTTTTAGCTCTAATAGCGCTAACAGTTAATTGCTTTCTGCCCTTTGATCTTCGTCTTGCTAAGACTTTTCTTCCATTAGCTGTCGCCATTCTTTCACGGAAGCCGTGTTTGTTTCTTCTCTTACGTTCTGAAGGTTGAAATGTACGTTTCATTGTTATATTATCTTATATCTTTAATTTCAGTTATATTCTCTTTGAGGGTGCAAAGATAGTATTTATTTTTTATAATCCTACTTTAAATTGTTTTTTTATTATTGAATTACTACAATATTTTATGGGTGATAAAATAAGCTTAGCTCAAAAACACTAAGAATTCATTTTTCAACTCATATTTAAGAACTTATTATAAATAGTGACGAACTAGCTGAAGATATAAAACAGTTAAAGCCATCTTTTAAAGACGGCTTTAACAAATATCAACGATTTAATAAATTGACTATCCGTTTATTTTAGCCATTCTGGAAATTAATTCAACCACTTTAGTTGAGTATCCCCATTCATTATCGTACCAGCTAACCACTTTAACAAAAGTAGGGCTTAACTGAATACCTGCTTTAACGTCAAAGATGGAAGTTCTAGGATCAGAAATAAAGTCTGAAGAAACTACTTCATCTTCTGTATAACCTAAAATTCCTTTTAATTCACCTTCTGAAGCTTCTTTCATTGCTTTGCAAATATCTTCGTAAGAAGTTTCTTTAGCTAAACGTACAGTTATATCAACTACAGATACATCTAAAGTTGGAACTCTGAAAGCCATACCTGTAAGTTTACCGTTTAACTCAGGAATTACTTTTCCTACTGCTTTTGCAGCTCCTGTTGATGAAGGGATAATATTTCCGGCAGCTGCACGTCCACCTCTCCAGTCTTTAACTGAAGGTCCGTCAACTGTTTTTTGAGTTGCAGTTGTTGCATGCACAGTTGTCATTAAACCTTCAACGATACCAAATTTATCATTTAAAACTTTAGCTACAGGAGCTAAACAGTTTGTTGTACAAGATGCATTAGATACGAATTGAGTTCCTTTTACGTATGAGCTATCATTAACTCCACAAACGAACATAGGAGTATCATCTTTAGAAGGAGCAGACATAACTACGTATTTTGCACCTGCATCAATGTGACCTTGTGCTTTATCTTTAGATAAAAATAGCCCTGTAGATTCAACAACATACTCAGCTTCTACTTCATTCCATTTTAAATCCGCAGGATTTCTTTCTGCAGTTACTCTTATAGCTTTACCGTTAACAACTAATTTACCGTCTTTAACTTCAACGCTTCCTTTAAATTGTCCGTGTATTGTATCGTATTTTAGCATATAAGCCATATACTCAACGTCTATAAGGTCATTAATTCCAACTATTTCAATATTATCATTGTCTTGTGCTGCACGAAATACTAATCGGCCAATACGACCGAAACCATTAATACCAACTTTAATTTTTGACATAATACTTATTTTTAATTGTTATTTAAATTATTTTAAAAAATGATTACATAGATAAGATGTTAGCTACTTTAATCAGCTCTTTATCTATTTCATTATGTTTTTTTATTGCTTCTTCGATAGGGGTAAATACTACTTTATTTGATTGCATTCCTGCCATAACATTGGATTTACCTGCCATTAAACCTTCAACAGCAGCAACTCCTAACCTAGATGCTAATACCCTGTCTGCTACCGTAGGGGAACCACCTCTCTGTATATGTCCTAAGACGGTTACTCTGACATCAAATTCCGGATATTTCATTTTAGTAAACTTAGCAAGATCATAAACTCCACCTAATTTTTCCCCTTCAGCTACTACAATGATGCTTGAGATTTTGCCCTTTTTTTTAGCATTATCAAAGGCAGAAAATAAATCTTCGATGCTATCTTTTTCTTCTGGTATCAGAATATCAAGAGCTCCGGTTGCAATACCACTATTTAATGCTATAAAGCCTGCATCTCTACCCATTACTTCTACAAAGAAAACCCGATTATGAGATGTTGCTGTATCTCTTATTTTATCTATAGCTTCAACTACAGTATTTAATGCGGTATCGTAACCTAAGGTGAAATCAGTACCAAAAATATCGTTATCAATAGTTCCTGGTATTCCTATGAATGGTATTCCTTGTTCTTTCTGTAAAGTCATACCTCCGGTAAAGGAACCATCACCTCCGATAACAACCAAAGCATCAATATTATATTTTTTCACTGTTTGAGCTGCCTTTGCTCTACCTTCGGGAGTTCTGAATTCATCGGAACGTGCCGATTTTAATTCGGTACCTCCTCTGTTGATTAAGTTTCTTACTGAGCGTGGTCCTAAATCAACAACATGCCCATTTATTAATCCATCATATCCCATTCTTATTCCACTACATTGAATTTCGTAGTAATTACAAGTTCTTACCACTGATCTGATAGCGGCATTCATTCCCGGAGAATCTCCTCCTGAAGTTAACACTCCTATTTTCTTTATTTTGCTAGTGTTGTTAGACATATTTTATATCAATTTTTCCATGCAAATATACTAATCATTTATGGATTTAACAGTACTAAATACGGCATTCCTGTTAAAACATATATCATATTTTTTAGTTTTATTACTAAATTTAATTTTTTTAATTTTGTAGTTAAAACTTCCTGTGTTCAATCCTTGATTTTATAAAACTGAATTTCAAATATTTCAAGCTTTTTATTGCAGTTAATTTAAATTTTTAATTGTATACTTATTTATCTTTTATATTTTAAGATAAAAAATATTTTTTTCTTGAATCTGATATAATATTTCAAAAACAATACCAATACTTATCATAAATAATAGATTACACGAACATTAACATTAAATTAATAATTCAAAAAGTAAAAAGAGGAATTAATTCCCCTTTTTATTTTATTTCATACTTCCTACCATATCTTCCGGTCTTACCCATTCGTCAAATTGTTCTGCTGTTACCAGCCCCAGATTGACGGCTTCTTCTTTTAACGTTGTACCATTTTTATGTGCAGTTTTAGCAATTTTAGCTGCATTTTCATATCCTATATGGGTATTTAATGCTGTAACCAACATTAATGAATTATTTACTAATTCTTTTATTCTTGAATCATTAGGTTCTATTCCAACAGCGCAATGTTCATTAAATGATAAACATGCGTCTCCTAAAAGTTGGGCTGACTGAAGAAAATTATAGGCCATTACTGGTTTGAAAACATTTAGCTCGTAATTTCCCTGGGTACCTGAAAAAGAAATTGCTGTATCATTTCCTAAAACTTGTGCACAAACCATAGTCATAGCTTCGTTTTGAGTTGGATTTACTTTTCCAGGCATAATTGAAGATCCAGGTTCATTTTCAGGTATGAATATTTCACCAATACCACTTCGCGGGCCAGATGCCATCAGACGTATATCCTGTGCTATTTTAAATAAACTTACTGCTAATTGTTTTAATGCACCATGTGTTTCAACAATAGCATCGTGTGATGCCAAAGCTTCAAATTTATTTGGAGCAGTCACAAAGGGCAATCCTATAAATGAAGAAATATATTCCGCTACTTTAGTATCGTATCCCTGCGGAGTATTTAATCCTGTTCCAACAGCTGTTCCTCCTAATGCTAATTCCGATAAATGTGACAATGTATGTTTGATTGCCTTTATCGCATAATCAAGTTGCGCCACATAACCTGAAAATTCCTGACCTAAAGTTAAAGGAGTAGCATCCATCAGGTGTGTACGACCAATTTTAACAATATTTTTGAATTGTAATGATTTTTCGTGAAGAGTATTTCTCAATTCTTCTACCGCTGGAAGTGTATGAGATACTACTTTTTTGTAGGCTGCTATATGCATAGCAGTCGGGTAAGTATCGTTGGATGATTGCGATTTGTTAACATCGTCATTGGGGTGTATAGGACTTTTATCTCCTAATTTTCCACCTTTAAGTACTAACGCTCTATTAGATATAACTTCATTAACATTCATATTGGATTGTGTTCCTGATCCTGTTTGCCATATTACTAAAGGAAATTGATCAGCAAGCTGACCTAATAATATCTCATCACAAACTGTAGCTATCAAATCCCTTTTTTCTACAGGAAGTACTCCTAATTCTGCATTGGTAAAAGCTGCTGCTTTTTTTAAATATGCAAACGCTTCAATAATTTCATGAGGCATTGAACCTTCGGGACCAATTTTAAAATTGTTTCTGGATCTTTCTGTTTGTGCACCCCAATATTTATCTGCAGGAACTTTTACTTCCCCCATTGTATCTTTTTCAATACGATATTCCATAGTTTTAATATTTTTTAAAATTCACTATTGAAAGTTACGTATTTTTTAAGTTAATACAAAAAACAAAGCAGTCTAATTTAGACTGCTTCTAATTAAATTTATGATATGTTTTTTATTTCTTGTTTTTGCTTTGCTTGTTTTTCTGTTCCTGTATTTGTTTTTGCTGTTGTTGTGCCTGTTCCATCATGTCCTGCATTTTCTGCTGCCATCTACTCTTTTTCTTAACAGGCTTTGTTTTATTCTCCTGCATTTTTGCATGAATTTTATCTTCATTGATCATAAAGTTTTTAATGAGAAGAATTAAAAGTATATTAATTGCATTGGACACCAAATAATACCAAGACAAACCTGAAGCATATGAATTTAACCAGAAAATAAACATTACAGGCATTAAGTACATCATAAATCTCATATCCGGCATTCCTTCCTGAGTCGGAGCCTGCATAGTTGATGTAGACATTTTGGTATATATAAGTAATACTACACAATACAAAATAGTGAACAAACTGATGTGATTTCCGTAAAAACTGGATAAAAGAGGAATATGGGTTGTCCATTCGTATATAGAATCGTATGCTGTTAAATCATCTGCCCATAGGAACGATTGACCTCTAAGTGCTATATTGTTCGGGAAAAACCTGAATAATGAATAAAATATTGGAATCTGAATTAAAGCGGGCAAACATCCGGCTAACGGATTAACTCCTGCTTTTCTATAGAGATCCATGGTTTCTTTTTGCTTTTTTAATGGATCTGCATTTTTGTTTTTTTCATTTAATTCGTCAATATCCGGTTTTAATATCCTCATTTTAGCTCCCTGTATGTATTGCTTATACATTATAGGGGAGGTTACTAATTTTACAACTATGGTCATCAGGAATATAATCCACCCTGCAGCTATTCCAAATTGGGCTAAGAATTTATATATCCACAAATAGAATATACATAACCATTTCATCCATCCGAAGGGTATGTTATATTCGAATTGTTTACTTTGTCCGGAATCCGTTTTATAGGACTTTAATAAATCATAATCTAAAGGAAGGAAATTCCACGTATAATTTTGATTTATTTCTCCTTTCTCAACAGGAATTATACTTGAAAATACAAAATTTTTCAAATAAACAGGATCGTCTTTTTCTGATTCCTGAGTTCCTTTGGAGTTTTTAAATCCTTGTTGGGATTCTAATATGGTTGCAAAAAACTGTTGTTTTACACTTATCCAGTCCAATTTGTCCTTGGCTTCTTCAAATCCGTTGGTATCATAATCAGTTTGTGAATGATTATTTAAACTATACCTGTACTCGGTATATATAGTTTCCTGTGATTTTCCTTTTTCAAGTGCCAAGGCATTTTGCTGCCAATTTAAAGATACATGCTTAGCTGAAGTAATCTTTGTAAGATCTTTAGTTTCTACTGAAAAATCAAGTGAGTATTTCCCTTTCAGCTGATATATAAATTTTATAAAGGCTCCATTTTCTAAATTTGCTGTAAATACGGTTGCCGTATCATTTTTTTCAGGTGCAAATATCAGATCTCTGGTATTAATAATTTTTCCTGCTTTATCTTTAAATGAAATGTTAAAATCTGAATTTTCAGAATTTACCAGAATCAGATCTTTTTTATGGGATTTACTGTCTTTATCGTAGGATGTCCATTTAGTAAGCTTTACCTCTCTTAACTGAGCTCCCTGAGTACTTACTTTAACTTCTAAATCTTTATTAGTAAAAGGAATTAGTTCGATTTTTGATTGAGAAGTTGAATCGAATTTTACAGGTTGAGGGGTAACTGTTTTTGTATCAGAAGCTGTTTTTTCAGCTTTTTCGGCTATCTGTTCTTCTTTTTGTGCTGTAGCAATTTGATTTTTTTGCTGTTTATTTGAATATACTAAAAAACCTATTAAAATTACTCCTATCAGAATAAAACCAATAAGCTGGTTTTTGTCAAATTTATTTTGTTGCATTCTTAATCTTATTTTTTATTTGATAGTTTTGTGCTGCATTTACAAGAGCTATGAATAACGGATGCGGTGTTGCTACCGTACTTTTGTATTCCGGATGGTATTGAACCCCTATGTAAAAAGGATGATCTTTTACCTGAATTACTTCTACAAGACCGGTGTCAGGGTTAAACCCTATAGCTTCCAGACCATTTTTTTCAAAGTCTTCCAGATATTCACTGTTGAATTCGTATCTGTGACGATGTCTTTCTTTTATTTCGTTGGTGTGATATATTTTTTCGATGGCAGAACCTTCTTTTAATTTACAAGCCCAAGCGCCTAATCTCATAGTACCTCCCTTGGTTGTAATATTTTTTTGCTCTTCCATAAGACAAATAACCGGATATGAAGTTTGAGAATTGAATTCGACACTATCAGCATCTTTATATCCTAACACATTTCTTGCAAATTCTATTACTGCTATCTGCATTCCTAAACAAATTCCCAATAACGGAATTTTATTTACTCTAACGTATTGACAAGCGGATATTTTCCCTTCGATTGCTCTGTCACCAAAACCTGGTGCTACAATTACTCCATCTACTCCTTTCAAATACTCTGAAACGTTTTCGCTTGTAACATCTCCGCTGTATACCCAGCGAATATTCACTTTTGTTTCCGTATTGGCTCCTGCATGTATTAATGCTTCAACTATGGATTTATAAGAATCTTGTAAAGAAACGTATTTGCCCACTAAAGCTATTTCTATAGTATTCTTAGGATTTTTATATTTTTTCAGGAAGTCATTCCATTGTGTTAAATCAGGTTTGTTATCTTCTGAAGGTAACCCTAATTCTTTTAAAACTAAGGCATCAAAATTTTGTTTCTGAAGATATAGGGGCACTTCATAGATAGTTGGAAGATCTTTACTCTCAATGACATTATCTATGTTGAGGTTACAGAAAAGAGCGAGTTTAGAACGTACTGCTTTCGGTATATGATGTTCGGTACGACATACTAAAAAATTAGTTTGTACTCCATTTTCCATGAGTTGTCGAACCGAATGTTGAGAAGGCTTGGTTTTAAGCTCTCCACTTGCTGCCAAATAAGGAACTAAAGTTAAGTGGATTACAATTGAATTCTGATATCCTAACTCCCATCTTAACTGACGTACTGTTTCTATATAAGGTAATGATTCAATATCTCCGACAGTTCCTCCAATTTCAGTTATTATGATATCAAAATCTCCTTTTTTCCCAAGAATTTTAATTCTTCTTTTAATTTCATTTGTGATATGAGGAATAACCTGAACTGTTTTACCCAAAAAATCACCTTTCCGCTCTTTTTCAATAACGGTCTGATATATTTTACCTGTAGTAACGTTATTATTTTTACTTGTAGGGCTATTAAGGAAACGTTCATAATGCCCTAAATCAAGGTCTGTTTCCGCACCGTCTTCAGTAACATAACATTCTCCATGCTCATAAGGATTTAATGTACCCGGATCAATATTAATATAGGGATCTAATTTTTGAATAGTCACTCTATATCCCCTTGCTTTTAAAAGCATTCCTAAAGAAGCAGCTACAATTCCTTTTCCGAGAGAAGACGTTACACCTCCGGTAACAAAAATATATTTGGGAGAAGATTGGTCAGACATAGTATTATTATAAATTTAGAATATATTAGTTCAATTTTAGTTCGGGTCAATTCAGTCAGCACCAATAAAAAATGGCAAGCTACCTGCATCACACCGCTACAACCGTTTACCTTTGCTGCGTTCCCGCCCTGGAGGATTCACAGGAGCTGGTTGTGCAGGACTTGCCGGTGCAAAAGTATAACTTTTTATAAAATTTACAAAAAAATTAGCAGTATTTTAAATTATATTTTTCTAATCTCCTGTTTTTAGTTATTTAACAACAGGATTAATTATTTATGTAATAGGTAAAATAATAAATCTAATTCATTGAATTTCAAAAATTAAAAATCTTCATATCTTATTATTTACTTTTTATTTCTCATAACTTATAAATGAAACAGTTTCTTGTGTATTATTCTTATTTAGTAATTTAGCGTTTTAATTTTGTATTATGATAAACAAACAGGAAATTATTTCCTTGTTAAAAGATATTATTGACAACAAAGTAATTAAATTTCAAAAACTTATTTTCGAAACCCGTGAATCTAATACTGATACTAAGAGCAGTATGGGTGATAAGTATGAAACATCTCGTGAAATGCTTCAACAAGAAATAAATTTATTACAGAAACAGTTATCTGAGGTTTTAGGTCAACAGGAAATAATTCGTAAGCTTACTGATGCTACTAATTCTAAAGTATCATTGGGTGCTTTGGTTTATACTTCTCTCGGATTGTTTTATATTTCATGCGGAATAGGTGTATTCGAAATGAGAGATAAAAGAATCATCGGAATTTCAATTACATCTCCTTTAGCTAAGGCTATGTTGGGTAAGATTAAGAATGATACTTTTGTTTTAAATAATAAATCTGAAGTTATTATAGATATTTATTAAGTATTTAGTCTTTGATTTTGATAAATATGGAATATTTAAAAACGCTTTTTTTTGATACCTGTCATACTTTTACAAAGAATGATAAATTAGTTACTACTCTTTGGGTAGAAATTATAACAAAATACTCTTCCCCCAAAAGGCATTATCATACTTTAACCCATGTTAATCATTTAATAAAAGAACTCTCAGAGGTAAAAAATCAATTTTCAGACTGGCCTATAGTTGTACTTTCTGCTTTTTATCACGATTTCATCTATGACACTCTTCGAAAAAATAATGAAGAGAAGAGTGCCAATGCTGCACGGAAAAAACTTATTCTGTTAGGTTGCTCTCCTGAGAAAATAATTAACTGCTATAATTTGATTTTAGCCACTCAACATCATAATGATAAAGGTAATAATGAAATAAATTATTTTACAGATGCTGATCTTGCCATTTTAGGATCTAATGAACATCTCTACCTTGATTATGCAAAAAGTATCAGAAAGGAATATTTTATTTATCCTGACATTGTTTATAATTCAGGTAGAAAAAAAGTCATTACCCACTTTCTTGAAATGAGTTCCATATTTAAAACTGAACATTTTAAGTTGAAATATGAAATTCAAGCACGTATAAATCTGAAAAATGAACTTATAAATTATTAATTTCTATTTTGATAAATGCTAAGAGTAAGTATAAATTTTTGTAGTTACAGCTTACATTGCTCTAAAACAAAATCTATAATCGATTCGGTTTCGTCATATTCAAACCAATGTACCGAATTGTCTCTTCTGTACCATGTTAGCTGTCTTTTAGCATATCTCCGCGAATTTTTTTTGATTTCCTCAATTGCTTTTTCCAGTGACAATACTCCGTCAAGAAAATCAAATAATTCTCTATATCCAACCGTTAACAAAGCGTTGGTATTTCTGTACGGCAACAATTCTCGCACCTCTTCAAGTAATCCTTGTTGCATCATTTTATCTACCCTTTGATTAATTCTATCATATATAATTTCTCTGGGAGCTGTCAAACCTATTTTTATACTTGTAAAATTCCGGGATTTTTTGTTGTTTTTCCGAAAGGCACTATAAGGTTTTCCAGTCTGTTCGTATACTTCTAAAGCTCTTATAATACGGGAAGGATTATGTACATCAACCTGATAGTAATATTCAGGATCTACCTTAAGCAATTTTTCCTGAAGATATTCTATACCTTTTGACTCTAGCTCCTCAATCAGCGAAGCTTTGATCTTAGAATCTGCATGCGGAAATTCATCCAGACCTTCATTAACAGCTTTTTCATAAAGTCCGGAACCTCCTACCATAACAACTTGATTATAATTCTGGAAAAGGTTTGTGATTTTTGTTATTGCTTCTTTTTCGTATTCTCCTACTGAATACTCCTGCAAAATTGATAAGTTACCTATGAAATGATGAGGCACTGCGTTTAATTCTTCTTTGGTGGGAAAGGCTGTACCTATTTTCATTTCTTTATAAAACTGACGGCTGTCACAAGAAATAATTTCAGTATTTAAATGTTGTGCTATGTCAATAGAAAGACGAGTCTTACCGATAGCGGTAGGACCTATAACTGAAAATAAAATTTTAGATTTGTCACTATTTGATAACGAAGACTGCATTCTTTTGTTTTTCCCATTCCCGGAACTTATCTACTTCTTTGAAAAGCTTTGACATAGCAAAAAAAGCAATCGTAATGTCATCAAGTATTCCTATACCAACAAAAAAACCAGGGATTAAATCTATAGGTGAAATTATATAAATGATTAGAAACGTAAAGATAAATATGTTCTTTATTCCCGGCTTATAATTCCCGGATAATGAAGTTTTTAACATCCTGAATAAATCAGGGAATTTTGATACAAATTTTTTATTACCCATAAGAATTCCCAACAACATTTTTACTTTCATCTACTTAAGTTTTATTATTTTTTGTTTTATAAATTTTAGTCTCTTCCACATTTACAATTAGTGCCTCCACATCCATTTTTTTTCGTTAAAAAGGTTTCTCTGAATAATTTTACAATATACCATACAGCTAAGATCAGAGACAAAGCAATAAATGCATATTGAAAAACGGGATATGCATATTGGTTAAAAGTATCATGTATATACTGTGTGTACTTACTCATGACTTAATTTATTTAGAAATATTCTATGCAAAGATACATCTTTATTTCCACTTCTAACTATTTTAAAGTCATAACTTAAAGCTTTTAGAATACGGATAAATCCAAATTAATTACAAAAATTTTATTTTTATATCTAATTAAATATAAAGACTTTTCCTTTGAAAAAAATATCTATTTATAAAAAAATAGTTACGTAAACTAAATGTATATTTCATGTACCTTTTTTCCTAAATTTTATTTATAAAATATTGTAAATCATTTGTATGTAAAATAATGTGCGTTGGTAGGGTTCTTTTATTTAATCTTTTGTTCCTCAATGCTGATTAAGTTGAATAGCTCCGGGTAAATAGTAATATTAAAACTTCCATTTATACTTTGTAAATTTATTGATTTTGTTAGAAAAAAATTCTGTTTTTTATTCATTATTAATAATTGACTTTTTAATATTTTCTGTTTGCTGAATCAATTCTTCAATAATTTGCGTGGTAGAATTCCCTGAGAAAGAATTAAGTGATTGTCCTGTCCAAATACTTACAAAGTCCGTGTTTTTATAGGATTTCGCAATTTTTTTCAACTCGGAGGTCAATTTATATTGATACGGATAAGGTAATATAAACTCCGTATTTTGTATTGTATCAATAAAAATATTTCTTATACCTCTTGCATATTTTCCAGAAAAACTTTTCGTCAAGATAACATCCTTTTCTTTAACACTTCTTAATCTTGCTTTTTCAGCTTCATTTAATGAACTTTCAACTGAACCTAAAAGTAAACTTCCAATCTGAAAACCTTGTGCTCCAAGAATCTTCGAGGCTAATAAAGTATTTGCATTATAAATACCTCCAGCATAAATAAGAGGAACATTCACATGATCATATACTTGTGAAAGCAAAGATAACCCTCCTATTTTTGGAATATCATCTAGAATATCTTCATTAACAAAACTCCCTCTATGTCCACCTGCTTCTATTCCTTGAACACAAATTATGTCAATACCTAAATTTTCTAGTATTTTTGCTTCCTCAACTGAGGTACAGGTACCTATTAAAAAAGTTTCGTTAACTTTTAGTTTTTCTATACTTTGTTTATCCAGCTTACCAAATGTAAAACTTAAAATTTTACAATTTTCACCAATTATTGCATCTATTTGATCCTGATAATCTGTAAATTGAAGATCTTCTAATTCCGGTAATACAAAATCAATTGAATGTTGATATGCCAATTTTTGAATAAACTGTTTTGCATTTTTATATTTGATTTTTAATTCATCAGTAATCGGAGGTATATTATTAACGAAAATATTAACCGCAAAAGGCTTATTAGTCATCTTCTTGGTTTTTCGGATTATTTCCACACACTTTTCTGCTGATAAATCTCCCAAAGGTAGTACGCCTAATATATTTGCTTTTGCTGAAGCCACTACCATTTCAGGAGTAGCTACTCCAAACATGGGTGCTTGAATAATCGGATAATCAATACCTAATAATTGAGTAATTTTATTCTCCCATCTCATTTTTAATTCAAATTTTAGATGATCAAAAATACAAAATTTTATCCCATACATTACTATTGAAATATTTTTAACATTAATTTAATAACGCTTGCTTTTTTCATATTATCATTGTAATTACTCAATTTACACACATTGAAAAATTTTTAAACAACAAATGCATCTTGTGTTCTTCCTCTATAAAAAAAAACTTATTTTTGTAGAAATTTAGAGGTTTTATAATGTTTAGTAAAGAAGACGAAGAACTAGATCATCCTTCTCATACGGAGTATACTCCTATTAGAGAGGATGCTTTTGCAATTTCACCGGAAAAAAAACAAGAACTGATTCAGAAACATTTTGCTGAAATCATGAATATCCTTGGACTGGATATGAATGATGACAGTTTAAGGGATACTCCTAAGCGTGTGGCTAAAATGTACGTTAATGAAATATTCGGAGGGTTACTTCCTGAAAATAAACCTTCGGTTTCAACTTTTGAAAATAACTATAAGTACAGACAAATGCTTATAGAAAAAGACATTACCGTATATTCTACCTGCGAGCATCATTTCCTGCCTATAATTGGGAAAGCACATGTTGCTTACATTTCTAACGGCACTGTCATAGGATTATCTAAAATTAACCGTATTGTTAATTATTATGCCCGCCGCCCTCAGGTTCAGGAGCGTCTTACAAGACAAATAGTAGAAGCTATCAAGGAAGCTCTGAATACAAAAGATGTTGCCTGCGTTATCGATGCTAAGCATTTGTGTGTTAACTCCAGAGGTATTCAGGATTATAATAGCAGTACTGTAACTGCTGAGCTAAGCGGTATGTTTAGAAACAACCCAACAACAAGAAAAGAATTTTTACATTATATTGGAATCGACTCCCATTTTAAAATTTAGAAAATGCGTACATTTAAAGACAATCAGATTAAACTTTATAATTCTTTACACGGAAAAAAAGAAGACTTTATTCCGCTACATGAAGGTTTTATCGGTATGTATGTCTGCGGTCCTACCGTGTACAATAATGTACATTTAGGTAATTGCCGCACATTTTTGTCTTTTGATGTGATAAACCGCTATTTTCGCCATTTAGGTTATAAAGTACGTTATGTTCGTAATATAACCGATGCCGGTCATTTAACGGATGATAATTCTGAAGATAAAATTTCAACCCGTGCGCGTCTTGAACGTATTGAACCTATGGAGGTGGTTCAAAAATATACTTTAAATTTTCATAAAGTTCTTGAACAGCTTAATTTATTACCTCCGGATATAGAGCCTACTGCAACCGGACATATTGTTGAACAAATTGAACTGATTAAAGAACTTCTTACCAAAGGTCTTGCTTACGTTGCTAACGGATCGGTTTATTTTGATGTTACAAAATATAATGATGAAGGAGGAAACTATGGAGAGTTAAGTGGCAGACGAATTGAAGATATGATTGCTAATACAAGGGATTTGGACGGACAGGGTGAAAAGAAAAATCCGCAGGATTTTGCTCTTTGGAAAAAGGCATCCCCCGAACATATTATGAGATGGCCTTCTCCCTGGAGCGATGGCTTCCCCGGATGGCATCTTGAATGTACTGCTATGAGCACTAAATATTTAGGAAAACAATTTGATATTCATGGTGGAGGTATGGATTTAAAATTTCCTCATCACGAATGTGAAATAGCACAAGCCAAAGGAAGTTATGGTGAGGAACCTGTAAAATATTGGCTTCATGCTAATATGCTTACTTTAAACGGTCAGAAAATGAGTAAATCTACGGGTAATACCATTCTTCCAGAAGAACTGATTTCCGGAAATAATTCTTTTTTTGAAAAACCCATCCACCCTATTGTTGTTCGATTTTTCTTTTTACAGGCTCACTACCGCAGTATTCTGGACTTATCTAATGAGGCTGTTATGGCTGCTGAAAAAGGTTTTTTCCGCTTAGCTTCTGCAATTGAAAAACTTCCTTTAATTACTCCCGGCTCAACTTCCAGCTTTAATATTCAAGAATGGATAGATAATTGTTATGAGGCTATGAATGATGATTTTAATACACCTATTTTAATTTCTCATTTATTTGATGCGGCTAAGCTTATTAATAATCTGGATTTAAAGAATGAAACTTTATCAGCGCAGGATTTGGAACTATTTCAAAAGACTGTTCATTCTTATTTTTACGATATATTAGGACTGGAACTTCTTTCCGATAGTTTCAATGATACCAGTAAACTGGATAGTGCTATGAAAGTACTTATAGATTTAAGAAACAAGGCCCGATTGGAGAAAGACTGGCCTTTGTCCGATGAAATCAGAGATCGATTATCAGAATCGGGGATTATTCTTAAAGACGGAAAAGAAGGTACAACTTACGATATTGAATAATCTCCCCGCTATGAATATCCGATACTTTTTTATATGCTTGTTTATATTAATTGTAACCGGCTGTAGTCATAAAAATAAAACCGCAGGAGATTCAACTGTGATTCCTGCGGAAAATGTAATAAATCCTATAACAGCCAAAAAGACTAAGGCTAAGATTACAGGTGAAAGAAATAAAGTTGAGATAGGCACTGAAAAACCTGATGCCTGGACTATTCTATATAAAGATGATCAAGGCAATCTTCGCTCTACCATTATTAAAAAGCAACCGGAATATAAAAACCAGATTGGTGACAGTGTTGTTATCTATTATGATCCTACACATCCACAGAGTTTGCCTATTTACGAGTTACAGTACCTCATGCTTTCTCAATAAGATTATTTTCAAATTTATTTTTTAATTTCAATTGTTGCATTTATTAATGGAATAAAAGTTCAAATCATTTTAAAATTTTACTTTTGGTCATTAAGAGTGACTTTACAATTAACTAACAACTTTGTTTTAAAAAACAACTAAAACCCTTCCTTGCAATAAATTTATATTCTCTTTCGTTCCAAAATTATTGTTATTTCCTAAAGATAGATAGGAATAGTTAATTTTAAATCCGATATACTTATTCAGGTAATAATTTATACCCGCAGAAAAATCATTAATTCTACCTCCTTTTAAACTTTCATTTGAAAAAAAGCCATCGTTAAGATCAGTATAATCATATCTTACGACAAGTTCCAGAGTTTTATCTTTAGGTCTTTTTAACCGACGATCTTCCAGATTATATTTATATAATTGATCTCCCAGCAGCAATAAACCTGATTGTGCATAAAAACCGTAAGCATCATACGAGTGATAGTCTTTTCTCCTATTTACATGGAGATTGTAATATTCTCCCTGTAAGAAAAAAGGTCCTGAAGCAGTTATAAATTCCGCAACAAATCGCAGCTGATTTTTAACCTGATCAAGGGTAAAATTTATGGGTTTCTTTTTTTCGACTCTGGTATCTAAATTACTTGAATAATTCATAAATCTCTGAGTATTATTATTTTCATCAACTCCATTTCTATTTCCGGTGCGATACTCGGCAGATATACCTAAATGAATTAAATTCTTTTTGCTGTTCAATGGTGCATAAGATAATTTTCCTATAAAAGCATAACCCTGATTTCCTTCTTTTACATCGGATATGGCGTCATTATCTGAAAAGATTCCCCCGCTATAATAAACTTTATCATTCCAATTTACATAAGTTATGCCTAACTGACGACTAGTTCCAAATACCTGTGTACTTACAGAAGCTGTCATAAACTTTTGCCAGGCAGATCCTTCCCAGTTTTCGAGCCCAAATTGTTCTCCATAATACCCCAGCTTGACCCAAGATCTATCATTAATATTGTATTTGAGATGTAAATCTTTTGTGTTTACTTTTTTATCGTTAAACCCCATATCAATCTTTACGTCCCATTTTTTATAGGTCATTTTAGCTGTTAACCTTGTATCAGTTATAGTTGTCCCGTTCCCCAAAGGAGTTTTATCATCGAAATATAAAGCTCCGTCGAAAACTATCCGTCCCCCCATGGTCACAGATATTTTATCATCTTCACCTTCACCGGTTTTAACATTTAGTGACTGACTATTTCCCATAATACAGAATAAGAAAAGACCTAAAGAAAAATTTTTAATTTTTACTATGTTCATTTTTTATGGCATAAAATTAAGTTTAGCTTCTTCAGGACCCATACATAATCCTGAGAGAAGCTATGTAATTGACTTTTATTTCATTTTATAATCTACCGGCTTTCCAATAGCTCCACTCGGCATTTGTATTTTTAATAAAGCCGAAATCGTGGGTGCAATATCTGTCATATACACTTCTTCAGTAGTCCGGCCATGTGGAATCCCCCACCCCATTAAGATAAAAGGAATATGCGCATCATCGGGTCCCCAGGTCCCATGCGTTCCTCCTTTAGTAGGATCCGGATAGTCCCAGTCATACCAACCTGCCTTTAAAATAATTTGTATTTCTCCCGAAAGGTCTTTGTTATAACCATTAATAATTTTTTCTTTAATATAATGAGGTACCGTAGCCTGAGATGCTTTCTTCATATCTACGGCATACAAAACTCCATCCATAGTTTGCAGATAATCTATACAACTTTGTTTTAACTCCTCTATGTTTAAACCACTTTCTTTGATAGCATCATAGTTTAAATTTACCTGATAATTCATAAAGCTTCTTACCAAATTATCTTTCCCGAATTTGGATTTTAAGTGATCATTTAGTTTTTTTGCATAGGGTGAGAATACCCAAACATCTGCGGGCATTTTATGATCATTAAGGAATTTTGCATTTGGATTTCCGGCATGATCTGCACTTAGAAATACAAGATAATTACCTTTTCCTATTTTAGTATCCAAATGATTCAATAAATCTGCTATTTCTTTATCCAGCTTAATATAAGAGTCCTCTGTTAAAATTGAATTTATGGAATAATGATGGGCCATCTTATCTGGAGATGAATAACTAACTGCAAGAAAATCGGTATCTCCTGAAGAGTTATTCCCCAATTTTTCATTGTCAATTACCAGTTTGGCTATATCTGTAGTTGTTGTATTACCATATGGTGTATATTGAATCAAACCAACTCCTAAAGTTTTTATCATTTCAGAAGTTTTCATAGGAAATGAGGGAGTTTCATAATTTTTAAATCCTGTTTCATATCTACCTAATAATTTAATATCCGGACTTTGGATATAGGTAGATATCTGGTATTCGGGATTCCAATCTCTTGAAAGATATTTTTCAGGCATTTTTTTTGAATTGTATTGAGATAACCAGGCTGGAAGACTCTGCATATAATATGTACTGCTTATCCAATTTCCTGATTTAGCATCAAACCAATATGCCGCATCTGCGGCATGGCCTGCAGGAAGTATGCTACCTCTATCTTTTAATGACACTCCTATTACTTTAGAACGAAAATTAGTGGCGTATTTCAATTGATCTGTTACTGTTGTCACTTTAAGGTTATAGGGTGACATTTTTCCTACTTTATTTTCCGGATCATCAATACCTACTGTTTTTACTTTAGGATCTTCAGTACAATAAATATTTCTACCGGTTGCCTGTTCGGTAAAATCATTGCCGGCAATTCCATGTATGGATGGTACGGAACCTGTATAAACTGTACTATGACCAATGGCTGTAAATGACGGTATGTAATTGACCATACAATTTTCAAATGAAAATCCTTCATTTAATAATCTTTTAAAACCATTGTCTCCATATCGATCGTACAAACGATATAGATAATCCCATCTCATTTGATCTACAATAATTCCAACGACTAATTTCGGATGACTTTCCTGTTTCTTTTTCTGTGCTTTGACTAATGAGCATAACATTAAAAAGCTCAATAAAGCAAGAGTACATTTTTTAATTTTCATAATCTTTTCGATAAATATTTCGGATAAACCTAAGTATATAAAGGCTTTTTGATGGGTTGTATTTGTTGCTTTATTTGCTTACAACTATTTACAATAGAAAAGCATTTTATCAGATCATATTTTTTGCTTTGATATGATTATTTTTTTTTCAATAAACAATCTGAAAAAATTATTTTATCTGAAAAAATGACAAAAAAATTAAAAATGATTTCGAACTGGTTTATTTTAATAAAAACCAAAAGTTCCGATTTTATATATGGATATTAGATATAAAATAACTCCACATTAAAATTATATGAAAAATTATCTTTACTTATTTAAGGTTCTTACTCTATTATGTTTATTTTCTTGTAAAAAAAATCATTCTTTGCTTCCACTGAATCAGGCAGAATTTTTTTTTGATGATCAGCTGTCATCCATTTCAACAGATTTTACACACTCTATTTGGATAGGTTCTGAGAATGGAAAAGTTTTTAAATTTTCCAATTACGAGGTAAAAAAATTTAATTTAGCTGATGACAGAATATATAAAGTTTCTTCTATTAGTTATAAATCTGATACGTTACTTCTTGTTGCTTCCAGAAATAATGGATTAGAAGTCTGGAAAAATACTAAAAGCAAAAATTTAATAAAAATAAAAACCTACACGATTCACAATAAGGGTTATCAATATTCCCCATATGATTATATTATGGATAAAGATTCTCTTTTTGTAGCTACTTCGTTTGGATTATATAAAACTTCTTTAAAATCAGACTTTATTGATATGAAACCGGTTATCACACTTACTTACGGAACACAAAATAAAAATAACCATTTGCTGATAATACATAATATTTGCATTTATCGGGACAGTTTAATTCTGGGTTCCACTTCTCAAGGACTGGTTTCATACAATAGAAACAAAAATTCATATACGTATTTGATTAAAAATAAAACTATTGAGTATGTTTCTGTTTTCAGAGATACTTTATATGCTTTAAGTGGAAACTATTTGTATAGTAAGTCTTATGATCAGAAAAATTGGAAAAAAAAGCAGGTTAAAGAAAATTCAAAGGTATTTATAAAAAATACTGATACACTTTCAACTCTACTATCTTCCCATCATTTCACGCTTACTTATAGATCCGAAAAATTTTCCATACAAAATTTGGATGGATTTCCGTTAAGTTACGAAGGGAGAAATATTTGTATTACCGATTCTTTGCAAAAACTTATCTATGTCATAAGTAAGAATGCTCTGTGGAAGATTCCTTTTAATTACAATCTTAAATATAAAAATGAGAATAAAAGGATCATTACTTCCTTTCAAAACAGCAGTTTCTCTTATTTCCTGACTTCGCAGAATGATTTATATTGTTTGAAAAATAATTCATTAAAAGCTTATTGGGTTTGCACTTTAGATCAAAATCAGAGCATAGCAGGGATAGATGTTATAGGTAATTATTTGTATTATTATACAGACAAGAATGAGGTTTACAGAATAAAAATTAAATTAAAATCTTTTTACCCCTTAGCTAAATCTGAATTTATATTTAAGTGTCCATCACGTATTATTTCAACATTTTCAAGTTCAGAGAATTTAACTGATTTCACCTATCTCATAGGAACTCAATCCGGTTTGTATTACTTAAATAAAGACTTTCAAATTAAAAAACAATACTCAGCCGAATCATTATATATTACGGCTTTTTATAAGCTGAATAAAAATGTTTATTTTTCAACATTGAACAACGGAATTTATCTTTACTCCGATACTTTAAAAAAAATAAGCCATACTAGAGATTATCCATCAATCAAAGATTTTATATTAAAAAATATAAATAATAAAGAATTTATCATTCTCACTAATAAGCACATCATTTATAAAAAATTTAAATTTCCTGTCTATTCATTGAACATAAATAAGCTGAAGCCTGTTAACGACAGTATGTTTTTAGCGATTTCTAATAAGGGTATTTACCCTTTTTATATACATCAGGATAGTTTTCAAATTAAATCACCCGGCTTTCAAAACTTAAGCATCTATAATTCACTGGTTCAATCGAACGATATACTTTTATGTACGGAATCCGGAGTTTTAAAGATAAATTCTGACAATTTAAAAAAATATGAAGAAATACATCTTAATAAAATAAATTATTGGTCTCTTTTTATCACCTTTTGTTTTTTCTTTTGTTTTATTTTTTATACAATTTATAAAACTGTTTATTTAAAAAATATAAAACTTGAATGTAGAGTTCAAAAATTAAAAGATCTTATTATCGATTTACCTGACTTAATAAAAAATTCTGATTTAGAAATTTTAGATATTTATTGGAACATACAACAAAATTTATCAATAACTGACAAGAAAAAACCAAAAAATCAAAAAAATTTTTATACTAAACAAATCAACTCAATATATTCTTTATTTATATTAATATTATTAAAGCAAAAAAAACAGTTAAAAGAAATAAATTCATTCGAATCTCTTAAAATGATATCCAAGTCGGAAGAAATTCAAAACACCGGTGACTGCTATAAACTTAAAATATGCATTGATACGAATTATCTTTGGATAAATGATTTTTACAAGCTTAAGAATGAGATTACTGAGATAATAAGATTAATTAATTCAGGGATAATTATTGAAGGATATACTGATGTTTTATTAAATCATATGGAAAATATGTACAAAAGTATGTATGATGAAAAGATTGCAGTTCTTCGTTTTAAAAAAGATCATCTAATTTCTGATTTTGTAAAAGATAATAATACGAATATTTATTCTCATATTCATTTAAAAAAAGAAATTATGCTGATACGTGAAACTTTAGAAAAATACACTTTATATAACTCTTATACGGATTCTATGAGGGTATCCTTAGCAAAATACAGTCAATTATCAGATTATGGTCATGAAATATGGAAAATACTTAAA
Organism: Apibacter sp. HY039; assembly: GCF_004023655.1. Taxonomy (NCBI): domain Bacteria; kingdom Pseudomonadati; phylum Bacteroidota; class Flavobacteriia; order Flavobacteriales; family Weeksellaceae; genus Apibacter; species Apibacter sp. HY039. The sequence goes on along the minus strand of NZ_SAYM01000005.1, from coordinate 168,411 downwards.
GATTTAAAGGAAATAAAAGTTCAAACTCAAATACTTTTAATTTTAAATACAGTTTTTAATTTGTGTTTGAAATATAAATCAAATATTGATATTCTTATGAAAGAAAATACACTAAACTCTAATACTTCTATCGTAAATACCCTTTATTCAGAAACACAAAATAAAAATTTTATTTTATCCAGAGAAATAGATGAATTACTATCAACTTTTTTTAAGAGTCTCCCTAAAGATGAATTTAACTTAATCACTGAGGTACTGAAAATAAATAATTTTAAGAGTCAAAATGCTAAAATTCTGGTATTGTTGCTTTCAGATAAACATATAAAACGTACGATTATTCCCGGAATCCTTAATGTATACAGTAATTTAAATCCAATCATTAGCCGATTACTTAATAACCGGATTAAAAATAACATAAATGCTATTGAAGAATTTGAGCTTTCCCATCCTAACAGCCTAATAGCTAAAATTTTAAAATCTTTATGTAAATAAGTGCTAATATAATTCATAAAAAAAAGTTTCAGCGTATACGCTGAAACTTTTTTTATAATTGGTTAGAATGAAAATTTTCAAAATCCGGAATAATCTTTTCCGTATGAGATTGTAAGCTTTCTTCCGAATTTGTCGTAGATAGCGCTATCACTTTCATTCCCGCTTTTTTACCTGCTTCTATACCCGCAAAAGAATCTTCAAAAACAACACATTCATCGGGTTTACAGCCAACCAATTCAGCAGCCAGCAAGTAACAATCGGGTGCAGGTTTTCCTTTTTGTATATCATCCCCTGTTACTTCTGCATCAAATGTATTTTTTAAACCCAATTTTTCCAAAGCTATATTTGCTTTGAACTTCATGGAACTTGTTACAAGTGCTATTTTAAATCCCTCAGCCTTCAATTCCTTTATGAAATCATGAATTCCTGGAATAGGTCTATATTCTAAATCGTTTTTTTCAAAATCCGATACTATAGTCGCTAGATCAGTAATTTCTTTTTCTGACATATGTGAAAAGTAATTCGAAACAATATCCGGCCATCTAACTCCTTTGATTTTACTCATAAAATCAGAAGGTAAATTATATTTAGGAATAAACGAATGAAAAAAAGTATCGTATTGCGTTTCTGTATCTGTAACCACACCATCCATATCAAACAGGACTGCTTTTATTGCCATAATTATAATGTTTTTTAAAATTTTAAATTTAATATTTAAGGAAAAAGCCATTGGGTAAAAAAACTGGCTTTACCACGTATAATCAATTTTTATAAGGTAGTGCTTAAACCAGAAATTCTGATTTCGCATATCTATTTCTCTAAGTAATCAGCTTACAACAAATGTACAAATTTTATACTTCTCAAAAACAATTGAACATCTTTATTGCCTGTAGTTATAACTGAATTTAAATTCTTTAAATTATACTGTTTTCAACAAGTTTATTCTTCATTCATGAGTTTCTGAAATTTATCTGTAAACAATCCTACATGATAACCATCCATAAGTCCGTGATGTACGTGAATAGATACAGGCATGGTTTTTATCCCTTCCTTTTCTGTTACTTTACCAAATGTAATTTTGGGTGAGCTGTCGGGGTAAGTAAAACTTCGTGCATGCGAGAAAGCTGTAAAATCAATCCAAGGAATAGCTGAAAAATGAATCACACTTTCTCCAGATACTGCAGGCATTAAATCATTTGACTGCTGTACTCTTTGAATCTCTTTTAAAGCCTCAGCATAAAAAATATTTTCATCCCGGAAATAATTTATATAAGCAAATCCAAAAGTACCATTAGGACGGTTAATGGTTGGTGAAGCACTTATGCTATCAAATAAATATATTTGTTTGTCTATGATACGGTATCTAAAATTTTCTATACTATTAGCTGCTTTTAATGCTCTGAATAAATAACTGAGAAAAAACGAATTATCATTGTCCTTTGCCATTCTATACGCTTGCGTACAATCAATAGTGACTGTAACTCCAAAAAACGGTTCTTCAAATTGAGAAAAAAAAAGAAAATGTTCTTTTCTATCCCATTGTTCCATATCAATTAATGTCTTCATTTCTACAAGTAATTCAAAATATTGTCAATACTTTTTAATTTTATAAAATTATCATTTTGCAGATTGATCTCTTGTTGCTCATGTGCCCAGGTCACATGGTATGGAATGTATCCACCATAACCGCCCAACTCTAATACAGGTAAAATATCCGATTTAATAGAATTACCTAACATTAGAAAGTTTTCGGGTTTACAATCCATATGTTTCAATAACTTCTGATAATCATGGACTTTTTTATCGCTCATTATTTCGATGTGGTGAAAATAGATTTCCAATCCTGATTTTTTAAGTTTCCTTTCCTGATCTAACAAATCTCCTTTGGTAGCAACTATTAATCGGTATTTCCCATTTAACTTCTCTAAAATCTTGTTTACACCAGGTAATAATTCTATAGGCTTTTGCAGAAGTTCCTTTCCTATAAATAGTATTTTATCAATAATATCTGATGAAACAGATTGATTTGAAATTCTATTTGCCGTCTCAATCATACATAAAACAAAGCCTTTTACACCATAGCCATAAAGATGTAGATTTTTCATTTCGGTTTTAAAAAGTTCCAGTGATATTAAGTGCTTAGGAAGATAATTTTCAAGTAAAGTACAAAATTGCTTTTCAGCTTCCTGAAAATAAGGTTCATTTACCCACAATGTATCATCTGCATCAAATGCGATAGTTTTTATATGGTTTTTCATTTTTTTCTTTTTAAAGATATTTTTATATCCTTAACTTACTTACAAATATAATTTAAATTAGTTACAGATGTTTATATTGTAAATGTTACTTAAATGAGTCATTATACTTCAAGTTTTAAAAGTTGAAATAACGAATTAACTGACAAATTTTTAAAATCAGGTATAGCAATCGTAGCAACTTCTTCCAACTGTTCTTTCGAATAATTAGTCATAATACCCACAATTAAATTTACACCGGCTGATTTTGCTGATTCAATCCCATTGAATGCATCTTCAAAAACTATACATTCGGAAGGTAACACATGAAGTTTATCTGCAGCTTTTTGGAAACATTCGGGATTAGGTTTTCCTATCGTTACATCATCAGCCGTCATAAGGATATCAAAACTTTTATCCAGACCAATATCTTTCATAGCTTTTTCCGCTCTTATTTTCAATGCTCCTGTGACTAATGCCAGTTTAAACGGATATTGTTTTAATGAATTTACAAAATCAACAACACCTTCAATCGGAGTATAAACCATCTCATTTAATTCATAGTATTTTATATCATCGGCAACCTGTTGCTGCTGCTCTGAGGATAAAAATGAAAAAAACTGAGCAACGATATCCTTAAGTCGTTTTCCTTTTACTTTATCCTTAAAGTCATCCATTACAAGACCGTATTTATCTTTTAATTGATCCCAAAAAATTTCATATTGTGATTCTGTATCTGTAACCACTCCATCCATATCAAGTAAAATTGCTTTGATTTTTGCCATAATTTCATTCTTTAAATTTTAAATAAGAAAGAAGAATTAAAGTTATTAATTCTTCTTTCCTTACCTTATCCATAAATAACCACAATTATGGATCTATATATGTAAAATATTTAGCCTAAAAATTCTTTAACCTGCTTATAAACATTTTCAGCAGTAAAGCCTAATTTTTCATCCAAAACAGCTGCAGGTGCTGAAAATCCAAAAGATTCCAATCCCCATATTTTTCCGCTGTCTCCCACCAAACCTTGTAGATTAACCGGAAGTCCTGCAGTTAAACCAAACTTTTTCTTGTCTTTTGGTAATACAGAATCCTGATATTCTTTCGGCTGACTTCTGAATAATCCTTCGGAAGGAACAGATACTATTCTTGTTTTTATACCGTCATTTTTAAGTAATTCAGCACCTTCTACCAAAGTGGACACTTCAGAACCGGAAGCTAATAAAATTACATCATAACCAGCATCTTCCTGAACGACATAAGCACCTTTAGATGACTGTAATGCTTCGTCATATCGGTTTTGCTTAGCTGGTAAATCTTTTATATTCTGACGGGAAAAAATTAATCCGGTAGGTGTATGAGTGTTTTCCATTGCAAGTTTCCAGGCTACAGTAGTTTCCTGAACATCTGCTGGACGAAGCACTAACATGGAATTATGTCCTTTATGATTTTGAAGTTTTTCCATTAAACGGATTTGAGCTTCCTGTTCTACAGGCTCATGTGTAGGCCCGTCTTCTCCAACACGGAAAGCATCGTGAGTCCAGATAAATTTAACCGGTTGCTCCATCAAGGCTGCAACTCTGACTACTGGCTTCATATAATCAGAAAAAACGAAGAAGGTTGCACATGCAGGAATTACGCCACCATGAAGACTCATCCCCACGCATAAACAGGCCATTGTAAATTCAGCAACTCCTGCTTGTAAAAAAGCACCGGAAAAATCTCCTTTGGTTAATGCGTGCGTATGTTTTAAAAATCCGTCAGTTTTATCCGAGTTTGATAAATCGGCAGATGAAACTACCATATTTTCAACTTGCTGAGCCAATGTTTCCAGCACCGTTGCTGAAGCTGCACGGGTTGCTGCATTAGGTTTCTGCTCAATTTTCGCCCAATCAATTTCTGGTGTTTGACCTGAGAACCAGAATTTCATTTTCTCAGCCAATTCAGGGTTTGATTTAGCCCATTGTTCCTGTTCTGATTTTTTAACTGCTACAATTTTTTCAAGTTCTTCTGCTCGTTTAGCATATAATTCTTTAACTTCAGGGAAAATTGTAAACGGATTGGCCGGATCTCCTCCCAAATGCTGAATTGTATTTTCTAAACATGCACCTGCTTCCCCTAAAGGTTGTCCGTGTGTTGAAACTTTATTTTCAAAAGAATTTCCATTAGCATCTACAGCTCCTTTACCCATAATGGTATGACCGATGATTAATGTAGGTCTTGATTTTTCTGCTTTAGCTTCGGTTAATGCCTTACGAATTTGTTCCGGATTATTACCTTCAATGGAAATAACCTTCCAACCCCATGCTTGGTATTTGGCAGCGACATCCTCATTATCTACATCTTTCACTTTAGTTGAAAGCTGTATTCCGTTTGAATCATAGAACATAATCAAATTGTCAAGTCCTAAATGTCCAGCAATTCTTCCTGCACCCTGGGAAACTTCTTCCTGAATTCCGCCATCAGAGATAAATGCATAAATTGTCTGATTCATCTGCTCACCCAAACGGGCTTTCAGAAATTTAGCAGCAATAGCAGCTCCAACAGCATACGCATGCCCTTGCCCTAAGGGACCTGAAGTATTTTCGATACCGCGTTCTACATCCAGTTCCGGATGTCCGGGAGTGATACTTCCCCATTGACGGAATTGTTTAAGATCATCCATGGCAAACTTTCCGGTAAGCGCCAGTGTTGAATATAGCATTGGAGACATATGTCCAGGATCCATAAAAAAGCGATCCCTTCCTTCCCATTTCGGATTTTTGGGATCATATTCTAAAAATTCAGAATACAATACATTAATAAAATCAGCTCCACCCATGGCACCTCCGGGGTGTCCAGATTTTGCTTTTTCTACCATTGATGCAGCTAATATTCTGATATTGTCTGCTGCTCTGTTTAATGTTTGAATGTCAGCCATTTTTCGTCTTTTATTATTTTGAATATACAAATTTACATTTTAATTATCCTTAATATTAATTATATATAGTGAATTATACAACAAATATTATTTTTTTCTTTTAACTTAATTTATTTTTTTTATACTTTTCCCTGAATTGCATTCTCTTTTATTTTCTTTAACCTACTCATTACCTGATTGGTTCCTTCTCCAAAATAATCATGCAGGGTTAAGTATTCATTATATAGCTCATCATATCGGACCGACCGATCTTCGTGAGGTTTATAAACATTAGGTATTTTGCTTCCCATAGCGTCCGAGGCTTGCTGCAATGTTTCATAGCAGCCCGCTGCAACAGAACCATAAATTGCTGAACCCAGTGCTCCTACCATAGTAGCTTCCGTAATAGATAATGGTATACGGGTTACATCACTGATTAACTGCATCAACCATTTATTTTTAAGCAACCCACCTGCTGCCACGATCTCTTTAATAACAACTCCATGTTGTTTCATTGTTTCAATAATCTTACGGGCACCAAAAGCACAAGATTCCATCAGAGCACGATAAATATCCTCTGCACGGGTAGTAAGTGATAACCCTAAAACCATACCGGATAAATTATGATCACAAAGAATTGAACGATTCCCGTTATGCCAGTCTAATGCCAACAATCCGTGCTCACCAATTTCTTGTGTTGATGCTTTTCTTGTTAAATAATCATGAAGATTTAAGTTTTCATTTTTTGCCGATTCTGCGTATTCTTCCGGTACACAATTTTGAATATACCACGCAAGTATATCGCCAAAAGCTGATTGACCGGCTTCAAAACACCAGGTGCCATCGGAAACACCTCCGTAGGTTATACCCAGCATACCGGGAACTTCTTTAAATTCAGGTCCGGAAACAATATAACACGCAGAGGTTCCCAAAATTGCAGTCATAATTCCAGGTTCTACCGCTTTAATTGCTGCGGCGGTTACGTGCGCATCGATATTTCCAACGGAAACGGATATACCGGGTTCAAGCCCAAGTCTTTGAGCCCATTCCTGAGTAAGATTTCCACTTTTCGATCCCAATGGTTGTATGGGTGCTGACATTTTATCGATGTAAACTCTTCCAAAACCTGGGGATACCTTTTCTAGATATTCTGGATCCGGATATTTTCCATCCTGATAATGTCTTTTAAATCCGGAATCTGCACTGGCATATACTAAATTACCTGTTAAAAGCCAACTCATCCAGTCTAATGCATCTACAAAATGAACCGTGTTTTTATAAATTTCAGGGTCTTTTTCAAAGGTTTCCAAAACTTTAGGTAAAAGTAATTCTGAAGATAATAACCCTCCATATCGGGGTAACCAGGGTTCCTTCCTTTGCTTAGCAACCTCCAGTAAACGTTGTGCTTGTTCATTAGCTCCATGATGTTTCCATAATTTAGCATAAGCATGAGGCCGATCTGAAAATTCAGGATATTCACATAACGGTTTTCCTTGATCATCGGTAGCCAAAACTGTGGCTGAGGTAAAATCTATACCTATTCCAATTATATGCCTAACCACTACTCCGGAATTAAGTATTGCCTCCTGCGCTGATTTTTGAAAGGATTCGAGATAATCAGAAGGAACCTGTAAGGCAAAATCCGGGGGTAATAATTCATTTTTACTTACTGTAAGATGAGTATCCATTACTCCGTGCTTATATCTTACCGCAGCTGTTCCTTTTTCGAAACCATCACTGACTCTTACAACGGTAGAACGCACGGAAAGTGTTCCGAAATCTACTCCTAAAATATATTGATCTGACATTTTTGTGGTTTATAGTTGTTGTTTGTTTAATCTATTTTCTACATTTATTTCTCTCCTCCAAAAAATTTATTCCAAGGCATCTGTAAAGGTTGGTCATTAACAATGATATCGTATAAATGTCTTAATAAAGGAAAATCTGTGTCTTTAATAATGCCCCGTCTGGTTAAAGGTTCCATCGCTGCCCCTATAACCCTTATTGCCGCAACACCTTCCATAGTTACCCCTTTCATATAATGATCTCTTACTTCGGAAAAGGGTATTCCTGCTCCAACATATCTGCCTGCTTTTACATTTCTGCCGCCCATTGAGGTTACAAACATATCACCAGATCCTACTAACAAATGCTTAGGACTTAAAACATTATTATCTGACAATAACTCCATAAACTGGGTAAGTTCAACCTGTCCTTGGGCAAATACTGCTGAACCATAATTGAAACGAACATATTTTTCTCCCTGCTCATTGTTTTTATCTCTGATACCTTCGTTAAATCCTGCTGCAAATGCGTAAATATTTTTAGTTGCTGCAGCTACTTCCATACCTACAAAATCTGTGGATGTCCAAACATGATAGTAATCTGTACGAAATAACGCAGCTAACTTATTTAGAGAATCCTGATCTTCTCCACAAAAGACTACACATGTATCACGATGTACAGCAACTTCCCCTGCTATTGAAGGACCCACGACTGCAGACCAGGTAACTGATTCAACTAATTCTTTTGTAAAATATTTTTTTATGATATCAGGAAGAATAAAAAGATTACCTTCCTGATCGGCCTGCATTCCTTTAGTAATAGAAAACACCATCATTCCAGGCTTAACTACTTTTGCCAATTGCTCTCCTACCCAGTCAACTCCAAACGAATTCACTCCTGACATAGCTACATCTGCTCCTTCAAAAGCTTTTTCAACTTCTTCTAATTGATATACTTTAACTGATTCAGGAATTTTCAATTCCAGATTTGGATGAATCCCCGTTTTTCTAATAGTATCAATAATATCTTTATCTAAATGTGTCCCAACTAAATGAACTTCATGTCCGTTTTCAGCCAACGGAAACGTTAAAGCAGTAGCCATTATACCTGCACCTAAAATAGCTATTTTATATTTTTCAGTTTCAACTGATATTTCATTTTCTTTCATTTCAATATCTTTTTAAATTTTTAATTAACTATTGATTTACAATAAATTACAAATAATAAATAAGTTTTATGTATTATTTACAACAAAAATAAATAATAAAAAGCATATAATAGTTATGATTTAGAAATAAAAACAAAATTTGTGAAATAAATCATGCACTAAGAAAAAAATAATATAACTTACTATAAATCAATTTTTTAATTAAAAAATGATTTAAATACACTAATTTAAATCTTATTTATTATTTAAATAAAATGTAAGTATTTATTCGTAAAAACAATTTAATAATTTAAGATAAATTTAATTATACTTTTATTTATAAAACATTAATAATTAATGTTATAAAAAACATAATAAATTAATATTATAAAAAAAGCTTATTTTTTATATATACATAAACATAAAATTTGAAATAAAAAAACATTCAATAACCAAAATCTTTACTAATTCGAAATTAAATTAAATTATTTTACGATATTGAAATATCACATACATCTAAACAAAAAAAAACATATATCTAAGATATATAGTAATATATCATGTTTTATATTGAAAAATGTTTCTAAATTTGAGCTAATTAAAATTAAAAACCAAAAAAAATGGAAAGAAATACTTTCGATTTATCACTAAAACGAAAACAACGCTTTAATGATACCCAGCAAGGGTATGATGTAGTTATTGTAGGAGGTGGTGTAAATGGACTAGGCACAGCCTGGGACAGTGCTTTAAGAGGAATGAAAGTTCTTTTAGTTGAAAAAGGAGACATTGGATCCGGCACCTCATCATGGTCAAGCCGAATGATTCATGGCGGATTAAAATATTTGGAAAAATACGATATTCCTCTAGTTCGTGAGTCTTTAAGAGAAAGAGAATGGTTAGTCAAATCTGCACCTCATCTGGTTCGTGAATTACGATTCATTATTCCTTTTTATAAACAAAATCAAAATTCACCTTTTATTCTCAGATTAGGAATGATAGCCTATGATATTCTTTCATTTGATAAATCATTAAAAAGCTTTGATTTTTTTTCGAAAAAAAAGATACTGGAGAAAGAACCAGGACTTAACCCCGATCAACTAACCGGCGGTTGTGCATATTCTGATGCTCAGGTTAATTACTCAGAAAGACTTTGTTATGAGATAGCTTTATCGGCCAGACAAGCAGGTGCAGAAATATTAACGCATGTTAAAGCGACCGATCTTGAAGTTGAACAAGGAAAAATAAAGGCGATTAAAATCAGAGATGAAATAAGCGGTGAAGAAGTGAGGGTTCCAACCCAAGTAATAATTAACAATGCAGGACCATGGATAGACGAAGTCTGGCCTAAAGATCATATTTCGCTACCCCGCATGAATGGAGGCACTAAAGGCACTCACTTAGTTGTAGATTCTTTTCCGGGAGCTCCTACCGATGCATTTTATTATGAATCAGATGACGCTCGCCCCATGATGGTTATACCCTGGAAAAACAGATATCTCATAGGCTCAACTGATATTCCATTTACAGGAAATCTTGACACAGCATCAGCTACTCAGGACGAATACGATTATATTCTACACGAAACCAATAAAGTTCTTCCTGAAGCACATTTGACCAAAAATGACGTAATCTATGCTTATACCGGCGTAAGACCTCTACCTTATAGCGAAGGAGCTAAGGTTTCTGATATTACCCGTAGACACAAAATTGTTGACCATAAACAAAATCAATTAGACGGCCTGTATACACTTGTTGGAGGAAAATTAACAACCTTCAGGCAGGTAGGAGAAGATTTCGGAAACATTTTATCTGAACGATTTCATAAAAATACAAAAAGCAGAACCAGAAAAATGAAATTACCGGGAGGTTCTATTTCATCTATGTATGAACTAAAAAAAGAAATTGAAAATACAGGTATTCCAAATTCTTTAGTCAATCGTATAGCAGACCAATATGGAAAACTAGGCATTAAGCTGGCCGAATTTATTATGGAAAAACCTGAGAGACAAGAAATAATTGACGAATCATTTGGATTAACCCACGGAGAAGTTGAATGGGCGGTAACTAACGAAGAAGCGTACAGACTTTCAGATGTAGTTGCCAGACGTATCATGACCGGATTAGAGGATGATTTAGGTCTCAATTCTCTTGAGGCCGTATCCGTAATTTGTGCTAACCTTTTAAACTGGGATGAAAATAGAAGACAGGAAGAAATAAATAGTTACAAAAATTATATTAAAAGACTTCAGGTGAAGTAAAAATCATTTAAAACTAAAATCAAACATAAATCACAAAAAATAAGTCAAAATTATGAAAACAAAAGTTGTAATAGGAATAGACATCGGTTTAACCGGCATGAAAGCGGTTGCTTTTGATTATCAAGGCAAAATTATAGCCTCGCAATCTGATTCTTCACCACATGACATGCCCAAACCACACTGGTCTGAAAGAAACGGAGAAGATTTTTGGGCTGCAGTCAGTAAAACTTTAAGACATCTTATGGGTAAACTGGAAATGTATGAAGTTACAGGTGTAGGATGCAGTGCTCATGGGGATGGAATCTGGATTTTAGATGAAAACAACCGTCCTTTAAGACCCGGTATATTATCTTTGGATACCCGTGCTTTTGAAACTTCTTTAAAATATTCAAAAAAAATAAAGGATTTGTTATCGGTAACCGGACAAGGTGCTTCACCCTCTTCCCCGGCAACTCTACTGGCATGGCTAAAGGAAAATGAACCGGAAACGTTAGCAAAAGCCCGATCATTTATGTGGGCAAAAGACTACATTCGCTTTCGCTTATCAAGAACTATAGGAACAGATCTTACTGAAGCAAGTACATCGTTTTTTAATTATAAAAATCAGGACTGGGATAGTGAAGCCTTTAAACTTTATGATCTAGAAGAGCTGGAAGCGATAGCTCCCATTGTAAATCAACCTACTGATATTGTAGGAAAAATCGGATATGATACGCACATTCATACCGGTTTACCCGAAGGAATCCCTGTTGTTGCCGGTCTTCACGATGTAGATGCAGGTGCTATTGGTGCCGGAGCAACCCATCCGGGACAATTAGCTGTAATGGCTGGTACTTACAGTATTAATGAAGTTATTTCCGATGAACCCAAGGTTTCTGAAGACTGGTTTTGCAGAAGCTTTATAAAAAAAGGATTATGGATGAATATGGCTATATCACCGGCTTCATCTTCCAATCTTGAATGGTTTGTACAAACTTTGTGTCAGCAGGAATTAGATCTTGCCAGAAGAGCCGGAATAGATCCTTATGGATTTGTAGATAAAGAAATTTCGGAAATTATAAATGATCCTTCCGACATTTTATTCTTTCCTTTTTTATATGGAAATCCACTCGATGTAGATGCAGATTCCTGTTTTATGGGAATGAGAGCATGGCATAAAAGAGGCCATCTGCTTAAAGCTATATATCAAGGCATTGCCTTTAATCATAAATACCATATAGATCCTTTAATTGAAAATTTCAAAGTTGATGAAATAAGAGTGGTTGGAGGCGTTACACGCAGTAGTATCTGGCCTAAAATGCTTGCCAGCGTTTTAAACCGCCCTATCTTAATACCGGAAGTTTCCGAAGGAGGCGCATTAGGTACCGCTATGATTGTTGCTGTTGGTATTGGTCAATATAAAAACCTTGACGAAGCAGCTAAAGCTATGGGCTCTAAATCTATTACCATAGAACCAGATCCAAAGATTCAGGAAAGTATCATTCCTGCATATGAAAAATATAAAAAATATATGAATCAAATTTATCCTCTTTGGAAAGATAAATGATTGAATTTATTCAGCAGGAGATGTTTAATATCTCCTGCTGAAAATTTTCATTTATCTGGTGATTGAATAACTAATTTTATTTATATAATTCTAAAATCTCATCCATGCACCTCTTCTTGATAAACTCAATAAACTTAATACATTCCTTAATCTTTCAAAAATGCTAATGCCGTATCATAAATACCTTTATAATCTATTCCGTAATATTTATAAATATCCTGAGGCTGAGCATTAATAACATTTTCATCCGGAATCCCTAAAATCTTCATCGGTACGGGATAATTTTGACAAACGATTTCAGAAACAATTGCCCCTAATCCCCCATAAATGCTATGCTCCTCTACCGTAATAATTTTACCGGTTTCTATAGCAGATTGAATTATCATTTCTTTATCTATAGGCTTTAGTGTGTGTATATCTACAACTTTAACAGAAAAACCAGCTTGTCCAAGCATTTCCGAAGCTTCTAAGCAATGATATACGGTTTCACCTGTACCTACCAACGTTAAGTCTGTTCCTTTTTTTAAAACTGAAGCCTTCCCTATCGTAAATTTTTCAAAGCCTTGATCATAAATTACCGGTACAGGATTCCTCCCCATCCGAACATATACCGGAAAATCATAATTTATCAAATTTTCTGTCATCCACCTCATCTGCACCGGATCACTCGGAGACAATATATGTATACCCGGAAAAGCCCGAATTGCAGCTATATCATGCAAACAATGATGAGTAGCGCCAAAAGGCCCATAACTAACTCCACCATTAACACCAATTATTTTAATCCTGGAATTTGAGTAAGCAACATCAACTTTAATTTGCTCTAAACTCCGGGAAGAATAAAAACAGGCAGGTCCACAAACAAAAACCTTTTTCCCGACAGATGCTATACCTGCCGCTACTCCAATTGCATTTTGCTCAGCAATACCTACATCTACTAACTGATCCGGTAATTCTTCAGCAAACTGATTGAGAGTTACGGTACCCGCAGCATCAGAAGTAACTATAATGATATCTTTATTTTGTTTAGCCAACTCTAAGATAGTTTGTGTAAAACTTTGGCGATTTGATTTCATTGTCTTATTCATGATTAATTGTAAAGCTTATAGATAATTAACTGATTTCCCTTCCCATTCTTCAATACTTCTGGATATCTCTCTGACTGCCTGTTTATACTGAACTTCATCCGGTACTCCATGATGCCAGTGCAAAGCATTCTCCATATAAGACACCCCTTTTCCTTTAGTGGTTCGGGATATGATAAAATGCGGCTTTTGGATTGTATAATTAATTGAATCTAAAATCTTAATACAATCTTCTATCTTATCTCCGTTAACTTCTAAAACCTCCCACCCCATTGTTTCCCAACGTTCTTTTAATGGCTCAAGAGTCATTACTTTTTCCGTTGAATTACTAATCTGCAATCCATTTCTATCAACAATTGCAACCAGGTTATTTAACTTAAAGTGTCCTCCAGACATGGCTGCTTCAAAAACTGCACCTTCATTTAGTTCTCCATCCCCCATGACAACAAAGGTTTTAAAATCTTTATTGTCCATTTTCGCCCCTATGGCAACACCCACTCCTAAGGATAATCCATGCCCTAAAGATCCTCCGCTAAATTCAATTCCTGGTATTTTATTGGAAGGATGACCTGCCAATAAAGAATTAAATTTCCCATAGGAATTTAGCGTATCTGAATCAATAAATTCAAGGGATTCCAGTACACAATAAAGAGCTTCAACACAGTGCCCCTTACTTAAAATGAAACGATCCCTGTTTTCATGATCCGGATTTTGTATATCAAATTTTAATGTATGATAGTATAAGGCCGCGATCATATTTAGGACAGACAAATCTCCACCTACGTGACCCGACCTGGAATTATATATAACCTCAAGTAACCTCAAGCGCACTTTTTCGGTTTTAAGAGCTATTTTTGATATTTCATTTATTGAAAGCATATTTGAAAAATATTTTTGATAACAAAATTAATCAAAAAATACATAATAATCTTAAAAAGCTATTTTTAAAGTATTTAAAAAAAATATCTAATTAATTAATAAAAACACAAAAGTTTTGATTACTTTCGAAATGACAACAATCATTTCATTTACTTATGATTTGTAATTTATTTTAACAATATTTGTAAGTAATAAAAACTTAGTAATCCGATAAATATGAAAGAGATAATTAATGATCCGGAAAATATAATAAGCGAAGTAATGGATGGCTTTATTAGTGCTTATAGCTACCTCTATGAGAAAGTTCCTGAAGTCAACGGTATTTTATTAAAAGAAAGACGTAAAGATAAGGTAACGCTTGTTATTGGCGGGGGAAGCGGACACGAACCTATGTTTGGGGGATTTGTAGGTGAAGGACTTGCTGATGCTGCTGCATGTGGGAATATTTTTGCTTCACCGGATCCCAACACCATTTATGAAACTGCAAAATCTGCACATGCCGGTAAAGGAGTATTATTTCTTTATGGATGTTATGCCGGAGATAATCTGAATTTTGATATGGCTGAAGAAATGCTTCAGGATGAGGGCATAAAAACTGCTCATATAAGAGTCTGGGACGATTGTGCTTCTGCTCCTATAGAACGTATAGAAGACAGGAGAGGTATTGCCGGAGATGTGTTTATGGTAAAAATTGCAGGTGCTGCCTGTGATGCCGGTCTTTCTCTTGAAGAAGTTGTACAGGTTTTGGAGAATGCAAGAAATAACCTTAGAAGTATAGGTATTGCTACTAAACCCGGAAAAATACCCGGTTTAGAAAAACCAACTTTTGAATTAAAAGATAATGAAATGGAGTTCGGAATGGGACTTCACGGAGAACCCGGTATCCAAAGAACCCAAATGAAACCTGCTGATGAACTGGTAGAGATACTTTACGGTCATATAACTAAAGATATGCCTCTTATCTCAGGCGATAATGTATGCATACTTGTTAATGGATTAGGTTCAACTACCATCATCGAAATGAGTATTGTTTTTAGAAAGGTTAGACAATTATTAGAATCTGATGGTATTCAGATTCACGATGCTGATATTAACAGCTATTGCACTTCTTTGGGAATGGGAGGATTTTCAATCAGCATACTTAAATTAGACAGTGAATTGAAAAAATATTATAATTCTCCTTGTTATTGCCCTTATTACGCTAAACAACAAAGATAAATATTTAGTTGTTTTTTGAGATTAATCAAATTTATCAACTGAATACTACTGATTTAAATATTGAATATAGATTATAATCTTAAATTTTTTATACTATGTCGTTAAATGTTATAAATACAAAAACAGCTAAAGAAATGCTTATATATGTTGCTAATCAGATTATTGATAGTAAGCCATTATTAACTGAAATTGATAGTAAGATTGGAGATGGGGATCATGGTATCGGCATGTCGGGAGGATTAAAAAAAGCAAAAGAGAAATTAATGTCGTATGAAGAATCTTCTAATGTGTATGATGTTTTCAGTTTAACCGGGAAAACCATGCTGATGTCTATGGGGGGAGCTTCCGGAGTCATTTTTGGAAGCTTATTTCTTGCAGGAGCTAAAAATGTTTCTCCTAAAGAAGAACTAAATACCCGTGATGTGACAGAAATGTTTGACAAAAGCTTACAAGCAATTAAAGAAAGAGGGAAAGCCGAAGTTGGTGATAAAACCATGGTGGATGCTCTTGAACCTGCTGTAAAAGCAATGAAATCGTACGAGGATAACAATCTTTTAGAGATGTTTAAACTAGCTGAATCAGCGGCTCAGGAAGGTGTTGAAAATACAAAAAATTATATAGCCAAATATGGTCGGGCAAAATCACTGATGGAAAGGGCTATTGGTTATCAGGATGCTGGAGCAACATCAGTATGGATAATATTTAAATCTATGCGTGAATTTATTGAAAATGATTAATAAAAATTAATTAAAAATCATCCACAAACATGACAGAACAAAAAAAGATATATTTAGGTACCAATACAAAAATGTATAAAAATATATCGCAGACAGAATGTTTTTTGAGAGAACTGAATCAACTTACTTCAGATATAGGCAGGGAAAAACTGGAATTATTTGTAATTCCTTCTTTCACAGCTTTAGCTAATGCAAGAAACTGTGTCCCTGAAGATAAAATTTTGATTGGTGCCCAAAATATGAACTGGGAAGATGAAGGACAGTTTACCGGTGAAATTTCGCCTCTGATGCTGAAAGAAGTGGGTGTTAATTTAATTGAGATCGGACATTCGGAAAGAAGACATATTTTAAAGGAAACAGATCAGGAGATTAATAAAAAAGTTTTAAGTGCTTTAAATCATTCTTTTAAGGCTCTTTTATGCATTGGAGAAACTTTGGAACAAAAAAATTTTCATACTAGCAATGAAATATTAAGAATTCAATTAAAAATAGGTTTACATGGAATTAAGGAAGAGCAAATTACTAATTTATGGATTGCATACGAACCCGTTTGGGCTATTGGTGTAAACGGAATTCCAGCGACTAAAGAATATGCCGCTGAAAAACATTCAATTATTAGGGATACTTTAAAAGAACTTTTCGGTTCTGATAAGGGAAAATCTATACCTATCCTTTATGGTGGAAGTGTTAATTTAGAAAATGCAAATGATTTAATTCAAATGCCAGACATTGATGGTCTTTTTATTGGTAGAAGTGCGTGGGATGCTAATAATTTCAACACCATTATCAGAAATGTTATCCCGTTATTTTATTCAAAAAAATAAACTTGAACGAAAAATTTAAAACAAGCTTGGTACATGGCAACATATCAAGCTTATTTTAAATTTTCATGTTTATTACTACAACTTGTTTGCTGAGCCTAATACATCTTTAATTAAATGAATATAAACTGCTTTCATATCCTCTCTTGCTTTAGCCAAGTATAATCTAGGATCGTATTCCTGAGGCTTTTGTTCAAAAAATTCTCGTAAAGTTGCCGTCATTGTTAACCTACTATCAGAATCTATGTTTATTTTACAAACCGCTTGTTTAGATGCTTTTTTAAGTTGATTTTCCGGAATTCCCACAGCATCGTTTAGTTTCCCTCCGTATTTGTTAATTAATTTTACTTTTTCTTGCGGAACTGTGGATGAACCATGAAGTACTATGGGAAAACCGGTCAGCTTTTTTTCAATCTCTTCTAAGACTGAAAATGCTAATGGAGGAGGTTCCAGTATTCCGTTTTCATTTTTGACACATTGCTCTGCTGTAAATTTAAACGAACCGTGAGCCGTTCCTATAGAAATAGCTAATGAATCACATCCTGTTCTTCTGACAAAATCTATAACATCATCCGGCTCTGTGTATAATGAAAGTTTTGAATTTAAATACCCTTCAGCTCCTGCTATTACTCCTAATTCACCTTCTACCGTTACATCATATTTATGCGCATATTCCGTAACTTTTTGAGTTAACTCTATATTTTTTTCGAAAGGTAAATGAGAACCGTCAATCATTACTGAAGAAAAACCATCATCTATACAATTTTTACATAACTCGAAAGAGTCTCCATGATCCAAATGCATTGCGATTTGAGGTGATTCCAGCCCTAAATCCATTGCATATTTTACCAGACCCTGAACTATGTTGGGAACTAATTTAGCACCGATATATTCTCTATCACTTTTTAAAATCTGTAATATTAGCGGAGATCTGGTTTCAACAATCGCCTGAATGATTGCCTGAGCTTGCTCTAAATGGGAAAAATTAAATCCAGGAACTGCATAGCCACCTGCCAAAGCTTTTGACAACATTTGACGCGTATTTATAACGCCTAAATTTTTATAGTTTATCATTATCTCTGTTTTTAAGGTTTGTTTATTTAATCATTACTATTTAAATTTTTTCTCTGTTTTAAAACAAAAAACCAACATTATAAATGATGGTTTTTTGTTTTCACACGTTTATATATAATAGATTGAATATTTTAATAAGGTGTTAAATCTTTTACTTTTTCTAATTGTAAGTATTTCTGGAATTCAATATTGTAATGTTCATGGTGTTCCTGATTAGGATAATATATGGTTGATATTTCCATTCCCATTTTTTCCTGAGCTTCCTGTACAGATTCATACACTCCGGCGACAACAGCTGCACACATGGCTACTCCTAAAGCACATGCTTCTCTTGTTGCAATTACTTTTATAGGCATACCTATAACGTCAGCCATTACCTGCATCACATAAGGTGATTTTTGAGAAATTCCTCCAACAGCAATAATTTCCTTTAATTCAACTCCATTATTTACAAAACGATCAATAATATTTCTCGCTCCATAAGCCGTAGCTTCAACTAAAGATTTATATACCAGGGGAGCAACACTTGATAGTGCTAACCCTGTTATAGTTCCCTTTAAATCATAATCCACATTAGGTGAACGTCTTCCGTTTATCCAGTCTGTAGCTATGATATGGCT
This sequence comes from Apibacter sp. HY039, assembly GCF_004023655.1. Taxonomy (NCBI): domain Bacteria; kingdom Pseudomonadati; phylum Bacteroidota; class Flavobacteriia; order Flavobacteriales; family Weeksellaceae; genus Apibacter; species Apibacter sp. HY039. Next base: position 149,613 of record NZ_SAYM01000005.1, on the reverse strand, counting down.
ATCTTTAGGCGGAATAACTTTTGCCTGTCTGGCCAGATTAGGTATCATTTCAGCATATACCTCATCTCTTAATTTCTGACGAGTTTCGGGATCACTGATATTAGACTTTAGCATAATATTATCCAGAGGCCACATTAAGAGCTTTTTAAACCAGGCATATAAATCTCCAAATGCTGATTGACCTGCTTCATAGCCTACCATACCTGGTAAAATAATATCATCGGCTTGTTGGGGTATACCGGGAACTAACTTATTTCCGGAACTTTTAGGTCCAACAGTTATAGCACATGTCGAAGTACCTACAATTTCAACCATTGCTTTATCTTTTACACCTGCACCGATAGCTCCTGCATGGCAGTCTAAATTACCTACAGCAATCAAAACCGACTTGGGTAACCCTAACTTATCAGCCCACTCTTCCGTAATAATTCCCGCTGGTTGATCACAGGTATATGCTTCTTTATGAAATGTGTCTACTAAACCGTCTAAAGCAGGATCCATAGCTTTGAAAAATTCATTAGGCGGATATCCACCCCATTCTTTATTCCACATTACTCTTGAACCGGCAATTCCCATTCCTCTCTTCATATCTTCCGGTCGGGTATTACCACATAATACTGCAGGAAGCCAGTCACTTGCTTCTACAAAAGAATGAGCTTTTTGACGAATTTCAGGCTTTTTAAATATATGCAATGCTTTGGTCCAGAAATGCTCGGTTGAATAATCTCCACAACCTGCAGATTTTGTATAGTCAATATGCCATTTTTTAGAAAAACTATTCAAATAATCGTTGTCTTTTTGTCCTGTGTGATCTTTCCAGAGTACAAACATAGCATCGGGATTTTCTTCAAATTCCGGAAGCAGAGATAAGGGTGTCCCTTCCTTATCAACCGCTACAGGTGTGGAACCTGTTATATCAACACTTATAGCTTTTACTTTGCTGGCTGCACCGGGAACTCTATTTAAAACATCTTTAACTATAAACTCTAATACTTCAATATAATCTTTAGGATGTTGTCTGAATTGAGATTTCACTGCATTGCAATACATTCCCTTTTTCCATCTTGGATATTCTTTTATAGATAATGCTAATTCTTTTCCGGTTTCGGCATCCATAAGAATTGCCCTTCCTGAATCAGTACCATAGTCCAAACCGATTACTAAATTATTTGATAATTCCATTTTTGTTATTTTAGTTTCTATTTTTGTGCTTAAAAAGCAACTGATATAGTTTGTTTGATAACTACCTGCCGCTTTTCGTCATTATAGTTATTATGTTAATTCTTTCACCTTTTCAAGTTGTCTGTATTTTTTATATTCATTATTATAATGCTTATGGTTTTCTTCATCTGGATAGTAAATTGTTGAAATACCCATTCCCATTTTCTCCTGAGCATCTTCCAAACGATTGTAAATTCCGGCTGCTACAGCTGCACACATGGCAACTCCCAACGCACAAGCTTCTCTCGTTGCAATTACTTTTATTGGCATACCTAAAACATCTGAGAGCACCTGCATTACATAGGGAGATTTTTGAGAAATACCTCCTACAGCTATGATTTCTTCAATTTCAATTCCATTGGTTATAAATTGTTCTACAATAGCACGAGATCCATAAGCTGTAGCTTCAACAATAGACTTATATAGTAAAGGTGCCGAACTGGAAAGTGTTATACCTGTAATTGTTCCTTTTAATGTATAATCTACATCGGGAGTACGTCTTCCGTTTATCCAGTCTGTTGCTATAATGTGACTGTCTTTTGCCGGAATTGCTTTTGCCTGACGGGCTAGTTCAGGAATCATCTTGTCATATACTTCCTGGATTACTTTTTGCTTTGTAGCTTCATCTATTGATTCTGTTTTAGCAAAAATTTCACGTAAGGGCCACATTAAAACTTTTTTAAACCAGGCATAATAATCTCCATACACAGATTGACCTGCTTCATATCCTACCATTCCCGGTATTACGGAATCATCTGCCTGTCCTGAAATTCCGGGAATCAACTGATTATCAGATTTTTTGGGTCCTACTATTATATCACAGGTTGAAGTGCCTATAATTTGTACAATCGCTTTGTTTTTAACTCCGGCACCAATACCTCCTGCGTGAGCATCAATATTTCCGGCAGTAACTTTAACATGAGTTGTAAGTCCTAGCCTTTCCGCCCATTCTTCTGTTAGTGTACCTATAGTTTCAACGCAAGTGTACACATCTTTTGAAAATGTATCTACAATACCATCCAATGCCGGATCCAAAGATTTAAAGAATTCATTTGGCGGGTATCCTCCCCACTCTTTATTCCAAAGCACCTTAAATCCAGCGGTGCATATATTTCTTTTTAATTCTTCGGGTTTATTTATTCCCACTATAACATTAGAAAGCCAATCACATGCATCTACGAAAGAATGACCTACTTCTTTTACCTGAGCATCAGTCCGGAAAACATGGAGGCATTTTGCCCAAAAATGTTCTGCCGAGTAGTTTCCTCCTCCTCCGGCATAACGTGTATAATCAATATGCCATTTTTTTGAAAACTCATTAATGTCATCACAGTCTTTGATTCCTGTGTGATCTTTCCAGAGAATAAACATTCCGTTCGGATTTTCTGAGAAATCATTTCTTAAAGCAAGTGGTGTTCCTTCTTTATCAACAACTATGGGTGTGGAACAGGTCACATCTATGGATAAGGCTTTTACCTTATTTTTAGAGCCTGGAACTTTATTTATTACGTCATTTACAATAAACTCAAGTACTTCTATATAATCTAAAGGATGTTGCCTAAACTGGTAATTCACCGCATCGCAATATAATCCTTGTTTCCACCGGGGATATTCTTTAACTGAAAGAGCTAGTTCATTTCCTGTTTCTGCATCCATAAGCATCGCTCTTGCTGAATCTGAACCATAATCTATCCCTATCACTAAATTATCTGATAATTCCATTTTTTTGATTTGTTTAGTTTTGTTTTTGTATTGTACCGGATCTTATTGTCCGTAATAAGCATGATAACCATGCTTTCTGTCGTAGTGCTTGTTAATGAGAGCGTCTTTTAATCTTGGAGATTCAGGATTAATCTGTCTGGTTAGATAGGCCATTTTCGCAACATTTTCCAACACGGCACTATTGTATACTGCTTTTTCTGCAGATTCTCCCCATGTAAAAGGTGCATGGTTTCCCACTAGAACCATTTCCATCTCCTGATGTTTAAGTCCTTTGTTTTTCAATATGTCCAGAATTTGAAATCCTGTCTGATATTCATAGTTACCTTCTATCATTTCATCACTCATTGGAGGAGCACAAGGTATATCTGAGGTGTTATGATCTGCATGCGTAGTCCCGAAAATCGGAATATCTAATTGAGCCTGAGCCCAAGAAGTAGCATAGGTACTATGTGTATGAGCAATTCCATTTACATCTTTCCAATGCTTATACAATACGGCATGCGTAGGAGTATCGGATGATGGTTTTAATTTGCCTTCAACCACATTTCCTTCAAAATCTACGATAACCATACTTTCTATAGTTAATTTTTCATAGGGTACTCCACTAGGTTTTATGGCAAAAACTCCTTCATTATGATCTGCTGCACTTACGTTTCCCCAAGTAAATAATACTAAATTTAATTTTGGTAATTTAAGATTTCCTTCGTAAGCTTCTTCTTTTATATAACTATATTTTCCCATTTTATTTATTTATCTCTGGTGTATTCAATTAATTCTCCAAGTACTTCAATACTAGGTACAATTAGATCCAATTCAGGTTCTGCATTTTGTGCGTCTTCCAAAGTTGCCTCTCCTGTCAGAACCAAGACTCCAAATGCTCCTGCATTGTGAGCCATCATCATATCGGTATAAATTCGATCTCCTACCATAGCTATCTGCTCAGGTTTCAACTTTTTACTATTCAAGATCCCGTCTAACATCTCTTTTTGAGGTTTTCCTAAAACCAAATCAGGAGTTCTGCCTGTAGCTGTTTCGATACAAGCATAAATAGAGGCACAATCCACTAATACATTAGGTTGATCGGTTGGACATACCCTATCCGGATTAGTTGCTACATAGAGTACACCTTGTTTAGCCCACCAGGCAGCCCTGCATAATCTTTCGTACGTTAAAGTCATGTCAAAGGCCACGACTAAGGCATCTGGCAAGTCTTCCGCTGAATCTGAGGTGGATATATAGCCTGAATTTTCAAATTGCTCTACCATACTGGGAGTTCCCAGAATGAAAAGTTTTTTTACTTCCGGATGTTCATTTTTAAGGTAATCAATTGTAGCTACAGCTGAAGAATACATTTCTTCTTCTGTTGCAGGTATACCTAATTTTTCAAGTTTTTTTAAGTAATCCGAAATACTTCTTGATGGATTATTGGTAAGAAAAGAATGACTGACTCCTATTTTTTTTAATCTTTCCAAAAAACTTATCGTATAAGGAAAAAGTGTTGTTCCGTTATAAATGGTACCATCCATATCCAAAGCAACATGTTTTAGTTTTTTTATTTTTTCCTGTAATTCGGGAGTTAATTGTTTTATATCTGTTATATAATTTTTCATTTGATAATCTGGACTTTATTAAAACCACATCCGTAATTGTTTAAATTACGGGATGCGGTTTACTTTAAAATATTAACCTTTTAAAACTCCGTTTTCACCGAATAATTCATTTACCCATTGGTCAAAATATCCGGCTCTGTAAGCAAAATCAAGAATTGTATATCTGCTCCTTATTTTATGCGCTCTATAGAAACTTTCTCTAAGCCTGTTTCTGTCCATTCCTATTTCTTCGGGCTCAACTGGTGCTCCTACAGCTGCCAAGCGTTTTTTAGTTTCATTATAAGGTATTACTTGTTTCCTAATACTTTCTTTTAACGCAGGCCAGTTATTTTTGATTTTAGTCAGCTGTTCTTTTAATTCTTCTTTGGATACACATTTATCTGTAGTCTGAGTTGTAGCAAAAGGATGAATGTCCGAACCTCCAAACATTTCATCTATCTCTTTTAACTGCTCTTCCAGCGAAGGCCATTTTTCTACTGCAGCATCAATATCCAATTCTTCTACAGGAGTTTTTAACATCAGTTCATACATGGCCGTAATTGCCAACGTACCTATACCAACTTTAAACCCATGAGAAGGAGCTTGTTCATCCTGATTGGGATATAAACCGAATTTTTTTGCCATTTCACCTTTGAAAGTATGATGTTCCATATCCCATAAATGACTGAACTGATGTTCAGATCCAGAGGCAGGTCTACTTACTCCTGCGCCCCACGATTCCATAGATTGCATTGCAAAACCTCCTAACATTAAACCTTCAGTTAATAATTCGATTGCTTTATGCTCTCCCTTTTTAGCTCCTTCCGGATCTTGTAATGCTTCAGCTAATCCATCCTGTACTATATTCCATGCACTGGTCATGGGTTCAATTCCTTTTTTAGGATTTTGTGGATCTGCCAATTCTGCTGCTAATAACCAATCTGCACCGGAAACAACTTTAGCGTATAAATCTGCATATCCTGAAGCTGTCATTAATGGTGGAGCATCTGCAATAATATCAATATCCGCAAGCAAAGCTTTAGGTGCTTCACAAGCATGAGTAATTTTAGCCCCTTTGTTAGTTATGGAAGCTCCTGCAGAGGAATAACCATCCATAGATGCAGCTGTTGCTACACACATATAAGACCTTTTAAGTTCTGAACTTGCTCTTTTTGCCAAGTCGTTTATTACTCCTGAACCTACGGCTACTGGCGTTACATCTTTATCTTTCAGATAATCTCTTATTTTTTCTACAAACACATAGTCTGCATATAAATTAGGATCATCTAATATATAAGGCTCCTCTCCTTCTAAACCAGCTTCTTTTAGAGCTTTGTGGACTTTTTCACCCGCTACTTTATAAGTATTAGGATCTGCTATCACTATGGCCTTTTTTCCTGGAAACTGTGCAGCAAATATTTCAGGAACTTTATTAATTATATCTGAGCCAATTTCTAAAAACTTAGTTTCGGTTGCCTGCTTCAGGGCTGAGGCTATACTTTCTTTTGACATTTTGTTTTTTTTAAGGTTAATATATTTAAAGGTCTATTAAAGTTTTTTGGCGTCTTCTATAAATTGTGCTAGTCCATTATCGGTTAAAGGGTGCTTTAATAACCCTACTATTGGAGCTAATGGAGCTGTTATTACGTCCGCTCCTATTTTCGCACAATTGATAATATGCATAGGAGAGCGCACGGATGCAGCAAGTATTTCAGTTCTATAGCCATAATTATCATAGATAGTTCGTATGTCTTCTATGAGATTCAATCCATCGGTTGATATATCATCCAGACGACCTATAAAAGGAGAAACGTAAGTTGCTCCTGCTTTAGCTGCAAGGATTGCTTGTCCAGCTGAAAATACCAGCGTACAATTCGTTTTAATACCTTTTCCTGAAAAATATTTAATAGCTCTTATTCCATCATAAATCATGGGAATTTTAACCGTAATCTGATTATCAATTTTAGCCAATTCTTCACCTTCCCTAATCATTCCTTCATAATCTGTGGATAATACTTCTGCGCTTACATCACCGTCTACTATCTCGCATATTGCTTTATAATGCGCATGAATATTCTCTTTCCCTGTAATTCCTACTTTAGCCATAATTGAAGGATTAGTTGTTACACCATCTAATACCCCTAATTCCTGAGCTTTTTTTATTTGCTCTAAGTCTGCTGTGTCAATAAAAAATTTCATCTGATTAAATACTTATAGGTTTATACTTTTATTTTATACGATTACTTATCAGGTAATCTTTTTATATCTAAAAATTAGTTAGTGAAAATGTGCTGATAACAAATTCACGGATGGATTCATCAAAATATCCACCGATAACGCCATACAAAACTCCAGCGATAGATGCTCCGATAAGCGGAGCTATTGAAGCATACAAAAATCCATAGCCCCAATCACTTCCTCCTTTACCTTCAATTGGCAAAATCTGATGCGCCAAACGAGGCATCAAATCTCTGGCTGGATTTAAAGACCATCCTGTAATCCCACCAAATGCCATACCTATGGTAAATATCATGAAACCAGCAGGCAATGCACCGATAGCTCCAAAACCAACGGTTCCGGCTGCTTCTCCTACACTTGCAGCACCTAAAGGTAGAGATGACATACATGAAACTATTAGCACAAGGAAAAATGTTGCAAGCATCTCTGAACTAAAATTGTTTACTGAATTATTCTCGCGTATTGATGAGCTGGTTGCAAATACCCCTAAAAGAGTACCTGGCTGATCTTTAGTTGCTTTAAAATGACCACGATAAACAAACCAAACGGTTATTGCTCCAAGAAAACATCCTATAAACTGAGCTAATACGTATGGCAATACATAAGCCCAATTGAATAATCCGGCTACTGCCAGACCTAAACTCACTGCAGGGTTAAAATGACCACCACTGTTAAAAGGTGAAGATATAATTACAGACATTGCAACTGCGAAACCCCAGGCAAGAGGCCCACTCAAAGCAGCTTTATTTCCGGCTCCGTAACTTTTATTTAAACTGAGATTCATGTTTATTCCACATCCGAAGGCTATTAGTGAAAAGGAACCTATAAGCTCCCCTACGAATTTTGTTGTTAATACTTGATCCATAATTTCAAATTTTTGGGTTTAGTTAAATTTTCTTTTTTATTAAATGATTAATACTTAATTTTAGACACAACAAATATATTTACTAAATCGAAACTAAACAATGATAAATCGCAATTTTTTTCATGACAGTTGACATAATTACGTAAGTGTTTAATTTCGAACATATAATACAAAAATACAAACAAAACATTAATAAACAATAATTTAACACCAAAAAAACATATTTTCTATTTCGAAAGCTTACTTATTTTTCATGTAAGAAAAAATAACTTTAATTTTTTTCATTGATATAAAATATATAATTTTGCGTTAATCTAAAAGCTTTTATTTTTTCTCTTTAACCTATAAACAAAATAAGAACAGTATAATTAATGAAAAATAATAATATAAACAATATAAGACAACAAGAAATATTAGATGAATTAAATTTAAATCATTACGTTTCCGTAACTGAACTTTGTAAAAAGCTAAACGTATCTGCTGTTACGATTCGGAAAGATTTAACTCATCTGGAGAAAATAGGCAAATTATATCGAACCCACGGCGGAGCCACAAGAGAATCTTTTATTGTTGAAGAGCGTCATATTAACAAAAAAGAAACTATACAGGTAGAAGAAAAAACAAAAATAGCCAAAGCCGCGCTCAACTTTATTGAAGATAATGATTTTATAATTATTTCATCGGGCACGACAACACAAATGATTGCTCAGGTGATCAGTAATAATTATGAAAAATTAACCATTCTTACTTCTTCTCTGAAACCTGCAATGCTACTCTATGGAAATCCTAATTTTGATGTGATACAACTGGGAGGTGACGTAAGAACCAAATCCGGATCTGTAATGGGGCCGTATGCAGAACTAATGATTAGCAACTATGCCTGTAATAAGCTTTTCATTGGAGGTGATGGATTAGATTATGAATTCGGATTATCTACATCAAGCACTATGGAAGCTAAAATGAATCAACTTATGATAAATAATTCAGAAAAAATTATTGTTTTGGCTGATTCAACTAAAATAGGAAAACGTGGATTTGGTAAAATTATAGACCTGGACAAAATACATGTCTTGATTACAGATGAGGGCATTTCTTCCAAAGACGTTGAAAAACTTGAAGATCTTGGCATTGAAGTTGTAATTGCCCGTTAGACGCCGGTTGAAAAGAAATTTTCATTCAAAATTATGGAGTTATCTGCCTTTTCAACTTCATATTCACCTATTTTTGCTCTATGTAAAGATGTAAGATATCCGCCAGTACCTAATTGATTTCCAAAATCGTGGGCTAAAGAACGAATATAAGTTCCTTTACTGCAATGTACTTCAAAGTCTACATAGGGTAATGCTATTTGAGTAATTTTAAAATCGTAAATAGAAATCATTCTAGCAGGAACGTCTACCTGCTCTCCTTTTCTGGCTAATTCATACAGTCGTTTACCCTCTTTTTTTAATGCTGAGAAAACAGGTGGTATTTGTTGAATTTCTTCTCCGATAAATTCATGAACCGCTTCGTTAATCATTTTTTCTGTCAAAAATTCGTAATTTTTCGAATTGATTTCCTCTGTCTCTGTATCGTACGATGGGGTTTGAACCCCTAATTTTATTGTGCCCGTATATATTTTTGAGGCATCCTGAATCTGCTGAATTTGCTTGGTTGCCTTTCCTACACACACAATTAATAGGCCTGTAGCCTTAGGATCCAAAGTTCCTGCATGCCCTACTTTAATTTTTTTTATATTAAAATGTTTGCGGATTCTCCATTTTATTTTATTTACAATATCGAAAGAAGTCCAATCTAATGGTTTATTAATTGAAAATATTTTGCCTTCCTGAAGTTCTTCTAATGAATACATAGAGTTAATGATATGGGCAAATATATTAAATAAAGCTGCATTTTTAGTATTATTTATAAATAGTTGTATTTTTGCACAAAGCAAATCAACCTTGTTGCTTCTATTTAATGGTAGAAGAGGAAAGTCCGGACACCATAGGATATCATAGCGGGTAACGCCCGTCCATCGTAAGATGAGGACCAGTGCAACAGAAAGAATGTACAGTTCGGCTGTAGTGAAATCAGGTAAACTCTATGAGGTGCAATGCTATGTATACCGGCGAATTAAGGGCTATCCGTCCAATGCCGGGGGGTAAGCAGTTTGAAATAAGGAGTAATTCTTATTCTAGATAAATAACAGGGCTTTTTTCAGCAATGAAAACTGACAGAATCCGGCTTATTGATTTGCTTTTTTTATTTTCAATGAATGAATTGTATCTAAAATTGCCCATGATGAATCTAAATAGCTTTGTAAAAACCCACGGACTAGGAAATGAATATATTGTTCTGGATGAAAATGCTATATCCTTTGAACTAAATCCAAAGTCTATATCCCGAATATGTAATGTTAATTTCGGTATTGGTTCGGATGGTATTTTATTAAAAACATCATCTTCACGAGCCGATATTGGTTTAAAAATATACAACCCTGATGGTTCAGAGGCTGAAAAAAGCGGAAATGGTTTACGAATTTTTTGTAAATATGTTTACGATTATCATATTGTTACTAAAAAACAATTTACTGTTGAAACTAAAGGAGGAATTGTAACGGCTGATATTATTGAAACTGAAAACGAAAGAGCGAAAATAATAACTGTCGATATGGGAAAAGCTATTTTTACTTCTCATTTAATTCCTACTCAGTTTAAAGATGAGGAAGTTCAAGATAAAATTATTTCAATAGATAATCATAATTTCACCATCAATTGTGTTTCTATGGGAAACCCTCATTGCGTAATTATTAAAGACGATTTGGTTGTTGAAGAGATTAAAGAATGGGGTCCGAAAATAGAAAATTATTTTATGTTTCCCAATCGAATAAATGTACAGTTTGCTAAAATAATATCCAGAAATGAGGTTCAAATTTTAATATGGGAAAGAGGGGCCGGATTTACTCTTGCATCCGGTAGCTCTTCATGTGCTGTTGCGAGTGTTTTAAGAAAAAAGAATCTTATTGATACCAATGTGACTATAAAAATGCTTGGAGGAGAACTCAAACTTGAGGTTAAAAATAATTGGGAGGTTCGTATGACGGGTGAAGTCAGACAAATTTGTGAAGGAACATTTCACCCGGAATTAATACAGGATTTACTTCTATAATTATTATTATTTTCTATATCATAATCTTCTGAATAGTTTCTAATAGTAAAAACAAGATTAACTGGTTAGTTTTTTAAGGTTTCAGCCTTAATTAAAGGTATGAAAGGCTTTTTGTAAAAAGCCTGAAACCCGCAATTACTTAAGCGATAAAAACTTTTTTTTAGGCTATGATTTATTTTAACAAAAAACTATCCATTTTACTAATATTTTTAAAGATATTTGTGCTTTGAACTTTTTTGCAATTATAAAATGAAAATAAAATACCATGATTTAATCCAGCAGACTTTTGATTTTCCTCAGCCAGAGTTCAAAGTCGAAGATGGAAATTTATTCTTTCATGAAATCCCTTTAATGGAACTAATTGAAAAATTCGGAACTCCTTTTAAGTTTACATATCTCCCCAAGATATCACAAAATATACAACAAACTAAACGTTGGTTTAAAAAGGCTTTTAAAGAGAACGATTATAAAAACGATTATCGATATTGCTATTGCACCAAATCCAGCCATTTTTCATTTATACTGGATGAAGCTTTAAAAAATAAAATAAGCATAGAAACTTCTTTTTCTAATGACATGGAAATCATACGTCGTATGTATGAAAAAGGAAAGGTTACACAAGATATAGAAGTTATATGTAATGGTTTTAAAACCGATGAATATTTGCAGATTATTTCTGAAATGATTAATAATGGATTTTCCAACATTATTCCTGTATTGGATAATTTCCGTGAACTTGATCTTCTTTCAGACAGTATTGATACTAATTTTAATGTAGGAATCAGAATTGCTTCTGAAGAAGAACCTAAATTTGAGTTTTATACTTCACGTTTAGGAATTGGTTATAAAGATATTGTTCCTTTTTATGCGCAAAAAATTCAAAATCATCCGCATGCGCGATTAAAAATGCTGCATTTTTTCATTAATACGGGAATTAAAGATACTTCGTATTACTGGAATGAATTGTATAAATGTCTACGAGTGTATGCACGTTTGAAAAAAATTGCTCCGGAAGTAGATTCTTTAAATATAGGTGGTGGTTTTCCTATTAAAACGTCATTAAATTTTGAATACGATTATTATTATATGATTAATGAAATCGTTTATCAAATTAAGAAATTTTGTGAGGAAGAAGGTGTTGAAGAACCTACTATTTATACTGAATTCGGTTCCTATACAGTCGGTGAAAGCGGTGGAATCGTTTATAAAATACTGAACCAGAAAAGGCAAAATGACAGAGAAAAATGGAACATGATCAATAGTTCTTTCATGACCACTCTTCCAGACTCCTGGGCTATTTCGAGAAGATTTTTGATGCTCCCTGTCAACCGATGGGAAGATTCGTATGAAAGAGTTTTTCTTGGAGGGCTCACTTGTGATAGTGATGATTATTACAATTCTGAACAACATGTTAACGCCATATATCTTCCTATTTATAGTGAAGATAAACCATTATATATTGGTTTCTTTAATACAGGGGCTTATCAAGATGCTATCAGCGGTTTTGGTGGTGTTCACCATTGCTTGGTACCTCAACCGAAACATATTCTTATAAACAGAAATAAAGATGGAGAGTTTACCTATGAAGTATTCCGAGAAGAGCAAACTTATAAGGAAATTCTAAATCTTTTAGGATATTGATATTTTAATGAATAATAACTTAAAAAAAAATTAGTTTATAACTTATATACTGCATTATTTCTGTAGTTATATCAGATAAATGAAAAGATTAACCTTATTCATATTTATTAGCTTCTACTCATATTCTTATGCTCAGATGGGAGAGGAAATTTATACATTTATGAATATGACTGTATCTGCAAGACAATCTGCTTTAGGTGGTAATGCTAATTCGTCATGGGATAACGATCCTAATATGGCCATGTTTAATCCTGCAATGATGAACGAACGCATGCATAATCAGGCCGGACTTAATTATTCTTCATATTTAGCAGGAGTAAAATCAGGCTCACTTTCTTATGTATTTAATCCAGAGGAAAGCGAACATTTTTTTGCTGTTCATGGTAGATATATAGATTATGGTGATTTAAAAGGAGCTGATGAATCAGGAATTGCAACCGGAAATTTTTCCGCTAATGATGCTGCTGTAACATTGGGCTATGCTTATCGAATTTCTGATTTTTTTACAGTTGGAGGTAATCTTTCTTATGTAACCAGCAAAATTGAAAGATATAGTTCTTCTGCTATTTTAGCTGACATTGGAGTTGTTTTTCATGATATTGATTATTACACAACCGTTTCTGCCGTAGTGCGTAACTTTGGTAAGCAATTAACGTATTATAACGATAGAAGGGAAAAATTACCTATTCAGGCTAATCTGGGAATTTCTCAGAGATTTGAAAGAATTCCTCTGGAACTAAACGTTACGTTACATGATTTACAAAAATTCAATATATCTTCTCCTACAGATAAAAATGGACAGAAAGTAGGAGTTGGACGTAAAATTATAGATCACGTTTCTATAGGGGCAGAATTGTTCCCTGAAGCTGGATTTAATTTAAGAGCAGGATATAATTTTAAAAGAGGAAATGAATTAGCTATCGCTGATCAAAGATCCTTTGCTGGTATTACTGCTGGTTTTGGAATAAAAATTTCTTATTTCCGTTTAGATTATGCCTGGGGCAGGTACAATGCTGCTGGGAATACTCATACTTTTGGTCTTCGTATAGACATAGAAAATTTACTTGCTCCCAGATACGACTGGTAACTTACTATAATATGAAAAAAGATATAGACAAATATATTATTGCTATTGATGGTTATTCTTCTACAGGAAAGAGTACTTACGCCAAAATGCTTGCTAAAGAATTTGGATGGAAACATATTGATACCGGTGCCATGTACAGGGCGGTAACTCTTTATGGTATTGAAAATTATTATAAAGGAAACTCTATTGATGCAGGTGAATTAATTAAACATTTAAATTTAATTCAGATAAACTTCAAATTTAATCCGGAAACAAAAGAAAACGAAACCTATCTGAATCAAAAGAATGTTGAATCAGAAATTCGTGATATGCAAGTTTCCGAACAGGTTTCATCTGTTGCTAAAGTTGCCGAAATACGTACTTTTTTAGTTGATCAACAAAGAAAAATAGGTAATGTTGGAGGTATTGTTATGGATGGAAGAGATATTGGAACTGTAGTTTTTCCTAACGCAGATCTAAAATTTTTTATTACAGCCAGTGTTGAGGTCCGGGCTGCAAGACGCTTTTTAGAATTTCAAAACAAAAAAAGCCCCATTACTCTTGAAGAGGTTACTGAAAATCTAAAACAAAGGGATTTTATTGATGAAAACAGAGACATTGCTCCCTTAAAAAAAGCTTCTGATGCTTATTTGATAGACAATTCAGAATTAAGTAAGCAAGAAACTTATTCTAAAATTGTAGACATCATTCATGAAAAATTGAATATTTAATTTTTTATATCTTCTTCTTGTTCAAACTTAAGCACAACATTTTCAGCAAATTTCCTTAATTGCTGCATTTGTTTTCTGGATTTAATTTGTCCTAATTTAACAGCAGCATAGGTAATAATTAAACCGATAATGCAAAATATTGAGGCAATTCCAACCCAGTTAAAATCTTCATCATTTTTACTTTTTGCTAAATGCATAGAGTAATAAAGACATCCTAAAGTTATTAATGTTGTTCCTAAACCTATATATAAAAACATAAAAAGTGTCCAGACAGACGGCCTTGGACCAAATATCCCCCTAATATACGTACATTCTCCGGGTTCTTCTTCTGCCCTTAAAGTCAGTCTTGGTTTCCAGACAGGATCATCTGGAGTTAGAACTTCAATATAAGTTTCCTGAGAAGTTATTTTGAAAGAAAATTTTTGCCCTTCACTTTCCACTTCACAAATTCTGCTTTCCTTATATTTTTTTAACTGCTCTGTAAACTCATCCGGAGTTAATGTTGTTTTAATTTTAAAACGGGGCCGATTACGAATTGCATTTAAAGACTCTCCCATTTTTTTAGCTTTTATATAAACTAAATATAATCATAATTTAAAATTAGTACTAAAATAACGTGTACTATTTTTATAATTACTTATATGGATTAATAAAAAGGGAGTTGTAATTTTTATTATTTTATTTAATAAAAATCATTTTTAAGCAATACAGATGAAAGTGAAAATTGTTACCTAATGTAGGTAAAAAATCAAATTTATTATTTACACTATTTTTATTCGTTAATTTCTTCCTGCTTATGATAAGCTTCCAATATTTTCTTTACGAGTTTATGCCTTACCACATCCATTTCAGTGAGCTTAATAAATCCTATACCTTTAACATTTTTTAGTAAAACTATAGCTTCTTTCAATCCTGATTTTTGTTGTTTAAGCAAATCTATTTGACCCGGATCTCCAGTAATGATAAACTTTGCATTTTCTCCCATACGAGTTAAAAACATTTTCATCTGTAAATGTGTTGTATTCTGAGCTTCATCTAATATAACAAATGCATCGTCCAGAGTTCTTCCTCTCATAAATGCCAGAGGTGCTATTTCAATGATACCTTTATCAAGGTATGATGCAAGCTTTTCGTGGCTTATCATATCTTTAAGGGCATCATATAGTGGTTGAAGATAGGGATCTAATTTTTCTTTTAAATCTCCGGGAAGAAATCCCAGACTTTCACCTGCTTCTACAGCCGGGCGAGTAAGAATTAATCTTTTTACTTCTTTATTTTTTAAAGCTCTTACTGCAAGTGCCACGCTAGTATAAGTCTTTCCTGTCCCGGCAGGGCCAACAGCAAAAACCATGTCATTTTTATCAACTAAATCTACCAGTTTCTTTAAATTTTCTGATTTAGCACGTATTAATTTACCTCCTATTCCATGAACAATTACATCATCTTCATTATCAGCTATTTTAATTAAATCGGATCTGTTTAATATTCCTTCCATAGCAAAGTCATTTAACTTATTATATTTATTAATATAATCTGTAATTTCTTTAACTTTTCTTTCAAAAATAGCGATATCTTCATCACTTCCAGAAACTGAAATTATTTGATCTCTTCCCGTTATTTTCAATTTTGGAAAATGGTTTACCAATAACTTAAAATTCTGATTATACTCACCATAGAATATTTTCAGATCTACTCCTTCTAATATGATTTGTAATTGATTCAAATTTTACCGGTTTTAAAATTTTACAAAACAAAAATAAGCAATAACTTTGTGTTAGAGATAAAAATATGGGAATAATAACACTCACAACCGATTTTGGATTAGACGACTTTCATGTGCCTTCAATTAAAGGGGCCGTATATAGTCAGCTTTCTGAGGTTACCTTAGTAGATATATCTCATCAGATTATGCCTTTTGATCTTATTCAAACCGCTTATATTCTAAAAAACTCATATAAAGATTTTCCGGAAGGAACCATACATATTATAGGTGTTGATGCTTTGCCTTCTCCTTTTGTTAAACCTATTGCTGCGGAGATGAATGGTCACTTTTTTATCTGTAATGACAATGGAATACTTTCATTGCTTGATAGTGAGTTCATACCGGATCAATTGGTAGAAATAACAATTAACAAATATGAGGAAATTCGTTTTCTTATAAAAGATATTTTTGTTCCTGTTGCCTGTCATCTGGCTAGAGGAGGAACGCTAGATTTAGTGGGTAGAAAGATTGCTGAATATAAAAAACTGACTCAGCCTAAACCTGTAGAAAAAAGTGAAGATTCTTCATTATCAGGTATGGTTATTTATATTGACAATTATGGCAATGCTATTACAAATATTTCTAAGGAACAATTTAGACAATTCGGAAAGAACAGAAAGTTTACCTTATTTGCAAGAAATGTTGAATTTACTGAAATTGTAAATAAGTATACGGATATCCTAGATGCTGAATCGGAAGAAAACAGATACCACGGGAAAGCTCTGGCCATTTTCAATTCTTCAGATTATTTACAAATATCTATGTATAAAAGCAATTTACGAACTGTAGGAGGTGCAAGTTCTTTAATGGGACTTGATATTGGCACAAATATCAGAATTGTTTTTTCATAAATTTATATAAATGTTAAAAATTTATAAATTGTTTATGTTATCTAAATTCCAATTATTTTTTTATCTATATTAGCATAAATGTATGAAAAAATAGGGTATGCTGGTTATACATATTAGTACTGAATGTTATCCGGTTATTAAAAACGGGGGTCTAGCTGATGTAATTGGTGCATTACCAAAATATCAGTCAAAATATAATATAGACACTCAAACTGTTATTCCTTTTGTCGATAATAGTTTTACACAATCGGAAGAATTGACCACCGTATATGAGGGAAGCTTTTTTTTAGAAGAAGAAAAGATAAGTTTTTCGGTCTATAAAAATGTAAGTTTAAATCATGACTTATATTTTATTTATATACCTAGTCTGCTGGATCGTCCAAATGTTTATGGATATGATGATGATCCTATTCGATTTCTGGCTTTTCAATTAGGTGTATTAGAATGGTTAATTACCTGGAACAGAAAAATTGATATCCTGCATTGTCATGATCATAATACCGGTTTAATTCCATTTTTTATTAAACATACTCAGCCTTACGATTGTTTTAAAGATATTCCTGTTGTATTTACGGTTCATAATACTTTTTTTCAAGGAATTATGCCTTTGGAGATAATAAATAAACTTCCTTCCTTTGATCCGGTTCAGACAAAGTTTATTTTATGGAACAATTCGATTAACTCAATGGCTTCCGGAATATCTTGTGCAGATAAGGTTACAACAGTTTCACCTAATTATATGGATCAACTATGTTTAGATTCAAATGGTTTGGAATATATTTTTCAAATAAACCGATATAAATGCATCGGCTTATTAAATGGAATTGATGATTCAATCTGGAATCCTGAAACGGATCCTATGATTTGTGAAAATTATTCACTAAATAAAGTTGAGAAAGGCAAAACTTTAAATAAAAAATCTCTCTGTAAACAATTTAATCTGGATGATAAAAAACCATTAATTGCTTTTATCGGAAAATTGAATAATGCTAAAGGTGGAGATGTACTTGAAAATCTGATTGAAAAGGTTATTGATACTGGTCTACAATCAAATTTTATAGTTATGGGAAAAGGTGGCTACGAAATAACCAGAAGTTTAGAGTTGTTAAACATATCCAATAAAGAAAGACTATATTTTATTCCTTCCCTTGAGGAAAGCATAGTTCATCAAGTATTTGCCGGTGCAGATTTTTATCTAATGCCTTCACGTGAAGAACCTTGTGGTTTAGGGCAGCTTTATTCTTTAAAATATGGAACTGTCCCTATTGTAAGCAATAAAGGTGGTCTTGAAGACACTGTAAAAAATTTTGAAGATATTGACGGCTATGGTATAAAATTTTCTTATTTTTCGTTAGATGATATTTTATTTTCTATATCCAAAGCTGAAAAAATTTTTCAGGATAAAGGATTATTGCACGTCCTTAGAAAAAGGATGATGAAACTTGATTTTTCATGGCTTAGCCAAGCAAAACAATATATAAATTTATATAAAGAATTAACTGAAAACAAAAAAATAATATGGAAATTGACATAGAAAAATTCCTTGTAAAAGAAGGAGATAAGCTAAATATAAAAAAAATAGGTACTGAAGCTTCCGATAAGTTTCAGGATAAAGAATCAAATAAAAAAGAACTGAGTAAAATTGTTGAACAAATAGATGAATTACAGAATATTCTGTATGCTGAAAACAAACAGTCATTACTTGTTATTTTTCAAGGAATTGATGCTGCAGGTAAAGATAGTTCGATTAGGGCTATAATGACAGGGGTAAATCCTCAGGGTGTTGAGGTTTCTGCATTTAAAACACCTTCATCACTGGAATATGAGCATGATTATTTATGGAGACATATCTTAAAACTTCCTGAAAGAGGTAAAATTGGAATATTTAACCGTTCTCATTATGAAAATGTTCTGGTTTGTAAAGTTCATCCTGAATTTATTTTAAATGAAAATTTGCCCTCTGTTAGCAGCGTTGAAGATATAAATGACGAATTTTTTGCTACTCGTTACAAAGAGATTAAAAATTTTGAAAAATATATGTGTAATAATGGTACTAAGGTGATTAAATTTTTCCTTAATATCAGTAAAGAGGAACAAAAGAAAAGATTTATTAAAAGAATTGAAAATAAAGAAAAAAACTGGAAATTTTCTTCTTCAGATTTAAAGGAAAGAAAGTTCTGGGATAAATATCAGGAAGCCTTTACTTCAGCATTGGAAAATACTTCAACCTCTCAGAGTCCTTGGTATGTGATTCCTTGTGACAATAAATCATATGGTCAGCTTATTATGGCAACTGTTATTAAGGAAACTTTACAAAAAATGAATCCGAAATTCCCTAAAGTTAATCCTTCTGAAGAAGAAGCTTTAAAAAATGCGTATCAGGAATTATTAAATGAAAAAAATTAATAGTTTAATTTAAAGCTTTTTAGTGTTAATTATGCCGTAAATATTATTAATGTAAAGATAGCTTAATTTATCAAATTATTAGATTCGTTATGAGTGTAATAGTTTGTTTTTTATTTCTAATTATAGAATTATAACTGATTATTTTTTCGTTTTATGAAAATTTAAGCAAGTATCTTCATTTATTGGAAGATAAGTTAAGCTATCGTATTAATTTTAAAAAAATTTTAGAAGATTTAAGATTTTTTCTTTCCTAAATTTTCAACGTGCTCATATTGACTTTTGAAAAATTCTATTCTTTGAATTTCACCACTTTGAGAAATCAGTACTGCATATCTTTTTAATGATTCAATCCATTCTTTCTGTGCTTCACATACTTTCGGATCCTGATAGCTAATACTATTGATACTAAACACTCTCATATGGCTAACTTGAAATTGTTCAAATTCATAATAAGAATAACAGGCTTCAAAATTAATATTGGATATATAAATTAAAACCTCGTTACCTTTTTTATTTTTCCCAATCCTTGCAAGTTCTTCCATATCTTCAAGCATCTGTTTAAGCTCCTTTTTTAAACTAAGAAGCTCTTCATCTGTTATAAGATTAAGTTTATAGAAGTATTCAATTTCTATGATAAAAGATGTAAATGTATTTTTGTCTAGTATTATATGCGTGGATGCTAATGATTCTAAATTTTGAGCGTATTTTGTTTGCGTAGTGAGTAGTTCTTTAGATAAATTTATTGTTGAATAAAAAACGGGAGTTTGTAAACTTACTGACTGATGAATCCATCGAAATAATCTAAATTTAAGTATATGTGAATAGGGGGTATAAAGTACAAACGGTAACGAATTATACGCTAATATTGCTTTAGACTTTTTTATATTTTCAATTTTATTAAAAACCTGAATATATTCTTTTATTGTTGTACAATAACTATTCATAAAAATATGAATACTTTCATTATTAAACAATTGAACATCAAAAACGGCTTTTTTATTGTGATAAATACCAATAATATTATCAAGCGATATTCCTAACTGATACGAAATTTTAGCAGCTTCATCAAGAGTAAATATAACCTCTCCTCTCATTCTTCTATAAGCCGCTTCTTTTCCAATACATAAAGTATCCATCAGTATGTTTACTACGTCATTTTTAGGGACATGATTTCTTATATAAGAAATCAAAGCTTCATTAAACGGGTTTCCCATAGTTAATCTATATTCTACTTTTTGTAGGTTTTATGAATTTAAATAAATGATTTTTAGGTGCTAAAATTGAATACCAAATCTGCAAAATATTCTAAACCGAGAAGTATTATCTAATAAATTAACTAATAAATATTATCTGACTTGCAAATTACAAAAAATATTACAAAGTCTTTTACTTTTAGTTTACATTATATGTATTCTAAATTATAAATTTGTAATAATTATATTTTTATAAATTTATATAATAAGAAGTATAACAGTATTTTAATTATGAAAAATCATTATACATTTAAAAAACTTATTTACATAACTATGTAAACTTAATTTAATGATAACTTGAAATTATTTTTTTTCAATTCTTTTAACTTTCGTTATTCCTTCTAAACTGTGAAGTGCCTGAAGTATTTCTTCCAACTGTACCGTATTTTTAACAAATAATGTTAGATTTCCTTTAAAAATTCCATCATCTGAGTTTATATTAATTTTCTTAATATCTACTTTCAACATATTAGATACAGTAGTTGTTATATCATTAAGTATTCCCGTCCTGTCAATCCCCTCTAATGCTACTTCAATTAAAAAATTTCTATTGGCGCTATTAACCCACTTGGCAGGAATAACTCTATAATCATAATTAGCCCGCATATCTACTGCATTAGGGCAGGTTTCTTTGTGAACTTTAATTCCTTTATTAATGGTTACAAATCCGAAAATTCTGTCTCCGGGAATAGGATTACAACACTGAGCCAATTGATAGTCCAGTTTTTTTTCGTCATCACCAAAGACAATCATATCTAATTTACCTTCTTCTTTGGTCTCTGAGGTTTCTTTAGGGTCTACTAATATAGGGCGCTTTCTAAATCGTGAAAGAAAATTATTTAGTACTCCTTTACTATCTGCATATTTTTTTAATTCTTTACTATCTATTACTCCTGTAGCTACCTGATAAAAAATATCATGACTTGTCTTAGCTCCAAAATATTTTTGTATTGAATTAAGTTCTGCTTCTGTAAAGTTTATTTTAAGATGTCTTAATTTTCTAATTAAAAGTTCTTTTCCTTCTTCCGTATATTTTCTCTTCTCTGTATTTAATGCTGCCTTTATTCTTGATCTTGCCTTGGAAGTAGTTACAAAATCCAGCCAATCAGGTTTTGGTTTCTGATTTATAGATGTTAATATCTCAACCTGATCCCCACTTTTAAGTTTATGGCTTAAAGGAACGAGTTTATTATTGACTTTAGCTCCCAAACAATGATCTCCTATACTTGAGTGTATAGAATATGCAAAATCTAAGGCTGTAGCTCCAATTGACAAAACTTTTAAGTCTCCTTTAGGCGTAAAAATAAATATATCTTTTGTATATAAATTAAGCTTAAAATCATCTAGAAGTTCTTTAGTACTAGTTGAATCCTGATTTTCGAGCATTTCACGAACCTGAGTTATCCAGTTTTCAATCTGATTATCTTCTTCTATTTTATATCCTTCTTTATATTTATAATGAGCAGCTATACCTTTTTCGGCTATTTCATCCATTCTTTCCGAACGAATCTGTACTTCTACCCATTTGGATTCTGGTCCTATAACGGTAACGTGAAGACTTTCATACCCTGTAGACCTAGGTGTAGTTATCCAATCTCTCATCCTGCTTGGATTGGGTATAAATTCATCAGTAACTATTGAATATATTTTCCATGCCAGAAATTTTTCATTTTTCACATCCGATTTATAGATGATTCTTATAGCAAATAAATCATAAACTTCTTCAAAAGACACATTTTGCTTTTTCATTTTTTTATAAATGGAAAATATAGATTTGTGTCTTCCTTTTATGTAAAAATTTAAATTTTCATCTTTCAGTCTCTCACTTATAATCTTAGTAAATTCGTCAACATATCTTTGACGATGAATTTCTGTTTCCTCTAATTTTTTTACGATTAATATGTAATTTTCCGGATCTGTATATTTAAGACTTAAATCCTCTAATTCGGATTTAATTGTATATAACCCCATACGATGAGCTAAAGGGGCATAAATATAAGTAGTTTCTGCAGCAATTTTCTTTTGTTTGGAGACTTTCATACTGTCCAAAGTCCTCATATTATGAAGTCTGTCCGCTATCTTAACCAGAATTACCCGTACATCTTCAGATAACGTTAAGAGAAGTTTCCTGTAATTTTCAGACTGCATAGACAGGTTCTGATGATCTATATTGGATATTTTAGTCAACCCATCTATAATTTTAGCTATTTTGGGGTTAAATAATCGACTAATATCTTCTACAGTATAATCGGTATCTTCTACGACATCATGTAATAATGCACAAACGATGCTTGTAGCACCTAAACCTATTTCATCTGCTACAATTTTAGCAACAGCCAAAGGGTGATATATATAAGGTTCTCCAGTTTTTCTTCTTTGGTCTTTATGAGCTTCTTTGGCTATTTCAAAAGCTTTTCTTATAAGAATTTTATTTTCGTCAGTCAATACCCTATAGGTATTACGAAGCATATCCTTATAACGTCTGGCTATTTCTTCTTCTTCTTTATCTAGATCAACCTGGTACATAAACTTGTTCTTTATTATTTTAGCGTATAGAAAACTCTTTGTGATAAAAGTCTTTCATAGGTTAATATACAAAAACTTTATCTGCTTATAACAAATTTAATTAATTAATTTAAAATACATTCAATTTGTTAGTATCTCTAATTAAAATCACTTCAATTTTTTTATATTTGAAAAATACGTTTTTTTATATGAAAATAAATACGAAATTAATTCTGATTACTCTGATCTTACTTGTTAACCAACAAGGGTTTAATGCTCAGCAAGGTGGAGGAATGTGGATTCCTAATCAATTAAATGAAAAGGAAATGAAACAAATGGGAATGAAAATTTCTGCAAAACAAATTTTCGATCCTGATAAAACAAGTATTAAAGATGCAATTGCTCACTTTGGAGGAGGTTGTACATCGGAAATAATTTCGCCTCAGGGTTTATTATTGACCAATCACCACTGTGGATATTCTCAAATACAATCTCATTCCACGGTAAATAACAATTTACTTTCCAATGGTTTTTGGGCAAACAGCTTAGAGAGTGAACTCCCCAATGATGGATTAAATGTTACGTTTATTGTGGATATAAAGGACGTTACTACATCTGTTTTAAATGGTATTAATCTAAATTTGTCTGAAACAGAACGCAGTACTATAATTGATTCAAATATTGCTGCCCTTGCTCAAAGTTTTAAAAAAGAAGACTATCAAGGTATTAAAATTATACCTTTTTACAATGGAAATCAGTATTACTTATTTTTAACAGAAACTTTTGAAGACGTACGATTAGTTGGAGCTCCTCCGTCTTCTATTGGTAAATTCGGTTCTGATACTGATAATTGGGTATGGCCAAGACATACCGGTGATTTTTCATTATTCAGAATTTACGCTGATAAAAATAATAAGCCAGCTAAATTCTCAAAAGATAATGTTCCTTATAAACCCAAATATTTTTTACCTATATCAATTAAAGAAAAAAAATCAGGAGATTTTTCTTTTGTCTACGGGTTTCCTGGAAATACTCAGGAATACTTACCTTCCTATGCATTGATACAGAGAATTGAAACTATTAACCCTGCGAGAATTTCATTAAGAGATGCTACTCTTAAAATTTTGGATAAAAAAATGAGGGAAGACAAAGAAATTAAAATTAAATATTCTTCAAAATATGCTTCTATTGCAAATGGATGGAAAAAATGGATAGGAGAAAAACAAGGATTGGTACAATCTCAAGCAGTAGCTAAAAAGTTAGCTTATGAAAAAGAGTTTTCCTCTTTCTTAAATGCCCACCAGGATGAAAAAAATAAATATGGTGATTTATTAAATTCTTTTAATCAGATCTACTCTAAAAACAATACTTATGTAAAAGGTTTTGTTTATTTTAATGAGGTTTTCTACTATAATTCAGAAACCTTTAAAATGGCCATTTTGTTATCAGATCTACTAAAACCTTTAAGCTCTTTTAGTGTTTCTAAAGAAAAAACAATAGGTACTATAAGCGGAATTTTAAAAAACTATGATGCAGAATTAGATAAGCAAGTTTCGGCACAATTAGTTTCTTTGTATTCTCAAAATATAGAACCTAAATTTCAACCTCAAAATTATATTGAATTTCAATCGAAAGAGTATACAGAAAATTATATGTCTCAGCTTTGGGATCATTCATTGGTAACTGGAAAAAAAGGTAATCTGATACAATTTCTTAAAGATTCAAAACAAGATGAAATAGTTAAAGTGTTAAAAAACGATCCGGTTATTAATTTTGTATCTTCTTATTTAGATATATACAGGAATGGTATTGCTCCTGATTATTATTTATATCAGGACAAACTGGACAGCTTACAAAGGCAGTATATGGAAGCTCAACTAAGAGCTTTTCCTAATAAAAAATTCTTTCCCGATGCTAACTCGACTTTACGTGTAACTTATGGTAAAATTGATGGATATCAGCCCAAGGATGCTGTATATTACGAGCCGTTTTCAACATTAAAGGGTGTTGTAGAAAAATATGTACCCGGAGATTATGAGTTTGATGTATCCGATAAACTATTAGATTTATATAATAAAAAAGAATATGGTTCTTATGCACAAAATGGTGAATTACCTGTCAATTATATTGCTACGAATCATACGACTGGTGGAAATTCCGGAAGTCCTGCTTTAGATGCTGACGGAAACTTAGTAGGACTAAATTTTGACAGAGTATGGGAAGGAACGATGAGCGACCTTAATTATGATCCTAAAATCTGTAGAAATATTATGGTAGATATGCGCTATGTTCTTTTTATTATGGATAAATACGCAAATGCGCAAAGACTGATTAATGAACTAAAAATTATAAAATAGTAAAAAGCCTCTTAAAGAGGCTTTTTTCAACTACCTATTTTCCAACTATTTTCAAAAGCTACATTGGCAATCGTAATTGTTTTAGCAACAATTAACATTTTTATTGACATGGGATCTGAATTTACTGAATTAAATTCTTCAGAAAATTCTATACAATATCCTTTTTCAAATTTTACTTCCTGCAAACGACTCATAGCATCTCTACGATAAAATACTATTGAGGCATCTTTTGTTTTTTCAGAAGATAACATCCAATCTATAAAATTTGATTTCCCATTAGATTCAACAGTCAATTCAATTTGTCCACCTCTTATAGTTGCCTGAGGTTTTCCGGTACTATCAACACCTTGAACAAAACTGTATCTACAATTTAAAACATTATAACTTTCTCCGTCGATTTCTATTTTAGCTAAAAAAGATGACATAATTGTAATTTTATAATTAATACGCTATGAAAAAAGGGAGTCAAAAACCCCCTTTTATTTTTAATTTCCTATGTGTACTTATCTAGGTGAATGTACTAAAAAAAGGTTATACCCATTCATTAATATGTTCTCCAGTACCCATTTTGATCCCCTTTGCTGATATGGTAAAAGTCTCAGTTAAAGGATTTCTACCAATAGCATCAAAATTTTCTTTGTACTTTACAACGTATCCGTCAAAAAAATTAAGTTCTTTGAGAGTTGCGTCAGAGTCTCTTTTTACAAAGACAACTTTTCCGTCCTTTCTCTCAAAACTGTTGGTCATCCATTCAAAAATATCTGTTTCTCCCGTAGATTCTACAGTAATTTCTATTCTACCTCCTCTTGTTTGAGAAGACGGTCGTCCTGTTGGATCTGTTTCTTGAGCAAGCGAGTAATTAATATTTAAAATATTATACTTTTTACCTGCTACTTCTAGTTTGGCTTTAAATGACATAATAAGAATTTTAATAATATTATTTAGTTAAAAAAAATAAATTTCTGTGTTAACAATCGCTTTTTGAGACTTTGTACAAAAATAGTTATTATACCCTATCTGACAATATTTCAAAATTGTTAAAAATATGTTAAATAAATAACAAAAATCAAAGATAAAACATACAAATATTTTTAATTTTATATGTTAAACCTACGAATAATGAAATAAAAATAATTATATCAAAATGCATATAATCTGATAATCAGAAAGTTTTATCTAATCTTGTATTAAAATATCACCTGTCATTTCAACAGGGATAGGTAATCCCATTAAAGTTAAAATTGTAGGAGCTATATCTCCTAATTTTCCCTGTTTCAATTTATATTGCTGTTCATCTACAACAACCAAAGGTACCAGATTGGTTGTATGTTGAGTGTTTGGAGATCCGTCTTCGTTTTTCATTTTATCAGAATTACCATGATCTGCAATGATCAATGTAGTATATCCATTTTTCAATGCAGTCTGACAAATATCACCAGCACATTCATCCACAACTTCCGCTGCTTTTACAGCTGCTTCAAAAACTCCTGTATGACCTACCATATCAGCATTAGCAAAATTCAGACAAACAAAATTAACTTCTTGTTTTTCTAATTCCGGAATAATTGCATCTCTTATGTCATAGGCTGCCATTTGAGGCTTAAGGTCATAGGTAGGAACATCTTTAGGCGAAGGAGCTAAAATTCTTTGTTCATTGGCAAAAACTTTTTCTTCCCCACCCGAGAAAAAGAAAGTAACATGGGGATATTTTTCAGTTTCAGCAATACGTATTTGTTTCATAGCAGCATTTGCTATAACTTCTCCTAGAGTATTTTTAATTGTATCTTCTTTAAATATAACGTGAATATTGGAAAATGTTTCATCATACTCAGTCATAGTAACAAAATATAAATCCAGTTTTTTTATTCCTACTTCTGGATGATCATGCTGAGATAAAACATCAACAATTTCTCTTGGACGATCAGTTCTGAAATTAAAACAGATAACTACATCTCCTTCCTGAATTTTTGCAACTGGATTTCCATTTTCAGAGACAACAATCGGCATTAAAAATTCATCGGTTATTCCCTCATTATAAGATTGTTGAATAGCTTCTAATGGTTGATCTGTTAAATTTCCTTCTGCATTAATCATAACATCATAGGCAATTTTCACTCTTTCCCATCGTTTATCTCTATCCATCGCATAGTATCTACCAACGACTGATGCTAATTTAGCATTGTTTTCTTTACAAAAATCAATAGTTTCACTAATAAACTTTTTACCGCTTTGCGGATCACAGTCTCTTCCGTCTGTAAAAGCATGAACATAGACATTTTTCACATCCGAAGCGTTTGCTGACTCAACTAAAGCCTTTAAATGAGTAATATGAGAATGTACACCTCCATCAGATACTAATCCTATGAAATGTACAGGTTTATTGTTTGACTTTGCAAATTCAAAAGCTTTTTTTAATTCTTCCTCATTTCCAAGTGTTCCATTTTCTACAGCCAAATTTATTTTTGTTAAATTTTGGTAAACAACTCTTCCGGCTCCTAAATTCATATGCCCAACTTCAGAGTTTCCCATCTGTCCTTTAGGCAGTCCTACATCCAGACCGTAAGTAACCAAAGTAGTATTTGAATATTTTTGAAAACAACTATCCATAAATGGTGTATGAGCCTGATCTATAGCTGAGACACTTTTATCTGTAGCTATACCCCACCCATCTAAAATCATCAAGATTACTTTTTTATTCATTGTTTATTTATTTTTTACAAAATTACTCTATTTCTTTATGTATTTTACGATTTTTAAATGGTAATTTCTATGATATTTACTACCCAAAATAAAAAAAGACCTGAATATTCAGGTCTTTTTTTATTTTATGTAATGTTAAGTATTATTCAACAGTAACAGATTTTGCTAAATTTCGTGGCTGATCTACATTAACACCTCTTAAAACAGCTATATAATAAGCTAACAACTGTAAGGGAATTGATGTTAAAATTGGAGTAAAACATTCGGAAACATCTGGTACTTCGATAGATTCTGTAACCATTCCTTTAACTTGGGTATCACCTTCAGTAACAATGGCTATTACTTTTCCTCTTCTGGAGTTAATCTCCTGAATATTACTTACAATTTTTTCGTAATGTTCTGTTTTTGGAGCAATAACAACTACAGGCATGTTTTCATCAATTAATGCAATAGGCCCATGCTTCATTTCTGCAGCAGGATAACCTTCTGCATGTATATAAGAAATTTCTTTCAATTTAAGAGCACCTTCCAAAGCTATCGGATAGTTATACCCACGTCCTAAGTATAAACAATTACTAACGCCAGCATATTGTTCTGCAATCTTTTTAATCTGTTCTTCAGTTACTTTAATTACTTCCTCTACTTTTTCCGGTATAGTTTCCAGCTCGGTAATTAATGAATTAAATTTTTCTTTGCTAATCGTACCTTTGTGTTTAGCTAATTTAATTGCAATCATTGCGAGAACTGCAAGCTGAGCAGTGAAAGCCTTTGTTGAAGCAACTCCTATCTCAGGACCTGCATGTGTATATGATCCAGCATCGGTTAACCGTGCTATGGATGAATCTACAACATTACAAATACCATAAATAAACGCTCCTTTTTCCTTGGCAAGTTTTAATGCGGCTAAAGAATCTGCAGTTTCACCAGATTGAGAAATAGCTATTACTATATCCTTATCTGTTATAATTGGATTTCTATATCTAAATTCAGATGCATATTCAACTTCTACCGGTATTCTTGCCAAATCTTCAATTAAATACTCTCCAACCAATCCTGCATGCCACGACGTTCCACATGATATTATAATGATTCTTTCAGCATTTAAAAATTTTTCCTGATAATCCCATATACCTGCCATCTGAATAATACCTTCTTCAACCAATAATCTTCCTCTCATGGTATCCATGATAGATTTAGGCTGTTCGTGTATTTCTTTTAGCATGAAATGCTCATACCCGCCTTTTTCTATTTCTTCCAAGCTAAGTTTTAATTCTTGAATAATAGGACTTACTTTGGTATTATCTTTAATTTTATATACATCAACTCCTTTTAAAGTAATGCGTGCCATCTCACCATCTTCAAGGTACATAGCTTCTTTAGTAAATTCTATAAAAGGCGATGCATCTGAAGCAATAAAATATTCATTTTCCCCTATTCCTATTGCTAAAGGACTACTTAATCTGGCTACAACAATTTCTTCCGGTTTGTCAACTTCCATTACTGCAATTGCATAAGCTCCGATAACTTCATTTAATGCATATCTAACTGCTGTGGATAAATCTACTTGCTGAGAATCCTGCATAAACTGAATAAGGTTAACTAAAACTTCTGTATCTGTTTCACTTTTGAATGTAAAACCTTTGGAAGTAAGCATTATTTTCAGTGTATCATAGTTTTCAATGATTCCGTTATGTATAAGTGCTATTTTTCCATTGTTTGATAAATGAGGATGAGAATTGGTATCACTTGGTACACCATGTGTTGCCCAACGAGTATGGCCAATTCCGATAGTAGCCTTTGAATTTAAATCTGTACATCTTTCTTCTAAATCAGAAACCTTACCTTTAGTTTTTCTTAACTCAAAGTTACCATTTTCAATCAGTACTATACCCGCACTATCGTACCCTCTGTATTCCAGTCTTTTTAACCCGTTTATTATGATGGGATAAGCTTCTTTACTACCTATATACCCTGTTATTCCACACATACAAATTTAAATTTAGTATTAATTATAAATATAATTTTAATTTTTAGTATAAGTTACTTCTAATCTCAATTTTTTATCCCCGGTAGTTTTATTACCATAAAATACGAGTCTAAATGGTTCGTAAGGTCTCGATGTTCTGTAATATCCTATAGCTACGCTACTACTATTGACTAAGAAATTTCCTATACCAACCTGTAGCTCATCATTAGCTTCATTTTTTTCAACTATGTTTTTAATGGACTGCGTCACATTTAAAACATAATAACCCGGATTATTAGTAAAATCATAGACTGGGTTAAAGGCATATCCTGTTAAACTTCCAAAACTGGTTAAATCAACCATTTGTTTTTTCTGAGTAAAATTATATCCATAAATACGGTTAGGTTTTGATACAGGTTCTTGTGCTATATAAAATTTTAATTTAGCATCAATTACAGCCCAACCTTTATTTTCAACAGAATCTTTTATTGCTGCTAGCTGAGTATCGTCTAACTTTATGTTAATTGAAGGGCCACCCATTCCTTGTAAAAATAATTGTTCTTCTCCAGAAGTTTTGTCAGGAGCAGACATTTGCTGATTGAATTGAGTACTTGCTTTTGTCCTATCGAATCTATATTCACCCAAGGATGAATTATAAGAAGACCCCATGGTGAAAGCATATTGTGCACTTTTATATTCAGTATCCGTACTGGCATCTTTATATCTGTAATAAGCAATCAAAGTGATGGTACTTGTAGGAAAATTAAACATGAATTTTGATGTAATATCCGAAGCTGAAATTCTTATACCTTTAAAGTATTGAATGAATCTTGAATTATCACTTAGATCTGAAGATCCTTTTTTATCAAAAAAGTTTTGTTTAAAATAAGAAGTATTAAGCTTAACTCTATAACCTGGTGTATTAGTTTCCTGTACAACCGTGCCATCAGTTTTCTTTATCCCTGTACTAAAAACTGAATCATTAACCGTTAACGTACCTAGTAAATCTCCAACTGAAACTTCTTTATTAGAATAAAACTGAGATTCTGATGATTCTAAAAAAGTTTCAATTCTATGTACGTTCAAATTCATACTTGTTCCTGTTTTTCCCAAAAAATAAGAAAGTGGATAAGTTGTTACAGTTTTTATTCTATCACCACTTAAAGAAACTTCTTTTGTTTTTGATGATGAAGAGTTGTAGGTTGGAAAAATTGCTAAAACCACAGAATCAACAACCTGTACAGTTCCTGATATTTCATTGGTTGAAGCCAGCCTGACCTGAGTATTGAAAGCTGCTGTAGAAGTACCAAAAACATTATCTTCGAAAATACCTACCAAACCATTGGTTAAAGTTTTGTAGTCAGCACGAATAGAATCGTTATTTGTTACATTATAAGCAACTGCATCTACATAAGCTACTTTCCCTGTAGATTTATCAGGAATTAAATTGGATCCGATATCTGTCGTATCATTTTCACAACTTAATAAAAAAGTTATTGATATAAAACTTAATACCAATAACTTTAACTCATATTTAAATATTTTCATATATCTAAGTTACTCTTGAATCTTAATTTCGTTAGCCTCCTGATAAACGATTGTAATATCGTCATTTTGAAGAAAATCAAATTTTGGGTTTTCTAAATTAGTAAACATATCTTCCAGCTCATCCAAAAGAATTTCTTCACCTTTGATTACTGTATCGGAATCCTGCATGGCCTGTTTTACAACACTAACGTAAGAATTGTCTGTTAAGTATGTAAGATTACCGGTATTTATATTATCAAATTCAAGAATATCTTTCAAATTATCACTGAACAATGCATCTTTACCATGATTGTAAACAGAAGTAACAATTTTGATATCGCTAAAAAAAGCATCTGAAGAGTAATTGGTTCTCAAATAAATAGGCAAAAAACTGGCCATCCATCCATGAACATGTATTACATCAGGAACCCAATTTAATTTTTTAATAGTTTCTAAAACACCTTTTATAAAAAAAACTGCTCGTTCATCATTATCACCAAACCACTGGTTTGAATCGTCCTGATATGTAGCTTTTCTTTGAAAATATTCCTGATTTTCTATAAAATAAACCTGCATACGTTCTCCCGGAAGAGAAGCTACTTTTATAACTAAAGGTTGATCCAAATCATTGATGATCAGATTCATTCCTGATAGTCTGATTACTTCGTGAAGCTGAAACCTTCTCTCATTAATTAATCCAAATCTTGGCATAAAAATCCTGACGTCATTTCCTTGGGCAAACATTTGTTTGGCTAAATTGTATACTCCTGAAGATATAGGATTCTCATTAAAATAGGGGACTAATTCAGAAGTAACATGAAGTATTCTTTTTGAACTCATTGCTCGAAGTATAAACTGATTACTAAAATTTAATTGCAAAGTTACAAAAAATTAATCAAATGTAGTAAGTTTGCACTTTAAAGTATGATATTTGTCACTAAATAAAACGGAATGCTTATACTAAAAACGAGAGAAGAAGTAGTTGATTTTGTTCAGTCAATACGCTCTAAAGGACTAACCCTGGGTTTTGTTCCGACCATGGGAGCTTTACATCAAGGACACATTACACTTATAAAAAAATCAATCGAAGAAAACCAATATACGTTGTGCAGTATTTTTGTTAATCCTACACAATTTAATAATCCGGACGATTTACAAAAGTATCCCAGAACTGAGACTGAAGATATAAAAAAACTGGAAATAACAGGTTGTGATGCTGTATATTTCCCCAGTATAGACGATATCTATCCGGAGGGACCTGAAAGTGAAAATATTTATTTAAACGGATTAGATAAGGTTATGGAAGGTACTTTCAGGCCTGGTCATTTCCAAGGAGTAGCTACTGTTGTAAAAAGACTGTTTTTACAGATACAGCCTACACACGCCTATTTTGGTGAAAAAGATTTTCAACAACTCCAAATTATCCGAACTTTAGTGGATGCAGAAAAATTACCTGTGAAAATTGTAGGAATCCCTATCGTTCGAGAAACTGACGGTTTAGCAATGAGCTCGAGAAACATGAGACTGGAACCTGAATTTAGAAATAATGCAGCAATTATTTACCTGAGCTTGAAAAAAGCTGAAGAACTGGCAGAAAATTCCTCACCTAATGAGATAATTTCCAAGGTTGAAAAAATATATTCAGAATCTAAATTAGAACTGGAATATTTCATTATAGCAGAAGAAGATACCCTGTTACCAGCAGTTAATTTTGAAGAAGGAAAAAGCTATAGGGCTTTCGTATCTGCTTACGCCAAAGATGTTCGTTTAATTGACAACCTGCAATTAAAATAATTTAAAAACAATATATTTGTTATC
The DNA here is from genome assembly GCF_004023655.1 of Apibacter sp. HY039. NCBI lineage: Bacteria > Pseudomonadati > Bacteroidota > Flavobacteriia > Flavobacteriales > Weeksellaceae > Apibacter > Apibacter sp. HY039. The sequence continues at coordinate 116,245 of NZ_SAYM01000005.1, read as the reverse complement.
TGTATTTTTAAAATATAAAAAATGTTGATTGAAGTATTAAAATCAAAAATTCACCGGGTTACGGTTACAGGTGCTGAATTGGATTATATAGGAAGTATAACTATTGATGAAACTCTTATCAATGCTTCAGGACTGATTGCAGGTGAAAAAGTGAGTATTGTTAACGTAAACAATGGAGAAAGATTTGAAACTTACGTTATCAAAGGAGCTGAAAACTCGGGTGAAATAACCTTGAATGGACCTGCTGCCCGAAAAGTTCAAAAAGGAGATATTATTATAATTATCGCTTATGCCTTAATGGATCCTGAAGAAGCTAAAAATTTTCAGCCAAGTATAATTTTCCCGAATGAAAAAACAAATCTTTTAGATTAAAATTTATCTGAAAGTCTAACTATGATTACTATTTATGAATAAAAATTTAAAAAACACTTTAACTATTGGTGTTTCTATATTAATCGCAGGGGGCTTAATGTACCTAGTCTCCAGAAGTCTTGGTGGAGATTTTGTAGAAAAAACAATTGCTGTAGTTAAAAAGGCTGATTATTTTTGGATAGGTATTGCTGCTATATTTGGTATTGGTGCTTATTGGATCAGAGCTATCCGATGGAACCTACTTTTAGAACCTATGGGATACAAAATCAGCAACTCAAATTCACTATGGTCCTTATCCTTTGGTTATTTCTTAAATCTTGGAATTCCAAGGATGGGAGAAATCGGTCGAGCCAGCGCATTACAGACTGTTGAAGATGTACCCTTTACCGAATCCTTCGGAACCATTGTAACTGAGCGCATCATTGATTTATGCTTTATGCTGATATTTCTTTTACTTGCTCTTATCTTCAATTACAATGCACTTTTGGCCTTTTTTGATTTATTGGGAAAATCAGAGCAACCTGAGGCTGTTAAGGATTATACATTATATTACGTCGCGGGATTTTTAGTCGTAATAATTGGACTAATCTTTATTATTTTTAGAAGAAAAATTTTACAATTATCAATATCTAAAAAAATTACTAAATTATTAAAAGGTATAGCAACAGGATTGATTTCTGTTTTTAAATTAAAACAACGAATTAAGTTCATATTACTTTCCTTTGGAATATGGATATGTTACTTTTTTGCTTCTTATCTGGTCATTTTTGCTTTACCTGAGACCTCTTCCATACCATTGCAAACAGGTTTTTATATTCTTGCTGTAGGAACTTTAGGCATGTTGGTTCCAGCTTCTGGTGGAATAGGAGCTTATCACGGAGCTATGATGATTGGGTTTTCTGCTTTATTTTTAAGTCTTGGAAATTCTGCTGTTGAAGGTAAAGATATCGGCTATTCTTATGCATTACTATCTCACGGTTTGCAAATGGTAATTATGATTTTTATGGGCTTGATATCAATCATTATGCTTGCTAAAAACAAAAAAAAGATTGTAAGAAAGGAAACAATATACTAATATCATAGTTTTAAAAAAGGTATTCGTTAAATTTTAAATTTATACTTATTTTTGTTTTTAAGAAATCCTGTAAACAATGAAAACAAAAAAAGTAATAGCTTTAATCAGCAATGATTTTGAAGATTTAGAGCTTTGGTATCCGGTTTTAAGACTAAGAGAAGAAGGTATTGAGGTTATACTTACCGGAGAGAAAAGTAAAGAAAAATATATAGGTAAATATGGTGTTCCTGCCATTTCTGACGATTCTTACTTAAGTATTAATTATAAGGACTATGATGGTATTTTAGTTCCTGGAGGATGGTCTCCGGATTATTTAAGAAGAGTACCCCGCATACTGGAAATGATTCAATATTTCCATGAAGAAAAAAAGCCTATCGGACAAATCTGTCATGCCGGGTGGGTACTTATTTCCGCAGGAATACTTAAAGGGATTAACGTCACAAGCACACCGGGTATAAAAGATGATATGACTAATGCTGGCGCTATCTGGCATGATGCGGCTGTAATAACAAACGGGCATATCATATCCAGTAGAAGACCTCCTGACTTACCGGAATATTTACCCAAATTTATTGAAGCTTTGAAGAAATAAAAAAAAGCTGTCGAATATCGGCAGCTTTTTTTATTGATTTTATTTTTGTTATTCTCCAGCAGATTCTTCATCATCAACTGGTCCGGCTTTAACATTACGAGATGTTTTAACTGCTGCAATAACAGTACTATCCGGGTGTAGAATCTGGAAATTTTTCTTTTCAACTTTAGACACTTCAAATTTATTTCCAACGTCTAATGAAGTTATATCAACAACTATTTCATCTGGTAAATCAGCAGGTATAGCTCTTACTTTTAATTTTCTCAAATTAATACGTAAAGCTCCTCCTCTTACTACCCCTTTAGCTCTACCGGTAATAACAACCGGAACTTCCATAGTTACTGGCTTCTGTGGGTTTAATTCATAAAAATCAGCATGTATGATTTTATCTGAAACCGGGTGAAATTGTAAGTCTTGTAAAATAGCTTCTATTTTTTTACCTTCAACTTCTAAAGTAACTGTGTGTGCTTCGGGAGTATAAACCAAGTTTTTAAAACTTTTTTCGTCTGTTGAGAAGTGTAAAACTTCTTTTTCTCCATAAACAACACAAGGAACTTTTTCAGCATTACGTAAGGCTTTTGATGAATTTTTACCTACGCTTTCTCTTTTTTCTCCTTGAATTGTAATTGATTTCATAAAATATATTTATATTATAAATTTCTTACTTATTGATTCTCTGTTATGTACCAGATTCATTATCTCGCCGAACAGAGGGGCGCAAGATAACACTTTTATTTTACTTATAAAAGTATTTCTTAATGGAATAGAATCAGTTACAATAACTTCTTCTAATTTGGAATCGTTGATTCGTTCATAAGCTCCACCTGAAAATACTGGGTGAGTAGCCATAGCCCTAACACTTAAAGCTCCGGCATCCATTATAATATCTGCCGCTTTAGTCAAAGTTCCGGCAGTATCAATCATATCATCAACCAGAATAACATTCCTTCCATTAACATCTCCAATCAAAGTCATATAATCTACATTATTAGCTTTTTTACGCTCTTTATAGCAAATAACCACATCTGCATTTAAATGACTGGCGTAAGTTCTAGCTCTTTTAGCTCCTCCCATATCCGGAGATGCTATCGTAAGATTATCCAAATTTAACGATTGTACATATTTAACAAAAATACTGGATGCAAACAGGTGATCTACAGGAATTTCAAAAAATCCCTGAATCTGGTCAGCATGTAAATCCATTGTCATCACTCGTGTAGCTCCTGCTGCACTTAATAAATTGGCCACTAGCTTGGCTCCTATCGGAACCCGTGGTTTATCTTTTCTATCCTGTCTTGCCAGACCAAAATAAGGAATTACTGCTGTAATTTTATCTGCAGATGCTCTTTTAGCAGCATCAATCATCAACAACATTTCCATTAAATTATCTGCCGGTGGAAAAGTTGATCCGATAATAAAAACTCTGGATCCTCTTACCGACTCTTCTAAACAAGGTTGATATTCTCCATCACTAAAATCAAAGAAGCTCATTTTTCCTAAAGGCATCCCATAATTTTGTGATATTTTTTCTGCTAAAGCTACATTTTCTCTGGTTGAGAAAATATGAACAGGTTGACTCATTTATAATTAGTTAAATTAGTTTCGAAACGATTGCTGCAAATTTATAATTTTTTCACACACTATTTATAAAAAAACTGAACAAAAATTTTGCTCAGTTTAATCACATTAAATATTTAATCATATTAAGGGAATGTTATTCCCTGATATATATTAGGGTTTACCTGTGGTAAATTGGATAAATATTTCTTATTAATTGCTTTTATAAATTCATTAGCTATGAAAGCATACCCTCTGCTTGTTGGGTGTACTCCATCCAGGGAAAATGCTCCTCCGGTTACAAATTTGCTTGTATAGGTCACTCCATCGTAAATTATTCCGGATTTTCCGCTTAAATCTACCATTAAGCTGTTTACATCAGCAAAAGCTAAACCGTATTGATCTGCTGTACTCTTTATGATAGAATTAAACTGGGTAGTTGCTGTATTAATATTCGCAATTTCATCAGAAGTTAACACCCATTTGTCTGCAAGCGGATATGTAATTCCATTAACTGCTAATTCAGCCGGAACACCAGAATTTATTGCCTCAGAATTCGGTTTCCCTAAAACACCTGATATAGTTAATAATAAGTAATCAGACTTTGTTGCCTGTCTGGATTGACCGTATAATGAACCATATAACGCTGCCTGCGTAGAAGAAATTCCCTGAGAAACCAATACCTGGGTAATCTGTGCACTAAGATCTGTTAGAGCTTTATCTTTAATCAGTACTGGATTTGATGATGTGGAAGAGTAACTTACTTTTCTTTCCGGATGATTTAAATAATCAAAAACTTGATTTAATTGTGAAAAAGCCTGATTTAACTTTTCAATCTGATTAGGATCACTTGCGGTTAGAGTAGCCGGAGTTAATGGATTATAGGGTACTGTTGTAAAAAACGGAATACTGGTAACATTAGGAAGGTTTGCTACTACACCTTTGGCTCCTTTGGCTACTAATCCCTGAACTAATTGTAAATAAGCAGACTGAAATTGCGAGGTTGCAGTGATTGAATTTGAACCGTCTCCACCTGAAGTCGCATATCCCAAGACATCGTTATTTCCAATCCATAATGAAAAAAATGTAGGATTTTGAGAAACGGCATCTTCTAAAACTGTAGCATTCGCACTGGAAGCAAATCTTACGAAATAAGGATTTGCATTACCTGAGGCTAAATTAGCCGGATTTCCATATCCTGGAGCTATCAAATGAAAAGATTTAGCACCTGGAACTCCTAAGTTTTGGAAAGGTCCTTGTGAATAAATATTATCTAATGTGGTGGTTGCTGTACCAGTTGCCAGAACCGGAGCTAAGCTACTGCCTACCACAGATAAAATTAATTTGTTATTAACTCCGACTGATGGTATACCGCCTAGCTCATCAGACATATAAGGAATTTTAAAATCTCCTCCTCCTGCTCGTTTCATTTGCTCTGCAATAATTGCCGGATACGATTCTCTTTGTCCTGATATGTATAAAGCATTATCTCTATAACCGGAAGTAAGTGAATTTCCTAAAGCTACATACTTGGAAAAATCAGCAGTTCCAGATTCTACTTTAACGTCTGAAACATCATTATTGTTACAGGATACTACCAGCGTTAAAAAAATTAATATTACAGTTATTATATTATATTTTTTCATTTTTTTCATTTTTAAAATTTTGTGTAATTGATTAAAACGGATTCCATGTAATTCCAAATCCTAAAATGAAACTGTTAAGTTTTGCATCTCCATAAAAATTATAGAATTCATTGGCAACTCTTCTTTGTTGACCTACATAGTAAATACCCGTCAAATCCAACATTAATTTTTTATCAAAAAAACTATATCCTACCCCTCCTGTTAAAGCATTATTATCAGTACTTGGTGTTTCCGGATTCCAGTAAACATCTTTTACAGGCGATTGATCGTGATAATACCCCAAACGTAAAGCTAAAACATCAGTTGCTAAATATTCTGCTCCTACCCTAAACGTACTTGTTGATTTGTAAAATTTAGGTGATGTTGAAATATTTGGATGTAAAGGATCATTTCCTATTTTATTTTTTTCAAATTCAAAAGTCAGATATTCGTATCTTTCCCATCCGGATACATTCCAATCTGCAGAAACAGATAATTTGGGAATCACTCTATAGGTCACTCCTAAAGTAAATTCAGAAGCTAATGGTAAAGTTGCATGAAATTTATCATGTGCTGTAACAAATAAATCCGTTCCCACTAATGATGAAGGTAAATCAAAATCAGCTTTTCCGTTTACAGCATCCATATCTACTTTTGAACGGTAGGCAATACTAATATCCAAATCTTTGGTAGGCTTAAAATACATTCCCAGATTAAAACCATTACCTGAAGCATTTTTATCTTCCAATTTCATCCTGCCGTTTACGGCTGAAAGAGAACGTTGTAAATTTACACTTCCCACTGCATGAATAAATCCTACACCTGCACTAAACCAATCGTTAAAACGGTATGCGATAGTTGGCTGTAAGAAAAATGAACGTAACTCAATTTTTGTAATCAGATCCTGACCTGCCCAATTTCTCCCCCAATCAACACCACTTCCAAAGGGAGTAGTTAAACTGAAACCTACAGATAATTTATCCGTTGCCTTGTATGCAATATTGAAAGCCATAGGAGTACTTACAGGATTATCGGTATGAGATTTGTATAAAGTTTCTCTATTCTGATATTCTGCTTTTCCAAAAACACCGAAACCTCCGGCTGAAATACTAAGTTTGGAAGGAATAAAGGCTATTCCGGCAGGATTAAAAAAAGCAACGCTGGCATCTCGGGTATGGGCACTTGTATGCGCCATAGCTGCCTGGCGAACTCCTTGCAATGAAACCCTGAAACCTCCGGCCTGCACAAGGATTGTGGTAATAAAAAAGGTGAAAAATAATACTTTTTTCTTCATAATTATAATTTTCAATAGAAAAACAAAACTATATGAATTTTAATATATTTCTAATGTCAGCATTTTTTATTTCGTAATATAATAATGTATATTAAGTTTTTAATTAAGCTAAAAACCAACAATACAACTGATTATAAATACATTAAACATTTTTTAAATTTATTTAGATTAAATACAAATAATTCATATATTTGCGAAAATCATAATATCTAAAATTATGCTTAGCAGTGTTTCTTTATCTATACTTAAACCTACTCAATCAGCAAAGGTTATCGGATTTTCTGAAGAAGAGGTTCCCGCAAAAATATTAGAAATGGGAATTGTACCTGGAGTTGTGGTGAAACTTAAAAGACAAGCCCCATGGAACGGTCCGCTATATCTGGAGTATGGTAAAGAAAAAAGTACTATAATGCTAAGAAAGGAAGAAGCCAAGAGCATTTTGATTGAATTGGTGTAAGAAAAGGAAAATGAACAAAAAAAATATCGCTCTTATTGGTAATCCTAATTCAGGAAAAACTACCCTATTTAATCAATTAAGTGGTTTACATCAAAAAACCGGTAACTACCCTGGAATAACTGTTGAAAAAAAGAAAGGCAAATTTATATTTAAAAATATTGAATACAATCTGCTGGATCTTCCGGGAACTTATAGCTTATGTCCTTCTTCAGCAGATGAGGAACTGGTTTTAAATATTTTAACATCTCCCAACAATCCAGATTATCCTGATTGTATAGTTGTAGTGGCAGATGTTCACAATATGAAAAGAAGTTTATTTCTTTATGAACAAGTTAAAGATTTAGAACTTCCGGTAATATTAGCCATTAATCAGATTGATGATATTGAAAAAGAAGGAATTATTATAAAAGAAAATAATATTCCTGAATATTTTGATACTCCTGTTGTCCTAATCAGCTCAAGAAAAGGCAAAGGAATTACAGAACTGAAAGAAGCTATTTTTAAAGGGACTACTGCTTCATCTTCTCCATCTTTTAAATATCCTAGCGAGTATGAAAAAGCTGTACAAGAATTTAAAGAAAATTTTAAATTAAATGATTATTTAGCATGGTTGCTATTATCGCAGTCTAAAAACGAAATTATTCCTAACCAATTTAGAGAAAAGGCTGCTGAAATTATAAAAGAATATAAATTAGTTCCTAAAAGGCTCCAATTAAAAGAAACTATTTCAAGACATCAGAAAATTGATAGCTTAGTAGAAAAAATAATTCATAAAGATCTTACGTTTCAGACTTTGACCAATAAAATAGATAAAATAGCAACTCATCCTTTTTGGGGCTATATTTTATTTTTTGGTATTTTATTCCTCATATTTCAATCTCTTTTTTATCTATCCAGCTTTCCTCAGGATTGGATTGAAGAAATATTTGCTTATTCTAGCAACCTACTGAAAGAACATTTACCTAGTGGACCTCTTATGGAGCTTGTTGCTGATGGTATATTACCAGGTATTAGCGGAGTTGCCGTTTTTGTACCTCAAATAGCCATTTTGTTTTTTTTCCTTATGTTAATGGAGGAAAGTGGTTATATGTCGCGTGTGGTTTTTCTTATGGATCGATGGTTTAGGCCAGTAGGCTTAAACGGTAAAAGTGTAGTTCCACTATTGTCGGGTGCAGCCTGTGCAATTCCCGCTGTTATGTCTGCCAGAAACATTGAAAATGCTAAAGAAAGACTCATTACCATATTAGTAACCCCTTTCATTACTTGTTCAGCAAGATTACCAGTATACTCTATAATTATTGCATTAATTATCCCAAAAGGTAAAGGTTTCTTCAATTATCAAGGATTAACAATGATGCTTATGTATCTTCTAGGCGTAATTATGGCATTCATTGGAGCAGCTATTGCCAATAAATTTATAAAATCTAAATATAAGAGTTATCTGATTCTTGATATGCCTAATTATAAGGTACCATTCTGGAGAAATGTATTTTATGGTTTATTTGAAAATTCGTGGAGTTTTGTTGCTAATGCTGGTAAAATAATTTTAGCCGTCAGCGTTATACTATGGGCTCTGGGTACTTATGGTTTTGCTAAAAATGAAGAAGATCAAAAATTATACTTTTTAAAAGAAACTTCTTTAGAAGATTCTTATTTGGGAAGATTTGGTAAAAGTATTGAACCCATTTTTGAACCGTTAGGTTACGATTGGAAAATTGATATAGGTATTTTATCTTCATTTGCCGCCAGAGAAGTATTTGTTGGAACCTTAGCGTCTATTTACAGTATGGAAGATGATGGTGAAGAAAACCTAAAATTAAAAGAGCTTATGCGCAAAGATATTAACCATAATACAGGAGAACCTACTTTTAACTTTGCAACAGGTGTCTCTATATTACTTTTCTATGCCTTTGCTATGCAATGCATTAGCACTCTTGCCATTGTAAAAAAAGAAACTAATTCATGGAAGTGGCCCACAATTCAATTATTTGCAATGACTGGCATCGCATATTTATTTGCTTTGATGGCGTATCAATTGCTTAAATAATTGATACATAAGACCATTTGATTTGATTAGCTGTATCCATACAATTATAAACAGTGAGATTATCCTTAGAAACTGCAATCAATGCTTTTTTAAAGTTAAAAAATAATAACTGTTATAATAAATTTATCAGCAATTGTAATTTAATAAAAAAAAGAGAATCTTAGCAAAATAATATTACTTTTTTCCTTAAACATTTAAAAGATTTACACTCATTTATTTACATATAAATGAATTTATTAATTTTTCTCTAAGCTGTTACATTAATGAGTATAAATATTTTTTCACTAATATAAAGTTTTTAATCAAATTTAAAACTGTAACTTTAAATATTACAGAATAATTTATATATTTGAAAAAAATAAGAAAATGAAAAAAGTAATCTTAAGCATTGTCGTTTTAATTTTAGGAATGATATCAAGTTGTGAAAAGAAAAAAAATGAAACGGAAAACAAGACTTCAACTGAACGTGTTGAAACAATATATAATTCGGCAGAAAATAACAAAAAATTAGTATTAGATTTTTATCAGAAACTTTTTGGAGATAAAGACTTATCTGCAATCGACAAGTATGTTGCTGAAGACTATATTCAACATAATCCTACAGTTGCAGACGGAGCAGAAGCTTTAAAAAAAGAAGCTGAAATATGGTTTAAAGGTCAGGGAAAAACTAGTATTGACGTGCAGCACGCAGCAGCTGAAGGAGATCTAGTTTTTTTACACATTAAAAATTCAAATCCTGATGGAACACTTACTTCTACTATAGATATTTTTAAGGTAATCAATGGAAAAATAGTTGAGCATTGGGATGTACATCAAAATGTACCTAAAGAATCTAAAAACCAACACCCTATGTTCTAAGATTTTAAAATAAATTAAAACATATTATGCTTCAAAAACTAAATTTTTTGAAGCATACTTTTTTATTATATTTTCGGATAAAATCTTATTTATATATACTACTGATAGTAAAAAAATTTTGCTAATATTGATTGGTTCTTAATAATACCAATGTACAGGCTTCTTCTGAAACAATATTGTTATCCTGTGCTAATTTTACTAACTCGTTATTTTCTGTTCCCGGATTAAATATAATTCTTTTAGGCTTCAAAGAAATAATATATTCATAATACTCTTTTTGCCTATCAGGATTTAAATATAAAGTTATAGTATCCAAATCAATGATATCAGGCAATTCTTTGGAAAAAGAGACATCTCCTATTGAGCCCTCTTTATTTCCTATAGCTACAACCGGATGCTCATATTGTCTTAAAAGTTTAACCGCTTTGTAACTATATCTTTCTGGATTTTCCGAAGCGCCTATAACCAACGTTTTTTTCATTTAATTATTTATTTATACTGTTATAGAATCAAATGAAAATTCTATACCAAACTTTATTATAAAAATCTCAACGAATTTACAAACATCTGCCTTTCTAAAGAATAGAGTTTTAAAAATTTATATTTAGTAAATGAATTTTGCGTTTACAGCAAAAGGTAACAGGGTTAGAAGATATATTGTAATTTGATGTGTACACTTTAAGAAAAATCATATTTATATTATTAAATTTATTTTTAAAATCAAACGTACTGCACAAAAATGGCATCACTTGCTTACATCTGGAAGTGGCAAAGCATAAAAGATTTAGCATTTTAGTTATTGCAGAATTTTAAGATAAACCGATATTGAACTAACACTTAAAATTCTATTAAAAATAGCTAAATATAAAATAAAAAAGCAGTTTTTATAATCTTAATATATTGGCAAAATTGAAATAAAAAAAATTTAATTCTAAAATAAAAGTGAGAGATAAATTCTGGATATTTATAAAAAAAACATTCTATAAAGATAAGCAAAAATTATAAGATAAATATTTGCATTACTAGCTTAAGACTTATTATATTTGGAAAAACCAATCAATATTTATTATGCAAAAAATAAAAGTACTTAACCCGGTAGTTGAAATGGATGGGGATGAAATGACCAGAATAATCTGGAAATTTATCAAGGATAAATTAATTCTTCCTTATTTAGATATCGACTTAAAATATTTTGATTTAGGAATTGAAAATAGGGATAAAACAAATGATCAGGTAACTATTGATTCGGCAGAAGCTACAAAAAAATATAATGTTGCAGTAAAGTGTGCAACAATCACTCCTGATGAAGCCCGCGTAAAAGAGTTTAATCTTAAAAAAATGTGGAAATCTCCCAATGGTACTATTCGTAATATTGTTGGTGGAACTGTATTCAGAGAACCCATAATCATGAATAATGTTCCTCGTTATGTACAAGGATGGACACAACCTATTGTTATAGGAAGACATGCGTTTGGTGATCAATATAAAGCCACAGACGTTGTCACGAAAGGTCCTGGTAAATTAACCATGACTTTTACACCAGAAAACGGAGAGCCTCAGACTTGGGATGTTTATGATTTTAAAGATAGCGGTGTTGCCTTATCAATGTATAATACCGATGAATCCATCAGAGGCTTTGCCCATTCGTCTTTCCAAATGGCATTAACTAAAAAATGGCCATTATATTTATCTACAAAAAATACTATTCTGAAAGCATACGATGGAAGATTTAAAGATATATTTCAGGAAATTTATGAGAATGAGTATCAGAATAAATTTAAAGAGCTAGGTATTACTTATGAACACAGATTAATTGATGATATGGTAGCATCAGCAATGAAATGGAATGGTGGATTTGTATGGGCATGTAAAAATTATGATGGTGATGTACAATCTGATACTGTAGCACAAGGTTTTGGCTCTTTAGGACTGATGGCCTCCGTATTGGTTACACCGGATGGTAAAACCGTAGAAGCAGAGGCTGCTCACGGAACAGTTACCCGCCATTACAGACTTCATCAGGAAGGAAAAGAAACATCTACTAACCCTATTGCTTCTATCTTTGCCTGGACAAGAGGATTAATACATAGAGGAAAACTAGACAATACTCCTGAGCTGGTAAATTTTGCTGAAACTCTTGAAAAAGTTTGTATAGAAACTGTTGAAAATGGAAAAATGACTAAAGATTTAGCTCTTTTAGTTAAAGGAGATAAACTGACCAGAACAGATTACTTAAACACGGAAGAGTTTTTGGACGCTATTGATCAAGGTTTACAAACAAAATTAAATTAAGAATAATCATTGCCTGTTCATTTTTTAACTATAATTTTTTAATGTAAATAGACTGAAAAAGGTCATTTATTTTTAATAAATAATCTTTTCATTTACATGAAATTAGTAAAAATTAACAGGTAGTCTTTTCTTTAAAAATATATTAATTTTTAAATCTTCTTTTTTTTATTCAAACTTCTTGTCTGTTAGTAAAAAAAATTGTAGATTTGCCACTCAAATTTTTAGCAAAATGAAAAAAGACATTCATCCGGATAATTATAGATTAGTTGTTTTCAAAGACATGAGTAACGACGAGGTGTTTATTTGCCGTTCGACAGCAGAAACAAAAGACACTATTGAGTATGAAGGAACAGAATACCCATTGGTTAAAATGGAGATTTCAAGTACTTCTCACCCATTCTATACCGGAAAAGTTAAGTTAGTTGACACTGCCGGAAGAGTTGACAAGTTCTTTAATAAATACAAGAATTACAAAAAGTAATTTTATTACTTATTAAAATACTCAACCCATTGTATTCATTTACAATGGGTTATTTTCGTTAACATGTATTTGGCACGAATATTGGGCATTTAAATACAATAATAAACAGAATATTGCAAGTATAAATTAATTATTTCAAATACTAACCTGATTTTTTTATACCTTGCAGATACTAAATACATAACTATGAAAAATAAACTTTTAATTTTGTTTTTGAGCTTATTTTCAGTAATTGGATTTTCTCAGGAAAAATATAAATACAGAGAAGATATCCAATCTACAGCAGATAAAGTACAAAGCGTAGAGTCAATAGTTAAGGAAGAATTCGGCAATCCGTCATCACCAGGAATATGGACATCTGACAATGCTGATTATGGACTGATGGTTAGAACTAAAGGTAATACCTTTTCTATCAGTGCTTGGCAGATTTCCGATAAATCGGATATTAAAGCCAGAGTGGAAAGGCTTATGGCTAAGATTAAACCTTCTTTGTGAAAATCTAGTAAATCTTAACATACTAAATGAAACTTCAGTAATTTTACTGAAGTTTTTTTGTAACTATATAAAAACCGATAAAATGAAATTAGATATTTTAGCTATAGGAGCTCATCCTGATGATGTAGAGCTTGGCTGTGGCGGAACATTAGCCAAGATGATTTCTTTTGATAAAAAAGTAGGAATTATAGACTTAACTCAAGGAGAACTTGGTACCCGTGGAACTGCTGAAACCCGTAAATACGAAGCCAGCGAAGCTTCTAAAATTTTAGGAGTTTCAGTTAGAAAGAATTTAAACATGAGAGATGGTTTTTTTCTAAATAATGAAACAAACCAATTGGAGGTTATAAAAATAATACGGAAATATCAACCTGAATATGTTTTAGCTAATGCTGTTGATGACAGACACCCAGATCATGGCAAGGCTTCTAAATTAGTTTATGATGCCTGTTTCTTATCAGGTCTAGTCAAAGTAGAAACATTTTATGATGATAAGCCTCAACCAGTATGGAGACCTAAGTATGTTTTTAATTACATACAATGGAATGAAGCTAAGCCAGACTTTATTATAGATATTTCTGAATTTTTAAATCAGAAAGTAGAAGCTTGTATGGCTTATAAGACCCAGTTTTATGATCCAGACTCCAAAGAACCCACTACACCTATAACTTCTTCTAATTTTAAGAAAAGTATTATTTACAGGGCAGAAAATCTGGGAAGACTTATCGGAACTGATTCAGGAGAAGGTTTTACTACTCAAAAATGGATTGGATTAAAAGATTTTGAAAATTTTATTTGATATTAAGAAATCTATTTATATATTTGCATTCCCAAAACGGTGGCCATAGCTCAGTTGGTTAGAGCGTCGGATTGTGGTTCCGAAGGTCGTGGGTTCGAGACCCATTGGCCACCCTAACAAAAAAGGTGATTTATCAATTGATAAATCACCTTTTTTATTTTAGGAAACCTTTTTACGGTTTTCCTCAATAATTTTTAACTAATAGAGAGTATATTTATATTCTTCAAATCAGAACTTAATTGTTAATAATTCCAAACAATTGATTAATTAGTTTTAAAGCCCTCTAAGTAGGGCTTTAATTATATGTAAAAACCTTGCCGCTAATAATCAAAATCATTAAAAACGGAAATATAAAATCAAGTATTAATTACATCAACTGATTAATTATATCTGAAAGTTGCCTATTGCTTTTCGTAGACTTTAGTCTTAAAAACATTAATATATTCAGAATAGCTTACTTCCTGGCAATCCTTAGGCATTTTCACATCCAGTTCTCCAGTATCTAGCCCTACATACCCATCAGTTAATCCAAAACCGGCATAAAAACATTCATTTTCATCGTATCCGATATAGTCGTTAAAATCTCTAAAATCTACTACCGAAATACCTTTAAATTCAGAAATAATATTTCTTCCATCAATTGTATTAGCCTTCGGGTAATATCCGTTTCTATACTTTTTCCAAACTTTTGGATTAGGATTGGTATCAAACCAGACAGCTGATATCTCTGTTGAGCAATTGTAATCAGGTATCCATCTTTTGAATCCATATTTTTCTGACAACTTTTTAATTTGATTATAAACTTCCTTTCTTTTTTCCAACAATTCTTTGAGCCTTTTTCCTGTCTCAGAATCATCTTTAATAACATAATACATATCCTATATTTTTTAACATATTTTCTTTTTCATGCTTCCTCATTAACTTTTTAAACAAAAAATGTTACAACAAAATTTCCATCATTATTTTTTAAGTATAAATATAGTTATTTTTTTATCTTTTTATATAAATATATTTAAACTTTTTTATAAAAAATCCTTCATATTAAACCTTTTCATATCTAATAATCCTTATTTAGGTAAAAACTTATTTCTAATAAGTTAGTTTTTCACAATCAATTTTAAAATAACATTAGAAAATAAGTATTTTATATTTTAATTTATCATTTATTCAATAATCTTAAAAACAATAAGCTATACATATTTAAAATAAAAAAAACGTTAATTTTTTGAAAATTTCATTAATTAAAGCTAAAAAAATAAATAAATTTCCATATAAACACAATATACATTAACATACGTAATATATAATTAAATTTTAATTTACGAATTTTCTTTTTGTTCAGTACAGATATTTAATTTATAGTGGCTTTATTTTATTGCTATCTTTTTCAAATTGGAAAAGACAATAATTTCATAGACTAAGTACAGATTTATAACTAAAATATTCATGAATTTGAAATAGATAAAAAATACAGCTTATATAAAGAATGTAATAATAGTATTTTTTTTAATGTTTATAAAACAACAGGTTTTATAAAATTAAATTATGATTATATAAAACATAAATTTTACAAATAAGAAAACTTGAAGATAACTATTTAAATTTTTTAGCCACAGAAACAGTATAAATACCCCAGGGATCAATAAGCTGTTCTACTTTTTCAAAACCAAAATTTTCAATTAGCTGATCCATTTCTGCTTGTATTCTTCTTCTTATAATTTGAGGAGTTTTGTTTTTTAAAGAACTTTTATTCAATATTCTGTTTAATATTTCATTATGCGTATGACCGGATTGATTAGTATAGATTAAGTAACCTCCCTTAGGTATAATTCCGGTAAGAAGCTCTAAAGAGTGATTTAATTTATTATTATCAGGGAACAATTCACAAAAACCTGAAATAATGCTTAAAGTGGGTAGGAATTTAATATTTGAAAAAATAGATTCGCTAAAAAAATCAGATTTTAAAAATTGAGCTTTATTTTGTAATTTATTTTGTTTGATACATTTTTCTCCTGCTCTAACATTCGATTCATTTACATCACATAACAGGATACTGTCAATTTTATCTTTATACAGGTCAACGATATTCAGTATGCACCCTCCGTGCCCGGTAGCTACATCTAAAATACTTACGGAAACTTCAGATTTATTTAATTTTTTAACGTATTTACCTACAAGATTTTCCAAGTTACTTTTCCTAATTCTCAATCCTTTCCATATTAGCCGATCTAAATATTTTTTATCTAAATATTTACCTATACCTACATTTTTCATAACCCCTATAGCCTCTGGTTGATTATTATATATGTAATCTAAAGAAATAGGAGAATTTAAACCGAATTGGTGACTTAATTTCAAGCCTTTGGAAATTCTTTTTCCAACCAACTTTATGTATGACTTTAAGAAAAAATAATAAATATTTTTTATACTATAAAAAGGGATAGGAAGAATTGATTGAACGTATTCATCATACGTTACCCCCTTTTGATCTGAATTTTTTAAATTTATCGGAACATAAATAAACTCTACTTTTTCAATAAAATTTTTAATCGCTTTAAATGCTTTGTATCTTTCTTTTTCTCCTAATGTATCGTGAAAAAAGCCACTGAAATTATGTTTTTCTTTAATGGAAGAACCTAATGCGAGATAAAATTCTTCTTGAACTTTTTTATGAACTATTTTATCCTCTTCAGAAATGAGCAACAATGTAGGTACTTGTATTGCTTGTGCATCAGATACAATTCGAGCAGATGTATCAAATATACCAATTAACAAATTAGACGATATCTGCAAGGATACTAAGGGATCATTATGATAAGAAGTAGCCCTGTTTAAATCATGGGAAAGTTCTTTACCTTTGATATATGATTTTAAATAAAAATTGCCTTTAATTTTTTGCCATATTTTAACAGCAATTAGAGCACCGGGATATCTTAAATGTAATTTAAATGCTGGTGAAGTTAAAATTAAAGCTTTAATTTTTGGAGCATAATCATGAACCCAGGTTGTTGCTATTACTGCACCTAAACTTTGTGCAATAATTATAATACTGCTTATAGGTATCTGGTACTTTTCAGATATATGTCTTATAAATAATTCCAAATCATTGACAAGAGTTGCAAAATCAGGACTATATCCTCTCTCTCCTTCCGACTTTCCGTTTCCACGTGCATCCCAGGCAAAAAATGAAGTATCTTTAAATCCTAATTCCTCAACTATATGAGCTACCCTGCCAGAATGCTCATGTCCTCGATGCAATATAACAATAGTACGAACATATTGATTAACCTGATTAGGCTGCCAATGTCTGTAATATATAGAGACCCCATCTGCTGTTGCAAAATGGTTTTCGGAAATAGACCAATCGGGCTCGGATTTATTCATTGTAAATGATTTTAATTCATCGCTAAATTTCTTCAACCATTATTATTTCAAATTATACAAAAACAAAATTTAATTCCTAAATACAGTAAACTCATTAGATTCGGAAAATTTATTTAAAAAAACTTATAATCATAGCGTATCTGCTGATTTTAGCTGATAATAATAATTTTCTACTTAAGTTAAACTACTGTTAATGTGAATTTGCAAAAATGAAATGATAATTTTTCACCCGAATTAATCAGAATAATTTACACCATCATTTTCATTTTTCTTTTAATTCAAAAATTTCTCTTTGAATCTGATCTACTATTTCCTGAGGATCATCTGAACTAATCATTTTAGGAGTTCCGAAGGTAAGCGAAGCTTTATGAGGTAAAATTAAATGATCCCCCTTGGGTAAAGCTTTTCCTAATCCTTCAAGATAAACCGGAATATAATTGACCTGCTTATTTGATAGCAATACGTATGCCACACCTTTCTTAAGTGGCTGAGAAACATCTGGATTCCCTCTGCTTCCTTCAGGAAATATTATAAGCGAATATCCTTCTTTTAAAGCATTATCCATTAAATGTATAGGGTCACCTTGAGAATTATTATTTAATAAAACTTTTTTTCTATCTATTAAGAGGGTGTTAACGAAATAATTACTTAATTTTTCTTGCAACCTTGTTTTACCAAAATAATCTTTTGCTGCAACAGGTTTAACTTTGTCTATAAGTGAAGGCGGTAAAGAAGCCATAATGGAAAGTGCATCCAGATGACTGTTGTGATTAGCCACTATTATAAAGCTCTTTTCTTTTAAAAGAAAAGATGATGAATCAAATTTGACTCCTATTACCCACTTGAGAAAATTTTTAATACAAATGGTATATACAAAAATCAGTATAAGCTTTCTCATTCTTAATATGCAAAATAATATACCAGATGAAAAAATACGGGTGCTGTATAAAATAAAGAATCTACTCTATCCAGTATACTTTTCTGTCCGGAAACAGCATTATTCTCTTCTAATATTCCAATATCTTTTTTTATAGCAGTTATAACCAACGATCCAAAAAAACCAGATACCGAAATCATAAAGCTTACCAATAGCAAGGGCCACAATGACAAAGGAGTCAGAAATCCTAAAAAATATCCAATAATTGTTGTACTTATAATTCCTCCTATTAAGCCTTCCCAGGTTTTATTTTCGCTGATTGTGGGTATTATTTTATGTTCTCCCAGTATCTTGCCCCACACATACTGCGAAATATCATTTATTTCTGTCATAAATACTAAAAATAAAAGAAGACCTCTGCCTCCGTTCAAAAAACCATGAATTTCTGGTAAGGATAATAGAAATGCAGTATGGCTGAGGCAAAATATGGATAAAACAGTAATCCATTGTAATGAAGCCATAGACTTAACAATACCTTTAGTATCACCTTTGATGATAAGCCTTACAGGTAAAAATAAAAACATCCATACAGGTATAAATACTATAAATGCACTATACCAACCTGCATATGCCAGATAATAATTGATGGGTATTGCTAAAAATGACCAAAAAACAGCTCTTCGGTCAGAATCTCTGAAATCCAGTATTGAATATAATTCACGGAAAGATAAAAAAGAAAGAAAAGCAATTCCTACAAAGGAAATTCTTTTATCTAAAAAGATAACAATTATAAATATAAAAACGATAATCCACCATGAATTGGTTCTTGACTTTAACTCTTTTAATATGGGCGTAGGTTTTATCAGTCCTATTATAAAAAATAATAGTGAAGCAACTATTAAAAGGACAAAAATTATTGCTATGACTAATAATATTTCATCCTTTTTTAAAATATCCAACCGAAAAAGTGAATTCATATTTAAAAAAAATACAGCCTCAAATTTACGTTTTTTCAGGCTATCATAAAATTATATATGCCGGAAGTTTTAATACCTTCACTTTAAGTAAAAATATTTTCATTAATATTTAAATTAAAATTTACATTTATTTAGTTGTTTAATACGCTTTTATAATTGTACTATTTCATTTCGTATTTTTTTAGAACTTACTTTGTTTTAGCTTACGAACCAGATGTTACGTGATTAAAATACTTATAAAACCACTTTAAAAATCACCATAATTTACCTGAAAACAAGATAGCTTCAACTCTTTTCTCCACATATCAACGACTTGATTTCTGTCGTCTAATATAAATTCAATGTAATATTGATTTTCAATATATTCTTTATAAATTTCCGTTTTCACTATTGAATCTTTTCTGTAATCGTCAGATTTTCTCATCCATAAATTATCGTATGGAATTTCATATTTTTCAAGAAATTCTAACGTAGGTCCTTTATGCTTTTCTTCTCTCCCGGAAACCAATAATATTTTATATCCTAATTTAAAATAATTTTTAAGGACATTTCCTACTGGTAAATTTAATTCATCTTCATTAGATTTTCCTGCATCGAAAGGATTCCTTCCCTTCATCAGTGCTAATGTCCCGTCTAGATCACAAATTAAAGCTTTAGGCAGATTCATATCCTGAACCTTATCTGCATTTGCCGGTTGAGTTAATATTTTTGGTCTTGTAGAAAAATCATAATTTTGTTTTAAATTCTGAAACTGTTCAAACATTCGTTCTAAAACTCTAACCGGGATATGTTTTCCGGTTTGTTCTTCTCTGTTTATACATCTTTTACGGAGTTCTTCAAGGCTAAGGTCAAAAAGTTTAAAAGATATGTCTGCATATGAGTTAAATTTCTTAATGTATTCGGTAATATACTCTTTTTTACAATGGGTAGCATCTATAAGCACATTAGTCTTTCTTTTAATTAATTCCTGTATGGAAGCATCTACCAATTTTGTTATCAAATGTTCTTTTTCTCCTGAAAGATTTTCCTGGGAAAAGTTCATATACCTAAAGTCATCCCGACAAACTCTCATCCAATTTTCTTCTGTTCTCAAAAAATATTTGGCAAATGTCGATTTTCCGCTTCCGGGTGGCCCTATCAAGAGTAATATCTGTATGTTTTTTTTCATTTTAAATCAGTCTCATTTATTTTAATTAATACACAATTTGTTTATCACAACCTTCTATCTAAATTTATTTCTGCTTTTTCCCCCATAATACGATCATATACTAAATTTTTAAGATAATAATTATCGGACTTAATTTCAGCATAAGGCACTTTAAGTAATTCCCAGTTAATCATCCAATCGTTGATAGAGCATTGTAACTTTCTTTCTATTTTTCTTTTTCTCAAGTAATAGTCATAATCTTCTAAAAAGTTAACTCCATATATCATGGTAAGGTATTGATCATTCCTTATTTTAAATGCGGGGGGAATATTTTTAATAAATGCTTTCCGTGGTTTAATTACAATTCCTTCTTCGTTTTCCGCATTTAATGTTTTATACCATGCATAAATTTCTTCAATGATAATGTCTACATTCTTTTCATTAATTTCTTCCAGATATAATAACCCGTCGTCGTTTACTTCCTGATAGCTCAGATTGTCATTTACCAAGATTTCCGTTCCGTCCTCATATACTTTTTTAAGAATGTTAAAGGGTTTAAAAAACATTTTTTCGGTTTTTCCAAAGTGAGCAATCTGTTCTTCATAAATGTCAATTCCCTGTTTATAAGCTTCAAGATTTTTTATTGTAAAATTTTCTACCGATGCGTATTGACGTATTATATGAGCAGGATACTTTTTAGCTACTTCTTTCTCGGAATGGCTGGATGTAAAGCTTATGAAATTTTTATATTCTTCAGACTTTTTAACCTGTTCAATTTTATGATATAATTCTGAATTTTTTAATTCATTGAAATGATTTTTATGCACGGTTAGATAGCCTCTAAACTCATTTTCAATTAAACCTTTACCTAAAGTACTCCAAGGCATGAGTTCAGATTGTATAATTGCAAGCTCCATAGTACTCCAATCGAGCTTTTTATATATCTCTTTACAGGCATTTAGCGCGTCTTCCTTGCTTATATGCTCTATTCTGAATCCATTGCGACTCACAAAATAGGTGTCCTCTATATTTTTATGTAAATATATATCACAATAGGAACCCATATATTTTCTCTGAACCACCAGTTGTGAGACACCATTTCGTAAAAAATAATATACGGCTTCATAAATACTTTCAATTTCTTTTCTTTCAGCTGATTTGGGTGCTGGAGAAATAGTTGGAGAAAATGCATTTACTTTACTTTTACAAAACCAATCGATTCTGCTTTTTAATTTCCTTAATTCACTGTTTTGCTGCATTTTTCTATTGTTTTTGAATTATTACTGCTTGTGTGGGTTGTATTCCGTTTATAGAGTCTCCTATTCCGCTATATTTTGTTATAATACCAGGAATTGAACTTGCACATTCTTCTATCAACTCTTTAAATTCTTTTTCACTGAGTTCAAAATCATGATCCTCATGTCTTTTATCCAAACTTTCTGAATAGTAAACATTAAAATCTGAATTCGGAGTAGTTATAATCATTTTGTTTATATTAAACTGTAATGCTTGTTTAATTAATTTTTTTGCTTCTTCTAAAGTATTATGTTCAATGACTTCAGTCATAATCACATTCACGCATTCATCGGTTCGAACTTGTTCTAAACGCGTATAAAATTCAAGGTTTTCTGCTTGATAACGCTGGGGAAGATATTCTGCCATACTTGCAAAATTTTCATTTTCATCCACAGCTATATAATGGGATCTAAATCCTTTATTCATCATTTTTTTATAATAAATAAACTCACCACAGCCTATATCCACAATTGGCCGGTCCAACTCAAGCTTATCCGTTATAAACCGAACTCTGTCAGCATGTGTTCCCAACCAGCTTAGTTCTGCTTCCATCCCGTATTTTCTTAAATATTCTTCAAAAACCGGTTTTATATTTTTAAACTGCTTCTCTGATTTGGTTGCCCTTTTTATAAATAAATAAAACACAAAGTACGGCACATGGTCAATATTCGTTAAAATTCGTGCATATTTTTGTGCAAACTGATCATCAATAAAGGTAAATAAGCCGTAATCATTAGTTATATGAGCTAAAAGCGCTACCAGGTTTAAAAGATTTATTGCTTCAAATATAGATTTACCTTTAATTTTAAGATTAAATACTTTACCCTGTACCTGTGTTAACTTAATTCCTTCAAAGTATTTGCTTAACAGAAATTCTTCGTCTCTATACCAGTTGGAATGTATAAAAAATGAGGGAATTTCAATAGTACATTCTTGCGTATCTGCTTCTCCTTGTGTAATTCCTAACCAGGAAATTTCTTTTTGAACATATTCTGATTTTTCTTTGAGTATATGATTAAACAATTCATTAGATATGTGTAATATTACTAAAGGATTGCAGTAACTCTGAAAATCTATCTGATTGGAATCTTCAGGTAAATAGCTGTATTTGGTATCCTGAAAGATTACTTCATATTCATAACTACTCACTATATTCCCTACTATAATACCTTTTTTAAGTGGTTTAAAATATAACCCGGCATCGGTTTCAGGATTTTTATGTAATATATCTAATAAATACTTATTAGCACTCTTTATCTTTAGAATCATGATTTATTTATTTTACCATGCAAAACTAAAATAAAAATGCGCAATACAACTACGCAATCAATCAGATAGTAAAATTTACACTATCAAGAAACGAAATCATTGACTTTACTTATATCATTTCCTATTTAAATCTCACCCTTAAAACAAATAAAAAATTAATATAAAATAATAATAAAATAAAAAAAGCAAACACTTGACATAGTTTTTAAAATAAATAATAACTTAATTATACTTTTATGTTGCAAAGAATTAAATTTTATCTTATATTTGGTTTAAATAATTAATCCTAATAGCCTATGAATTAAAAGTACTCATTTTCAAATATAAATTTTTCAAATTTATATAAACACTAAAAATAAGATACACTAAATTATCTTCTTACATTTAAGCCCATTAACTACTCTATCTATCGTCTACGAACCCTCTCTTGTCATAGATTAGACCTATAACTTGTATTCATTAAAAAACAAAAAATTAACCCTACAAAAAAAATTTTATGAGAAAATTACACCTGATATGTTTATATCTTAGTTTTCTTCCCTTATCAATTATTTCACAAACTAAGGAAGATATTGCAGTCATTCAAAAAGAAAGCAATACCAATCATTTGGAAGCAATATCCAAGCTGTTTGATGTGGAGGCAAAAGCTAATAAAGAAAGAGCTTTACAATTAATGAAA
This sequence comes from Apibacter sp. HY039, assembly GCF_004023655.1. Classification (NCBI taxonomy): domain Bacteria; kingdom Pseudomonadati; phylum Bacteroidota; class Flavobacteriia; order Flavobacteriales; family Weeksellaceae; genus Apibacter; species Apibacter sp. HY039. The sequence continues at coordinate 92,672 of NZ_SAYM01000005.1, read as the reverse complement.
ACCCGAAAGCTTCAGGAAAAAATTTATCATGAAGACGGAAATGTGTCGGAATTAATTGGTGTAACTGCAGATATGCGTCCTATATATTATATAACGGAAAATATCAAAGCCGCGAAATCAACAAGAGCCAATTACTTAAATTCAGGAGGAGGTTTACGACTAAATTTAGACGGTCAGAATATGACTGCCTACATTTGGGATGAAAATGCAGTGAGATCTACACATCAGGAATTAAAAGGACGAGTTTCCATAGGAGATGGTTCCACGGGAATGAGCAACCATGCCACCCATGTGGCCGGAACTATGATTGCTTCCGGAAAAGATCCTAAAGCCAAAGGAATGGCTTCTCAGGCAAAAGTGATAAGCAACAACTGGAACTCGGATGCTTCAAAGGCTGCTACTGCTGCCACAAACGGTATGACCCTATCCAATCATTCGTATGGTTTCCGGTTTTCGTCTATTACTCCCTGGATGTTTGGAGCCTACTCAAATGAATCAAAAAGCTGGGATGAAATCATGTTTAACGCCCCTTTTTATCTTATGGTATGTTCAGCCGGTAACGACGGATATGCTACCAATCCTAATCCTCTGGCTACAGGGTATGATAAACTATCCGGTTTTAAAACTTCTAAAAATAACCTTGTCGTTGCCAACGCAGAAAATATTGTTATTGATGCGAATGGAAAATTAGCACAAGCAAGCATCAATGGTTCCAGTAGTCAGGGACCTACGGATGATTTACGTATAAAACCTGATATTGCCGGAAATGGTACTGAAATTTATTCTTCCGTTGCTTCAAGCGATGTAAGTTATGCTACCTATACCGGAACTTCCATGGCATCTCCTAATGTTACAGGTACGCTTATATTACTTCAGCAGCACTACAAAAATTTATATGGAACCCTTATGAAAGCTGCTACCCTGAAAGGACTCGCGCTACATACAGCAGATGACGCAGGAACGCCTGGCCCGGACGCTAAATTTGGATGGGGGCTGCTGAATGCTAAATTTGCCGCTGAGACGATCTCTAAAAAAAACAGCAATTCCCTCATTGAAGAAAATATCCTAACCAGCGGTTCTTCATACAGCATAACCGTAAATTCAGATGGCATCAATCCTTTAATTGCTTCCATTTCCTGGACAGATCCGGCAGGTAATGTTGTAAATAGTGGTACAATAAACTTATCAACCGCTGTGTTAGTTAATGATCTTGATATAAGAATTACAAAAAACGGAACCACTTACTATCCTTATCTACTTACCTCAGCAACTACCAGTAGTAAGGGGGATAACAAAGTAGATCCTTTTGAAAGAATTGATATACCCGGCGCGTCAGGGAGTTATACGATTTCCATCAAACATAAAAATAATTTATCCGGAGGAAAACAAAATTACTCTCTTATTGTTACTGGAATTATAAAAAGCAATTGCTCGGCTCCCACAGGTTTGAAAGCTGAAAGAACCACTTCTTCAGGTACTATCCTAAAATGGAATGCAATTGCAGGAGCCGGAAATTATACTGTAGAATATAAAAAAGCTTCCTCTGCTTCATGGTCCGTTGCCTTAACTAATGACAATTCCTACACTTTAACAGGCTTGCAATCTGATACTTCGTATGACTGGCGGATTAAAGCTAATTGTTCGTCCGGGTCAAGTTCCAATTATAGCCAATCTAACTTTAAAACTTTGACAGTTGTTTCCTGTATTCAGAATTATGAGCCCAATGAATCATTTACCACTGCTGCTCCTATAAATACTAACACCAATTATTATGCGGGAATAGGAAGTGCTACCGATAAAGACTATTACAAATTTACAATCAGCGCTGTTTCAAATATCGTTGCCACTTTGGCTAATCTTCCTAAAGATTATGATTTAAAAATTTATAACAGCTCATTTATTCAAATAGGCAGCAGTACCAAGAGCGGCACATCCAGTGAATCCATCACTTTAAACAACCTCCCGGCAGGTACTTATTATGTACTTGTTTACGGTTATAATGGAAATTTTGATTTGTCTCAATGTTATCATTTAAAAGTAAGCACTACCCCTGTAACTTCATCATGTATCAATAATTACGAACCTAACGAATCTTTTGCAACCGCAGTGGCTTTACGTACAAATACGACCTATTCCGCAGGTATTGGCAGCGCAACGGATAAAGATTACTATAAATTTATTTTAGGTTCAAAATCTAATATCAATATTACATTACAAAATTTACCTAAAGATTATGATTTAAAACTTTATAACAGTTCGAAAACTCAAATTGGCAGCAGTACATTCAGTGGTACTACCAACGAAACAATTGCCATGAATAACTTAGCACCGGGCACCTACTATATATTAGTGTATGGGCATGCAGGAAATTTTGACTTATCAAAATGTTATAATTTAAGAATCAATGTTTCAAGTACGAATGCTTCAAATGCTGAATCAGAGTTAGCAAATCCTAATCCTGAGAATACTTTTATAAGTCCTTCTCTGTACCCAAATCCGGTAGAGAACACACTTTTTATAAAAGATATTAAGTATAGTTCCAACGAAGTGGAAGTAATAACTATTACGGACAGAAATGGAAGAGTGGTTAAAACCGCAACCGTTAAGTCCGGTAGTGAAATCACCTTAGATGTATCCGAATTACCTTCAAATTTATATTTTTTACGTATTCAAGATTATAATTTTAAATTTTTCAAAAAATAACTTCTTAGGGAGTATCTAAAATAAAACCGAAGGATTGGTTTTCTTCGGTTTTATTTTTCATTAACTATTAAACGAAAATAAACAACATTTAAATAGTATTTATTTCACAATCATTTATTATCATACTATTAAAATAATTATTTAAATTAACTATTTAAAAGAATATAAAAAATATATATTTTATATAAATAAAAAATGAATTCTGTATATTTGAATACTAGTAATTCTAACGTATATGCCTATGAAATAACCTTTACTTTCTATTCCCCACACTCTCTTTACTATTTTATTTTAAGTAATCTTAAACCAATTTATGCTGACCTGTTGATTGATATGTTTTTAATTCAATCTTAAGGACACGGATTCATTTAAATATTTTGTAATTAATCAAAAAACTAACTATGTTCAAATTCAAGCATTTTTTAATTGTTATAGGAATTCTTACTTCCTGCTTTTTTAAAGCTCAGGATATTTCTGAGGAAAAAGCCCAAATAGTAGCGAAAAATTTTATATCGCTTTATTCTAAAAATCAAAAATCATCTGAAATTCAATTAATCAACATAACTAATCGAATAAATAATAATTACAACGGTTTTTATGTGTTCAAAAACGCTACCGTAAACGGTTTCTATATCATTTCCGCTACCCGTAAAAACCATCCTATTTTAGCTTATTCATTTGATTCTAATATAGATGAAAATAAAATTCAATCTCCTGAGTTTTTGTATTTACTTAGCGGATATCAGGAATGCAATGCATATTTAAGTAAAAATAAATCAAGCAAAATCAGCTCTGAAGAAGATACAAAAATTTTTGATGAATGGGAAGCTTTACTTTCGGCAAGCAACCTTCCTCCTTCTCAAAATTCTAAAGTAACTTTTGCTTCCAGTGTTTCACCACTAATAAAAACTAACTGGAGCCAGTCAACCTACTACAATAAACTTACTCCGGTTACGTATGAAGGAAAATCATCTCTGACCGGATGTGTAGCTACTGCCATGGCTCAAATTATGAAATTCTGGAATTATCCGGCTAAAGGAAACGGTAGTCATACCTACACCATTTCTGACCAAAGCTATAATTGGAAAGGAAAAACCTTAACTGCGAACTTTGGCAATACTAACTATTCCTGGAATAACATGCCTAATTCACTCTCAGCTTCTTCATCTACCCAGCAAGTAGATGCAGTCTCCACTTTAATGCTTCATGCCGGAATTTCCATAGATATGATGTATGGCCCCACTGCTTCTATAGCTGGTAATTCAAATGTTGTTTCGGCTTTAAAATATTATTTTAAATATAGCTCTGATATTAGTCTTATATATAAGTCCCGTTACACTAGTGACTCCGAATGGCTAAACCTGATTAAAGAACAATTAACAAAAGGATATCCGGTTTATTTTACCGGAACTTCTTCTTTGGGGAGCGGACATGCATTTGTTGCTGACGGTTATGATGCTAATAATCTTGTCCACTTCAATTTAGGATGGGGAGGTTATGCTAACGGCTACTATCAGATTACCAATCCCGGGGGATTTTCAAATAATCAGGCTATAATTACCAACATTTCCCCTTTTACTCCAACGTGTACTTCTCCAACAGGGCTATCTGTTTCCAATATTTTAGCCAATAGTGCTACCCTTAAATGGTATGAGGTAAACGGGGCAAAAAGCTATACAGTAGAGTATAAGCCTGCTACAGCTAACAACTGGACAGTTGCTACGGCTGCTACTTCTGCTTCTTCATTTACCTTATCCGGTTTAAAACCAACTACCGTTTATCTTTGGAGAGTAAAAGCCAATTGTTCCGCCTCTGATACTTCCCTATATGGTCAGAATGATTTCACCACTCAGTCCAGTTGTTCTGTACCTACAGGACTTTCCGCTTCCGATCTATCCGCCAACAGTGCTACCTTTAATTGGTATGTCGTAGACAATGCGCAAAACTATACCTTAGAATATAAGCTTGCTACTGCTTCAACGTGGACCGTTGCTGCTACTTCTACTAACGCCACCAATTTTACCTTATCCGGATTAAAACCCAACACGATTTATCATTGGAGGGTAAAGAGCAATTGTTCTACTTCCGTTAGTTCAGGATATGCTCTAAGTAGTTTTACTACTTTATCTAGTTGTACTAACCCAAAAGGTGGTGTTTATGCAGCGAATATCTCATCCAATAGTGCTGTTCTTAAATGGTATTCGGTAAGCGGAGCTCAAAGCTATACTCTTGAATATAAAGCAGGTACTACTGCTAACTGGACAATTGCAAATGCTTCTATAACAACTTCTTATTTTAACTTAACCGGATTAAAGGCCAATACTGCTTACTACTGGAGAGTAAAAACCAATTGTTCAACCTCCAATAGTTCCGGATATACTGAAGGCTACTTTACCACTTCGAACAGCTGCCCAACTCCAACCGGCGCTTCCACCTACAATATTTTGACTACAAGTGCTGTCCTTAGGTGGCATGCCATGAATAATGCAAAAAGCTATACAGTAGAATATAAGATTGCTTCGGCAACCCAATGGACCGTTGCAGCAACATCTCTTACTTCTACCTCTTTCACTCTATCCGGATTAGCGGCTAATACAACATATTATTGGAGAATAAAGACGAATTGTTCGGCTTCCGATAGTTCCGGATATGATCTCAATGCTTTTACCACTTTACCTACCTGCACTACTCCAACTGGTTTCACTATTTCAGATATCTCTTCCACCAGTGCTATACTCAGATGGTATGCAATGAGCGGAGCTCAAAGCTATACAGTAGAATATAAGCTTGTAACGGCTGCTAACTGGACCGTTGTTTCTGTTTCTACTAAAGCTACCTCATTCAGCTTATCCGGTTTAAAAGCAAATACTATGTATCATTGTAGAGTAAAAACCAATTGTCCAACCGGTAGTAGTTCAGGCTATGTTCAAAGTGGTTTTACCACTTTAAGCAGCTGCCTTACTCCAACAGGAACTTCTACCTCTAATGTCTCTGTTTCGAGTGCTATCCTTAAATGGAATGCAATGAGCGGTGCAAAAAGCTATACCATAGAATATAAGCTTGCAACAGAAGCATACTGGTCTGTTGCTACAACTTCTACCACCGCAACTTCTTTTACCTTATCCGGTCTAAAAGCCAATACAGCTTACCAATGGAGAATAAAAACCAATTGTTCTACTTCCGATAGTTCCGGATATGTTCAAAACGGTTTTACTACTTTTAGTAATTGCACAACTCCAACCAGTATTTACGCTTATGACATCACCACTACCAGTGCAGTGCTTAGATGGTATGCAATGAGTGGTGCCCAAAGCTATACATTGGAATACAGACCTGCTACATCACCTAACTGGACGATCGCTACGACTTCAACTACCGCATCCTATTTCACCTTATCCGGTTTAAAGGCTAATACTTCTTACTATTGGAGGGTAAAAACCAATTGTTCTGCCTCCAATAATTCAGGATATGCTCAAGGAATGTTTACTACTAAAAATAGTTGTTCCACACCAGCTGGTGTTACGGCCTCTAAAATTTCTTCTACAAGTGCCGATCTTACCTGGTATGCCGTGAGTGGAGCTCAGAGCTATACCGTAGAGTTTAAGCAATCTTCTGAAACTACATGGAAGGTTGCCACAGCTTCTACAACTTCTACTTATTTCACCTTATCCGGCTTAAAAGCTAATACAGCTTATGATTGGATGGTAAAAAGTAATTGTTCGGCTAACAGTAGTTCCGGATATGCCCGAACTGGTTTCACAACTTTAAGCAGCTGTGTTACCCCAACAGGTATCTCCGCCTTTGACGTTTCCTCTGGCAGTGCTGTTCTCAGATGGCATGCCATAAGTGATGCAAAAGGCTATACGGTGGAATATAAAATTTCTTCAGACATTAACTGGACAGTGGCAACTGCCTCAACTACTTCAACGTCTTTTATCTTATCAGGACTGAAAGCTGGTACAGCTTATCAATGGAGAGTAAAAACCAATTGTTCAGCTTCCAGCAGTTCCGCATATGCTCAAAGCCGTTTTTCTACTTTACCTGGTTGCTCTACACCGGAAGGTATTTACCTATATAATATTTCAGCCAACAGTGCCGATCTTAAATGGTATACAGCAAGTGGTGTAAAAAGCTACACTGTTGAATACAAGCAGACTTCAGCAACCAGCTGGACTTTAGCTACAGCTTCTACTACAACTCCTTATTTTACCTTATCCGGATTAAAGGCTAATACAGCTTATCAATGGAGAGTAAAAACTAACTGTTCCGCTTCCGAAAGTTCCGGATATGCTCAAGGAAGTTTTTCAACTTTGAATAATTGTTCTGCCCCAACAGGGCTATCCGCTTCTAATATATCTGATTCAAGCGTTTCGCTTAAATGGTACGTAGTAAACGGAGCTCAAAGCTATCGTATTGAATATAAACTACCTACTGAAACTAATTGGAAAGTGGCAACTGCTTCTACCTCCTCAACCTCTTTCACCCTATCCGGCTTACGAGCTAACACATTCTATATTTGGAGGGTGAAAACCAACTGTCCTACTTCCAATAGTTCTGAATACACCCAAAGTAATTTTACTACTTTGAGTAGCTGCACTACTCCAACAGGTCTTTTAGCCACTGATATCTCTGACAACAGTGTTATCTTTAAATGGTATACCACAGCCGGAGCTCTAAGCTACACTGTTGAATATAAAACATCTTCAGCAACTAACTGGACGACTGCTACTTCAATGCCTACCTCCTCCTTTTTCTCCTTAACAGGATTAAAAGCGAATACAGATTATTATTGGAGGGTAAAAACCAATTGTGCCGCTTCTCATAGTTCAGACTATAATCAAAGTAGCTTTAGAACAAATTCATCTTCTACCAGTACTGACTTTAATGAGGATAATCCATATAGTAATAAAAGTAATGCTATCCCTTCCTCAATTTTAGTATACCCAAATCCAGTTGAAAATACAATTTTTATAAAAGGATTAGATTCTAATATTAATAACTATTATTTAATAACTATTCTGGACAGAAACGGAAAATTAATTAAAACTGCTACAATTAAACCCGCCAAGGAAATAACCTTGGATGTATCAGAGTTAACACCGAATTTATATTTCTTACGTATTCAAAACTCTAATTTTAAATTTATTAAAAAATAAAATTTTATAGTAATTAAAATAAAACCGAAGATAACTAAGTCTTCGGTTTTTATTTTCCTTCTTGTTGTCTTTTGATATAAACAAGATATATAAAAGTTAAATATTTAAAAAATATTTTTTTTACTTTTAAGATAATATGCTGTAAAATTATTATCTCAATTGATTGTGAAAAAAAATATAAAAAAAACAAATATTATATAAATAAATAATAAATTTTGTAGATTTGAATACTATTAATTTAAATAAACACGCCTATGATTTAGCTCTTACTATTTATTTACTCGCTCATATTTTTAAATTTATTGTTAAAATAAAACCTGTAAACTATTTTATCCTTAATATATGTTTATACTTACAAATCCAACATTTGTATACGGTTTTATATAAACATTTAACAAATTATCAAAAAAAAACTAACTATGTTCAAATTCAAACACTTTTTAATTGTTATAGGAATTTTTACTTCTTATTGTTTTTATGCTCAGGATATTTCTGAGGAAAAAGCACAAATAGTAGCGAAAAATTTTATATCGCTTTATTCTAAACATCAAAAATCAACTGAAATTCGATTAACTAACATAACTGATCGAATAAATAAAAATTATAACGGTTTTTATATTTTTAAAAATGCTACCGAAAGCGGTTTTTATATTATTTCTGCTACTAATAAAAATCATCCCATTTTAGCTTATTAATTTAATTCCAAAATAAATGAAGATAAAACTCAATCTCCGGAGTTTTTGTACCTACTTAGCGGATACCAGGAATGCAATGAATATTTAATAAAAAACAAATCAAGCAAATTCAGATCTGAAGAAAATACAGTGATTAATAATGAATGGAAAGCTTTACTTTCAGGAACTTTCCTTCCTCTTTCTAAAAATTCTAAAACATCTTTAGCTACCAGTGTTTCGCCATTAATCAAAACCATGTGGAATCAATCTCCCTATTATAACAAACTAACCCCAGTAACATATGAGGGAACCTCCTGTGTTACCGGATGTGTAGCTACTACTATGGCTCAGATTATGAAATTCTGGAATTATCCAGATAAAGGAATAGGTTCTCACTCATATGTTATTTCTAATCGTTATTACAACTGGAAGGGTAAAACATTAACCGCAGATTTTGAAAAATCATACTATCAATGGAATAATATGCCTATTTATCTTTCCGATAATTCAACGTCTCAACAAGTTGATGCTGTAGCTACTTTGATGCTACATGCAGGAATTTCCGTTGATATGATGTACAGCCCTTCAGGATCAGGTGCTTATAGCTCTAGAGCACTTTTAGCTCTAAAGAATTATTTTAACTATAGCAATGATATTGAAATGAAATACAGATCTAACTATACCAATGATACAGACTGGTTAAATTTGGTCAAAGAACAATTATCAAAAGGATTTCCGGTTTATTTTTCCGGAAACTCTTCTTCCAGCGGTCATGCTTTTATCGCAGATGGCTATGACTCTAATAACTTAATACATTTCAATTTAGGATGGGGTGGTTTCTTTGATGGATATTACCAGATAACTAATCCTCAGGGATATTCTATTAATCAATCTGTTATCATTAATATAAAACCTCCCTGCTCTGCTCCCACAGGACTTACTGTATCAAACATTTCTTCCCATAGTGCTACCCTTGCATGGAACACAATGAGTTTGGCTCAAAGTTATGACGTGGAATATAAACCTTCTGCTGATACGGAATGGATTGTAGCCACTTCTTCTACTACTGCTAATTCAATTACTTTATCAGACTTAAACCCTAACACCAAATATTCGTGGAGGGTGAAAACAAATTGTTCTGATTCCATTTTTTCTGAATATAGTCAATACGACTTCACTACCATTGAAAAATGCCCTACTCCAACAAATCTTACTATTTCTAATTTATCTACTAATGATGTTATTATTAAATGGGATGAGATTAGTATGTCAAAAGGTTATACAGTAGAATACAAAACTTCAATTAACTCTGACTGGATAGTTGCAACTACATCGCTTAAAACAAATACTTTGACTCTTTCTAATTTAATTTCTGATACAAAATACTTATGGAGAGTGAAAACAAACTGTTCTGATTCTAATTTTTCTGAATATAATCAGTATGAATTCACAACCTTGAAAGGTTGCCCTGCTCCAACTGGTCTTACTATTTCAAATTTATCTACTAATGGTGTTTACCTGAAATGGAATGACATTAGTAGCGCCCTGAGCTATACCCTTGAATACAAAGCTTCTGATGAAGATAAATGGACAATCATAAAAAATATTACTTCCGGTAGTTCTCTTACACTCTATAGATTAAAAGAGAATACCGCTTACCTCTGGAGAATCAAAACCAATTGTCCGGATTCTAAATCTTCGTATGTGCAAGGTAGTTTTAATACATTAAGTAGTTGTTTTTCACCTTCAAGATTAATTGCATCAGATATTACTGAAAATAGTGTCAACCTAAGATGGAATGTCATTAGCAGTGCACTGAGCTATACCCTGGAATACAGAGCATCTTCCGACAACGAATGGACTAAAACTACTGTTTCTAATGGAGATAGCTCAATCACTCTTACTGGATTGAAAGAGAAAAAACGTTATTACTGGAGAGTTAAATCAAATTGTTCTAACTCTGAAAGCTCTGAATATACTGAAAACACCTTTTTAACTTTAGCTATTTGTCCTTTACCTTCCGGACTTGCAACTACAAATATATTAACCAACAGTGCCATCCTTAACTGGAACGCAGGGAAAGATAATCAAACTTTCAGAGTTGAATATAAAGCTTCTGATGAAGATAAATGGAATGTCATACTACTTAACACTAAAGGAACTTCTTTAATATTATACGGATTAAAAGAGAATACCGCTTACCTCTGGAGAATCAAAACTAATTGTACGGATTCTAAATCTCCATATGTGCAAGGTAGTTTTAATACATTAAGTAGTTGTTTTTCACCTTCAAGATTAATTGCATCAGATATTACTGAAAATAGTGTTAACCTAAGATGGAATGTCATTAGCAGTGCACTGAGCTATACCCTGGAATACAGAGCATCTTCCGACAACGAATGGACTAAAACTACTGTTTCTAATGGAGATAGCTCAATCACTCTTACTGGATTGAAAGAGAAAAAACGTTATTACTGGAGAGTTAAATCAAATTGTTCTAACTCTGAAAGCTCTGAATATACTGAAAACACCTTTTTAACTTTAGCTATTTGTCCTTTACCTTCCGGACTTGCAACTACAAATATATTAACCAACAGTGCCATCCTTAACTGGAACGCAGGGAAAGATAATCAAACTTTCAGAGTTGAATATAAAGCTTCTGATGAAGATAAATGGAATGTCATACTACTTAACACTAAAGGAACTTCTTTAATATTATACGGATTAAAAGAAAATACCGCTTACCTCTGGAGAATCAAAACTAATTGTACGGATTCTAAATCTTCGTATGTACAAGGTAGTTTTAATACTTCTTCATCTATGAGCGATATGCTTAATGATGATTTTGATACGCAAAATAAAAAAGAAAGCAAGTATTCCTCAATATCATTATATCCTAATCCTGTAGAAGAAATTGTATATATTAAGGGTATTGAATTTAAAGAGAATGACAATTTATTGATTACTATTATTGATAGAAATGGAAAAATTGTTAAAACCGTTACTGTTCAACCTCACAAAAAAATTACAGTGGATGTATCCGAATTAACTTCAAACCTATATTTCTTACGTATTAAAGATCAAACTTTTAAATTTATAAAAAAATAATATTTACTGAAATTGTATAAAAAAACCGAAGAATTTATTTTCCTCGGTTTTTTTTTATTTTTAAATGTTGTACTTAGAAAAAGCACCAAACTAACAAAACATTAATAAAATAATTATAAAGAAATTTTTAAGTATTTCATAATTTATTTTATAATATAAAAAGTTACAAATATTAAAAATTATAACTGTTCTTTCTTTCTCTTTTTATAAAGCAAATAATAACAATAAATTTTATTACAAAAAATTGCAACCAAACATAAGTTACATATATTTTTTATTAAAATATATCATAAATTAAACATATTTTATACATATTAATTATAAAATTAGTATATTTGAATAGACTAACATTAATTACTACTGCCTATGATAATGTACTACATCTAATCTTTGTCTTATATTAATTATACTCGGATTTAAAATTAAGACGGCTCTGAACCTTTATATTCTATTATGTCATTACTATTTGCTACTATTATATAGAATACTTATTATTTTTTACCAATTATTATTACTAATTTACAAATAAGCTTTTATGAATAATTACAAGTACATTATTATAGTTATGGGTATTCTTATACCTTATCTATTCCATGGACAAGATGTTTCCGAAAAAACTGCGGAATATGTAGCAAAAAATTTTCTAATTTTTAAATCAGAAAAGCATAAGTCTGGAAATATTGGATTGACGAATGTTACAGACCAACTTGATAAAAAATACGATGGTTTTTATATTTTTAAAAATACTGATGGAAATGGTTTTATTATTATTTCATCAGAAAGTGAAAATCACCCCGTTTTAGCTTATTCTCTTGATTCTCCCATTACCTTAGACCAATCAATTTCTCCTGAATTACTATATATTCTTAACAATTACCAATTGGCTAATGAATATCTAAGAAAAAACAAAGCTCAAAAAGTTATCAATCAAGAGAATTCGTTAATCGAAGAAGAATGGAAAGCTTTACTTACAGGAAAAGCACTTCCTCTAGCTAAAAGTTCCAATGTTTCTCTAGCTTCTAACGTTGATCCTCTACTTAAAACCATATGGAATCAGTATCCATACTATAATAAGCTGGCACCTGTTACTTATGAAGGAAAATCTTCTCTGACCGGGTGTGTAGCTACAGCTATGGCTCAAATAATGAAATTCTGGAATTATCCTGACAAAGGGAGTGGATCACATACGTATACAATAGCTAATAATTTTTACAACTGGAAAGGGAAAACGTTAACTGCTAATTTCCAGAATACAAACTACCAATGGAATCATATGCCTAATTTTCTTTCGAGCTCCTCATCCGCCCAACAGGTGGATGCTGTGGCAACTTTAATGTATCATGCCGGAGTTTCAGTGAATATGATATATGGACCTTCAGCTTCCGGAGCTTTTGACGCTAATGTTGTCCCCGCTTTGAAAAATTACTTTAAATACAGTCCTTCAGCTGAAATAAAGTACAGATCAAACTATACCAGTAATGCGGAATGGCTAAACTTAGTAAAAGATCAGCTAACCAAAAACTATCCTGTTTATTTTATGGGAAGGTCATCCTCCGGCGGACATGCATTTGTTGCTGACGGTTACGACTCAAACAATCTGATTCACTTTAATTTAGGATGGGGTGGAAAGGCTAATGGATATTATCAAATAACCAATCCTCAAGGATTTACCAATAATCAGGCTGTAATTATCAATATTTTTCCTCCCGTACCCACATGCTCTGCTCCAGACGATCTTAGCATTACTTATATAAATGGTAGTGGTGCTATACTTAACTGGAAAGCAGTGAACGGAGCTAAGAACTATACCGTTGAATACAAAATGGAATCAGAGGATAACTGGATTGCCACTACTATTGAAAACACTGCTACATCTTTCACTTTATCTAAATTAAATGCAGGTACATCGTATCTATGTAGAATCAAAACAAATTGCTATAATTCAAGCAGTTCTATATACAAACAAAATTCTTTTACTACAAGAAACTGTCCATTTACTACCGGACTTAACGTTTCTAATATATCCGATACGAGCGCCTTACTTTCATGGAATCCTGGTAATAGAGTTAATAAATACTCAATTGAATTTAAAGCTTATTCTGATACAATATGGACACGTGCCTATACAACTTCCAATTCATTTGAACTGAAGGGCCTACAAACTAACACATCGTACGACTGGAGAGTAAATACGTATTGTGATATGAGAATGAATTCAGGATATTCACAAAGTAGTTTTGTGACCTCCGGTGGCTGTATATCCCCTTCTGGACTAAACACAACCAATATTTCAACTAATAAAGCAACTCTTAATTGGAATTTGGTAAATGGCGCAGTAAATTATATAGTGGAGTATAAATCTCTTTCAGATACCAACTGGAATACAGCCAGAACAACATCTAATGTTTATACAATTTCAGGATTAGAAGAGAATACTTCATATAGCTGGAGAATAAAAGCAAACTGTACCACGTCATCAAGCTCCGCTTATTCTCAAAGTAATTTTAATACTTCCGGGACTTGTATAAATCCTTCGGGGCTCAATACTAATAATATATCAAAAAATAGTGCTACTGTTAATTGGGAACAAGTTTCCGGTGCCTTCAGGTACAAAGTTGAATACAAAAATGATACACTTACCAATTGGGTAACTGCTACGGTAACAACGGATAATTCTTTCACATTTACCGGACTTGAACCGAATACCTTTTATAACTGGAGAGTTATAACTTACTGTTCTCCCTCAATCAGTTCCGGATTTTCTCAAAGTGTTTTCAGGACTGCTAGCGATTGCTCAGCCCCATCGGGACTTAGGGTAATTAATATCACAAATAACAGCGCTTCACTTAACTGGAATCCAATTGCCGGAGTCTATAAATATAAGGTTGAATATAAAGCTGCTTATGATACTATATGGATAATGGTTAGAACAAAATCAAATGCTTTTACCATATCAGGATTGAAAGAGAACACTTCTTACACTTGGAGAGTGAAAACATACTGTTCCACGTCTTCAACCTCTGCTTATTCTCAAAGTGATTTTATTACACCAGAAACCTGCATTACTCCTTCAGACTTATCCGAAACAAATATATCAAGCAATAGTGCTAAACTTAGCTGGTTATCGGTTAACGGAGCCTACAGATATAAAGTTGAATTTAAGCCTACTAATACTTCTTTTTGGACCACAGCTGCTGTAACAGCTAACAATTATGCATCTTTAACTGGTTTATTACCTGATGTATCTTATGATTGGAGAGTAACAACCTATTGTTCTCCTTCAGTTCAATCCAGATACGCTCAAAGTAGTTTTAGAACCAATTTATCATCTACAAATGATATAACTTTTGGAGACACCCTATCTTCCTCAGTTTCATTGCATCCTAATCCTGTAGAAGATATCATATATATTAAGGGGATTAAAGTGGAAGGAAGTAAAAATATAATAGCTACAATTATTGATAGAAATGGAAAAATTGTTAAAACTTTTGCCATTAAACCTGATAAAGAAATTTGTTTGGATGTATCCGAATTAACCTCAAATGTATATTTTTTACGTATAAAGGAGCAAACTCTTAAATTTATAAAAAAATAATATTTATTGAATATATATAACAAAAAACCGAAGGCAAGGATTCCTTCGGTTTTTTATTAATTTTATATACTGTTTGTAAAAAATACAAAATAGCTATTTTTTAACAAGACTTTCGTAACAATCATTTATCCAACCTACTATTTTACTTGTTAATTTAAATAATTTCTTTTCTGACATAAATTCTAATATATCATCCGTATCACTCAGCATAATATAATTTATATATACTGATTTTGTATCTACCCCTGATTTTAGATAAACTTGAACATCTGGCATATCTGTCATTACGAACTTTTCAAAATCATATTTTTCTTTCATTAATGATGAAACCAATTGCCTAATATCATTGGGTAGATGGGTTTCTATTACAAAATGAAGACCATGTTCTGTGCTATCTTTAAATTTATCAAATGAGCCTAAGTAACATAAAAGCTTAAAATTTTTATCAATAAAAAAATCAGCAGACAATAATCGTTCTGTAAAACCGTCAGAATATCTAAAAGCCATTATAAAGTCTTCATGCAAACTCCATAATTTATTTTGATTATCATAGTTTAAATAATTGCAAGCTATATACTTACTCATCTTAATTCTAATTTAACACTAATGTTAAATTTACAAATATTCCAATTATTATATCTTATATTAATTAAAAGACTATTTTATTCTTTAATCATTTTATTCTTATCGAAAAAATACAAGATACCTCCAACTAATATTATACCTAAACCTATAAAACTTTCTCTTGGATGATTTGCAAAAGTAAAGTACAGAATGTAAAAACTAAAAAGTAAAAATATACTGGGTAATAGTAAAAACCAGTTACCTTTGAATAAAGTCCGGTCTTTTTTCTTAAGAAATAAAGAAGTGCTTACTGCCGCAGTGGCAAGTAACTGAAGTACAAAAGAGGTATAGATAAAAATTTCCTCGAATTTTCCACTAAGTATAATTATTATACTTATCAAAGTATGTATTAATACTGCCCGAATAGGGATTCTATTTTTATTTTCTTTTTCAAGATATTTCCATAAACGATTTTCTCTGGCTGTAGCTTGAGTAACTCTGGAACCTACCCATAAATATCCGCTTATAGTTGCTACTAATTGCAATGCAATAAAATAATTTACCCATTTTACGCCATCAGCTCCCAATACGTTATAAAATGCTATATTGGCAACGTCTTCCTTTCCGCTTAATTCACTGATAGAGGCGTGATACAGAAATACAAAATTAACCAGTACATAGCTTATGGTTACAAATGACGTACCTATAATTAATGCTTTGGGAAGGTTAACCTTTGGCTTATCCAGTTCTTCGACTATATAGGATGCTGAATTCCATCCGGTATATGCATAGGTAACAAAAACCAAAGAACTGGCAAATGCGGGCATCAATAATTCATTTTTCCATGTTGAATCCCACAATAAAGCATTAGGCTGACTGGGAAAAATAATAAAACCTATAATGATCAAAACTACTATAAAAACCACTTTAAGTATGGCAAAAATGTTTTGAAAATGACTACTTACTTTAAGGCTAAAACACTGAAAAACAGCAATAAATATAATAACAAAAATAGCAAATGTTTTAACTTGTTCTATTCCCAGATATTTAGCCATAGCCAATGCAGCTAAAGAAACGGGAGCAGAAAAGCCGACTATTAAAGACACCCAGCTGGTTAAATATCCGGCTAACGGATGATAGGTTCGGGAAAGATAAATATAATCACCACCGGATTGCTTAAAATGTGTTCCTAATTCTGCATATACAAATGCCCCAATTAAGGCCAATACCCCTCCTGCAAACCAAAGTAAAAGTAAGGTAAATGTATTATGCAATTCAGGAACCTGATACCCTAAACTGGTAAATACTCCTGTTCCTATCATATTGGAAACAACAATAGCTGTTGCTGTTTTCCATCCAATTTTTTTCATTTTACTTTTTTCGTGGTGAATAATTAAAAGTTCATATTTAACCTGGCAAACCAGTTGGCTCCTGTAATCCCCATTTGGACAGGAGCATATTTAAATACATTATAATATGAATTTTCATAAATTTGTTTATCAGGAAATATATCAAATACATTATTACCTCCCAAAGTAATTCCCAGATTTTTAGTCAAGCTATAACTGATACTAAAATCAGTAACGTACTTGGAGGAATGGTATTGTATTTCTCCATATGGATAACCGTTACGCGTAACTTTTCCATAATAAGTATTTCTCACTAAAAAATTCCATTTATTAAGCGTATATATTAATCCCAGACTTGCTTTTGATTTAGGTGTCAGCGATTCAATGATGTTTACCTGATCCGGGCCGAAGTACTCATTTCTGTCACCTCCGAAAACTTCAGGAAAATGATAATCAATAATTTTAGTTTCCGTATAATTACCTGACAAACTGACATCTAATTTTCCTGCCCCTACATAAAAACTATAAGCAGCTACCCAATCAATACCTTTAGTTTCTGTATCTACGGCATTCGTAAAAAACCGTGCCCCTTCTACTCCGTAAGATTGAATCAGGTCATTTACAAATTCACTGGTTAAAACAATTCTGTCATTTACTCTTATATAGTATCCATCTAAAGTTATATAAAGTTTATTTACAGGACGAAAAGTTAAACCTGCACTCACATTTACAGACTTTTCATCTTTTAATTTTTCTATTCCTAAAGCTTTTGCCAGATTACTATCATTTGTAAAAATACCTTTAGCTACAATTTTATTTCCTGTAGTTGAAATATCTGTATATGAATTATTAAAATATTGTTGTTGAAGAGAAGGGGCTCTAAAACCAGTACTAACCGCGCCTCGTATTGCAAATCCCTGAGCATATTCATATCTCACAGCTAATTTTCCGGTTACTGAATTACCAAAATCACTGAAATGTTCATACCTGCCCGCTATATTTCCTGACAGACGCCCTAAAGTAAAAGCTAAATCTGCATAAGTAGCCACACTTGTCCTGTTTTTATTTATAGAATTTAATGGTGAGAATCCGACAAATCCCTGTGAGCCTCCTGCTCCTATTATATCTTCAGGCTTGGTTACTTCAGATACAATATTTCCATATTTATCATATCTGGCCCATGAAGCTTCTTCTCCTGCTGTTATTTTATATTGTTCATATCTGAATTCAGTACCTAAACCCAAAGAAAAATACGAATTTATTTTTTTTGAAACATCAAGGTTTATAGTGTTTTGTAAAAAACTGTGTCCGCCTGCATTAAATCTGGTTGGAGAATGTATTCCTAAAGAAGCATTGTTTGTATTTGCAACCTGATAATTGAAAATATTCTCTCCAAAAGTATTGCTTAAATCAATAATCCAGTTATCGTATTTATATTTGATCCCAGCTACCTGTGAGATATCATAGATGTTCGATTTTAACAAAGGCTGAAATCCATTAGGATAAATTTCTGTTACGACATTATCCGTTTCACTGGGTAATCTTCTGAACTCAGCTCCTTCCCCTTGCCTTAGACTAGCTCCTCCGAAAGTGTAAAACTCCAATTTCTGTGATAATGGATATATTACATTTATAAAAAATTGTTGATTTTTTATTTTGGCATCTCCTATTCTAAATCTGAAATCTTTTTGTGATAAACCTCTTGCAGCCATAATCGTTTCATCATTGGCACGAGCTTGAGCTGGATCCGGAGCAAAGTCATAAGCAAAATTATCTCCAAATTTATCCAGATTATTTTCGTATGACCTATTTGTAGCATTCCTTTGACTAACGACAAATGATAAATTTATAGATCCTCCATCATTACCTAATTTAGTACCATAGTTACTACTTAAACTGTAGTTTTCTCCATCATTTCTGTTAGTTACCCCATAAGTAGCAGATATACTACCTCCGAAGCTTTTTTTTAGGACAATATTTATAACTCCTGCAATTGCATCAGATCCATACTGCGCGGCTGCACCATCCCGTAGGACTTCAATTCTTTCTATTGCTGAAGCTGGAATAGCACTTAAATCGGTTCCTACAGAGCCGTTTCCTACTGTATTCTGATAATTGACTAATGATGTTGTATGTCTTCTTTTCCCATTTATAAGAACCAGAACCTGATCCGGTCCCATTCCTCTTAATGTTGCCGGATCAACATGCTCCGTACCATCGGATGAAGATTGTTTTACGGAATTGAATGAAGGTACCAAATAGTTTAACAAATCATTTACAGTCGCCTGAGGTGATAATTTTTCTATTTTTTTCACATCGATAACATCAATAGCTACAGGAGAATTAATGGCTGTTCGCGCAGTATTTCTTCCCCCTACTATCACTATATTCTCCAAATTACTTATATTTTGCTGCAATGAGTCTGACTCTTGAGCATTTAATGTGAATAGGGAAAAAATAATAACACTTGAAGTAAAAAAATATTTGATTTTCATTCTTTAATTTTTCAATAATTTATACAAAAATGAGACTTGCTCTTCAAGAAAAGAAAAAACGAAATATCCCTGTGTAACATTTTTGTAATAAAATTGTTATCTTTCCCAAACCGGGCAGGAATTAGCACCTTGTTTACTAAAATAACCGGTTGCCAAGGTTTCTCAGGGCCTGTCCCTCCGCCTTTCTCGATAAGCTATGACAAAAGTATTACTTTTTTTCTTTAAAGAAAACTTGTTTCTTTTTAATTTCATTCAGGAAATTTTTATTTATAAAAAATTGAATATCAAAAAATTAGATATTTAAAATTAATTAACTAAAAAAAAACAAGATAAATTAAATGTTTTTTAGTACATTTGTCATATAAATTATATTTTTTTAAACATCAATTATTAATCCATAAATACAGCTCTTATGTCATTTAAAGCAAATTTACAAGTAGCAGGGAAAAAGTATAACATTCTGAATGTTAATTATTCACTAGCTCAAGAAACAGACCCAACCGGACGTCCTTCTTCTCAGACAAGAGGAGGAAGAATTGAAGTAACTGTTGAATCTACCGGAGAAACTGATATCTTCGAGTGGATGACTAATAGTTTCGAAAGAAAAGACGGTAAAATAACTTTTATTAAAAGAGATTCTGATGCTACGCTGAAAGAATTAAACTTTTCTGAAGGTTATGTTGTTAAATACCGTGAAAATTTTGATTCTATCGGAAGAAATCCATTAACTGAGACTTTTGTTATTTCTGCAAAAGGTATCAAAATGGGAACAGGAGAATTCATTAATGAATGGGTTTAGTGTTACAACACAAAATTTAGGAAATATAAAAAAGAGGTAGTATTACCTCTTTTTTTTGTTCCAAATCTTTTATAAATAAAAAAATGCCGATATGTATATATCGACATTCATCTATTTTATTTTTTTAATTATTAGTACTTGAAGAAGTCTCTTTTCCTTCGATTATTTTAATCACCGTATTGTCTTTTTCTTCATTTACTCCTACTTCAATAGAATCTCCTTCATGAATGGATGAACTTATAATTTCTTCCGCCAATAAGTCTTCGATGTATTTTTGAATAGCTCTTTTTAACGGACGTGCACCAAAACTTTTGTCCCAGCCTTTATCAATAATAAATTCTTTAGCTTCTGAAGTTAGTGTTACTTTATATCCGATTTTTTCAATTCTTTCGTAAACTTTCTGCAATTCCAAATCTATAATTTTAGAAATGTCATCTTTATCAAGACTATTGAATACAATTACATCGTCAATTCTATTTAAAAATTCAGGAGCAAAAGTTCTCTTCAGAGCATTTTCCAATGTCGACTTTGCTCTGGCATCGGAAGATGTCTTTTTAGCAGATGTACCAAAACCTACTCCATCTCCAAAATCTTTTAGTTCGCGTGTACCGATATTAGAGGTTAAGATAATGATGGTATTTCTAAAATCAATTTTTCTTCCCAAACTATCTGTAACATGTCCATCGTCTAAAATTTGTAAAAGTATATTAAATACATCCGGATGAGCTTTTTCTATCTCATCTAACAGTATCACGGCATATGGTTTTCTTCTTACAGCTTCAGTAAGTTGTCCTCCTTCTTCGTAACCGACGTATCCCGGAGGCGCTCCTACTAGTCTTGATACTGCAAATTTTTCCATATATTCACTCATATCAATTCGTATTAATGAATCATCAGAATCAAACAATTCTTTGGCCATAACTTTTGCCAACTGAGTTTTACCAACTCCTGTAGAACCTAAAAATATAAAAGTACCTATGGGTCTGTTTGGATCTTTTAATCCGGCTCGGTTTCTTTGTATTGCCTTAACTACTTTATTCACAGCTTCATCCTGACCAATGATTTTTCCTTTCATCAAATCTTTCATTTGGGCAAGCTTCTGAAGTTCACCTTCAGCAACTCTCTGTACAGGAACTCCACTCATCATTGAAACAACTTCTGCAACATTATCTTCAGTAACAATCTCTTTGTGTTCTCTGGAAGATTTTTCCCATTCTCTCTGAGCATTTGCAAGCTTAGCTTCAATTTCTTTTTCTGTATCTCTGAGCCTTGCTGCCTCCTCATATTTCTGACTTTTAATTACCTTGGTTTTTTCTTCTCTAATTTTTTCCAAGTCTTTTTCATAAGTTAGAATTTCCTGAGGAACCTTAATGTTTTTTATATGAACTCGCGAACCTGCTTCGTCCAAAGCATCTATGGCTTTATCCGGCAAGAAACGATCGGTTATATATCGGGTCGTTAAATTTACACATGCTTTAATTGCATCATCCGTATAGGTAACATTATGATGTTCTTCATACTTATCTTTAATTTGATTCAGTATAATTACGGTTTCTTCCGGAGAAGTCTGCTCTACCATTACCTTTTGAAAACGTCGCTCAAGGGCACCATCTTTTTCAATGTATTGACGATATTCGTCTAAAGTGGTAGCTCCTATGCATTGAATTTCTCCTCTAGCTAAAGCCGGTTTAAACATATTTGAAGCATCAAGAGAGCCGGTAGCTCCTCCTGCTCCTACTATTGTATGTATTTCATCTATGAACAAGATTATGTCTGAATTTTTTTCCAATTCATTCATAATCGCCTTCATTCTTTCTTCAAACTGTCCTCTATATTTGGTTCCTGCCACCAGACTAGCGACGTCTAAGGTAACTACTCTTTTATTGTATAAAACCCTGGACACTTTTTTCTGTACAATTCTTAAAGCTAACCCTTCAGCAATGGCGGATTTACCCACTCCAGGTTCTCCTATTAACAAAGGATTATTCTTTTTTCTACGGCTTAAAATCTGAGAAACTCTTTCAATCTCTTTTTCTCTTCCTACTACTGGATCTAATCTTCCTTCTATGGCAGCAACTGTTAAATCCCTTCCGAAATTATCAAGCACCGGAGTTCTGCTTTTTGCAGAAGCTCCACCAGTATTTCCTGAAGGTTTTGAACTTTCGTATTGACTACCTTCTGATGGTGAATCCTCTTCAAATTCTGCTGACGGTTGATCTGTAAAATCTTCCTGAAACTGAAATCTATACTCTTCTCTCACTGTATTTGCATCTATATTATACTTTTTAAAAACCTGAGTTACCGGATCGCTTTCAATTCTAAGAATGCATAGTAACAGGTGTATAGTTTCTATCTCAGGACTCCTGAAAAGCTTAGCTTCCAAGAAGCTTGTTTTTAAAGCTCTTTCTGCAGCTTTAGTGAAAGGAATATTATTTCTATCTACTTTTATAATTGAGTTCGATGTATTTAGATTTTCAATTTGTTGTCTCAAATCACCCAAATCAACATTCAGACTTTGCAATACAGTAATTGCCTTACTATTACCTTCACGCAAAATTCCAAGAATGAGATGTTCGGTTCCTAAATGGTCATGCCCCAATCGTAATACTTCTTCATTACTGAAGCTTATTACATCTTTTACTTGTTGTGAAAAATTCTCGTTCATGTATGACTCTTATATTCTAAATTATCTGAATTATACAAATATAATAATTCCGTTAAGATAATTGCATTTATCATGCCAGTTTATTATTCGGATATTCTGTCATATATATCTCTGAAAACAGGCTGTGTATTGCATCTAAAATAATTTTTAGTCCTTAAAATTCTAAAATTTTAAGGACTAAAACTTCAGGCAATATACAAAATTTACTTTATTTTATTTTAGTACAAAATATATATTTTTTTAATATAATTACTAATTTTCCGGAATATAAATAATTTCACCGTTTTCCATTTCATAGGCAATTCCAACCTTTTTCCCTTTTTTACCGGAAGATTTCTCCTGAGAGGGAGTGTATTTATTAATTTTATTGCCTTCTTTAGTGATTATTTCCATATTATCTTTACCCGGATTTTTTACAACAGTGAAATCTTCTTTGGAAAAAACCTCAGTCATATTAAGATTCATTACCATAGCCACCATAAGAGCAACTGCAAATACCATAGCCACGTCAAATAAATTAACAACTACACTAAGCGGATCTGTATCTTCTTCTTTTGAAAATTTATTAATTCTCCTTGGTCTTCTCATAATCTGTCTGATTTTCAGTTAAAACACGAGCAACAAAGTCCAAATTATTAAGATCGTTTGAGTACCAGCGTTGCTTAGTCTGAAGAGTAATTAAACCAATCGCACTGACTACTAATCCTACAACAGTGGTAGCAAAAACCACTTGCATATTATAAGCCATATCTGCGATATCTCCGGTGGATAAGCCTACTAATGCAGGACTCATAGCTATTAAAGTTCCTATTAATCCTAATACCGGCCCTAATTTTGCTAATACTTTAGACAAGGATAAGTCTTTGTCTGCTTCATTTTCAAAATTTGAAATTGTATAATCTGAATATGCTTCTGTTAAAGGTTTATTTAAAATATTTCTTAAATATTTTATGTATAATGAATTATCATTTTTTGGCAATATTTCTTTAAGTTTATTAACGTCTGATTTTGAAAATGTTTCAATTAATCCGTTAATTTTTTTGTTGTTTTTACCTCTAACTATAAATTGATTGTAAAAACTACCTATTAGAAGTAAAGCCCGGGCAAATAAGAATAAAAGTATTATAATATCGGGTATTAATAAACTGTTAGCTACCCAAAATAATATTTTTGAAATTAATTCCATTTTTTTATTTAATTTTCTTTTTTTATTTTTCTTGATTTAAGTATCCAGCTTATTTTATTTCCATAAAAACCAATTATTAATGCAAAAAATAAACCTGTAAGCGTATAAGCTAAATGTTTTAAATTTAAAGGTTCTTCTACTGCCTGATACACTACTTTTTCATTTACTGTTACAATTAACCCTGCAAAAGCTGTAATTAATCCTATTAGAAAATGCATTTCCAATCGTAATTCATTTTCAGGGATCAATTTCTTAATTAACAAACTTCCTATATTGATTAGTAGGCATACTGCAATCGCTACCACCATAGTTATCATTAAAAAATTTTCTCCGGTAAATATGAAAATGGCCTGTGTTTCTACGTAAAATAATACAGGAAACAACAGAATACTTGGGTATGCTCCTAAAATTCTCTGCCATTTATTGGTTTTATTTTTCAATATTCCATTCAATGATACAAAACAAAAAGCAATACATACAGCTGACTCTATAGTTACTAAAACAGCCGTATCCTGCATCATGATGTTATTATTAAGAAATTCTGTAATCTGAACTTTGGATTGTTGAATGGCGTAGGGATAGCTTAGCAGAATGAAAACACCTGCTGCTAAGCTAAAAATTCCAGTTTGCCACCATTTCCAGAAACTAAGCTTTATTATACTATTAAAAACTATAAAGCCCATTACTATCTGAACAACTATTTCCATTCGATTAATAAATGTATATTATTGGTTATCCTGATGTTTTTTTCTTCTTTTAACTATAAACAAAATAATAAGAATGACTAAAACAGCTACTATTGAGACGATAATAAGTCCATTGAATGATTTTTTTCCAGTAATTGATTCACCTCCTTTTCTTATTTCATCTTTTTTAAGAACCATAGCATCTTTATTATTAGATCCAGCATCTACTCCTTTTTCCATAGCTGCTAAATTTTTCTTGTATTGGTCTGCTTGTTCCTTATTTACTTTTGTAGTAATAAAATTCTGAAGCTTAGTATTACTTCCGGAAAAACCTGATCCGGAATGACCAAATTCCTTAACTATTTCTGTATGTAGTAAGGCTGTTTGTTTCAATTGATCTTCAGAAGCTTTCCACATTCCTTTACGTGCTGTTTCCAACATGATTGCTGTTATTTCTTCTAAAGCTGCAGGACTGGAATTTTTGAAAAATTCTTTTGTTCCCAGATTTTTTTCATCTTTCACATAAGTACTATATATCTGATTCCACATTTCATTATCAATTACTTCCGGCTTCATTACATTCCAACCGTACGTATTTGTTATAATTTCTGTGAAATTAGCAGCACTACTAGCCCCACCTTTCATTCTTTCTTTAATATAAACCTCATTAAAAATAGTACTTCGCGCTTCTACCCCAATGGCTTCTTTTAAATCCTGCATTTTAAAGTTATTATGGTTACGGTAGTCTGCAAAAAATGCATCAGGCTCTTTTCCGGTAACACTTTTCACAGCTAAATTAACACCTCCCATAAATTCGTAAACATGATCTAAGCTTAATGCTCCCCAGGTATTGTTTTGTCTTGGCTGAATTACCATATCTGTATTCTTTAATGCTGCTCGTAATAGACCTTTATGGAATTGTCCCCAATCTTTATCACTAGCATATATAGCTCCCATATTATTAATATATGTATCTGCTATTTCATTTTTGTCCTCCCATTTATCTCCGCTTTTTACCATTTCTTGAATAGAAGCACCATACATCCCATTAATACCTCCGAAGATTCTTTGCGTGGAAAGCTGCCTTGCATCTTTAGGAGAAACCCCTTGTTCTACTAATGTTTTTTCAATATCAAGAGTACCTTTTGCAACTAGATTTTCATAGCGTGTATCTTTTGCTGTTGAGGCCATTTCTATAGCCCTTGATAATAAAACCAGTCTTGATGCTGCCAAATCCCTGAACTGTCCAGACGTTTGAACGACTACATCTATTCTTGGCCGGCCTAGGGTCTCAGAAGGTATAAGCTGTATATCTGATACTCTTCCAAAAGCATCTCTCACAGGCTCTACTCCAAGCATGTATAAAGCCTGAGCTATAGTGGTTCCTTCACTTTCTATAAATTCTCCACTCCAAAAAGTATAACTTACTTTTTTAGGATATTTTCCATGTTTCGCAACATATTGTCCTAATGTCTGATTAACTAACTCTTTTGCTCTATCCCAGGCTATCTCTGTTGGAGTTGCTTCTGCATTAATTGAGTATAAATTTCTTCCCGTAGGAACAGCGTTTGGATTTGCAACAGCATCCCCTCCTGAAGAAGGTTCTATATATCCTCCTGACAAAGCATTTAATAATGATCTGAATTCATATTCAGGACTTTTCTCCAATCCTTCTTTATAGTTTAAAATATTGGTTATTGTCCTTTCAATTTCAAGTATTGAGCGGGCTTTTATTTTTTGTTCTTTTGTATATTCAACTTTTTTGGGATGAGAAGGTTTCACATCTTTTCCTGAAGGTTTCATTGCTTCTGAATGTGGTGATTTTCCTTTACCCGTTTCTGACTTTTTAGGACTTCTGGTAAAAGTTCTCTTTACAGGGGTCATTATAACTTTAGCTTCTTCCAGCTCTTTTTCATTAATTCCGGCTATTGAGCATATTGTAGAATTATTTATAACCTTTCCTGATAGTATTTGTTTCACCAGTTCTTTAGATGGATTTAAATATTTTTGAGAAAAGAAAACTTTATTTTTCAACTGTTGCTCCGTGACTTTGCTTCGTTGCTTATCAAGTGCAGCCAGACTATATGCAATAGGATCTGCACTCATAGCAAGGACTGATGAATTTATTTTATCTGAGGTATACGGAACTCCTGAAGTATATAATTGCCCGTTCATTTTTTCATTAGCAATTTCTTCTGAAAAATTTTCTATTTTTTCAACTTCTTCTGTTGTGTACGGTTTTGTTAGTATGCTATCTAATCTCAAATCTCTGTGAATTCCCATTTGTACAGCTATTTTTTTCACTTCCAGTGATACCTGAGGCTGTTTGGATTCTTCAGATTTATAATAATATTGAATTTTATTTTGTAAATCTTTAAATTGTGAACGTGTCTGGCTCTCCATAAACGCTGGTGAGAGATAAGATATAAGTGTAGCATAAGACCGTCTCTTAGCCATCATACTTTCGCCTATATTAGCAATTGTGTAATAATAAAAATGAGGAACTGTTCCAACCATTCTATCCGGCCAGTCTTCATTACTTAGAGCAATTTGTTTCTGTGGCGTGAACTCGAGACTACCATGAGTTCCGAAGTGTATTAATGCATCAGCTTTAAAACCATACTGAGTCCAAAGATAAGAACCGATGTATGTATGAGGTGGCGGACTCTTTGCACCATGAACTATAGCAAATGAGTCTCCTCCCAATCCCGCCATAGGTTGTGGCAATAAAACAATATTTCCAAATTGAACACGGGAGACAGCAATATAGGATTTGCCATTTTGACTTACATTCATGTAATTGCCCGGCGCTTGTCCATATAAATCGGTAACTTCTTTATATTTTTCTTTAGTTAATGATTGATTTACCCATGATTCATATACAGATTTTTCAATTAATTCCGGATTTCCATTTTTTAGAAATTCATCAAAAGCACCTTCGGCGTAGGTGCTCATAACAGATCCCTGAGACATTACAATTTTTTCGAATTCCTTTTCTGTAGCAGGCAGATCCTCTACTTTGTATCCTTCGGCTTTTAATCTTTTCAGTAAATTATATAAAGAAGGTATAGTTTCTAATCCCTGTGCTACTAATGATTCTTTCCCAGGACCTTTAAAGAAGTATATAGCTATTTTTTTATCTGAATTATTTTTCTTTTTCAGATTAATAAAATTTGTAATAATCTGAGTAAAATTATTTAAACGCTCAGGCACAGCTTTAAATACATATAAATTATCTTTATCTAATTCCTGGGTATTTAAAACATAAGGATAAATTCCTCCATCTATTTCCGGCATAACTACACTTTGAGATAAAAAACCTCCCATTAACCCCATAGGATCTTTTATCCATTCATTTTTTGTCTGCAATATGGTTACAGGTACGAAAACTGGAATATTTCTTTCTTTTAACCATCCAACTACCGAATCGGCCTGTCCAACGACCAATCTACCATGAGCAAAATGAATAACTGCATCCGGCTGAATTTCTTTCAAAAACTTTAATCTATCAAAAGTTGAAGAAACAGGATATACATTGAATCCTTTATTTTGGAGTTTTACTATTAAGCTATCCAGATTTTCTCTGTTACCGCTGTAAGGATCATTTAGCCCTCCAATAATTGCTATTTTATTTGCACTTTCTTTGAAAAAGTTATTTTTTTTCAAATATGATTCATATTCATTGATAGTTTTGAATGATAAATTTTCATCTAAGTGATAATAAACATCTTCGGCTAATTCAACTAATTTATCAGGAGGGGTTACAAAAAACCTTTTTTGATCGATATTTTGACGTATATATCTTGCTAAACTCTGATAATTTTTTTTATTACCATTTTTAAGATATAAATCTATTTCTTCTTTTTGAATACTATCCAGATTGCATAAGTTATTTTCCGGATTAGTTGCACTATAAAGATACATATGTGTACCTTCTTTCATCATTTTTTTTAAACGCTCTCTTTGTTCAGCATCCAATTTCATTCCCATTGCAAAACCTAATACGAAATCATAGTTTTTCAATTCGTCTAGATTATCGAAAGAAACTTCTTTAAACTCAATAAATTTATCTTTATTGGATTGGATTAAACTTGTGGTTTGGAATTTTTGAAAATTTACAAGTGCTACTTTTGTTTTTGATGCTGTTTTTTGCCAAATCAACCATCCGGCAACCATCAAAATGACGAGTATTAAAATGCCAATTGTTAGTTTTACTTTTTTCATATCCTATTTTTTTAAAAAATATTTTATTTAGTGAATTAATAGTTTTTATATTGTTTAGTAATTATCATTTTTAGTAATTACTATTGTAAAATTTGTATCAAATAGTATTTTGAATAACAAATTAAATAACTTCGTCTTACAGTATCATATCCCAACAATTACATAAGCACCTAATTTAAAACATTTTAGCTTATAAAAAATTAAACAATAAATTGTTTTAAATTTTTAACAGATGCAAATATAAAATTAATTTAGAACAAATCTAAGTAATATTTAGAACCAATCTAAATTAATTTTATATTTGCAAAAAAAAACTATGATAAACAACCTTGATAAAAAATTTATTTTAAGTTCTTTTTTATTTCTATTTAGCATTTGCGTTTATTCTCAAAATAAAGAAGACAGCTTAAAAAGTAAGGTAAAAGACCTTGACCATCTGGTAATTACCGGACAATATTCTCTTCAAAGTGTGGACAAATCTATCTATCAGGTAGAAGTAATTTCCCAACAAGACATAAGAAACAGAGCTGCAAGCACGGTAGCGGATATTTTAAGTTATAATTTAAACTTCACTGAAACTACAAGCAGTAAGTCGGGTGATTCACAAGCATCTTTATTCGGACTTGATAATCAATATTATAAAGTACTTATTGATAATGTTCCTCTGGTTAGTGATAACGGACTGGGAAGAAGCGTGGACTTATCCAAGATAAATCTGGATAACGTTGAGCAAATTGAGATTGTTAGAGGAAGCATGGGTGTTGATTATGGTTCTAATACACTTACGGGTCTTATTAACATTATAACAAAAAAACGCAGCTCTTCAAAATGGAAAATTTCCGGATATGTACAGGAAGAAACTGTGGGTAAAGAATATGACTGGAAAGAACAAGGCAGACATATTCAATCACTAAATGTTTCTCACAATATATCGGATAAATGGTCAGTAACTCTTGGTGCAAATCGTAATGATTTTAAAGGTTATTTAGGAGATTTAAATGGAAAAAGAGCCATAACAGACCGAGGATACGAATGGCTTCCCAAAGAACAATTAAATCTAAATGGGCTCGTTAACTATCGCTCTAAAAAATTTAATGCATTTTATAAATTCCAATATTTAAACGAGATGGTAAATTTATACAGAAGCAATATCTTGTATGCTCCACTATCTGAAAACGGTCTTTATACATATTCATCACAGGATAGAGATTATAAAACGGATCGTTGGCTCAATCATTTATTTTTAAATGCAACATTATTCAATCAAATTGATTATAAAGGAGATTTTTCTTACCAGAAGCAAGAGAGAAATTACAGAGACTATACTTATGATATCGGTAACCGTAAAGTATTTGGTTCAAAAGCACCTTACTCAAAATATGCATCAACAGATGTTTGGTATAACAGAGGTACTTTCAGCAGATTAATAAATAGTGATATAGCCAATCTGCAAATTGGTTACGAATTCAGTTTTGTTGAAGGATACAGATCTTCCGGCTCAAATGCTATCGGAGGTTCTGATACTGGTTATGGATTTGATGATAATTTGAAAAAACATATGGATAATTATGATGTTTTCATAACCAGTGAACTGTTTGGTCAATCTGCATTTTCTATAAAGCCAGGTTTTAGAGCCAGTTTTAATACACAATTTGAAAACTTATATTCTTATTCCCTTGCAATGAAATATGAACTTTCAAAAAATTCAATTATACGTGCAGAGGTAGCTTCAAGCAACAGGACTCCAAATTATGACGAGCTTTATACTTATTTTGTAGATAGTAACCACAATGTACAGGGTAATAAAGATTTATCTCCTGAAAAGGGATATTCTACTTCTATACACTGGAATCAAAAGCTTACTACTAAAGGTGATTTTAAAGGGGAATTAGATTTAAGCACATTATATACAAGCCTGACGGATAAAATTGAGTTGCTTGCTATTAATCTTCTTCCTTTAGAATATAAATATATTAACGTAGACAAATATAAAAACTGGGGGCTTATGTTTGGAAGCAGATTTGCCTATAAAAATGTTAATTTAAACCTTGGTGCTTCTTACATAGGAATAAGCCGCTCTATGGCTGATAAGGTTAACGGGATTGAAAAAGCAGTGCCAAATAATGATTTTAGATACACATTTCAGCTTAATTCTAATCTGAATTACAGAATAAAAAAATGGGGTACTACTTTATCTTTATATTATAAATATCATGGAAAAGAAACCGGTTATGTACTTAATAATATTAGCGATACTTACAGTCTGGGAAGACAAAGTGACTTTAGCCTGCTGGATGCTTCAATACGTAAATCTTTATTCAAGGATGCTATTGAATTAACTATAGGAGCCAGAAATATTTTTGATGTAAAAAAGGTTAAAAATACTTTAAGTAATACCGGAGCCCATCAGGAGAGTGCTTCCAGCATCAATTTATTTTATGGCAGATCGTATTTTGCTAAACTTGGATTTAATATAAACATTTAAAATTATGAAAAACACACTTATTATATTCATTCTATCCTTCGCTTTATTTTCAAGCTGTTCGGAAGATAACAGCCCTATAGATGTACCTCAACCTTCAGGTGCAATCTTAGACCTTAATGTAGGAGGACCTTCCGAACCTAATCAGGTCTGGGTTGCCCTGGATGTAAAAAACATGAAAGTTACCCCGAGAAATGCCTGGGATTTTGGATTTTACTGCGGAAACGAGTTTAGAGTTATTATTAATACTTCTTTGCAAATGGCTGCCGGAAAATTAGATGTAACCGATATAGATTCAGTTTCAGAAACAGATGTTGCCTCGCTAAAACCAATTATAGCCATCGGAACTTCCCAAACTGATAACATTAATTACGTAGACGATGTTAAGGGCAATTATCTTCAAAGAACTGCTATTGATGCTGTCAGCCAAAATAATGATGAAAACAAAGTATATCTTATAAACATGGGATATGATTTGTATTATGGTTCAAGTACTTCTTTAAATATTAAAGGAGAGCACAGAGGATGGAAAAAGATCCGAATATTGAGGAATGGTACGAATGGGTACAAAATTCAATATGCAAATCTTTCTGATACTACTCATGAAGAATTTGTAATTAACAAAAAAGCAGATTATGATTTTAATTTTTTAAGCCTTGAAAAAGGAATTGCAGATGTACAACCTCCAAAAACGGATTGGGATTTATGTTATACTGTCTTTGTTAATGAAATTCCTGGACACGGCACTTATTCATACTCAGATTTTATAACAACAAATATGATGAATAATGTTTCGGTATATATGGCAAGCGTTTCGGAAGTAGGAAGCTATGATGCTTTTGAAAGAAAAAATGTTGATTATACTAAATTTATTACTGATGATCAAAGAGTAATCGGCGCTAGCTGGAGAACTACATTTGGTGGAGCTACTGCTTACACTGACAGATTTTACATATTAAAAGATCATGTTGGAACCCTTTATAAAATCAGATTTATCAAGTTAACCGACAGCAATAATAACCGGGGATATCCTCAATTTGAGTTTGATGTTCTTAATTAACCTGCAAATGTTATGCTAAACTTAACAAGCTCAGTTTATATAAATAAACTGGGCTTGTTTATTGAATTATTGTATATTATTTGTGTAAGCCTGCATCGTATTTTTAAGCAACATAGCTCTAGTCATAGGTCCTACTCCACCAGGAACAGGGGTAATCCAGGAAGCTTTTGCTGCAACTTCGGAAAAATCAACATCACCTGCTAAATAGAAACCTCTTTCTTTCGTAGAGTCATCTACTCTTGTGATACCTACATCTAC
Source organism: Apibacter sp. HY039 (assembly GCF_004023655.1). NCBI lineage: Bacteria > Pseudomonadati > Bacteroidota > Flavobacteriia > Flavobacteriales > Weeksellaceae > Apibacter > Apibacter sp. HY039. The sequence goes on along the minus strand of NZ_SAYM01000005.1, from coordinate 59,668 downwards.
AATAACAGCACCGTCTTTGATCATTTCTGCTTTTAAGAAATGAGGAACCCCTAATGCAGTGATCACAATATCCGCTTTTTTTGTATATTCTACTAAATCTTTAGTTTTTGAGTGAGTAAGAGTAACGGTTGAATCTCCCGGATTGCCTTTTCTGCTCATTAAAATACTCATAGGTTTTCCTACAATACGGCTTCTTCCAATAACAACTACATCTTTACCTTGTGTAGATATGTTATATCTTTCCAACATTACCATGATTCCATATGGTGTTGCGGGAAGAAAACCATCCATCTCTAAAGCCATTTTACCGAAATTCTCCGGATGGAATCCATCTACATCTTTATCAGGATTTATTGCCATAATTATTTTTTCCTGATCTATATGTTTGGGAAGAGGTAGTTGTACAATGAATCCGTCTAATGAATCATCAATATTTAATTTACTTATTTCATTAAGCAATTCTTCTTCAGAAATTGTTTCGGGGAGTCTTACCAAAGATGAACGAAATCCTACTGCCTGACAATCTTTAATCTTATTATCAACATAGGTTACGCTGGCCCCGTTTTCGCCCACCAAAATAGCGGATAAATGGGGAGCTCTATTGCCTTTTTCCACAAATTTAGAGACTTCCTCTTTAATTTCCTGTTTAATCTGTTTGGATAATTTTATTCCATCTAAAATATTAGCCATAGTTTATGTTGGTTTAGTTTAGCAAAGATACTTAAAGTTACCAGAGCAAAAAATGCAATATCTGAAAATTATATTTTAACTTTATATAAATTAGAGACTATGAATTTAAACAAACCATCTTTACAAAAAGAACATGATTTTAGCAATGAGTTGAAAACCATAGATTTTGAAGATCTTCATTTTTGGATTTTAGATGTTGAAAAAAGTTACAATATTGAATTTGAAGATGGGGATTTATCAATAGAAATGACTTTTGGTGAATATATAGATGCAATAATCAATAAAATAAAATTAGAAAATTCAGATGAATGCACTACCCAACATTTATTTTATAAGGTAAGAAATTCTCTTTCAAAACAATTTAATATTGAACATAAAACTATTGTAACAAATTCGTGTTTGGATGAAATAATTCCTTCGAAAAAAAGAATCTCAATTCTTAAGGATATAGAAAGTTCGACAGGAATTAAATTTATTACACATTTACAATCTCCTGTTGACAACTATTTAATTTTTACCGCATTAATTTCTTTTCTTATTGCTGTTCCCTGGTGGTTTGCTTGCGATTTTATGAAACTGGGAAATTTATACTATAGTTTTCCATGTGTTACTTTTGTTATTTGCGTAATAGGAATGGAAAATTTTTATAAGATAAAGAGTAATTTCAATGAGAAAACCATTAGAGATATCATTGAATATTCCGTTTCTCGAGACTATTTAAAAAACAGAAAAAATCCTGAAACATACAATCGTAAGGAATCTGAAAAATTACTTGTAAGCTGGTTCTGTGAGAATATGGCAATTAATAAACAGAATGTCTTTCGCCATTCAAAATTTATTTAAAAAAATCTATTATTTTAATCTGGCTATAACCCTTTTTCCTCCATCAGGTATTACATCACCTACTTTAACTAAAATTTCTGTACCTAATGGAAGAAAAACATCCATTCTTGAACCGAATTTTATAAAACCAAATTCTTTTCCTGCATTTGCTGAATCATCTATTTCAGAATACATCACAATTCTTCGTGCCAAAGCCCCTGCTATTTGTCTGAATAAAACTTTTTGACCGCCCGGGTTTTCAACCACTACAGTAGTTCTTTCATTTAATTCAGATGATTTTTCATGCCATGCTACCAAAAATTTACCCGGATGATATTTTTTAAATATAACTTTACCAGTTACAGGATATCGACAAACATGTACATTCAAAGGAGACATGAAAACCGAGACCTGAATGCACTGAGCCTTTAAGAATTCTTTTTCATAAACTTCTTTAACAATGACTACTTTACCATCAACCGGTGCAATAATTTCATCAGTTTGGGCATCGTATTCTCTTATTGGATTCCTAAAGAACCAAATGACAAGACCTAAAATTACCGCTAAAGGAATTATTATTAATAACGCCCAGCAATGAATAAAATAGTAAGAAAATCCGCTTATTAATAAAAATAATAAAACACTTACAGTAATTATAGTTTTTCCTTCTCTGTGAAATCTCATAAAATGGTAATTATTAAATAATAAGCAAATATGGCGGGAATACAAAATATAAAGCTATCTAACCGATCTAAAACACCTCCATGCCCAGGCATAAGGTTTCCGGAATCTTTAACTCCAAACATTCGTTTTAACTTTGATTCTGCTAAATCTCCTATTGGGGCAAATATAGCAATTAATAAACTAATTATTATCCAATTTCCTCTTAAATCAGGATATATTGAATTTATAATAAATCCGGAGATACAGGTAAAAACAATTCCTCCCAATAAACCTTCAATTGATTTATTAGGTGATATTTTCGGTGCCAGCTTGGTTTTACCAAACTTACTTCCTACTAAATATGCAAATGTATCGCTGATCCAAATAAGAAGAAAAACATAAAATATTTCGGGAGTTAACGGACTGGTACTATTGGGAATAACTAAACTAAAACTAAAAGGGAGACCTATATAAATGGCTGAAAAAATGAGTTTAGCACTATCTGTAGAAAGTTCATTTGAAAATCGAAAAAGCGTGGTAACTGACATAAGAAACAGCAATAACATTAAAACATGCTTTAGATAAAGGTTACCAAAACTAAAACTATTCCAAAAAAAATCTTTTGAAAACATATAATAAATGATGCCTGCCAGGCCAAAAGACAGTATCTGATACAAAATGGAAGAAAATTTAAGCATTCTTGTAGTTTCCCATAAACATCCTAACAAGAAAAAACTCATCAATCCATATAAAAAATAGTAGGATGGAATTTTAATATCTAAAAATAAATAAAGTAAATCTGACAAATAATTAGTAGTGCAAAGAAAAATTATTAACACATACACTAAACCGGATAAAGACCGTACAATTAAAGTTTTCACAAAATTTTATTTATAATTTTTCTTCAACTAATAGTAAAAATATTTTTTTCGCCGTAGAAGAACTACTAAACCCCTGTACCTGATTTCCATGGATTGAGGTTATATTGGAAGGTATATTTTCTTTTTTATTAAATCTGATTTTAGCGAGTCCTGCGCTCGACGAACTAATGATTTGATTGGGGTGAGCCCAAACAATAATTTTCTGAGGCATATCGGATTTTTTCAGATACTGGGTTTGATCTGACGAGACCATAATTGAGCCATCAAGTGCAACTAAAAATTCACAGTTTATAAAGGCTATATCTTGTTTCCCGGAACATTGTGAAGTATAATTACAGTCTAATACGTTTACCAAAGAAATTAATTGTTTATCTACGCACAATATTTCACTGATATCTTCATTAATTAAAACTTCCTGCAGATGCTGAAGGGCTTCTTGTTTTGTTTCACAGTAAAAAAACATTCCTCCTCCTTCTTTAAACCTTTTAGTAAAAACAACATCTTCTTCTTCATTAAAATCTAGTTCCTCAGGATATTCTTTTTTTTTCTTTCCAAATATTTTATCAAGAAATCCCATTCTTTAATTTTAAGTTAAAAACTAAAATATTTTATATTCAAATATATAAAAAAAACAGCACAATTACATACAGAATCTCAATCAGTATCAATTGTGCTGTTTAATTATCTTTATTCAGTTTTTTCCTCTTTTTCTTCTTCCTCAATTATTTGTTCGGAAAACGTTTCTTCACCAAACAATCTTTTACCAAAAACTTCTTCCAGGTCTTCTTTAAATATAACTTCTTTTTCAAGGAGCTTATTGGCTAAACTGGTAAGTTTATCTTTATTTTCTGTTAATATCTGAATCGCTCTTTTATATTGAATTTCAATAATTTTTGATATTTCTTTATCTATAGTTTCTGCTGTTACTTCTGAATAAGGTTTGGTAAACCCATATTCATTACCTGAACTATCATAATAAGATATATTCCCTATCTGATCACTTAATCCATAAATAGTAACCATAGCATTTGCTTGCTTAGTCACTCTTTCTAAATCAGATAAGGCTCCGGTAGAAATATTACCAAAAATAACTTCTTCAGCTGCTCTTCCACCTAAAGTAGCACATATCTCATCCTGCATTTGCTCTGTAGTTGTCAGTTGTCTCTCTTCCGGAAGATACCAGGCAGCTCCTAATGATCTTCCTCTCGGAACTATAGTAACTTTCAAAAGCGGAGCTGCATGCTCAACCATCCAGCTAATTGTAGCATGTCCGGCTTCATGAAAAGCTACTCTTTTCTTTTCATGAGGTTTTATCACCTTATTTTTCTTCTCAAGACCTCCAATAATTCGGTCTACAGCATCAAGGAAATCTTGTTTACCTACATTCTCCTTATCTTTTCTGGCTGCAATAAGTGCTGCCTCGTTACATACGTTTGCTATATCAGCACCACTAAAACCTGGTGTTTGCTTAGCTAAAAACTCTATGTCTAAATCTTCTTCAAGTTTTAACGGTTTTAAATGAACCTGAAAAATTTCTTTTCTTTCATTTAAATCAGGCAAATCTACATAAATTGAACGATCAAAACGTCCCGGGCGCATCAGTGCCTTATCTAATATATCTGCACGGTTAGTAGCTGCTAAAACGATAACACTTACATCGGTCGAAAAACCATCCATTTCAGTCAATAACTGATTTAAAGTATTTTCTCGTTCATCATTTGAACCTGTAAAATTGTTTTTACCTCGAGCTCTACCAATGGCATCAATTTCATCAATAAAAATAATTGATGGTGATTTTTCTTTAGCCTGACGGAACAAATCTCGTACTCTGGAGGCTCCTACTCCCACAAACATTTCAACGAAATCTGAACCTGAAAGTGAAAAGAATGGAACTTTAGCTTCTCCTGCCACTGCTTTGGCTAAAAGGGTTTTACCTGTTCCCGGAGGACCTACAAGTAAAGCACCTTTCGGAATTTTGCCCCCTAATTTGGTGTATTTTTTTGGATTTTTAAGAAAGTCTACAATTTCTTCAACTTCCTCTTTTGCTCCTTCAAGACCTGCCACATCTTTAAATGTAACTCTCATATTGTCATTTTCATCAAAAAGCTTTGCTTTGGAACGGCCAATGCTAAAAATTTGTCCGCCACCACCTGCACCTCCTCCTGCCATTCTTCTGAAAAGAAAAAACCAGATTAGTGCAAAGAATAATATGGGAAGTAAAAGCTGTATAAATATTCCTCCCCAAGGACTTGGATTCTGAAATTCCAAGTTAGTCTTTAAGTTGAAATTGACTTTATCTTCATTGAATCTTTTTTCAAATAGTTGTTTATCCCCTGCTATGAATGAATATTGCGGACTGTCAGACATTTGACTAAACATACCAATTCCCTGATTATTATTTTTATATACTTCAGGATTTTTCATAGCCTCAGGAGTAAGGTAAACTTTGACCTCTGAGGACTCATTTACAAATACAACTTTATTTACATATCCCTTTTCAAGATATGTAAAAAATTTTGCTGAATCTATTTTGGCGTCGTTACTTGAAAATAAAAATTCATTTGAAAGTAACAAAACAGCAAAAATGATTAATATACCGTAAAACCAGTTAAATGAAAATGGTTTATTTTCCTTTTTCTTTTTATTGTTGTTTGTTTCCAAGATTTAATAAATTGATTTTTATTGGATTAATTTTTTATTAGTTAGTCTGCATTGGGAATCCTGGTCACTTCTACATCCCCCCATAAGTTTTCCAAATCATAATAATCTCTAAACTCAGGCTGAAAAATATGAACCACAATTGATACATAATCCATAAGCACCCACTGCTGATTATCTAATCCTTCAACATGCCATGGTTTTTCCCTTAATTGTGTTCGGACAAATCTTTCTACAGAATTAGCAATAGCAGAAACCTGAGTATTTGTTCCTCCTGTACAGACAACAAAATAATCTGTAATTGTATTCTCTAATTTCGTAAAATCTAAAACAGTTATGTCATATCCTTTAACCTCTTCTATACCTTTTATTATATTTTCTAATAAAACTTTTTTGTCAATCTGTGTCTCTGCCATCTATATTTTTTACTATATATAATTTTTATGTTAAGTTATGCAAAAATAATCATTTTACATATTAGTTTAATTTTATTTCAATAATTTTAACACCTGTTAAAAAGATTTCAAAACTTATGCCACTACAGTATTTTGACGAAATTAACTCAACAAATGAATATATACGCAATAATATATACGAATTTAAGGAAAATTTTTCTGGTATATTTACCTTTAATCAGCTTAGGGGAAAGGGACAACGAGATTCTGAATGGATATGTGAACCAGAAAAAAACATAGCTCTGACATTTTGTCTTTCAGATCCATTTATCTCAATAATAAACCTTAGTTTCTGGGTTGGATTAATTAGCTGTGATTTTTTAGAAAAAGAATCCGGATTATCTGCCAGTATAAAATGGCCCAATGACATTATTATCAGGAAGAAAAAAATATCGGGCATACTTATAGAAAAAACTCAGGATACTTTTATTATAGGAATAGGCATCAACATTATGCAATCTACTTTTGATTCGCTTAGCAGTGCAACTTCACTAAATTTACTGACAAATAAGAATTACAACCTTGTCAATTTGACTGAAAAGTTATATTTACATTTTCAAGAACACTACTCTCTTTTATTTGAAAATAAATGTCTTTTAGAAAAATATAATTTAAAATTATTTGGCAGAAATAAAGTGATGACTTTTTCCCTAAACCAGAAACAGCATAATGGTATTATTGAAAAAGTCACCGAAGATGGTCTGTTATGTGTAAATATTGAAAATATGGGAACAAAATTATTCAGAAATAAAGAAATAAAATTTTTGTATTAATACGAAATTAATAAATGTTAGATTATTGTGAATAAGTAAAATATCAGAAAATATATATTTATTTTTTTTTTTCTAACTTTACATAGTTTTAATTAAAATTACAATACCTTTTTTTTCGTGGAAGATTTTTTTGACAATGAATTAGTTAACAGGTTTGAAGACATGCTTGATAAAAATGAATCGGTTTATTTTGAATCTGATGAGTTTTGTGAAATTATATCTTTCTATCTGGATATTTATGATTATGAATATGCTCTAAAAGCACTGGATATAGCATTTGCGTTATACCCAGCTAATATAGATTTAAAAATTAAACAGCTGGAATATTATGTAGGTATTGAAGATTTACATAATTCCTTTACGCTTATCGAGGAGCTAAGAGATCTTTGCTATACAGATACTGATTACCTCATCGCTACAGCTCGTTACTGGTCATTAAGAAAACTTCCGTATAAAGCTATCGATTTTTATAATCTTGCTTTGGAAAATGAAGAAGATGAAGATTATATTTTTAACTGTTTGGGAAATGAATATCTGGAAATTAATGAACCCGGACTAGCTTTATCTTCCTATAAAAAAGCTCTGGAATATAACAGCAAAGATGAGTATTCTTTATTCTCTTGTATCCATTGTTTCGAGGTTCTTCATCAAAACAGAGAATGTATTGCTTTTCTTAAACAATATATAGATATTAATCCATATTCAGAAGAAGCCTGGTTTCAGTTAGGATTGCAGTATCTTAATCTGAACCGTTATGAAAAAGCTCTCTATGCTTTTGACTATGTTATCATAATCAATCAAAAAAGCATTGCCGGTTATACTCAAAAAGCATTTTGTTTTGAAAAACTAAATCAGTGGAATAAAGCAATTGAAACTTATGAGGATTCATTAGACTTTGACGATACTGCTGCCTTTACTCATTTTAAAATAGGTCAGGCATTTAACAAAATGCGAAAAAGTATTCAGGCTTTAAATTCGTTTCAGAAAGCGGTTAAAGAAGACCCTCAGTTTGATAAGGCTTGGTTTGAAATATCGAATATTCACGATTCTTTGGGCAACAATGAGGATGCTCTTTTTTATATAAAAAAAGCATTGGATATAGAATCCAAAGATGTTAATTACTGGAAAAAGTACGCCTATCTTAATATTCAGTCCGGAAGATATGAAGAAGCTTCAGATTCATTCGAAATCATTGTTGAGCTTGAACCCAATCATTTTCATAACTGGCTGGCTTATTCAGAATTATTAATTAGTTTAGGAGAATATTCCAAAGCTGCAGAAATATTGCATAAAAGCTTTAAAAACTTTAACCGAGCTGAACTTTATTACCAATTAGGGAACTGTTATTTCCTTATGAAAAATCTGGATAAAGGTGAACATTTTTTAAAAATGGCATTAAAATTGAACCCGACAATTAAAGAAGAAATGCAGGAAAAATATTCGATTTTCCTTAAAGATAACAGAAAGTCAAAAAACCCTGATAAAAACTTAAATATCTAACGCAAATATTTAGTCGAATTAATAGAAAAAATGAACATAGTTGCCCATCAATTGCTTTCGTATAACATACCGGATATACAAGTCGGTAATATTTTGGGTGAAATTGTTCGTGGTAAAGATTATCAGAATTATCCTCCCACTATATCCGCCGGAATTCTACTTCATAGAAATATTGATTCTTTTACTGATTTTCACCCTATAGTTAAAGAAACTACCAGTATTTTTCATGAGTCTTACGGTAAGTTCGCACCTATTATTACTGACGTTGTCTATGACTATTTTTTAATTAAAAACTGGCATTTATTCTGTGATATTGAGTTTGAAAAGTTTAAAAAATCCTGCTACGATTTAGTACAGTCTAAAGAACTTCTTTTTCCTACCCGTCTTAATGACATTTTAAAATTACTTATTCAAGACGACTGGTTTGAAAAATACAGAACTTTTGAAGGTATTGAATGGACTCTTTATAATCTGAGTAAAAAATCAAAATTTCATTCTAATATGAGTAATTCTCTTAAGGAAATATACTTACAGGAAAAAAATATAGAAAGACAATTTATGCGATTTTATCCTCAACTTCAGACATTTTGCAGGGAATTTATTCTTAAACAGGTACCCGAATATAAAAAATTAATTAAAAGAAACAGTCCGAAACGTTTATGAGTTTTTCAATAATTTTTTTTGACGGAGTGTGTAATTTGTGCAATTCAACTATTCAGTTTCTTATAAAACAAGATGTCAATAAGCAATTTAAATTTGCATCACTTCAATCTGAAACCGGACAGAAGTTTTTACAAGAGAGAGGGCTTTCAGATAAACAATTTAATTCCATAATATTTTACGAACCTAACCAAGCCTATTATACTAAAAGCACAGCCGCTTTAAAGATAGCCCAAAAACTTGGCTTTCCTTTCAATCTTGCTCAAGTATTATACATCTTACCTTCATTTATCAGAGATTGGGGATATAGTCTTATAGCCAATAACAGATATCGTTGGTTTGGAAAGAAAGAAAGTTGTATGATTCCTACTCCGGAATCAAAAGACAGATTTTTGCCATAGTAATGTACTTTTTTAATACTTTTTTCGTATTAATCGGTTGTTTATATCTCTCTATATTTTAAATACTATACATATTCTCACTATAGCTTTTCACTTTTTTATTTCTAAATATTTAAGAACGTTTCATTTTTTTTAGCAGCACAGCTAACAAGAAATAAACTCTTTCTCCAAAATAATTTATTTAAAATATTCTATATAAATAATTATCAATAAAATTTAAAATAATATTTTTTATAAAGAAAACTATTTATACAAACCGAAAAACAATTAACTAAAACAATATATGCTTAAAATCAGTTTTATCTTATCTAAAAAGATTAAGTTATAGAAAGAAGAATTACGGAGGTTAAATTTGAAATTTTTAAAAATTAATAATCCTATATATATTATGTGCATTTTTTCTAAAGAACTAAGAAATATTATAAGTTTTTATTAGATTTGTTTTAAAATATCAAAATGAAAAATCTTTTAAAAGCAGAAGAACTTGCTCAGTTCGGTTTAGGTATCTATTTGTTTTCATTGACCGGATATTCCGGTTGGATATTTCCCTTAGTACTTTTACTTCCTGATTTATCTATGATTGGCTATCTAAAAAATGCTAAAACCGGAGCTGTACTTTATAATATTTTTCATCATAAAGGTATTGCTATATTAATTTATCTGGGAGGAGTTTATAGTAATATTTCTGAGATGGAACTTGTAGGAATAGTACTATATTCACATTCCTGTATGGATCGTTTTTTCGGTTACGGATTAAAATATTTTAAAGGCTTTTCGTATACAAATTTAGGCAAAATAGGAAAGATAAAAAATCATTAGATTTTTTCAATTTCATAAACAGAGATTTTAGTAGTAAACAGACCATAATTTAAAAAAGCAGTTTCACCCTCAATCTTGTCAATGGTTGCTGCACTCGAGCTTCCTTTAATTTTAACCCTTTTACCTTCCTTCATCCATTGGCTGGCCCTGTCTACTGTAGTACGAATTTCTTCAGCCTTAGTTTCTTCCAGCTGTTCTTTAATTTCTTCTTTTTTCAGCTCAGACTTTACTTTATTCCGTTGTTTTTTAGTCTGAATTTTTTCAACCTCCGTTACCTGTGTTTTTTTGTATTTTTCCTGCTCCAGAAATTTAGTAAAATCTTTAATAATATCCTTTTTACTTTTTCCTTTGGAATATCCTTCTATATACTTTTCAAATCGTTGTCCCAGCTGATTATACCGTGTTTCCTCGTCATATAATTTCTGAAAATTCACTAACTTTTGTTTATAGCTGTTTATAGTATTGGAAAGTTCCTTTGTTTTTTCTTCGGAATGGTCAATCTGTTTATTTAAATCTCCTTTCAGCTTTTCTACCTGATATTTTTCCTGTTGCAGACGCACAATAGTTTTATCCAGATTTACTTTATCTTTTTCAATTTTTTCACGAGCGTTCTGAATTATTTCTTTAGGAATTTTATTTTTTTCAGCCACTTCAAAAGTAAAAGAACTTCCTACCTGTCCTATCTCCAATTTGTAAATAGGCTGAAGGCTTTTCTCATTAAATAACATGGATGCATTACGGGTATGTGTAAGTTCTTCAATCCTTAATTTTATATTGGTGTAATGTGTAGTTATAATACCGTAGGATTGTGTTTCATAAAAATATTCAAGGAAAGATTCAGCTAAAGCTCCACCCAATTCGGGATCAGAACCTGTTCCAAATTCATCAATCAATAATAAGGTTTGATGATCAGACTGCTTAATTATCTGTTGCATCTTTCTTAATCGGGAACTATACGTACTTAACTGATTCTCTATAGATTGATTATCCCCTATATCAGTAAGAATTTTATTAAAAAAACCTATCCTGGATTTAGGATGTACAGGGACTAATATTCCGCTTTGAATCATAAGTTGCACCAAACCCACAGTCTTCAATGTAATACTTTTTCCTCCGGCATTAGGCCCTGAAATACATATAATACGGGTTTCTTCATCCAAAGCAAGAGTCTGAGGAATCGTAGACTTTTTCTCTCTCTTATTCGTCAAGTATAAAATAGGATGATAGGCATCAATAATATGAATTTCCTGCTTAGTAGTAATTTCCGGTAATATAGCATTCAGTTCATCTGCATATCTGGCTTTTGCCTGAATAACATCAAGCTCATAAATATATGCCTGATACTTTTCCAATAAAGGGTAGAATTCAAGAATTTTTTGAGTAAGATCAAATAGTATTTTTTCAATTTCCTTTTTTTCCTGACTAAGCAATTCTAATAATCTTACATTTGGCTGAATTACAGATTCCGGCAAGATAAAACAGATGGATCCGGTTTTAGAAAAACCTAACACTCTACCTTTAACTGATTTTTTTAAAGAGGATTTTACTGCCAATACCCGTTGATCGTCTACAACACTTTCCCTTATTTCATCTAATACACCGGTTTGAGAAAAATGAGTAACGGTTTTATCAAAATTTTCCTGAATAGCCTTTCTAACCAGTTGCATTTGCTCTCTTAGGTTTTGAAGAGTGAGGGTTGCATCATTTTTCACTTCCCCAAAACGATTAAATACCTTATTCACCAAAAGGATAATCTCTTTGGTAAATTCAATATGAGAAAGTTGTTTGTGTAAGGTAGGAAAATAATCTTTAAATTTTTCGAAGTGAACAATCAGTGAATTTATCAATTGAGATAAATTTCTGATTTTATGAAAAGAACGTGCCTCAAGTGTGAAATTTTCAATTAAAAGCATTTTAAGCTCTGTTTCAATATCATCATATTCCCTGAATGGAATTCTGTTTTCATTACTAAAACTTCCCAAATACTCATTAACGCAATAAAGATTTTCTTTTATACTATCTTTTTTGAGTGGACGAAGATTTCTAATTACCTCTTTAGCTTTTTCCGAATGACAAAAAGGTACTATTTCTTCTAGTATTTTCTGGTATTCTAATTCTTTTAATGTGTCACCTGATATCTGCATGTCTCCCTATCTCCGTGTTATACTGTTTTTTCAAATGCAAAAATAACTAATTTCTGCTTATAAATATTATAATGTCATTCCTATATCAATCCCCTTGATTTTGCGATATAAATCGGTAGCGTAATTATCAGTCATTCCAGAAACAAAGTCCAACACTCCCAGGACTCTTTCATATTCCGATTTTTCTTCATATAAATACTGACGGGGAATCAGTTTAATAGCTTTTTTTTCAAATTCCTTACGGCTTTCTTTCTCTTTAATAACCGGAGGAATAAAGTGGTTTAATAATTCATACATAACATTATAACCGGCATTTTCAATTTGTACAACAGAACGGTGATTATAAATATGCTCAACAGAAAAATCTTCTATAATTTTAATTGCCTGACATTCATTCTTGATTTGATCAAAAATGGATACTTCTAATGTTCCTGCTATAATTTTCTCAAAATTATGTTTATAAAGTTCAATAGATCTGCCAATAAGTGTTCCAATACAAACCGCCCGTAAAAAAGAAATACGGTCATTTTTATCTTCAATACCCAATAATTTCCTGCTCACTCTTTCCCATTTTTCAGCTCCCTGCATTTCGGTAATGATTTGCTGGAGCAACTCTTCACAGGTTTGTGAATTTATGAAACCAAGCCTTTGAGCGTCTTCTAAATCTATAATATTATAACAAATATCATCTGCCGTTTCTACCAGCCATACAAAAGGGTGTCTGCGGTAGATAATTGGATTTTCCTGCTCTTTCAGCATGGAGGTTTCTCTGGCTATATCTAAAAAAGTATTTTTTTCCGTCTGAAAAAATCCAAATTTTTTCCGGTGCAGTATTTTTTTATTTTTAGCGGTTGATTCGCACGGATATTTGGCTATGGATGCAAGTGTTGAATAAGTCAGCATAATTCCTCCTTCTGATTTTCCGTTTTGTTGCTGAGTCAGGACACGTATAGCATTCGCATTTCCTTCAAAATTAATAAAGTCCTGCCATTCATGATCAGAAAAATGAGTTTTCAGTTCATCCTCATTTCTGTAAAAATAGCTGGCTATTGCATCTTCACCGGAATGTCCGAATGCCGGATTACCGATATCATGGCATAAGCAGCCGGTAGAGATAACATTGTATAAACTGTGTTTAAAAAGCTCCTGAGTTTCTTTAGACATATCTGACGCATAGGCTTCAGACAAATAGGTTCCTATTTCACTTCCTAAAGAACGACCCACAGAGGCTACTTCCAGTGAATGCGTTAATCGGTTATGTACGAAAACACTCCCGGGTAAAGGAAAAACCTGAGTTTTATTTTGTAATCTGCGAAAAGAGGTTGAAAATATAACTCGGTCAAAATCTCTTTGATATTCACTTCGCGGATCAGATTTTTTATTTGTTGATTTATATTGAGTTCCGGTACGTTTATCCGAAAATAATTTATTCAAATCCATTATATCCTAGTATGGCTCAAAGGTAAGAATTTATAAAATATTTATATTATAGCTTATTATAATTATTAATCACTCATTTTATTAATAAAAAAAGCTAATGAATTAAAGATAAATTACCTTTAATAATATTCAATATATAGTTGACTTTATCAACTATATATACATATATTTACCAAGTGAAAAATAATAGTAGCATAGATAAAATTAGAAGTTTCAATAGATTTTATACCGGATTCATAGGACTTCTAAATAAAAAACTAATTTATAGTAATTATACATTACAAGAGGTTCGTGTATTGTTTGAAATAAATTGTACCACTTATATTACTGCAAAACAAATCAGAGAAATGTTGCGTATGGACAAAGGATACTTAAGCCGAATACTCTTGAAGTTTGACAAATTAGGAATTTTAAAAAAAGAAATTGATATTACAGATGGCAGAACCTACAAGTTATCATTAACTCAAAAAGGAAAATTAGAATTTTCTAAATTAAATCAAGCAAGTGAACTCCAAATTATGTCATTCTTATCTAATTTAGATGAGCAGGATATTTGCATGCTCACCAAAAATATGGAAAATATTCAAAATATACTTTTAAAAATAAAGTAATGAAAGAATCAAACAATATCTTAATAAGAACTGATATAAAACCTGGCGATTTGGGTTATATCATGTATAGGCATGGTATATTGTACAATAAAGAATATAATTATGGTTTATCATTTGAGACTTATGTTGGATCAGGACTTTATGAATTTTCTCAAAATTATGATCCGGCATTAGATCGAATTTGGTTCTGCGAGTCTGATAATAATATTATAGGTTCCATATTACTAATGCACAGAGCTAATAAAACAGCGCAACTTCGTTATTTTTATCTTGAACCTGAGTGGAGAGGAATAGGCTTAGGTAATAAACTGATGAATTTGCTGATTGACTTTGCTCATAAATGTGGTTATAATTCAATTTACCTTTGGACAACCCATGAATTAAATTCAGCTCATAAATTATATAAAAAATTTGGTTTTAAATTAACTGAAGAAAAATTTTCAAATGATTTTGGTAAATCTCTTATTGAACAACGACATGATTTAATCCTAGAAAATGAAATAAAAAATAATTAATTAGCTCAAAACAATTTAATGATATCAGTATTAATCCGTTTTCTTTCTACTAGCATTTTAATTATAAAAAAACTACATTTAATAATTTGATTGAAATATTCATAAAGATGGCTAAACATGAAATTAAAATATGTCCAAAATGTAACAAACCTTTTGAATGTAAAGTCGGTTCACCAGAGCTTTGTCAATGTTCTCGCATACAACTCAATCATGATGAAAGAGATTACATACAAAAATTATATGAAGATTGTTTGTGCATTTCCTGTTTGCATGACTTAAAAGCACACTATCATTACAATGTATTTAAGGAGAAACTAAAAAAAATTAGCAGCCTGTTTAGTTAACAACAAAAGTTATAAAAACTCGATTTGTCAACGTCCACATGATACTCTTAACTTAATCCCTCAATTTGACCGTTTATTAAATCAATTTTTAATGCTTGAGGAGTTTTCGGAAGACCCGGCATTCTCATAATATCTCCTGCTATAGCCACAATAAATTCAGCTCCGCGATTAATTACTATATCATTGATTTGAAAATTAAATCCTTTACTAACACCAAAGGCTTGCGGATCTGAAGAAAAAGAATATTGAGTCTTTGCAATACATACGGGAAAAGTCTGCATATCTGATTCCTGAATTTTTTTAATTTTTTTAATCGCCTCTTTATGAAATGAAACCGTTGAAGCTTCATAGATATTTTTTGCTACCTTGGTTATTTTTTCCTGAATGGAATCTTCATCAGGATACATAAAGTTGATAGCTCCCGAAGGATACTTATCGATAGTTTTTACAACTAGTTCGGCTAACTCTTTAGCTCCTTTTCCTCCTTCTGAATAAGAATTATTAATTGCAAAGCCAATATTTCTTTTTGTACAAAATTCTTTAATAATAGCTATTTCCTGTTCAGTATCGGTTTGATATCGGTTAAAAGCCACAATAACAGACTGTCCGAACAATTGTAAATTTTCAATATGTTTTTTTAAATTTTCCAGTCCCTGGATCATGCCAACAATATTTTCCTCTTTTATATTTTGCAAAGGGACTCCACCATGCATTTTCAGCCCCTGACCTGTAGCAACCAAGACTGTGAGTTTGGGACTTAGTCCGGATTTTCTGCATTTGATATCAAAAAATTTTTCTGCTCCCAAATCCGCCCCGAAACCAGCTTCCGTGATCACATAATCTCCATAGCTCATAGCCATCTGAGTAGCAATTACAGAATTGCATCCATGAGCAATATTTGCGAATGGCCCTCCATGAACAAAAGAAGCTGTATTTTCAGTAGTTTGTACTAAATTAGGATTTAATGCATCTTTTAAAAGTACCGTGATAGCTCCTGCAACTCCTAAATCTTTAACTGTAAACATCCTTCCATCTGCTCTATATCCTAACAAAATGTTTTCAATACGCCTTCTTAGGTCTTCGATATCGTTGGCTAAACATAAAATAGCCATAATTTCAGATGCAGGTGTAATATCAAATCCGGATTCCTGAGGAACTCCATTTGATGCCCCTCCTAAACCAGTAACAATATTTCTAAGAGCTCTGTCGTTAACGTCCAGAACTCTTTTCCATAGCACCTCTTTTAATACCTCTCCAGTTCCTCGGTGTTGATAATTATAATTATCCAGCAAAGCAGTTATCATATTATGAGCAGAGGTGACCGCATGAAAATCTCCGGTAAAATGAAGATTGATATTTTCCATGGGAAGTACTTGCGCATATCCTCCTCCTGCAGCTCCTCCTTTCATTCCGAAGCATGGTCCCAAAGAAGGTTCTCTTAGTGCTACCACAGCCTTTTCCCCTATTTGGGAAAGACCTAATGCTAATCCTATTGATACTGTTGTTTTTCCAATGCCTGCCTTCGTTGGAGTAATGGAGGTTACCAATATTAATTTTGACTGTTTTATTTTTTCATCTGACTTAAGTTCCCAAGGAACTTTCGCCATATATTTACCATACGAAATCAGTTGCTCTACCGGTAAATTTATGGATTCTGCAATTTCAGTTACCGGTTTTAAAATTGTATCCCGTGCTATTTCAATATCTGAGGGAATCTTGTTCTTATTATCTTTTGTATTCATTATTTTTTCAAATGATGCTATTCAAATATACTGATTTTATCTGTTTTGGTTTTTCTGAGATTTATCATCTTATTTAATGCCCACAGCTTAACGAGCGGATTAAAATCGGGCATTTAATTTCAGATTAAAAAATCTCCCCGTTAATTTATTGGGTACGGCATAATAGAGAGTTCTTTCAGTATTTAAATCCCGAATCCATTGATTGCTGATAGTGTTGCGTACATCAAAAACATTAAAGATTTCCACCCCTAAAGACAGTTCATCCCACTTATTCCATTTGCTTCCTTTACTGGGTTTATTCAGCTTTTGATCTACAAACACATAAGTAAGACCAACGTCTGCACGTTTATAAGCAGATAATGTGCTTTGATAAGTGTATGGATCTGTAAATAAAGGGGCACCATTAGGCAGTCCCGAAGCATAAACCAGATTGACGCTTGCTTTTAACTGAGGGTATTTTTTCATATAATCCTGAAAAAACAGCCCTACTTTAAATCTGGGATCAGTAGGTCTGGGAATATATCCCCGTCCATCTATATTTTCCTCTGTTTTTCCATATGAAACGGAAAGCCATGATTCTGCTCCCGGAACAAATTCTCCGTTTAATCGAGCATCAATACCGTAGGCATATCCTTTAGAGTTATTTTCTCCTGTATAGATAATCCTTACATTATCTACAAAGTAGGGAATAAGATCATCCAGCTTTTTATAATATAGTTCCGTGGTCAATTTGAAAGGGCGTTTATTAAACATTTTAAATTCAAAGTCATTCCCTAAAACAAAATGAAGGGAACGTTGTGATTTTATATTTTTATTTAAAGAACCATCCAGTCTGAGAGCTTCTTTATAAAAAGGAGGCTGATAATACAAACCGGTAGCAAATCGGAAAAGCATATCTAATTCCCAGTCAGGTTTTACTGCTATTTGAGCTCTTGGACTCCAATTGGTTTCCTGATTATAATCCCAATGAGTGGCTCTTACACCTGCATTAACTAGTACACGTGTAGTATTCCACATAAATTTGGTAGTATATTGTAAATAACCATTAAACCTGTTTGACTTTAACTCGTTGTTTGCTCCTATTCTATAATTAAGAACTAAATCAGATTCATTAAGGTTTCCCGGATCAGGAATCTGCTTTGGAATAGAGTAGCCTAGAGAGTCTATCAGCTGCCATTCGTTTTTTAAGTTTCTGATATCTTCTGCCTGATATTGCAAGCCTGCTTCAAAGGTTGAATTTATATTAAGTTTATATTTTGCCTTTAATTGTGTACCGGCAACGAGCATATCTAAATTATTTCTTCCATGATCCAACTGCCCTCCGGAACCAAATGTACTAATAGCACCTCCGGTTTCCTGATCAACTGTATGCAATATGTAAGCAGAGGCTATATCAAAAGCTTCTTCTTCTTTTGAATGAAATGCATATCCGTCCAGACTTAATGTCCATGTATCAGAAGGCCTGAACTGGAACGCCAGAGTCCCATTCATAGTCCGATATTTATCCTTTTCTTTTCCTTTATAGGCTACGTTTAATTTGATGGGCTGATTGAGTGTTCCGAATTCAACCTCCCGTGATTTAGGTATCATCTCGTAATCATTAGATGAATAATTTCCTAAAAAAGAGATATTCCATTGCTTCGATACTTTATATTGCAAAAAAGTCTGAATATCAAAATACTGAGGGTTAAAATTAGTATCTCCACTCAAAGTATTCAGTATTAAGTTTGTATTTCGATAACGTGCACCTACCAATCCGTTAAATTTTTGCTCTTTTATATCTTTTTTATCTGCAAATCCAAACGTTAAACTTCCTCCCAAAAGGCTTGCTTCCAAAGAAGTTTCCATCTTTTTGGGCCGTCTGTAATTAATATCCAGTACACTTGACATTTTATCGCCATATCTGGCTTCAAAACCTCCAGCAGAAAAATTTATGGTGGATACCATATCCGGATTGATAATGCTCATCCCTTCCTGTTGTCCGTTTCTTATGGTTAATGGCCTGTAAATTTCCACACCGTTTATGTATACGAGATTCTCATCATAATTTCCTCCCCTTACTCTATATAAAGAGCTCAGCTCGCTGGCTGTACTTACGGCAAAAGTGTTTAAGATGCCTTCCACACCAGATCCCAGAGTGGGCATATTTTGAATATTTTTTCTATCAATTTGTACCGAGGTCAAATCTCCTGATTTTCGTGTACCTGTAAAGGTTATTTCTGGAAGTTCTTTTTCTGAAAAAGTTTTCAGGATGATATCTTTATGCATATTCTCAGGAGATGCAGGCACTTTAATAATATCCGGAGAAAAGTCTGAGTGCTTGACAATTAAATTAACCTGCGTATTTTTGGGCACAGAAATAGAATAATTCCCTAACTCATCCGACAAGGTATATTTATTTGACGTTACAGATATCTTCGCCTTGTTAATGGCCTTTCCTTCCGAATCTTTTACGATTCCGGAAATAGTTATACTTTGCGCTCCAAGCATTGTTGAAAGCATTACAAGAATAAAAACCTGAATGAATTTATAATTTTTCAAAATGGGTTGTATAAGTTTGTTCATTATTAGCATTATCTGTCACACGTACTTTTACCTTATGAGTTCCCGGTTGAATACCTTCTTTGGAAAGATCGGGTATAAATAGAGAATTTTGTTTATATTCATATTCTGCCAAAATCCACTGATCATCTATAAAAACATCGTAAGTATTGATTCCCGACTGGCTATCTTTTATAAAAAAGGCCAGCCGTTTTCCTATTTTGTCAGATTTTGCCAAGGAAGGACAAGATATCTGCGGGGCAGTATTATCCAAAATTAGTGTAAATATTCCTAAGTCTTTAGGATTGGCATAGTAAATACCATTTTTATAGGTGGTATCAAGATATTCAGATTTGCCAGAGCCAAAATTAGGTTGTCTGAATATTACGTAATGTTCTGCTTGATTTTGATCCAAAACTGTCCAGTCCGGAATTATGCTCATTTCGTATTTTTTGTGCACGGGAACTGAGTTATTATGTAATTGATATTTGTTACCCGCAAGTTTTTTAAAGTCAAATATAAAATTTTCATAAAACGAATGAGTTTCAAATGTCGCGGTCAAACCATCCTTTTTTATTGAAAAAGATTTCGCAAAGTCAACCCGATTATTTTTCGAGCTTTCATTGGCTATATCCGGTAAACCGTCATATTTAAGTCCTTTTACTGTAAATTTACGTGTACTTATATTTCCTGCATAATCTCCCACTTCAATTTTAATAGTATAGTCGATTCCGGGTTTTAATTCTAAAATTCCTCTGTTTGTACTTTGTTCATACATTTGAAGAGAATTTCCCGGAAGAAGATAGGTCCGGTATATCCAGCTATTTTTTGAAACTTGTTCCGGATAGTCTATAGTAGCATTTATTGCCCTTGTTTCATCAAAGGAATGTTTATCTGCTTTAAATGTTGACAGCAATACCTCATTTGCATAGGTTTTTATAGAATAAATTCCGTTTAGGTTCGCTGAACCGCTCTGCTGATCATAAGCTTTTACTCCAAACCCTACGGCTCCGCTTGCCGAATAAGTGCCTCCTTCGGTAACCGCTCGTTTACTATAATTCCCGTCAACTTCTCCTGTGATAGGATATATCCATACTCCGTTAATTTTAGGTTTAACAGTATCAGGAATGTCAAAACCAAATAAAAAAGGGTTAAGCACCTCTTCAGTTTTAGTATCTCTTACTTCAAAATGAAGGTGAGGGCCTCCGGAACCTCCCGTATTGCCGCTTAAAGCTATAAGTTCCCCCTGGGCAACAGATAATTCTCCCGGTTTTAAATATAAATCTATGGAGTAACTTTTTTGTTTGTATTGTTCTTCTCTGGCTTTTTCTTCAATTTTATCTGCTAATGAGCTCAAATGCCCGTATACCGTAGTATAGCCATTAGGATGATCAATATAAACTGCTTTTCCGTAACCATAGGCAGAAATTTTGATTCTAGATATATATCCTTTTTGTGGAGCGACTACTTTTAAACCTGTTCGCTGCTGGGTTCTCATGTCAAGTCCTGCATGAAAATGATTTTTTCTCAATTCCGCATAATTAGCTGAAAGAGTGATTGGAATTTGTAAAGGGGAAATAAAATCTTTTGGATAATCCTGTGCAGGCAGCAGACACGTAAACCAAAGAGATATAATAACTATTTTTTTCATTTGCAAACTTTAAGCATTTTCTTAAGTTCTTCAAAAATAAGAAATTCATTTTACTTGATTTTAATTAGATGTTAATTAAGTTAAATTTATATCTTTGGTGGTAAGTAATTTGGCTTGCAATTTGTTTTCTATGGTTAAATTGAAACAAATTACCCAGGCTGATTAAGTATGTAATTCTGAAAAATTCATTTGTTTTTATTGATACTAATAAATGATTTAAAAAAATAATTATCAGGTTGATTAAAATATAATATATTGAACCCCAAATAAAATCTAAACGTATGCTCAGATCTTCTTCTCTCAAAACAGTATTTTTTATTGCTTTTCTTATGTTTATGTCCTCATACTCACTTGGGCAAAAGTCAACTCATACTACAGATGATAAAATTTTTAAACAAAATGAAGTTAGTACCAAGGCTGATTTTGAAGGAGGTTACCAGCACCTGTTATTATTTCTGTCTACTAATCTTAAATATCCGACTGCTGCTGTCAATTCAAATATTCAGGGAAAAGTTATCGTTAGATTTGTAGTGGAAAATAATGGTACAATCAGCAATATTAAAATAATACAAGACATTGGTGGAGGTTGTGGCGAAGAAGTGGTAAGAGTTTTACAAAAAACCCAGTCAAGATGGAATTCAGCAAAGCGTAATAAAAAGCGTGTACGGTCTTATTATCAGCTTAGTATTTTATTTAAAATCCCATCGGATCATTCTCAGCCTTATATAAAAAGTGAAAATTTAAATTAATTTTTCATGTGCTGTATCCATCAACTTAATAAAATTTATATATGAAAAAAATAATTTCCAGTTTCTTTTGTTTTATTTCATTTATTTTATTTTCTCAAAGCCCTAAAAACTATGCGGAACAAGTAATCAAAAAGCTTACATCCACAGAATTGTCCGGTAGAGGATATGTGGATGATGGAATGAAGAAAGCCTCAGAAGAAATAGCTTCTCAATTTGGTAAAATAGGATTGTCTCAACTAAACAGCAGTTATTTCCAGCCTTTTTCCTATCCGGTTAACATTATTGAAAAAAGTGAAGTTAGTATTAATAATAAAAAACTGACGTTAGGAACTGATTATTTAATAGGTGCAGGATCTCCTTCTATAAAAGGAACTTTTACACCTTTGCAATTCAATGCTTCTGTAATTGACAGCATTTTTGATTGGAATGACCGTTCGTATTTTGATAAAGAGATGGAAAGACTTAATCATCATCCGGTAGTTTTTCCTGATGTTCGATTTCCGGAAAATCTGATTATACGGGATGGTACAGCCAATCAGTTTTACCATGAAATTCCACAATTAATTAGCAAAAGCGTCTTGGAAGGAATTTCAATTCCCTTGGTAATTGAGCAGACTTCTTCTAAATTTATACACACATTGAGTCCTGTACAAACTCAAACGGTAGATATATTTTTAAGCAGTCAGTCGATACCTGAGCCTGTTACGAAAGTTGATATTGATTTACAATCCAGATTCGAACCTGCTTTTGAAGCCAATAATGTCGTTGGATACCTAAAGGGAAAACGTTCCGATAGCCTTATTGTTCTTACAGCCCATTACGATCATTTAGGAAAAATCAATGATGTTATCTTTCCGGGAGCCAACGATAATGCCAGCGGAGTTGCTTTGTTACTTTCTATGGCAAAAGCTTATGTAAAAGAAAAACCTAAATTCGACCTGGTATTTATAGCGTTTGCTGGAGAAGAGGCGGGTCTGAAGGGTTCCCAGTTTTTTGTCAATCATCCACTATTTGACTTAAAAAAAATTAAGTTTTTACTCAATTTTGATATGGTGGGTACAGGAGAAGAGGGAATACAGGTAGTGAACGGAAAAGAATTTCCTAAATCTTTCTCTAAATTAGAAGCCATCAGTTATAATTTCAACTATCTTAAACAGGTAAAAGTACGTGGAAGTGCTTGCAATAGTGATCATTGCCCTTTTTACCAAAAAGGGGTTCCTTCTTTTTTCGTTTATACTTTGGGGGGGAAAAGCGGATATCATGATATTTATGACACGGAAGTTTCTCTTTTTGCTTTTGACAAGCTGGTTGCCTTGTTTACCCGTTTTATTAACGAATTATAATTGTTATACTACATATTACTAAAAAAGCGGTTGAATGACTTATTCAACCGCTTTTTTAGTAGTATCGTTTTTATAAACTTAATGAGGACTCAAGAGCCAGATGCATCATTTGATCAAAAGATGTCTGACGTGCTTCTGAGGAAATTTCTTCCTTTGTGATAAATGAATCCGATATGGTTAACAGGCAGGCAGCATGCTTACCTAATACGTTTGCATTATGAAAAAGCGCAAAACTTTCCATTTCAACACATCCGCAATTATGTTCTGCAACTAATTTTTTATAATCAGAACCTCCTTCTACATAAAAAACATCACTGGAATGTACACAGGTTTGTACCACTGGTATTTGTAATTCTGCAGATTTTTCAAGCACTATTTTATTGATAATTTCGGAAGGATACGTTTTGTCATTTTCGTACCCTGATTGAATTTTAGCGTAGGTAGATTCGCTATAGGAACTATCCGCTAAAACAACATCATAAACTTTTATATTCTCCTGGTAGGAGCCTGCTGAACCTATACGTATAATATTTTCAACTCCGTATCGGGAAAATAACTCATACGAGTAGATGCCTATGCTAGGCATTCCCATGCCCGAACCCATAATGGATATTTTTTTACCTTTATAAATTCCGGTATAGCCCAACATGTTCCTAACAGCATTGAATTGTACCGGATTTTCCAGATAGGTTTCCACCAAATATTTTGCTCTTAGAGGATCTCCCGGCATAAGTACCGTTTGCGCTATATCGCCCAGCTCTGCCTGTATATGTGCGGTTGCCATAGTATATAATTTTGATTTTTTAATACGTGTAAAAATACTATTTTTAAAGGAATTTGAGAAGTATATCTTTCGATATGATCCATTGCTCCTTATTAATGTGTAAGTTCTTCAATAGATTCAAGTATAATTTTACAACCTTTTTTTATATCTTCTTCTGTAATGGTTAAAGGTGGTGAAATTCTCATATATTCATTCCTGTAAAGCTGCCAAAAAACTATTAATCCTTTTTCCATACATCGTTTAGCAACAGCCAGGGTAAATTCCGGTGATTTTAGTTGTACGGCAAGCATTAATCCCCGTCCGTTTATGGAAATAATTTCCGGATGTTGTAAATTTTCCCTGAAAATTTTTTCTTTTTCATGCACCTGATCCATTAAGTCGGTATTAAGAAGTTCTTCCAATACAGCACAGGCTGCAGCGGCAGGAATTGGGTTTCCACCAAAGGTAGTTACGTGTCCTAATTTGGGATGATCTGCCAAAGAATCCATCATTTCTGCGGATGCTGTAAATGCACCAATAGGTACGCCTCCGGCCATTCCTTTTCCCATTACCAATATATCAGGGACTATTCCGTACCATTGAAAGGCAAATAATTTGCCTGTTCTTCCAAATCCGGGTTGTATTTCATCTAAAATTAACAGAGCTCCTACGTCTTCACAGCGTTTCTTAAGATTTTTAAAATAGTTTTCTTCAGGAGTTATAAAGCCTGCCGCTCCCTGAATGGTTTCTACAATAACACAAGCCGTTTTTTTCGTTATTTTGGAAAAGTCATTTTCGTTATTAAATTCAATAAAATTTATTTGTGGTAATAAGGGTTCAAAAGGCTTTTTGTTGGTGTCTCTTCCGGCAAGACTTAATGAGCCCTGTGAATTTCCGTGGTAAGCATCTATAAAAGAAATAATTTCCTGTCTGCCAGTGTATCTTTTCGCCAGTTTCATGGAAGCTTCTATAGCCTCCGTTCCTGAATTAACCAAATAAGTGGTATGTAAAGGTTCCGGTAAATTTTCTGCCAGCATTTTGCATATCTCAACCGGTTTTTCCAAGGCATATTCTCCATAAACCATCACGTGGAGATATCTGTCTGCCTGGTCTTTAATTGCCTGAATCACTTTGGGGTGTGAATGCCCAAGTGTATTGGCAGAAACTCCGGCAACAAAATCTAAATAAGCTCTTCCATCTTTTCCATAGATATAATTACCTACCGCTTTTTCTACTTCAAAACCTGAGGCGTATAAGGTGGTTTTTGCCTGATAATCAAAAAAATCATTTTGTAACTGTCCCATGTAATTACTACTGTTTAATTTTGTAGAAACAAAGATACAGATTTAATCCAGTAAATGATTTTATTGATAATAGTTATAAATATATTCATCTTAACAAGTGAATAAAATTTCCATTGACTTTTTTTTAAACGATATTCTTGAAAATTTAAAAATCACTTTCTTTTTCATCTAAAAAGAATCTTCCTCCTTTTTTCGGTTTTTCTTCTTCTAGTGGTAACTTATTTTTTTGTGCATAAAGTTTAAATTGTTCTTGTTCAAATTTCTCCCATTCTTCTTTTGTATAATTCATACCTACTTGAATTTATTCAACTTTAGCTTCTTTATACCCATTATGCACCAATAGCCTTTCTTCGGTAACATAATAATTTTTAAAATTTTAAAGAACTTAAATAAAAAGCCTTTAAAGAGACTTTTATCATTTATTCTTATTCTTTAATTCAATTTTTTTTAAAATATCTACTAATTTAATATTATACTTTTATTTTATTCTTCAGTATTCTCTAATTTTATTTCTTTCTAAATATCAGGTAATAAATCAAATTTTATATGCCCTTCATTTATTAAAACAGCTTTTTTTTAATTATTATCATTAAAAATTTCTTGGGTATTCATTTTTGTATGCTATTTCAATATTAATAACAGTGTTTTTTTTTTATAAAATTAACGGTATCTGTGTAGTATACACATAAATTTATTTATGAAGATGAGTCTTTTTAAATATTTTGATTACCTTCTATTTGAAACTTAAATTCAATAAAATATCAATAAATAAAATCCTTTCTTCTTTTGAAAAATCTTTACTGAAGTATATATCTAAATTAATTTCTTCATTTTCTTCATATAAATATATCCATTTATTCAATAAGGATAATGTTATTTCATCATATCTCGTGTCTTCATGATAGATATATTGGGTCAACTTATTTTTAATCGTTTCTTTATTGTCTATGAATTTGGCAGCAACATCAATACTCATTTTATTTATTTTATTATACCTATTAAATCTTCAATGGAATGAACAACAGTTGCTCCAGTATCTTCTATTGCTTTAACAGCTGTGGAGTTTTTATAATTGGGACCTATAAGTATAGCTGGCTTTCCATTTGGATTTAAAACTTCATTGGTCATATGCCTAACTATTTGTTTTAATTTACCACCGTTTTGTACAGTAGCTTCTATATGAAAATTATCTAATTGAAAATCAATTTCACCAATTGAACCATTAGGACCAAATTTCTCACCTTGTAAATTAAGGTATATCTGCATCATCAAATGCCTTTGCTATATCACTTTGTAATAAATCAACATTTTTAGGACCATACCCATTATGCACCAAAATTCCTTCTTCCGTTACATAATAGTTTTCGTTTTTTAAAAGGACTAAAATAAACAAAACCCTAAAGAGACTTTTTTATAAATTATTCTTCTACAGGAATGTTCATATCTTTCATGCAGTTCTTTGATATGGTACTAAATAATTCCCTTTTTTTCATAATACAAGCTGGGGCAAACGTTAATGGTGCTATATATTTTTCACCTTTATAATTAGGACTTGTCAATACAGGCATATGATAATATGCATTTTCTTTATTTTCTAAATCCATATACCATATACCACCTATGTGTTTCCTAAAAGTATCTCCGATATATATTATTAATAAATCCTATAATTTAGAGTCCTCTTTTAATTCAAACCTATCTTTAAATTTACTAAATATCCTCTTTTCTAATTCATCTAAAGAAATAACGCTATAATCTAATTTCAAATTATTTTCTTTAGAAAAGTCATTAGTAAAAGAATCCATTTCATCATCAATTAAAAATATCCATTCCTGAAAATTATCTTGTGAATATGCCATAATTATTTTAATTCCGATTCTGATTTGAAAAAAGAATTCGAATCAATATAATCGATAATTTGAATGATTTTTTTATTTGATTTTATAAACTCATATTTTAATAATTTTTTTAGAGAAAAAATTTTACTTCTTATTATTTGATATTTATATAACGTATCTTTATCTCTATTTTCCATGAAAGATTTATGCAAATATTCAATTTCTTCAAATTTTATTTTATCTAAATTTATCCAATCTTTAATTTTATCTAAATTTAAAATATCTTTTTTTGGATTATCTCCGTATTTTTTAATCATTTCTATTCGCAAATCCATACTTTGAGAAATATAAGCATGAGTTGGGCTTTTATATATATCATCTAATATTGATAGTATATAGATATATAATTCAGCCCATTCTAGTTGTTCTTGTTGTGTTTTAGATTTAAAAATCTTGGAATTAACACATTCGGACAATAATAAAATATTAAAATCGTTAAATTTATTCTCGAAATCATTGTCATTTTCTATTACATTAGTCAACCATGATTTAATATCTTTTACACCTTTTTCTTTTAAAGAAAATACTGTTTCAATATTTAAATTCATATTAAAAATATTTAAAATTTAATCAAATTACCAAACATATTTTTAACATTTTCAACACTCCCAGCAGAAGGTTTATAATGGCCTGAATTATTATTTAAATACCCAAAGAAACCTATAGTTTTATCTCCAGCAAAAAAAACTTCTCCTGCGGATACACCTCTTTTCCACCTGTTAGTACAGTATGTTTTAATTCAATCCCGTTTACATATTTTGGCATTGCTACAAATGTGCCATCATCAAGCATAGCCCATTTAATCTGCTCAGCATTATTAACCATTTTCTCAAATTCATCCAAATTATTTATACTTGTAGGTTTTACCCCAAGCCTTTTAGCTTCTTCAAGTTCTCTTGCTAACTCATCTGGCAATTCATTAGTAAATCTATCTGTTTTAGAATTATACCCATTATGCACCAAAATACCCTCTTCTGTTACATAATAGTTTTTATTATTGAAAAGGACTCAAATAAAAATTATCTTTAGATTTTTTTATAAATTATTCATCTATGGAGATACACATACCTTCCATACTATTTCCTATTCTTTTACCGTATAAGGTAAAGAAAATAAATTAATTTTATTATTTTACATACTAATTATGAGCTATTCAAATTAAAAAATGTCTAATCCGATGTATTTGAAAACTTCTTACTACTTCTTTATTTTATAATCTGAAAATAAATCGTCAAAATCATCAGAAGTATAGATAGTTTTCCCTTCTTTTTCAACTTTATCTAATTCTTCTTTAGTTGGTTTTTCATTAAGTATTAATAGTTCTAATAACTCTTGTAAAGAATTTCCTACCTGAGCAGGATATTTTTCATTTCCTTCTAACCCCCAATCATCTTCTTCATGAAACCAGTAATAAATTCCCCCTGTTTTATTATCCATACATAATAGATCTGCTCCATCAATAATACCTATAGGAATCATATTTTCTGGCATCCTTCTTAGATAAATATTATATACAGATTTAAAATCTTCGAATTCTTTACTTGAAAAACCTAATAAATAATCCAGATTAAAAATTATTTTATCTTTCTTATAATATGAATATAAAGGTTTAGCAACATTATAATTAATTAATACTTCTTTAAAATCTGAATAAATAATAAAACCTAAATCTAATTCCAATTGTTTTAAAATTTTCTCATTAGTAGATTTATCTACCTTATTTAAACTATTTAATTTATTCATAATATATAATTTTTATGGTAATGCTCCATCTTTTAATCCTGAAGCTCCTCCTGTATGAGGAAATTTATTATTTATATTCTTAGGCACAAGCTGCATTGTTTTACCATCTTCAACATGATGCCAAACATAACCATTTGGAGTACTGGATAAACCTGCTTGTGCATTTGCCAATCCTGCATCATGAGTATAATTTCCAGTCATTCCTGGAACTTGGACATCTTTCTTTGAATATGGTGAAAAATCTGGATATCCTGACGCATTATATTTTACCGTATTACCATTAATATCTGTATAACTAACACTTCCATCACTATGTTTAATGGTTTTTGAGTGATCTATATTAGGATTTGTATCACTTGGTTGTCTTGGTTTATTATACTCATTATGCACCAATAGCCCTCCTTCTTTGGTAACATAATAGTTTTCGTTATCTTGTACGTCAAAGTTATAAATTCCACCAATCTGGTACTTATCATTGACCCAGATTAAATATAAAATGAAATAATAATTTATTAACCTTTCTTAAATTATATATTTATTAGCTTTTCATCTCTCATCTATTTATTATATATTATTAATCTGATTAACAACATCTTCAAATTGTTTTTGGAATTCACCTTTAGAGTTTTTCAATCTTTCTTTATAGCTAACAATTATTTCACTTAAGTAAGGTGAGTTATTTAATTTAGCAGCAATTACTCCTATACAAGATCTATATGGGTAGAGAAAACGAAAAGGAGATATCTCTTTAACATGACTATTCAATAAATAATCAACTTTTTGAATAGATGTATTATCTTTAAAAAAAGGAAGAATATATTCTTCTATTCTTTTAGGAATAACTTTAGATAATAATTCTGTATCATTATTATTTTCAATCAAATAAACAACTTTATTTCTATTAGGCCCTCCTACCATTAGGTTATTTTCTTGATATGCAATTATTGCACCTATATTTACTGATAATGTTTTCAGGTCTTCATATTTAATATTTGTACACTTTATAGAATCATAATAAATATCTTCAATCTTTTTAATTTTTAACTCCACTTTAATTTCTATTTGAATATTAGTATCATGATTATAAAAGAAAAAAGAAATGATTTGCTTATTACCCAAAGAATCCTCTCTAATAAAAGCCTCTTTTACCTGATCATAAACAAAACCTTCTTTTTTTAAAAGATTTTTTGTGCTATCTATCAATATATTTTTAGTATGGTCTAATTTTAAATTCATGGTTTTGTTGTTGTTTTTGTTACATTACCTGTTTCCAAATTTACTTGACTAAGTCTATCCGGTGTATCATTTATTGAAATAGTTGTCCCTTTTAAATCACCGGAATTTTTACCTGTCAAAGTAACCGGTTCTCCATTTCTATATCGTTGTTGATTTGTCGTATAACTTCCTCTCCCTGTTTTAGTTTCATTAGACAACTTAACATTTCCATCCGTATTTACAACAAGATCATCAAAAACAGTTCTTTTTCCATCTTGAAACTTTCCTGAAACTTGCTGCATTACATCATCATCAGGAAATTCATTAGCTAATCCTCCAGAAACAATTTTTTCTCCATCTTTTCCATTAGTATAATTCTTACCTACTTGAGTTTCTTCAACTTCAACTTTAGCATCTTTATACCCATTATGTACCAGAATTCCCTCTTCGGTTACATAATAATTTTCGTTGTTATAAAATATCTAAAAAAGCCTCTAAAGAGGCTTTTTATTTAGATATAGAATCGTAATAATCTAAAAATTTCTCAAAATTGTCATAACCTAAATACCTTTCTAGAGAATCTAAAGAAGTTTCTCTCTCTTTATCTTCTAAAGTTGGTTTTGATCAGAAGTACCTTCTATAGCTAATTCTAAAGGAAGAATATCTGTCTCATTAAAATTATTATCTACTTTATTTTCAATTTAAAAACTAATCATTTCTAGGACCCATTTACCAATAGCTATAAGTAGAGGAATAGAAACATTTTTATTATATAAATCTTTCGCCTCAGAAGTTTTTCTTCAAAATATTAATTCTACAAATTCTTGATTTTCTTCCATATTAATTAAAATTTAAAGATTAGGGATTCTGTAAACTATTTCAACATCTACATTAAGTCTTAATTCTCTAAATTTAGCTAAAACATTCGAATAAGAACTACACATCTTTCAGATGGTAAGTCTTTTTAAATATTTTGATTATCTTCTATTTGGAAGCCTGAATTTAATAGAATATCGATAAATAATATTCTTTCTTCTTTTGAAAAGTCTTTGCTAAAGTTTATATCCAAATTAGTTTCATTGGTTTCTTCATATAAATATATCCAAATCCATTTGTTCAAGAATGACAAAGTTATTTCATCATACCTCGTGTCTTCATGAAATATATATTCAGTCAGCATATTTTTTATCGTTTCTTTATTACCTATAAATTTGGCTGCAACATCAATACTCATTTTATTTATTTTATTATACTTATTAAATCTTCAATGGAATGAACAACAGTTGCTCCAGCATCTTCTATTGCTTTAACAGCTGCTAAATTTTTATAATTAGGACCAATAAGTATTACCGGTTTTCCATTTGGATTTAAAACTTCATTGGACATATGTTTAACTATTTGTTTTAACTTACCACCGTTTTGTACAGTAGCTTCAATATGAAAATTATCTAATTGAAAATCAATTTCACCAATTGAACCATTAGGACCAAATTTCTCACCTTGAATATAAGGTATATCCGCATCATCTAATGCCTTTGCTATATCTCCTTCTAATAAATCACCATCTTTAGGACCATACCCATTATGCACCAGAATTCCCTCTTCGGTTACATAATAGTTTTCGTTGTCCTGTACATCAAAGTTATATACTTTTTCGTAATGGGGGAAATTATCTATTCCTAAAATAGTTACATAATCCCCATCTTTATTATGGAGTAGGTCTCCGGGTTGCAGTTCACGGGCTTCCACCCATTCTCCGTTAGAATAAAAGCGGTGTTCGGGGGTTACCTGTAACATTTCTCCTCCGACAAGCTCCAATCCGCACATCTGCATCGTATAGCGCTGATGGATAATTAAAATAGGTTTATATTCCTTCTTTTTAGTACTTTCATTAAAGGTAAGTACCTTATCTCCCACTTTTAACTCTTCAATATTAGCCAGTCCGTTTTCGGTATGAACTAGGGTTCCGGCCGGGAAACATACGGTAGTGGCTCCCTTAGCGGCAAAAATGCTCATTACTAGTCCTAAAATACTATCTTTGGCTTTATCGCCCAAGCTTTTGTCACTACTCCAAATGCTATACTGGTCGTAATAAGCACCTCCTACTCCCAATCCACGCATGATTTTACAAAAATTTCCAGCATTTTTAAATCCTTTAAAAGTAAACTGTTCCGCCAGTTCTTTTCTGGCTGTATTCAAAAACTGTTTACCGAACTCTTTAGCAAAGGTAGTAGCTCCCTGCTTAGTAGCTAATGAACTTACTCCTCCTGCGGCGGAGGTTGCCCCCATAGCCATACTTGCCATACCTCTTCCGGCTAAAAATCCGAAAG
Organism: Apibacter sp. HY039; assembly: GCF_004023655.1. NCBI lineage: Bacteria > Pseudomonadati > Bacteroidota > Flavobacteriia > Flavobacteriales > Weeksellaceae > Apibacter > Apibacter sp. HY039. Next base: position 27,013 of record NZ_SAYM01000005.1, on the reverse strand, counting down.
CAAACTGACTTATATGGCCTAAATTGGTAAGAGCTGCAGATCCCCATGCACTCCAAAAAGTTTCTTTAGGCGTGATGGTTCCTCCTTCTTTAGGACATACCATAATAGAATTAAGTGTCAGGGCTTTACCTTTTACCATATCTACCTCAAGCGTTTCCGTCCATTTTCTTTGAGAAGCAGCCGATTTACAAATAAAATACCCGCTGGCTAAAACCGCAGCTATGGCCACAGCTATAATAGCCGCAACTACCCATCCCGGTCCGGGAATACATGCACAGGCTGCTGCAATAGCAGGTGCTGCCATAGAAGCCACTCCCGCAGCAGCTCCTGCTAAAAAAGCATATTTTCCTACACACATAAATGTATTACTTTTTTGTGTGTCTTTGGAAGTAGCTGCTAAATGTCCGCCTATTTTTACCGTACTATGACTGGTTACTTTCACCTTCTTAGGCTTCATTCCCTTATCACAGACCAAATAATGTTTTTCTGTGAGATATTGTTCATTTTCAGCCATGGTTCTAAATTATTTCTATTAATTTCATTTCCAGATAAGAACGGGTAGAATAATTCTTCCCCAACTCTTCTTTTATACTGAAACCTGAATAATCCAGTTCTTTCTTTTTGTTAAAGTAGTATTTTCCTTCCATAGAAAAATAAGGAGACATATGATAATCTTTTACTGACTCCCTAAGTCTTTTTACCATATCCGAAGAAAATTCTACCTCAGAATTAAAGGATTTTTCATATTTCCCCTCTTCTGCATCTTTTCCCTGTGAAGATATTTTTATGGGAATTACTACACCTGAACCAAATTGGTCCATTTGGTTCTTTTTAAACATATTATGTTTACCAGATTCCAGGGAACGCCCTAAAAGAAAAAAATACTGATATATAAAATGCATATATTGTATATTTTTATGCATATACTTTTCTTCTGTTAGTTCAAACTCTACTCCTCTTATTATCTTAAAAGATTCTAAAGGATGAGTGTTTGTCAGCCAGTCCTTAACTTTCTCCCATTCTTTTTTTATATGGGATAAATTATGAATTTTCTGAATATCCCCAAAACGATTCACTGTGATATCTAATTCTTTATAGATACTACATATTTTATTAGTCATTTCCGTAATCGCCGTAAGAACAGCATCTTCATATTGAACTAACTCATATTCAACCTCTTTAATGAAATACCTTCTATCTCCATTACTTTTTTCTTCTAAATAGGTTATTTCGGTTTTAATAGCAATTTTAAAATCACTTTCAACTTCTACAGCTTTGGTCCTCCCTTCAATGTTCTGTTGGTATACGTATCTTCTATTTAGTTCCATATATCTTTCTATGTATTTATTTTAACTTCTTTACCATCTATATTCGTAGAAGATTTCCCTGTAATATTTACTTTTTTGCTATTAATTGCTAACTTATTCTTTGCTCCTAAATTGGTTTCCTCTTTTGCATCTATTGTTATTTTTTTACCATTTATGGTTATAGTACCATCTTCCTTTATTATAATTAAGCTGGAACCTACGGTAATTTTAAACTCTTTATTTGCATTTAAAGATACTTCCCCGGAATTATTCATCTGTATTACAGAATTACCATCTCCTACATTGATTTCATGTTTAGATTTAGATTCCTGCTTAGTATTACCCCCATCATCCATGGATATAGCAGCTTGTCCCTTACCTACATCTATAACATTAGTACTCCCTGCATTAATCATATTATTAGCCCCCACATTGGTTGTTTTATCAGTATTTACTACTGTGGTAGCATTTCCAGCTCCGTCAAAGTTCATGCTCGCACCTCCCTGATCTGCTAGAGTCATATCTCCCTTCTGATCATTAAAGGTAAGATTGGAACCTGCTGCGGTCTGTAAGCCCTTCATATAGTTCCCGGCTCCTCCATGTCCGCTCTTGCCTTTTCCATTGAACATAGCCCCAAGGGATACCGGTTTTTCTGCATTCCCATTCTCAAAGCTTACAATAACTTCTTCGCCTATCTCGGGCACTACATGCATTCCTTTCCCTGATCCTGCATAGGGGGTAATGGAACGTATCCACGGAGTCATTCCGTTAAATGGCTTCTGCCAGGCAAACTGTACCCGGATTCGGCTCATTCCCTCCGGATCGTTGTTATCGGTTACTATGGCCGATTGTTCTTCGCACTCCGGTATGGCATCTTCATCCATGTAGGCCGGCACCTCATTGTCCATCGGCACGCCTATCAGCTGGTTGTAATATCCTTCGGTGATATCCTGATGGTGGCTGATTTCTATAACTTTATACGATTCCAACGGAACTTCCCCGTTTTTAAATATCTCATGCCCCGGCATCCAGGCTTTCATCTTCACAATATCCCCCAGTCTCAGGTTCGGATTATTGGTCTTGGCTTCCAGAAAGAATACGTTCTGGCGGCTCAGCTTCTGTCTTTTTACCGCCTCTTTGAGTTCCGGCTCTCCTTTTTCTAATAAAGACTGGTTATACAGGGACAAAGGCACCTTGGAATAGACCTCTTCAGAGGCTTTGATGGCATGCTGCTGGAAAGGATTCACCAGCTGGTGGGTAATAGGCACACTGTCCGAGTTTACCGTATGGTTCTTTGCCTGTTTGGCATCGTATCCTACATAGGTAAATTTCTGGGGTACCAGACGCATACTCAGCTCATAGCTGTATACATCCTGTTCTTCCACCAGTTCTTCGGTCTTTCCTCCGCTGCCTCCAAAAACGATTTTTTGTCCGTTGTAATACAGCCATTCCCCATAGCGTACCGCTAATCTTTTGACAAAGTTCCAGTCGCTTTCACGGTATTGTACGGTATATTTTAACGGGTCTTTCAGGTTTGGACGTAAGTCCCAGGCTACCAAATCCTGCGGGTATTCTCCGGTGGCTTTGTTTATAATGGCATCCAGTGTTTTATCTTCAAAGCTCTCACAGTCCTGTCCGTTTTCCAGCAGGATGGTTGGGGCATGACCTTTAATAAAAAGCTTGTTATGCCCGTCTACTTTTTTATTGGATATTTCGGTGATGATTCCGGTAAAGACATAGGCTGACTGTCCGAACTGCTTGAATTGAAGGGTACATTTTTTCCCCAGCAGGTTTCGTGAATTAGTCATCGGGTAGGCATTCTTATCTCCGAAGGCTTCGGCATAACAGCTGATCATAAATTCATCATGATCGGCCATGCGCTGGTGGATATCCAGGGTAAAATGGCTGTCTTTCAGTACATCCTGTCCGCCTATCTGGATCGTTGCATACACGATATGGGAGTTCTGCAGCTGGGAGGCTATGTCTCCTCCGTATTTGGCATAGTATTTACTGGCCTCTTCCCTGAGTTCTTTTTCCAGTACCTCGGGAGGGGTGACCGTAAAGTTATTTAAGGGTTTGAATAGTTCACTATCGGGTATATCGGAATATTTCTGGCTAAGGGTGGAAAGTCCCTGCTGTATTTCCGAAGCAGCGGATTGAGCTTGTTGGGCGGCTTCGGATAAAGGAGCGGTAGCTTCGGTAAGTTTCTGGTTTACCTGGTCGGTGACTCCGCCGGCATCGGCTGCTTTTTTAGCCAATTCGGATGCCTGGGGAGCCTGGAAGGAGTTTTTGTCCATCTGACTCATAATGTATTAATTTATAGATTACTACTAATAATATAAAACAGTATGAAGTAAAGTTACTAATTATTTCAATATGATTGACAAAAAAATACTAATTAGATTAATTTAGTATAAAAATAAATATAAAACAGTTCGAATAAGCAAGATACACCTTATTATTGATTGTATTTAGAACGAAAAAATTGTTTAATTTCTTCTTTTGAAGGAATTGAGGGCTGAGCTCCCATACGTGTAACAGAAATAGCAGAAGCAGCACAACAATATTTAAGAATGTCTGTAGTTATTGTCTCTTTTTCTGCTATACATGCAGCCAGAACCCCGCAAAAAATATCTCCCGCACCCGTGGTATCGACAGCTTCCACAGGAAATGCCTTAACAGATAGTTCAGTATAGTCGGAATGATAAAATACTCCTTCTTTTCCGAGAGTAACTATCACATGTTTGCATCCTTTCTTTAATAATTCGCCGGTTATAGTTTTCAAATTTAAACTATCCACTTTTTTACCTGAAATTTCTTCTAATTCTCCTTTATTTACAACCAGATAATCAATACAGGTTAACAGGTGTTTATTTATTCTACATACCGGAGCCGGATTAAAGAGAACTTTAATATTTTTTTCCTTTGCCTTGAGAATCAAATTCTCTATAGTTAGTAAAGGGATTTCAGCTTGTAAAACCAGTAATTCTACATTTTTAAATAGTTGCTCCCAATCACCCAAATTCTCCATAGTAAGCTCCTCATTGGCTCCGGGTGCAAGAGCTATACAATTTTCTCCATCTTCTGATACATAAATAAGTGCAATACCTGTCGGAAATTTATCTGAATACATAATTCTATTAGTAATCAGCAAATTATTACGAAAATATTCCTCAAGCTTTTTTGCATGAGAATCATTACCCAGGCAGGTTATAAATTCTGTAGTCACGTTTTGTTTAGCAGCTGCCAGGGCCTGATTTGCACCTTTACCACCGTAAGATTGTTCAAATTTTCCATTTCCAACGGTTTCTCCAGGCAACGGTAGCTTCTTCATTTTAATAACCATATCTACATTGGTGCTACCAATTACCAGTATTTTATTCGTCCCCATAAGCTTAATTTCAGATTAGGCTAAAGTTACGTGTTTTATCGGATAATTTTTAGATTAAAATATAAACTTACTTGTAAATTCTACTCTTAAATTAGCTTAAGCGATTTAGGATTCGCTACAATTATGATTATTTAAACAAATATATATCTATGTGTTGAACCAAACGTTTGATTGTATGAGGAATCTGCGTTAATCAATTTTCTGTATAAAAGCCGTTAATTCATCTTTTATTTCATTGAAAAGGTTTTTCATACTTAGGACGTATTTTTTTCCAAATTAACTGACTATAATCTTTATGATCCAGCATAGCAAATAAAATAGATGCATAGTGTGAAGTTAAAAAATAATCAGCAGTTTCTTTTCGGGTATCTAGTATTTTGAACTCACTTTTACATTGTTCTTCCATTTTCTGATATTGAGAAATCAGATCTTCACGTATATTTTTAACCCATTGAAAAAATTCATCTGGGACATTGCATAACAATTCTTCCAAAGGTCGATTATTTTTTAAATGCTCCCATATTGAAATTGTAGACAACTGAGTTACTAATTTATGTAAACGTATATATTCGGAAAATTTTACTTTCATCCTGAAGTTGTTTGAAAATTTTATGACAAATCCCTCTCGGTTCTTGTCCTGCTCTTTGTAAATCTGAGTTAAATTTGTAAACTCATCATATTTTTTTACTTTCGGAAAACCCAATTCCTTTAGAGGGTACTCTTTTCCGGTCGCAGTATCAATAATTCCTAATAAAACTAAGTCTTCATTTAGACCATAATCAACAACAATTCTATTTTCAGGATAAATGATTTCGAATAAATAAGTATAGGATGAATTTAAATGGTTTATTGAATTTTTATATTTGGTATGTAAGAGTTGTGTTGCTTTGATCGCTTGTTTACTTGTAAATGATTTACGGGTAGCAATACGTGGTATACCTTCAGACCAATATAATATACCCAGAGAACCATCCATTTTTTCGTATACTTCATAGTTTAACTTAGGAATTTCCTCTGAAGCTAACTCTTCTTTGTTAAAAAATTTAGCAAATGGACGTGCCATTATCTGATAATTTTTATTTAAAATCAAACCTCTACATGCCAATGTCAGTGGATCCCATAATTTTTCAAATTGAGTTTTCTGTGTGTAATTATAAATAAACAAATCGTGTTCCGGATGCTTATGTACTTCAACACGTCCTTCTTTTATCGCTAATTCAATATGCTTTTTAGAAATCATAATCTAAATATATAGTAAACAAAGGTACTTCCTTACTACGCAACTCATTTACGTAAATAAAATTTACAGACAACCCGTTAATATATGCTTATCGTTTGTTTAATGTTTAAATATCATAATTTAATTAAAGGTAAATTAATTATACTCTTGAATTGTTTTATTATTTTTGTAACCTAAGAATAATATGAATATATGAATCAAAATATAAAAGTCGGAATTGATGCTATCTCCTATGATATTCCTAAGATTTACTTACCTATCAAAGAACTTGCTATCGCCAGAAACATAGAACCTGCAAAATTGGAAAAAGGTCTGGGACTCTTGAAAATGTCTCTGCCTGACGTGCATCAGGATGTTATAGTTTTTGCTGCCAATGCCTTGAAAAAGCTTATAGAACAGGAAAAATTAAATATTTCGGATATAAGCCGTATATATGTGGGCACTGAAAGCGGAATTGATTCATCTAAACCAATTGCTTCATTTTTACTTCCGTTAATGGAAGATTTATATGGTGAAAATTCTTTTGAACATTGCGATGCTGTTGATTTGACGTTTGCCTGCATTGGCGGAGTAGATGCTTTGCATAATTCTTTGGATTTTGTACGTGTAAATCCTGATAAAAAAGCAATTGTAATTTGTACAGACTATGCTAAGTATGATTTGGAATCGACCGGTGAATATACTCAGGGTGCTGGTGCTGTAGCATTATTGGTAAGTACAAACCCGAGAATTCTATCTATTGACAATAATTTCGGAGTCAGTACAAAGGGGGTATTCGACTTTTTTAAACCCAAAAGATCGATTGAAAAAAGTAAAATTACTGGAAATTTATCTAATGATGAATGGTTCGGAGTTTTAGAAACTGATATAGAATTATTTAAGGAACAACCTGTATTTGATGGGCAGTACTCTAATATTTGCTATCAAGATCGTCTTAAAGGAGCGTATTTTCAGTTGAAAAAATTACTTTCTGCAGACAATTCTACTACATTGTATAATCGCTGGAGAAATATAATTGTACATCTTCCCTACTCCTTTCAGGGGAGAAGAATGTTTTCGGAAATATATGCATTGGACAGCGACCTGAAAAACTCATTACCGGAAGACGGAGAAAAATATGCAGAACGTATTAAAGAAATTGGAAAATCAGAAGAATACAAATCGTTTGCCAAAGAGAAATTCAGTCCGGCTGAAATAGCATCCTCTGATATTGGTAATATGTATACCGGTTCTATTTTTATGGGCTTATTTTCAACTTTGTATTTTCATTATAAGAATAATACGGATATCACAAATGAAAAATTAGGTTTTCTTGCTTATGGTAGCGGTTCTAAATCCAAAGCTTTTGAAGGTAATATTGAAAACGGATGGAAAGATCAGGTAGCTAAATTAGAATTATTTGAAACTCTAGACAAAACCTCAGCTATAGATATTAATACTTATCATTCATTACATAAAAAAGAATGTAAAGATTCTATATTAACTCCCGAAAACGAATTTGTTTTGGATCATATTGAAAAAGAAAATCCGGTTTTACTCGGAGCCAGATATTATAAATACGTAAAGTAAAATAGTAATATATAAAAAAGGATTGTTTAATAACAATCCTTTTTTATTACCAATTTTTATTTAAAAAAAGTTAAAACAGTTTTAACTATATAGTTTAGCTGTTCTTCGTCTAATTCTGTATGCATGGGCAGGGAAATAACCTGATCTATCAGCTGATTGGTAACAGGAAAATCCTGATCGCTGTACTTACCGTTATCATAGGCTTTTTGCTTTCTTAAAGGAACCGGATAATAAATCATAGCCGGAATTTCATTTTGAGAAAGATATTCCTGTAATGCATTTCTATCTGCATTGACTACTTTAAGCGTATATTGATGGAAAACGTGAGTTGAATTAACGGCTCTGGCCGGAACAATTAAATTTGGATGATTTTCAAAATGGTTGTCATAAAAATCTGCCGTATTTCTTCTTTTTTCATTGTAAGAATCCAATAATGGTAATTTAGTGTTTAACACTACTGCCTGAAGACTATCCAAACGAGAATTTACACCTACTTCATCGTGATAATATCTTTTATACATACCATGATTTACAATTCCTCTCAACCGATGTGCTAAATGATCATCGTTAGTAAATATAGCTCCACCGTCTCCATAACATCCTAAATTTTTTGAGGGAAAAAATGAGGTGGTTCCCACAGTTCCCAATGTACCTGATTTTTTGGAACTTCCATCTTTCAAAATATAATCTGCACCAATTGCCTGAGCATTATCTTCAACCACATATAAATTAAATTCTTTTGCTATAGACAGTATTTCTTCCATGTTAGCACATTGTCCAAAGAGATGAACCGGAATAATTGCTTTAGTTCTTGGTGTAATGGCTTTTCTTATAGCTTCTGGGTTAATCATAAAGGTATCATAATCCACATCTACCAGAACAGACTCTAATTTTAATAAGCTTATAACTTCAACGGTAGCTGCAAATGTAAAGTCAGCGGTTATCACTTCATCTCCCGGCTGTAGATCCAAAGCCATTAATGCAATTTGTAGAGCTTCAGTTCCATTGGCACAAGGTATTACATGTTTTACATCCAGATATTTTTCCAGATTTTCAGAAAATTGTCTCACCTGAGGTCCATTGATAAAAGCTGCTGAATTTAATACTTCATCAAAACCATTTTCTATTTGTGGCTTTATATATTGATATTGGGTGATCAGGTCAACCATTTGAATTTTTTTCATGAACTATACAATTTAGTATTACAAATTTAATAAATGAATATGTAACGGATGCTTATATAAAAGAAAAAAACTCTTATATAAATAAGAGTTTTATCATGTTTGGAAATTTAAACTTTATCCAGTATTATTTCACTTGCTGCTGCTGTGCCTGTTGTTGGATTTGTTGTAACTGTTCAGGTGTAATCTGAGGTTGCGCATCCTGTTTAGGCATAGGTTTGAAGTCTACTAATTCTACCTCGAAAATCAACGCCTGGTTAGGTCCTGCCGGGCCATTTTCTCCATAAGCTAATTCAGATGGTATATATAAAATATATTTAGATCCTTTGTTCATAAGCTTAACCCCTTCTTTCCATCCCGGAACAACTCTGGCTAATGGAATATCCGCAGGTTTACCTCCCGTAGATTTTTTAGAATCTTCGATAACCGTACCATCGATTGTTTTTAAAACATAATTAACAGAAACCAAATCTTCTTCCGTAGGTTTTGCTCCAGTTCCTTCTTTTTCTACTTTATATTGTAATCCTGAAGCCGTAGTTTGAATTCCTGATTTCTTTTTATTTGCTTCTAAGAACTTTTTACTTTCTTCAGAGTTTCTTTTACCTACTTTTTCTAAATGTTTAGGCATGTAAGTTGCCATAAAAGACTGTATAGAATCCTCTGAAAATAATAATTTTTTATTTTCAAATTTATCTCTCATAGCCTGCATCACTAAATCAAGATTAATATCTTTATCAAGACCCTGAGGTTTAAAATTTTGTGCTAAACTTAATCCTATTGCATAAGAAGCTTTATCATCATCCGTTTTTAATGCGGATGATCCTCCTCCCTGAGCCTCTTTTAATTTATTACATGAAACAAGAGTTAGACCTGCTAATGAAGCCATTAAAATCGTCTTTTTGATCATTATATAATTTTTTTAGTATTTATATTATAATAGTTTATTTTACTTTTTTATTTCTGAACGTCTACTGTTTGTGGCGCTGATTTGAAATCAACTAATTCTACATCAAATATCAATACAGAATTGGGAGTAATGTCTCTTCCTGCTCCACTTTCCCCATAAGCCAATTCCGAAGGAATAAACAATCTGTATTTAGAACCTTTGGTCATTAAGCTAACTCCTTCTGTCCATCCTTTTATCACTCTGTTTAGTTCGAACTCAATAGGTTCTCCGTTATTATTTTTATCTGTGGAGTCAAAAACAGTTCCGTTAAGTAGCTTTCCTTCGTATTTAACTTTAACTACATCTGTTTCTTTAGGTTTTTCCGTTGACTTACTTTTAGTAAGTATTTCATATTGCAATCCAGAAGCTGTCGTTGTTATTCCTTTCTTTTTTTTGTTTTGTTCTAAAAATTTAGCTCCTTCTTCTTTATTCTTTTGAGCCATTTCTTTCATTTTAGTTTGCATCTCAGCCATTTTCTTTTCTCCAAACGTTTTCATAAAAGATGCTATGGAATCTTCCGGATAAAGAAGTTTCTGACCTTTGAACACATCATTCATCGCCTGATTTAATATATTTAAATCTACATCATTAACCATGTCCTGCTGTTTTAAACTTTGTGCTATATTGGTTCCTATTGAATAGGATAATTTTTCTTTATCTGTTTTAAGTTCAGTTACTTTCTGAGCAAATACAGGTAATGAGCACATAACGAAAGCAGCTATAACAACATTTTTTTTCATTTATCTTATATATTTATTATATTAATATAGGTAGATGCAAATATCTAATAAATAATTGAATTTGTAACATAAATTTTAGTTAATGTTATACAAAAAAATATACTCTTAAGCGATGTTTATTTTTAATAGTCTTTACATTTTCGTTCCTATTTCTACTCTATAATATATACGTTCTCTGTTTTTATAGAAAGTAGATTTTTTTTATTAATTAAATTTCCGATTTAATTTCTACTAACTCTACTTCAAAAACTAAAACCTGATAAGGCCCTAAAGGACCATTTTCTCCGTAGGCTAATTCCGGAGGTATATATAAAATATATTTACTTCCTTTATTCATTAGCTTAATTCCTTCTTGCCATCCCAGTATGGTTTGAGAAAATGGATAATCAACAGGTTTATCAGAAGCTGATTTTTTTGAATTGTCTATAATAATTCCTTCTTTTGTTTTTAAAACATAATGGACGGATACAATATCTTTTTCTGTAGGTTGAGGCCCGGTACCCTCTTTCAGAATCTTATACTGTAAACCTGAATCGGTGGAATATATTCCGGATCTATTTTTGTTCAACTCTAAGAATTTCTTACTATTTTCTGCATTTATTTCCCCAATTTTTTTTAAGTGTTCTGGCAGATAATTAGCCATAAAAGATTGTATTGAATCTTCAGAAAACAATAATTTTTTATTATTAAATTTATCTCTCATTGCCCTAATCAATATATTTAAATTGATATCTTTATCCAGGCCCTTAGGAATAAATTCAGCAGCTAATTTTACGCCTAACGCATAGGAAGCTTTTTCGTCATCAGTTTTCAATTTTGAAATCTTTTGCCCATAGTTGAGCACAGATATTAAAAATGATAACATTACTATGTATTTTTTCATAATGAGAATTTTTACCCTGAATTTTAAATTTCCAAACGAAAATCATTTCTAAGTTTTTCTAAAAGAGGATTAATTTTAACCATTTTTTCAAATTTATCTTTGGATGTAAGCAAAATGGTTTTACTTGTCTCCTTAATTTTATAATCAAATTCTATTGAATAATTATTAAGATGCTTTTTTAAATTTTGAAATATATTTTCCCTTAATGTTTCAAATTCATCATATGCAGAATTGGAAGGAAATTCAAAAAAAATAACTTGATTATTAACTACCTTACACGCTGTTGTGTTTAAAACGTTATATAAAACGGGCTGTTTTCCCTTAAGATTTTCCAAATAATTTATCCAGAATGATTTCACGTCTTGTTCTTTAAAATCATCTTTATCTTTTTCTGAAGAGTCTAACCCTGCATTTTCATCAGCAGATTCTTCTTTTGAATTTAATGAACTTTTAATTGATAAAAAAGAGGAACTTTTTTTGACCCCGCCTAGAGGTTTTTGAACTGATTTTACAGTTTTTTTTTCCAAATTTACTATGGATTCTGATACCTGTTCTTTTATTTCATTATTGCTAACTTCAGTACTGACTTTTGATTGAGATATTTTTACATTTTCACTTTTGGTCTGATTAATGTCTGCCGTAAAAAAGCCAGGAAGTATTATCCTAAATTTTTTTTTTTATCTCCCAGATTATTCTCTGCTGTTAAAGAAGCTAGTTGCATAAGCGCTATTTCCACAGATAATTTAGGATTCTTACTATTTCTAAAATTTATATCTGCCTGATGGCATATTTCAATAGCGTCTATGAGGAATTTTGGGCGACAGATTTGAGCTTGTTGCAAATATTTTTGTTTAGTTGACTCCCCTACTTCTAAAAGAGGTAGTGTCTGAGGATTCTGAGCAACCATTAAATCCCTGAAATGACTTCCTAAACCGGAAATAAATATCTGGGAATCAAATCCTTTTCTTACAATGTCGTTATAGGCTATTAATAAGCCGGGAATATCATTTTTAAGCGCTAAATCTGTAATTTTAAAAAAATATTCGTAATCCAAAATACTCAAATTTTCAGTAACTGCTGCAATAGTTAAGTTTTTTTGAGTAAAAGTAACCAGCCTGTCAAACATGGATAAAGCATCTCTTAATCCACCGTCTGCTTTCTGTGCTATAATGTGTAAGGCATCATCTTCGTAATGAACTGCTTCCTTATCTGCTATTTTTTTTAGATGATTTTTTATATCATTAATTTCGATTCTTTTAAAATCATATATTTGACAGCGAGATAAAATAGTTGGTATGATTTTTTGCTTTTCAGTAGTTGCTAAAATGAAAATAGCATGTGCAGGTGGTTCTTCCAAAGTTTTTAAAAATGCATTAAACGCAGCATTTGAAAGCATATGAACTTCATCTATTATATAAACTTTATATTTTCCTACCTGAGGAGCATACCTTACCTGTTCAATAAGATTACGTATATCATCTACTGAATTATTTGAAGCGGCATCTAATTCGAATATATTAAATGCAAAATCATTTTCGTCAGTTTCACCAAATTTTTCGTTGATTTTTCTTGCAAGTATTCGCGCACAAGTTGTTTTTCCAACTCCTCTGGGACCGCAGAAAAGAAGCGCCTGTGCTAACTGATTGTTTTCAATGGCATGTTCCAAGGTATCGGTAATATGACTTTGACCTACAACACTATCGAATTCAAGTGGCCGGTATTTTCTTGCAGAAACAACAAAATTTTCCATATTTACAAAGTTAGTATTTTCTTGGTGATAAATGAAAATTATTATTTACATTCATTACATACTCCATGAGCTATAATATCCAATTTTTCCATCTTGAATCCCAGAGGCATTTCCAAAACCGGGGCTTTGACTTTAGGCAGGCAGAATACCTTTTTACATCTGTTACAACAAAAATGTATATGACTATCTGCATGAAATTCTTCTGAGCAATTATCCAAACACAAAGCATAAACAGTAACGTTCCCATCATTGATACTGTGCAGAAGTCCTTTTTTCTCAAATGTTTTCAGAGTTCTGAATAAGGTTGTGCGGTCAGAATAATCAAAATCTGACTCCAAGTCAGAAAGGGAGATAGCAGAACTTTGTTTTAAAAAATAATCTAATACCAAAAGCCTCATAGCTGTTGGATTAATTTCTTTTTCTTTTAATATAAGTTCCAGTTGCTCAGCCATTCTACATTCTTTCCGGTGCACCAATACCTAAAAGGTTTAAAGCACTTTTAATAACATTCCCAGTCCATTGGGCCAAAGCTAATCTTAACTGTTTTTCAGATTCATATTCAGCATTAAGAATAGAATAATTCTGATAAAAATAATTAAATTCTTTTACTACATCGTAAATATAATTGGCTACAATAGCCGGATTTAAAGTATTAGCAGACTTTTCAATACTATCGGAAAAGGAAGCAAGCAAAATAATCAACGATCTTTCAGTTGCATTTAATTGCTGATCCGTAATAGTAATTATCTGTTGATTTGCTTTTCTTAATACAGATTGAATACGAGCATAGGTATATTGTACGAACGGTCCCGTATTACCATTAAAATCTATACTTTCGTTAGGATCAAAAAGAATACGTTTTTTTGGATCCACTTTTAAAACATAATATTTTAATGCTCCTAGACCTATCATTTCATTTGTATGTTCTTTTTCAGCTTCTGTGTAACCATCTAATTTACCTAACTCCTCTGTTTTCTTAACCGCCTCTTTATGCATTTCTTCCATTAACTCATCAGCATCGACGACGGTACCCTCTCTGGATTTCATTTTACCGCTTGGTAAATCAACCATTCCATACGAAAGGTGAAATAATTTATCTGCCCATGCATAGCCCAATTTTTTTAAAATTAAAAATAAAACCTGAAAATGATAGTCTTGCTCATTTCCGACAGTATAAATTAATTCCCCCAATTGAAATCGGGTAAACCGTTCTACAGCAGTTCCTAAATCCTGAGTTATATAAACAGAAGTACCATCTCCTCTTAAAAGTAATTTTTGATCCAGCCCATCGTCTGTTAAATCTGCCCAAACCGATCCATCTTCTTTTTTAAATAATACCCCTTTGCTTAATCCTTCTTCAATTACATCTTTACCTAATAAGTAGGTATTACTTTCATATTGTATTAAATCAAAATTTACACCCAGTCTTTTATATGTTTGTTCAAAACCTTCATACACCCAACTATTCATTTCTGCCCATAGTTGTCTTATTTCTTTATCTCCATCTTCCCATTTTCTTAGCATGACCTGTGCTTCTAATAAAATGGGAGCATTTTTTTTTGCTTCTTCTTTATCTAATCCATTAGTAACTAATTCATTTACTTGTTTTTGATATTCCTTATCAAAAATAACATAATACTTCCCTACCAGATGATCTCCTTTTATTTTTGCAGAAAATGGTGTTTCTCCCTTACCAAATTTTTGCCATGCAAGCATAGATTTACAAATATGAATACCTCGATCATTAATAATCTGCGATTTCAAAACTTCATTACCTGCTGCTTTAAGAATGTTGCTTATGGAATAACCTAATAAATTATTTCTTATATGCCCTAAATGAATTGGCTTATTAGTATTCGGTGATGAATATTCCACCATTATTCTGGCTTTATTTCCCTCTGACAATCCGTAATTTACATTTAAATAAGATTCCCTAAGCAACTGAGTAAAAACGCAAGGATTTAATTCCAGATTAAGAAATCCTTTGACAACATTAAAAGAAATAAATACCTCTTGTTGTACTAATACATTTCCTAATTCTTGAGCTATTTCTTCTGGTTTTTTCCTAACTTCTTTTACTAAAGGAAAAACTACCAAGGTGTAATCTCCTTCAAATTCTTCTTTTGTTGACTGTATTTCTATATTATGTATATGTAAACCGTAAAGGTCTTTTATAGCCTTTAGGCTATGCTCTTTTACTAACGACTTAGGGTTCATTTTAAAATCTCGTTTAATATTGCAAATTTACTAATTTTATTGCGTATGACCGCTTACATCAATAGTTTTATAATTTTTAAAATTTGAATTTAGCTGCGATTTTAAGATTCATGATTTATATCTTAAACTTTAATGACATATTTAATTTCTGAATTATTATTTTTTAATTCGGCTAAATGCCTGGGTAGCTGTTCAAAATCACTAATATTTAAATCTCTAAGATTAAATTTTGAATTTCCTATATCATTTAATAACTTTTCACCCTGTATCATTAGATCTGCAATTTGAGCATCTGAAGCATAGGTATGAAATGCGCCTAAGGCAATTTCATGTAAAGAAATACATGTGGTAAAAGCTGGTAAAGTATTTTCTTTCACCCTATCCTGAATAGCTACCATATGTCCATAATAACTAATCATATTCATTAATCCTGTTGCATGAATGCCACTGACTGTGTCGAAAATTATATCAAAAGAATTATGATTTATTGATTGAAGTAAAACATTTTTCCAATCAGTTAAGTTATAATCAACTGCATTGAGAACTCCCATTTTTAAAAATTTCTGATGATGTTTTTTACTTGAAGTTACGTAAACTTGTGCTCCGGCATCAATCAGCAACTGGGTTAAAAAATATCCTACTGATCCTCCTGCTCCACTTACCAAAACCTTTTTATTTACAACATCCGGAACTTTTTTAAATGACTGCCATGCAGTTAAACATGGGCAAGGAAAAGCTGCTGCCGTGGAATCACTAACTTTTTCAGGTATATAAATTATATTTTTCCCATTAGTAATAGTATGGGTTGAGAAACTTCCGTTTTTATTTAAATCTGCATGATAGCAAACTCGAGTACCGAGTTGAATATGCTTCATTTTATTTCCTGTCTTTATTACGATCCCTGCTCCATCTACTCCAGGAATATGATTCTTTTTCCAGTTGGCTCCCCCAGAACTGATAAGTTTCCAGTCCACAGGATTAAGACCAATATAACTATTTTCAATTAAGACTTCTTGTTCTTCAAGTTGCCGTACTGTCTGATCCTTTAAAATTAATTTCTCAGGTTCTCCTTTTTCAATCCAGCACCATGATTGTGATTTAATATTTGTCATTAGTATTATTTAAATTTATTTTAATAAAATAAGGACATTAATTATTCGTATCCTTATAATTTTCATATTACATATTATAAGTTTATTAATCAGGAATCCAAGGCAGGCAATGAGTCTTTGAAAATTGTTCATATAATTCCTTCGGTGTCTTCCAATTTATTTGCTCCTTTTGTATTCCTTGTGTTTGTAAATAAGCCCAAAACTCTTGTTCTGTGATAAAACCCTTATTTATTTTTTGTTCTGGTATAAATATAAACCAAGCTTTAGGGAATTCTTCTCCACCTATAATTGGATATTTCTCACAATAACAAATAATTATTTTCCTTAATAGAATATTTATTTTCTGTATTCCATATGCTTTTACAATTTCAGCTGGAGTTTTCGGTTTAAAATCTGACTTTATAGCCCATTCTTCCCCTTTATTTAATGATATGGTTTCATAAGGCTTAAGTAAAGGAAAACGGATGTAATCGTATCCTGAATTTTCTGTATAAAAGGGATCTTTATTCATTTGGGTTTTATTTAGTTTTTTACTTTCATGCTGGGTACATGAAATGAAATTAACTGTAATTATTATTGTTATTATTATCTTTTTTATATTCATCTTATTCAGGGTTTAGTTATATCTGGCTCTTTCAGTATTAAAATGCCCCCATTAATTCTACAATAAGTAATAGTAGTACAACTTACTATAATACAAATCTTACCCAATATCATTTTACCTAAAGTAAACTTTGTTTACAATTCAAATATATTTTCTGGTTTGTAGCAATTTTTTTATACAATCAACAAAAACCTTATTATCAATTACAATTGGGAATCCAAGGCAGGCAATGAATCTTTGAAAATTGTTCATATAATTCTTTTGGTGTCTTCCATTCTATTTGCTCCTTGTGTATTCCTTGTGTTTGTAAATAAGCCCTAAATTCTTGTTCTGTGGTAAAACCTTTATCTGTTTTTAATTCAGGAATCAAAATAAACCAGGCTTCTGAATATTCTTTACCCTTTATTATAGCCACAGGGCGTTCTTTTCTTCCTATTTTTTTCATTCCTTCACAGTAACAAATAATTACATTGTTAATAATGTTAATTTTCTTTATTCCATAAACTTCATTAGTATCTTGTACTCTTTTTTCAGGAATTCCTAAAATAAACCATTCTTTTCCCTTATCATTAGATCTAACTTCGTAAGGCTTAAGTAAAGGAAAACGAATATAATCGTATCCTGAATTTTCTGTATAAAAGGAATCTTTATTCATTGGTATTTTATTTGGGATTACTTTTTCATGCTGAGTGCATGAAATAAAACTTATTACTAATATTAAAGTTATTATTTTTATTTTTATATTCATCTTATTCAGGGTTTAATTATTGATGTCCATTCGGCATTAAGGTGCAACAGATCATTTCCTCCTAGCACATCATGATATGCAGTTCCGGTAATTCCGGTTATGGTATCATAAGCATCGCTCCTTCCTCCCGGACGTAAATCGAATATATCGGAAAAGCTATGGTTCATAGTAATCGTACCATCAGCCGCTACCTGAGCCGCTGAAGTTACATTAGTATTACGAACCATCCAGGTTAATTCATTTCCGGCAACTTTCCAGGTATCCCGGTATTCTTCTTTCCAAAATCCTTTGGCCTGATCCCACATATCCCCCGGAGCCCGTTGTCCTCCGAAACATACCAAGTCAACATCTTTTATAGAAAAAGCCTCATTACCATATCGTGGATCATTTTTTATCAGATTTACTAATTCCTGTTCCCTGGCTACCATAGCCGGATCATTTTTCACTTTTTCCAAAGCCTGCCCGGATATCTGTCCTTCTCCGAACTGTAGCATTGAAAGCATTCCGGCATCAAAGAGATTATTCACTTTGTTGTCTACTCCTAGCCATTCTGCTAATAACTGACGAGGACCATGCCCCCAGCCGGAACCTTCATAATCGTATCCGTTCCACCAGTCTTTCAGAATTTCGGAACGGCTCAAGGTAGAAGGAGTAATTTCCATGTTTGCTTTTACAGGATTCCCTGCTCCCATACGCTTCTGCATTTGTTCCATTGCCGTAATCAGATCTCCTATCATATGCCCGTCCAGCCAGGAACAGTCCTGCGGAACTACTATGCGCTGCATTCCTTGTTGCCGGGGCAAGCCTCCGGTAAAATTCCCCCATATCCCCGACAAGGCTAATACTCCGCCCAATACCCCTCCTCCGGCCGTTCCTAACATACCTCCTGCCTGGTTGCCTATAAGTGCTCCCCTAACAGTAGTACTTCCCATAGTAACCGGATTTAGAGTAGTAGATCCAACAATAGCTCCTGCCGAGCCACCGACCACAGTACCCGCCGCAGAACCGGCAATTCCTCCCAGTACCGGAAGAGCAGGTGCTGCCAATACTCCGCCGGATAATACCGCTTCCCGGTTATCCTGTAATCCGTTTAAGGGATCTTTGGTTCCTACATAGGCTTGTATATGCTTGGTATTATTGGCATCTATCCCGTTTCTTTCATAGGTTTTTTCATGCACGGCAGCGGCATTGTAGGTATAGGTAGGGTAACCGGTAGTAGCACCGGCAATAGTTGCCAGCCCTCCTCCTAAGGAATGCCCGGTAATACTCACATCGCCTTTTATATCTCCTGCATTTTTAGCTTCCTGTACTTTTTCAGCTAATTTTACCGAAGCATCATACTGTTCAGAACTTAGCCCCATTGCTTGTACATAGTCTTCTTTAATATCATTAATTCCCGCCCCAGGGTCGGTTCCCCGGTAAGCCACTACCACATTCCCATTTTTATCTTCGTAGAGCGTAGCATAAAATCCATTATCCTGATCCTGATTTAATAATTTTCTCCAATCGTCTTTAAGAATTTCTTCTGCTCGTTCTGCACTTACCGGTTTAAAACCGTCAATTTCCGGGTTATTCTCCGGGTTATCAAAATCTACATTGGTATACGCTCCCTGTGCCAGCCGGGCATGGGTAAGGGCTACATTCATATCAGGAAGTACTATATAAATAATTCCCCCCATCAGGCAACGAAGGTTGGCTTTTTCCAATAAGGCTTTCTGCCTGGAAATTTTAACCTTAGGGTGTACGACCGTCCAACGGGAAGGCTTGCACAACGAAGAACAAAGGCTGGGCAGGGTTTGGGTAGCCAGACGGTTTCCCAATAATCCGCCGACAAACTTACCGGCAAAATAGCCTACAAAAGCTCCTACCGGTCCACCCAACGATCCTATAGCAGCACCTATCATTCCCCCTGCGGAAGCAGAGCCGCTTACCATTTTCTGGCAATGAAAATTATCTTTAAACCGATCGTTTTCCGTTGCTTTCAGCTTATTGTTGATATAAACGGAAGACTGGGAGGTTACTTTTATCTCCGAATTTGCTTTCCCTTCTAAGCAGGTAGTTAACGCCCCATCGGGTACATACAACTGGCTCATAAAATTAGTTTGTTAAAGGTTGTCCGGTAAGCGTTTTTCCCGCTGATAAAGAATCTCTCACCCTCTGAAAATATTTTTCACTATTTTTCATTCCCGAAAGCTCTTTTATTTCCTGAGGAAGTTGTTCATACCGTTTAATCTCATTTTCCATTCCTTTTCTTCTCTGTGCTTCTACCGGAAATTGGATATGGTATTCATTCCGCAAACGTTCTTTAACCGATTCCAATTCTTTTTTAGCCTTATCCGTTCCTCTAAAATCCTCCAACTTCTTTTGAACTGAAAATGCTAAACTATTTCCATTTGCATTTACAGAAAGAGGATCTGATCCTTTATCCAAAAAATAATGAATCAGAGCAAATTGTCTTCCGGATAAAGCTATCTGGGCGGCATTATCGCAGCTTCCGTACTCCAAATAATTAGCATCGGCCCCGTATTTAAAAAGCAGATTGAGATAGTCCTGCATATTATTATGTCCCATAGCTACATTTAAAGGTAATAAGCCTACCGGAGTATTTGGATTGGCTCCGTTTTCCAACAATAGCTTAGTTAATTTTACGTTTCCTCGAGCTACAGCAAAAGAAATATTGGTTTCTTTTATAGGCGGATTACCTTTGGTTATATCTAAAGATATTTTATTCGGATCGGCTCCTAATTGGAGTAGTTTTTTTACCATAGGTAAATCTTCCATCAGGCAGGCATAGTACAAAAAACGGAAACCGCTTTTACTGCTTAGGGCATTTATATCGATCTTTTTTTCCTGTATCAGGCGTTCTGCCTCACGGGTATCTCCTTTATATATAGCCCTACCCAGAGGTAAGCAGGCTTCTTCAAAACAAAATTCTGGAGTATATTTTTTACGATTTTTATCCCGAATGGGGTCTAAACATGATAATAATACATTCATTCCGGTTATAATTAAGATTATTTTTATAAATATAGATATAGTTCTCATAAGTAAGAAATTAGTATTTGTATATTTAATTTTTAACAATGAGCCAATTAATATTTCCCTTCTAAACAGGTAGTTAATGCTCCATCGGGTACATACAACTGGCTCATACTATCATTTAACTTTTGTCATTTGATCTACTTCCTCTATGTCTATTCCCCAGTAAGTTTTACCTAATGCCAATGAATCCTTTATTTTTTGAATAAACTTAGCATCACTTTCCATTCCCGATAAATCTTTTATTTCTCTTGGCAATTGTTCATATCTTTTGATATCTAACATGGCACCTTTCCTATAATCTGCTTTTATTGGAAATTGAATCTTATATTCATTCTGTAAACGTTCTCTAACCGATTCCAATTCTTTTTTAGCCTTTTCCGTCCCTCTAAACTCCGCTAATTCCTCTTGTATTGAAAATGCTAAACTATTTCCATCCATATCTAATAAAAGAGGATCTGCTCCTTTATCCAAAAAATAATGAATTAACTGAAAATGCCTGCCTAAAAGGGCTATCTGAGCACTGTTCTTTCCATCTCCATATTCCGGATAATTAGCATCCGCCCCATATTTAAAAAGCAGATTGAGATAGTCCTGCATATTGTCATGCGTCATAGCTACATTTAAAGGTAAAGAACCTACCGGAGTATTAGGATTGGCTCCGTTTTCTAACAAGAGTTTAGTTAATTTTAGATTCCCTCGGGCTACAGTAAAAGAAATATTGGTTTCTCTTATCCCTTTTCTTTTACCTGTTTTATCTATAGAAATTTTATTTGGATCAGCCCCTAATTGGAGTAGTTTTTTTACCATAGGTAAATCTTCCATCAGGCAGGCATAGTACAAAAAACGAAAACCGCTTTTGCTGCTCAAGGCATTTATATCGATCTTTTTTTCCCGTATCAGGCGTTCTGCCTCACGGGTATCTCCTTTATATATAGCCCTGCCCAGAGGTAAGCAGGCTTCTTCAAAACAAAATTCTGGAGTATATTTTTTACGATTTTTATCCCGAATGGGGTCTAAACATGATAATAATACATTCATTCCGGTTATAATTAAGATTATTTTTATAAATATAGATATAGTTCTCATAAGTAAGAATTTAGTATTTGTATATTTAATTTTTAACAATGAGTCAATTAATGTTTCCCTTTTAAACAGGTAGTTAACGCTCCGTCGGGTACATACAACTGGCTCATAAAATTAGTTTGTTAAAGGTTGTCCGGTAAGCGTTTTTCCTGCTGATAAAGAATCTCTTACCCTCTGAAAATATTTTTCACTATTTTTCATTCCCGAAAGCTCTTTTATTTCCTGAGGAAGTTGTTCATACCGTTTAATCTCATTTTCCATTCCTTTTCTTCTCTGCACTCCTACCGGAAATTGAATCTCATACTCGTTCTGCAATCGATTTTTCACTTTTTCCAGTATTATTCTACCTTGCTCTATTCCCCGATAATTTTCCAATTCATGTTGCACAGAATAAGCCAAACTCCACCCTGCCCTATCTACAGAATTAGGATCAGATCCTTTATCCAAAAAATAATCTATCAAATTAAATTTCCTTCCAATTAAGGCTATTTGAGCCACATTTTCACAGCTTCCATACTCCAAATAATTAGCATCGGCCCCGTATTTAAAAAGCAGATTGAGATAGTCCTGCATATTGTCATGTGTCATAGCTACATTTAAAGGTAATAAGCCTACCGGAGTATTGGGATTGGCTCCGTTTTCCAACAAGAGTTTGGTTAATTTTAAATTTCCACGCCCTACTGCAAAAGAAATATTGGTTTCTTTTATAGGCGGATTACCTTTGGTTATATCTAAAGATATTTTATTCGGATCGGCTCCTAGTTGGAGTAGTTTTTTTACCATAGGCAGATCTTCCATCAGGCAGGCATAGTACAAAAAACGAAAACCGCTTTTGCTGCTCAAGGCATTTATATCGATCTTTTTTTCCCGTATCAGGCGTTCTGCCTCACGGGTATCTCCTTTATATATAGCCCTGCCCATAGGTAAATAGGCTTCTTCAAAACAAAATTCTGGAGTATATTTTTTACGATTTTTATCCCGAATGGGGTCTAAACAGGAAATAAACAGCATAATGATACTAATCAAACAAAAAACGACTGGTAAAAGCTTTCGGTTTTTCTTCATTGAGTGGAATAGTTTCATCTTTTGTGTTTGTTTCGGTATTTTCGGGTTCATCTGAAGATATACGGGTTATTTTATACTGTACAATATAAAGCAACTCTTTACTCATTTGTTCTTTCGCATATACATAGGCCTGCTTTAATTTTCCCGTTTGCTTATGGAACATATATTGTCCTTCTATCTTAAATTCGGGATTAAAAGGTGACTGCAACATAGCAGCATAACCTTTTTCGTATAATTCTTTAAAATGTTGCAAACGAGTAGACGGAACATCTGCCTGTAAGCTAAACTGTATGTATTCTTTTTCCTCTTTGCTGGTATAAAACCAGTCATAGCATATATTTTTTTGAGGGAATATAAGTGAATTAACTTCGATATTCTTTTTCAAAGGTTGTGTATAAAGAACAGGATACCTCAGATTATTTTTAGGACAAAAAACTACCTGATATAACATATTTTCTTTTATAAGCTTTGATACATTCTCAAAAGCTTTATTGTATTGTTCTACTATAATTTTCACAAAATCATCCTGCAATTCAGAAAATTTCACATCCTGAAATTTAATCTCTTCCCATCTCTCCAGTATTTCATTTTTATTGAGTACACTCTGAATAGTTCCCTCTTCATTCAAAACTATCTGTAAATGGTCAGATGATTCGTTAATTTTATTTATAACCTCTATTAACGTTTTTAACTGAGTATCGTACTTATGTATTTTTTTATCTTTAACTTGTATGTCAACCTGAGCATTTTTATTTTCTGTAATTCCCCATATACTTTCGGTTTGGTTCTCACTCATCGGATCATTCTTAACTAAAAACAGGTTTTTAATTTCAATCTTATATTCTTCCTTAAGCCCAAAAGTAAGGTTATTGTTTATATTAGATTTCTCATCCTTGGTTAATTGTCCCAAAGGTAATAATACTATTTTTATATGTCTTGGCAGTTTTTCTTCCCCGGACAGTAAGTCTGATAATTCGCAATGTGAATTATGATAGGTACGAAGAGCTTCGGCAGAAAGCTGAAATTTTTCAGCGATACTATGTAAAGTATCTCCTTTTTGTATTTTATAGACTTTATGATTCATAAAAAACAAACATTATAAAAAAACACTACATTATTAAACAATAAAAATACAAAAATATATTATATAAAAATAAAATAAGAGTGATAATAATTATTATCACTCTTATTTTATTTTTATATTATGTTGCGTTATTTAGAAAATGGACCACTGATTAAATTGTCTAAAACACCTTTCGGATTTGTCACCAAAGATTTATAACTAAAAAAAATATTACCTTTAACTTCCGGATAATTTTTGTTTAGTTTTACTTGTTCAATAAGCTCATCTGGATTTTTCCATTCGTTTACCCTATAAGCAGCCAGTCCAATATATAATTTTGTATGTGTCAATTTAGCTACATTATTCCACCATTCTATTAATGTAGAATAATCAGCTGAAGTATTTCCTCTGTGCCAATATAACTGAGGAGCTATATAATCAATCCATCCGTTTTGCATCCAATATAAAACATCTGCATATAAATCATCATAATTTTGAAGTGCTTTAGTATCAGAACCTCTGGGATCATTAGTCTGGTTTCTCCATACTCCAAAAGGACTTATTCCAAATTCAATATTTTTATTTTCTGATTTTATACTTTTATATAGTTTTTTGACAAATGTATTAATATTATTCCTTCTCCAGTCTGCTTTACTTGCGAAAGTGATTCCATATTTAGCATATTCTTTATAATCTGGGTATTCTAAGTTACCTACTTTGTAAGGATAAAAATAGTCATCTAAATGTACACCGTCTATATTGTAATTTTTAACAACTTCCATGATGCATTCTATTACATGGGTGGACACTTCAGGAATTCCAGGATTTAAATATAATTGATTAGCATATCTAACCACCCAATTCGGATGTTTAAACGCTATGTTATCTATGGATAGTACATTTAAGTCTGCATTTTTAGCCGAAAGTCTGAAAGGGTTAAACCATGCATGAATCTCTATATTTCGTTTATGAGCTTCAGTAATAATAAATTCCAATGGATCATATCCCGGATCTACTCCCTGCTTACCTGACAAATATCTTGACCATGGGCTTAATTTGGATTTATAAAAAGCATCTGAAGTTGGTTTTACCTGCAGTACTATAGCATTCATATTCCATTTTTGTACGTTATCTAAAATGGTTAAAAATTCTTTTTTTTGCTGTTCTGCTGATAATCCTGTTTTTGTAGGCCAATCTATATTTAAAAAAGATGCTACCCATACCCCTCTGAACTCTTTTACTTCTTTATTTAAGTTAACATCCGTTGAATTTACAGTTTGTTTTGGTTGTCCTGAAACAAAATTTGCTATAATTAGCAAGGTTAGTATCAGTTTGAATTTTACATCTCTCATACAAAATTTACCTTTTTCTTTAATCACTTTTACAAAATTAAGTATAAATCTAATATAATTGACTTAACGATTTGTTAATTATACTGTTATACACTATTCTATTTAACAAATAAAGTCAAACTAATAAATATTATATTTTACTCATAAAATTTATTTTTTATTTTCTACATAATATTTATAGAAATAAGGTATAGTTTCAATACCTTTATAAAAATTGAATAAACCATAATGTTCATTAGGTGAATGTATTGCATCTGAATCTAATCCGAATCCCATGAGAACAGATTTGGCTCCTAAAACTTCTTCAAATAATGACACAATGGGTATACTCCCTCCAGTTCTGTAAGGTAATACTTCTTTACCAAAAGTTTTTTCCATTGCTTTTTTAGCAGCAATATATCCGGGATCTGTCGAAGGAAGTACGTAACCATTTCCTCCATGATGAGGTATAACAGAAACTTTAACACTTTCAGGAGCTATAGATTTAAAATATTTTGTAAATAAATTAGTGATTTCTTCGGGGTCTTGATGAGGAACTAATCTCATAGATATCTTAGCATGGGCTTTGGAAGGAATCACAGTTTTAGCACCTTCACCAGTATAGCCTCCCCAAATACCGTTAACATCTAGACACGGTCTTATAGACGTTCTTTCTAAAGAATTATATCCTTTTTCACCTTCAATTCCCTTTAATCCTATAGAATTCATAAATGTTAAATCATCAAATGGAACTTTGTTAATTTCTGCTCGATCACTTTGAGATAAATTTTCAACTTTATCATAAAATCCTGGTATTTGAATTTTACCATCATCATCAATTAATAAACTTATCATTTTTGATAAAACTATAATGGGATTTGGGACAGCTCCTCCATACAAACCTGAATGTAAATCTCTATTAGGTCCTTCTACCATTACTTCTACATAACTCAGTCCTCTTAAACCTGTTGTTACGGTTGGTACTTCATTAGAAAAAATATGTGTATCAGATATAAGTATAACATCACAGGATAATTGCTCTTTATGGGTATTCAAGAAATTTTCCAAATGAACAGAACCTACTTCTTCCTCACCTTCAATGATAACTTTGACATTACAGGGTAAAGAATCTGATTTTATTAAAGATTCTAATGCTTTAACGTGCATAAAAAATTGTCCTTTATCATCTGCAGAGCCTCTGGCAAAGATTGCTCCATCAGGATGTAAAACTGTTTTTTTTACAACCGGATCGAAAGGAGAACTTTCCCATAAATCTAACGGATCTGCTGGTTGTACATCATAATGTCCATAAACTAAAACGGTAGGCAAGTCGTTATTAATTAATTTATCTCCATATACCACAGGATTTCCTTTAGTTTCATAGACGCAAACATTCTCCAAACCTGAACTTTTGAAATTATTTGAAATTTCAGAAGCACAATGAATTATATCATTTGAATAAGCAGAATCCGCACTTATAGAAGGAATTCGTAATAAATCCAATAATTCACTCAAAAATCTATTTTTATTATTTAATTGATAATTAATAACCTGCTCCATTATATTATAATTTTTTTATAAACAAATATAATAAATCCTATTTTGATGTGAATATAAAAACAGTAATATTGAGTCTTAAAGAGAGAATATAAAAAAAATTGAATCATTCAAAAACCATCAGAGCGATAGAGCTAGGTATAGAATTGGTTATAGATATAACTATAATGGTTTTTATTGAGTA
>NZ_SAYM01000004.1:0-296890 GCF_004023655.1 Apibacter sp. HY039 | reverse complement strand
TCGTACAACACGTAGAATATGTACCTTTTGGCGAGGTTTTTGTGGAAGAACGTAATAACAGTTGGAATACCCCTTACTTATTTAACGGTAAGGAGTTGGATGAGGAAACAGGTCTTTATTATTACGGAGCGAGATACTATAATCCTAGGGAGAGCGTATTCTTGAGCGTGGATCCGCTGGCAGAGATGTTGCCTGGGCGAAGTCCATATGAGTATGCATTTTCGAATCCGGTTAAGTTAATCGATCCTACGGGAATGCTTCCAAAAGATCCAGAAGATGATGTTGAGGATCCTCCAACAAAGAAGAAAGTCACAGAATATAAAACTAAGAATGGAAATCAAGCAGTAATTTATAATACTGGGGGATTAATTAATTTTAGAGGAAGGAGCGATACAGACACTGATGGGGCAGGAGATGCTCATAAAAGCGATAAATCAGGACAATCTCAAACCAGTATACAAGGAGGCGGAGGAGTTTTTAAATCCGCTGGAAAGAATGATGATGTAAATCCGGAAGAGATATCATACACAGTTTTACCGGGAAGAGAGCATTATAAAAAGTTAAAAGAAGAGGGAGTATTTCTAGGAGATGTAGCCTATTCTTTTAATGTAGATACCGACAAGTCCACATTTTCTATAGTAGCTGATATCGGTCCAACAAATAAATTGGGTGAGAATTCTAAGTATGCTAATATCGCATTAGGAGAAGAAAATGCTAGTGCTAGAGTAGGGATAAGTTCAAATTCAGTAATAACAATAGTATTTCCAGGTTCAAGGAAGTATTTCACAGATGCTAATTCACAATATTACACGGGAGGAAAGATTCCTAATCAATCTCAAATTTCAAAGTTAGGTGAAAAATTAGTGAAAGAAAACTTACCTGTTGTAATGTCGATTTTGAATTATTTGTATGTTCAGCCAAAAATTAAAAATTATTAATAATATATGAGATTTTTTATTATAATTACGTTATTCCCCTTATTTTTTTGTTGTCAACAAAAAATAAATAAAAGTAATATAGGGAATGAAGATTTGTCAGGTGTTTATTTTAAAGAAAATGATTTATATAATTATCAATTATCAATTGAGAAAATTGAATCAGATATATATTATTATCAACTATTTTATAGACAGAAATCATTTTTTGATGGTAGTATATCTAAAAAACAGGTTGCAGGGGTAATGAAAAGAGAGCAGGATGAAGATAAGAGTATATTTTATACTTTATATACATCAGCTTTAAAGGAAGGATTTAATTTAATTTTTTTCAATAAAGATTCTTTAGAGTTGAGTATGGATAAAAATAGTGAATTTAAAGGATTTGAATTTTTGGAAGGTAATTATACTAAATATAATTTAAATGTAAATAAAGTAAAACCTGAAAAAATAACTATGAATAATGTTCAGGAAGGTACTTATAAAGAATTTCAAAGTATAGTTCAGGATAAAGAAGTTTATTTATTTAAATATCCTTACCCATCTGAAATTGATTATTTTATTATAAAACTAAATAAAGCCCAAGAGTTAAGGGTATATGATGAATTGAATAATTATAAACCAAGAGGTACATTATTTAAAATTTATTATGTTAAATTGGAGACAAGTGAAGGATGGGTAGAAGGTTGGATGAAAGAAGAAGATCTTAAATATTTTAAGTATATAGTAAGATATATGGATGGAGAAAAGCATGTGTATGGATGGCAAGAAGAATGAATTATTAATAAGATGAATTTTTAATATAATACCAAGAGCGGCAACTTTACAAAGTTGCCGCTCTTTTTGTTTTACTTTTCTTTATTGAGTAGGTCTAAGAGTTCGAGTTCATCTTTAAGAATAAGGGAGCGAATGAGCTGCAGGATATTGTAGATGTCCCATTGGTTGTGTTCGGTGTAATTGGGGAACGAGATTTCGGCTAATAAAGCGGTTTGGGTAACCTTACAAAGAGATTTAATAGTAAAGCCTAAGTTCTCGTAATCAGGAATAGATTTTAGTTTTTGTAAAGTAACTAGGAAATCTTTAGGGTTAAAGTTTTCATTGGAAACATTTTTGTTTTTCATGATGTTGAGAATTAAAGGAAATATATAACCCGTATAACTTAGGTGTCCTACGCTTCTCAGAGCGTTGCGTACGTTTCCGTATACGCCACCATATTACACGGGCATAATTTAATCTTAAAGTCATAATCTGAGAATTTAGGAGTTGTAAAATTAGGTAAAAAAATAAAACCAACTTAATTAAGTTGGTTTTTATATTATTAAAAAAAGTTTGTTTTTATTTTAAGATGGATTGAATTTTACGTTTAGCGATAAAAGCATCAATAACAGAGAAGATGTGATTTTGGTCTGCTTCTTCAAATTTTGAAACTTCTAAAATACGTTCACGTGTATTTTTGTCCATAATAACATCAGCTTTCCCCGTTAGATAATCTAAAGAAACATCTAAAATATCTGCAATTTTACGAGCCGTATCAACAGAAGGAAAAACTTCATTACGTTCATACCGTCCCAATACATTTTTATGAATGCCTAGTTGAGCGGCTAGTTCTGTTTGAGAAATGCCTTTTTGCTTTCTAAGCTCTGAAACTATATTACCAAAATCCATAGTAAAGAAACTTTATAGGTTTAAAAACACGTATAAATAACTAAAAAACAAAGATACGTAAACAAAATCAGTTCTTCAAAACTAAAAAAGTTTGCAAATTCAAACTAAAATGGTATCTTAGCACCTGAATAGGTGTTAATAAAAAATTTAGTCAACCCCAAACAATAAGTTATGACTATCGAAGAGATCAAAGAAAGGATAAGCATTAAACAGGTATTAGCGTATTACCAATTAGAAATCCAAAACGGAATGATCCATTGTCCTTTTCATGCAGATAAGACCCCGAGTATGCAGGTGTTTGAGGATAGTAACAGCGTGCGGTGTTATTCAGGCAACTGTGAGCATTCCAATCAAATGATTGACGCAATAGACTTTATCATGTATAAGGAGAATTTAACTAAACATCAGGCTATTGTTAAAGCTCAGGAGTTAGCCGGAGTAATTACTCCCCCAAGAAGCCGTGAATATCAGACCATCCCAATGGAGAGGTTGGAGGAAGTTTTTTACAAGATGAAAAGCAATTTACGGCAAAGTAAGTCGGCCAGGGAGTATGCCCAAAAAAGATCCTTAGACGTAGAAAAATTAGAAATCGGTTACAATGGAAGAACCTACAAGGGAATTATGAATTGTTTAGTATTTCCTTTGAAAGACAAGAATCATAAAATCGTTAGTTTTTACGGTAGGAGTATAAAATTGTCTGCCGGGACTCCCGGCCATTACTATTTAAAGGATAGGCGAGGGTTGTATCCGGAGTATCCCAAAGAAGATACGAAAAGACTGATTTTAACCGAGAGTGTGATAGATGCTTCAAGTCTGTTACAGATAGAAGACATAGCCAGAGACTACAGCGTATTGGCATGCTACGGAGTGAATGGGTTAACGTTGGAACACAGGGAGGTTATTAAATCTCTGAAAGAACCGGAAGAAATCATCTTTATGTTTGACTCGGATGAAGCCGGAGCTAAGAGCGTAGTAAGATACCGTGATTTTTTACAGGAGCTTCACCCGACAATAAGGCTTACCAGTGTAGAGTTACCGTGTAAAGATATCAATGAAGTCTTACAATTACACCAACCAGCAATCTTTACAGACTTATTGAAACAAAGAAAAGCCATAGAATTCACGAAAGAAAATACAGAAGAATCAGCAGAAAAAAGCCTTATTATTTCACCAGAAAAACAAGAAGAATTTAGCGAAGGCTTGAGTTTAGTAGAGCTGAATCAGCTGATTGGCCAGAGTGGAATCATAGGCGAAGAGAATACAAGGTTATTGCTCTTTATCATAGCCAGCAGTTACCAAACCCCAAGCCCGTTACATGGAATCGTACAAGGAAGTTCAGGAAGCGGAAAAACGCACTTAATATCTAAGATAGCCGAACTGATGCCCCCAGAAGACGTATTGAAATTTACCAGAATCACGGAAAGTAGTTTGTATAATTGGGGCGAATGGGATTTGGTGGGAAAACATCTGGTGATAGAAGATTTAGACGGCTTAAAAGAAGAAGCCCTTTATTCACTCAGAGAGCTTATAAGCAACCAGCAGTTAAGCAGTAGCGTAAGTATCAAAGATAAAAAAGGGAATATCAAAAGTACGCAAAAAAAGGTGAGAGGAATCTTTAGCAGTTTATCAGCTACCACCAAGGCCGATATCTATGAAGACAACATCAGCCGGAGCTTTATACTAGCCGTAGACGAAAGTACCCACCAAAGCAAAAAGATTATCGAGTATCAAAATAAGAAATATGCAGGAGAACTCAGTAAAGAACAAGAAAAACAAGCCAAAAAGCAATTACAAGACTATCTAAGAACCCTTCAAACTATAGAAGTGATTAATCCCTATGCCACAAAGTTAGAACTCCCCGAAGAAGTACATAAGATTAGGCGACTCAACGAAATGTACCAATCGATTATACGACAAATTACGTATTTAAACCAACGTCAGAGAAAATATAATGAAGGAAAGATTTATACAGAGATAGAAGACTTGGAGCAGGCCACAGAAATACTCTTTGAAAGCATTATCTTAAAAATAGATGAACTGGATGGAAGCCTCAGACAGTTTTACGAGAAGTTAAAAAAGTATTTAAAAGACAAGAATAAAGAATTTTACCTGAGAGAAGTAAGGCAAACCCTGAATATTAGTAAAACCCAGATGTTTCGTTATATCCAGAGCTTAAAAGAATTGGATTATATAAAACCCATAGGAGGGCATGAACGCATAGGAATTAAATACAAAATTCTGTATTGGGACGACCATCAAAAACTAAGAAACCGAATCAAAGAGCAGTTACAAAAGCAAATAGAAAAACTAAAAACGGAACAGTAAAGGAACAGGTTTGGAACACCTTTAACAAGGGTAATACTAACAAAACTAACACTTTATAATTTACGTGTTCCCGATTCCTAAAAAATATAACCTAAAAGACGACCGATGCAAGACGACCGATTACAGAATTATAAAAAATACTTAGAGCTGAAAGGCTATCAGAAAAGCAGTATACGAGGCTTATTAAAAAGAGCCGAATTCTATGAGGATAAAACCTCCGGTTTATCCCTATCCCTAAAACCCTCCACCTTACAACAGTATTACTACCAAAAGAAAGTTTATGTAAGATATTTACAAGACGTAGAAAAAGAGGTATATTATTTACCCGAAGAACACCATAAAAAAGAAACAACAACCATAGACATACTCACTTTAGAAGAAGTAGAAGAATTAATAAAAAACTGTAAAGACCTGAGAGAACAGGTAGTCTTAGTCTGTTTATACAGTTTAGGACTTAGGATAAGCGAAGTATCGAATATAGAGCTCCAAGATATAGACCCTAAAGAAAAGCTACTATTGATAAGAAAAAGCAAGACTAAAAAACAAAGACAAGTACCCATAAGTAAAAGTTCCTTAACCCTACTACAAAACTACATAGAAAAAGAAAGACCCGATACGGGAGTTAAATTATTACAAGGACTTCAGGGGGATTTAAGTACAGACGGAGTTTATCAGATAGTAAAAAGACTGATAAAAAGAACCCACATAAACAAACGTATTTATCCGCACTTACTCCGACATAGTATCGCCAGTCATTTATTAACCAGAGGCATGGAAGTAGAGCAAATTAGTAAATTTTTAGGTCATACCAGTTTAGAAAGTACCCAAAGATATACTCATTTAGAAGTAAGCAGTAATAACCAGGAGAATGAAAGAATTTAAAAATTACCTGACCACAAAATATAACTATGCAGAAAGAACCCTGCAAGCAAAAGAAAATCATATAGAAAACTGGAAAAAGCTATGCTTACCAGCTCAACCACTAGAACAATTAAGCACCCAAGAAATACTCAGTTTGATAGAAATCCAGAAGAAAAAATATAGAATCAGTACACTAAATAATCAATTAAAGAGCTTAGAACAATATTATAATTACTTACTAGAAACTCAGCAAAGAAAAGATCATCCCTTAAAAAACTTTAAGATAAAACCAGAGACAAACCCTATCATCCAAGGCTTATTAACAGAGCAGGAACTCACAGAGCTCTATGAGAATTACACAACAAGAAGTCATTTAGGCGGACAATTTACTCACTATCGTCAAAGAAACAAAGTGATAGTAGGCTTAATGATTTATCAGGGATTGGATAGTAGTACCTTAGAAAAATTAGAAATCGGACATATACAATTAGAAAAAGAGCGCATAGAGATCCCAAAGATATCGGACAATAAGCTTAATCCAAGAATATTACCCATAAAAAGTATTCAGAAAGAAGAACTAGAAACCTATCTAAAAAAAACAAGAGAAGAATTACTCAAGCTGGTAAAAGCAGAGACAAGAACAAACCAGCTGTTTCCTAAGAGTTCAAAAACCAGATTCAGCAGTATCACCCAAGCAATAAAAAATCAGCTATCAGTAGAAAAATTACCCACACTAAGATACAGCAGGATTGTACTTTGGATGAAACAATATAACCTGAGAGAAGTCCAGTACAAAGCAGGATATAAAAGTTTATTAAGTCTGGAAAAGTTCCATAGTAAAGACATAGAAAAACTTAAACAATCCATAGAAAAATATCATCCCTTTTAAGTAAACCGAGCCGAACGAAGCACTCACTCACTCAAACAAATTACAAACAACAAGAAGTAAACCACCGACTCAGAGGTCTTTGCAAAGGCATTCGTCGTCGCTCAAACCCTGTTACAGGGTTTAGGTTCCAGCTGCAAGTATTCGCTTACACAAAAACCCTTTCACGTGTTTCGCTTCTCCTCATCCGCAGCTGTTTCATCTGCAAAACAAGTTTGCATCTGTCGCTGCTTATTTTACTGCTCGCAGGCAGGTGCTACGCGCCACGGCGACCAGGTTCATTTGAAAAGAAGTAAACCACCACTAACGCCGTTCACGGTCGGTTTATTCGCCAAAAGGACTAAGGAATTGATTTTATTTTTGGCAAGCTCTCACCGCCCGCGCTTGCACACTCGCTTTACTGCTCGCCGATGCGCATATTGCTCGTTTTTAAAAACTCGCGCAACTCGTTTATTAAAAATCTCGTACGTTTTTTTATTGTTTTTTAAAGAGAAAAACCGCCCAGAAAAAACAATAAAAAATCCGTCAGTTTATTTGTTTCATCTGAAAAATAAAAAGGATGGAGTAATTTTTTATTTTACCTGAAAAAATATATCTTTGGACAGTTAAGAGATGATTGACATAGTTTTTAGCAGACTTGTTTGAACAGAGAAACAGGAGAGGGGGTAAAAAGGATAAGCTTGCGCGAGGGTAGGAGGGTGTAGATGCGTGTTTATACTATTACGGTGCAAGATACTATAATCCTAGGGAGTCTGTGTGGTTATCAGTCGATCCTCTAGCTGAGAAGTATCCAGGAATAAGTCCTTATGCATATGCTTTAAATAATCCAATTAAATTTATTGATGCAGATGGAAGAATAATAGGAGATCCTAATAGTGAAGATGCTTTAAGGCTTAGACAAGTTATGATGAAAACGAAAACAGGTAGAAAAATTTGGAACGAGATGGAATCATCAAATAGGGTTATTTATATAGTTTATGCTCATAATGAAAAGAATTCGGAAATTTTTAATTATTTAAAAGGAGGAGGAGCAGATGGGCAGATTGTAACAAAGAAGATGTATGATGATATACTATCTAGCGGATATGTTTCATCTAATTCGTACGATAGTTCTGCTAAGTTTAATGAAAATACAGGAGAATATGATAAAACATCTGATTGGAATACTACATATATTTTATTAAATGAAGCTCAGATTACTATAGAAAATGAGTTAGCAGAAATTTTTAATGGAGAAAAAGCTAAAATATTAGGAGATATTAGAAAAGGGGGGGAAGAAGCTGCACATTCTTTACAGGACTATATGGATTTTTATAAAAAGATATTCAATCCTCAAACGAAAAAGTATGAAGAAAATAATAATAAAGAGAATGAAGTGCCATACGAAAATAGAAGACATGAAGCAGAAGCTAAGCAAGAAGTTAAAAAAATGGAAAATGAATTATTAGGAGAATAAGTAAATTTTATTTTATATGTATAATATTTTTAAATATTCACTCTTGTTATTTTCTACATTAGTATTTGCTCAGAAACCATTAAATAAATGTTTTTATTTTAAATTTGACGATAAAAATTTTAAATATATTCCATATAATCCATCTAATGTGATTGTAATATATTCAAAAAAAGATAAAAAAATCAAATCTATATCAGAAGGTACTGTTATAAAGGTTGGTGAATTATCAAAAGGAACTAAAATTATAATTATAAAAAAAAATGAAAACCTTTTTGTTTACTCTGGAATAAATAAAATATCGAAAAAAATAAGAATAGGAAGTAATGTTATAGTAGGAGAGTTTTTAGGTAGCTTAAAGAAAGAAGAAGGGTATTTTAAATTTGATTTTCAAGTTTTTAATGATACGAATTCAATCACTTATAAAGAAAATATAGAATGTGACGTGAGAGAGAAATGAATTCAGTAAATATTAATAAAGAAAGCGACCGATTTATCGGTCGCTTTTTGTTTTAAGGTTCCTTATTCAGCAAGTCCAGCAACTCCAGTTCATCCTTAGGAATAAGCGAGCGAATAAGTTGGAGGATGTTGTAAATGTCCCATTGGTTGTGTTCGGTGTAATTGGGGAACGAGATTTCGGCTAATAAAGCGGTTTGGGTAACCTTACAAAGAGATTTAATAGTAAAGCCTAAGTTCTCGTAATCAGGAATAGATTTTAGTTTTTGTAAAGTAACTAGGAAATCTTTAGGGTTAAAGTTTTCATTGGAAACATTTTTGTTTTTCATGATGTTGAGAATTAAAGGAAATATATAACCCGTATAACTTAGGTGTCCTACGCTTCTCAGAGCGTTGCGTACGTTTCCGTATACGCCACCATATTACACGGGCATAATTTAATCTTAAAGTCATAATCTGAGAATTTAGGAGTTGTAAAATTAGGTAAAAAAATAAAACCAACTTAATTAAGTTGGTTTTTATATTATTAAAAAAAGTTTGTTTTTATTTTAAGATGGATTGAATTTTACGTTTAGCGATAAAAGCATCAATAACAGAGAAGATGTGATTTTGGTCTGCTTCTTCAAATTTTGAAACTTCTAAAATACGTTCACGTGTATTTTTGTCCATAATAACATCAGCTTTCCCCGTTAGATAATCTAAAGAAACATCTAAAATATCTGCAATTTTACGAGCCGTATCAACAGAAGGAAAAACTTCATTACGTTCATACCGTCCCAATACATTTTTATGAATGCCTAGTTGAGCGGCTAGTTCTGTTTGAGAAATGCCTTTTTGCTTTCTAAGCTCTGAAACTATATTACCAAAATCCATAGTAAAGAAACTTTATAGGTTTAAAAACACGTATAAATAACTAAAAAACAAAGATACGTAAACAAAATCAGTTCTTCAAAACTAAAAAAGTTTGCAAATTCAAACTAAAATGGTATCTTAGCACCTGAATAGGTGTTAATAAAAAATTTAGTCAACCCCAAACAATAAGTTATGACTATCGAAGAGATCAAAGAAAGGATAAGCATTAAACAGGTATTAGCGTATTACCAATTAGAAATCCAAAACGGAATGATCCATTGTCCTTTTCATGCAGATAAGACCCCGAGTATGCAGGTGTTTGAGGATAGTAACAGCGTGCGGTGTTATTCAGGCAACTGTGAGCATTCCAATCAAATGATTGACGCAATAGACTTTATCATGTATAAGGAGAATTTAACTAAACATCAGGCTATTGTTAAAGCTCAGGAGTTAGCCGGAGTAATTACTCCCCCAAGAAGCCGTGAATATCAGACCATCCCAATGGAGAGGTTGGAGGAAGTTTTTTACAAGATGAAAAGCAATTTACGGCAAAGTAAGTCGGCCAGGGAGTATGCCCAAAAAAGATCCTTAGACGTAGAAAAATTAGAAATCGGTTACAATGGAAGAACCTACAAGGGAATTATGAATTGTTTAGTATTTCCTTTGAAAGACAAGAATCATAAAATCGTTAGTTTTTACGGTAGGAGTATAAAATTGTCTGCCGGGACTCCCGGCCATTACTATTTAAAGGATAGGCGAGGGTTGTATCCGGAGTATCCCAAAGAAGATACGAAAAGACTGATTTTAACCGAGAGTGTGATAGATGCTTCAAGTCTGTTACAGATAGAAGACATAGCCAGAGACTACAGCGTATTGGCATGCTACGGAGTGAATGGGTTAACGTTGGAACACAGGGAGGTTATTAAATCTCTGAAAGAACCGGAAGAAATCATCTTTATGTTTGACTCGGATGAAGCCGGAGCTAAGAGCGTAGTAAGATACCGTGATTTTTTACAGGAGCTTCACCCGACAATAAGGCTTACCAGTGTAGAGTTACCGTGTAAAGATATCAATGAAGTCTTACAATTACACCAACCAGCAATCTTTACAGACTTATTGAAACAAAGAAAAGCCATAGAATTCACGAAAGAAAATACAGAAGAATCAGCAGAAAAAAGCCTTATTATTTCACCAGAAAAACAAGAAGAATTTAGCGAAGGCTTGAGTTTAGTAGAGCTGAATCAGCTGATTGGCCAGAGTGGAATCATAGGCGAAGAGAATACAAGGTTATTGCTCTTTATCATAGCCAGCAGTTACCAAACCCCAAGCCCGTTACATGGAATCGTACAAGGAAGTTCAGGAAGCGGAAAAACGCACTTAATATCTAAGATAGCCGAACTGATGCCCCCAGAAGACGTATTGAAATTTACCAGAATCACGGAAAGTAGTTTGTATAATTGGGGCGAATGGGATTTGGTGGGAAAACATCTGGTGATAGAAGATTTAGACGGCTTAAAAGAAGAAGCCCTTTATTCACTCAGAGAGCTTATAAGCAACCAGCAGTTAAGCAGTAGCGTAAGTATCAAAGATAAAAAAGGGAATATCAAAAGTACGCAAAAAAAGGTGAGAGGAATCTTTAGCAGTTTATCAGCTACCACCAAGGCCGATATCTATGAAGACAACATCAGCCGGAGCTTTATACTAGCCGTAGACGAAAGTACCCACCAAAGCAAAAAGATTATCGAGTATCAAAATAAGAAATATGCAGGAGAACTCAGTAAAGAACAAGAAAAACAAGCCAAAAAGCAATTACAAGACTATCTAAGAACCCTTCAAACTATAGAAGTGATTAATCCCTATGCCACAAAGTTAGAACTCCCCGAAGAAGTACATAAGATTAGGCGACTCAACGAAATGTACCAATCGATTATACGACAAATTACGTATTTAAACCAACGTCAGAGAAAATATAATGAAGGAAAGATTTATACAGAGATAGAAGACTTGGAGCAGGCCACAGAAATACTCTTTGAAAGCATTATCTTAAAAATAGATGAACTGGATGGAAGCCTCAGACAGTTTTACGAGAAGTTAAAAAAGTATTTAAAAGACAAGAATAAAGAATTTTACCTGAGAGAAGTAAGGCAAACCCTGAATATTAGTAAAACCCAGATGTTTCGTTATATCCAGAGCTTAAAAGAATTGGATTATATAAAACCCATAGGAGGGCATGAACGCATAGGAATTAAATACAAAATTCTGTATTGGGACGACCATCAAAAACTAAGAAACCGAATCAAAGAGCAGTTACAAAAGCAAATAGAAAAACTAAAAACGGAACAGTAAAGGAACAGGTTTGGAACACCTTTAACAAGGGTAATACTAACAAAACTAACACTTTATAATTTACGTGTTCCCGATTCCTAAAAAATATAACCTAAAAGACGACCGATGCAAGACGACCGATTACAGAATTATAAAAAATACTTAGAGCTGAAAGGCTATCAGAAAAGCAGTATACGAGGCTTATTAAAAAGAGCCGAATTCTATGAGGATAAAACCTCCGGTTTATCCCTATCCCTAAAACCCTCCACCTTACAACAGTATTACTACCAAAAGAAAGTTTATGTAAGATATTTACAAGACGTAGAAAAAGAGGTATATTATTTACCCGAAGAACACCATAAAAAAGAAACAACAACCATAGACATACTCACTTTAGAAGAAGTAGAAGAATTAATAAAAAACTGTAAAGACCTGAGAGAACAGGTAGTCTTAGTCTGTTTATACAGTTTAGGACTTAGGATAAGCGAAGTATCGAATATAGAGCTCCAAGATATAGACCCTAAAGAAAAGCTACTATTGATAAGAAAAAGCAAGACTAAAAAACAAAGACAAGTACCCATAAGTAAAAGTTCCTTAACCCTACTACAAAACTACATAGAAAAAGAAAGACCCGATACGGGAGTTAAATTATTACAAGGACTTCAGGGGGATTTAAGTACAGACGGAGTTTATCAGATAGTAAAAAGACTGATAAAAAGAACCCACATAAACAAACGTATTTATCCGCACTTACTCCGACATAGTATCGCCAGTCATTTATTAACCAGAGGCATGGAAGTAGAGCAAATTAGTAAATTTTTAGGTCATACCAGTTTAGAAAGTACCCAAAGATATACTCATTTAGAAGTAAGCAGTAATAACCAGGAGAATGAAAGAATTTAAAAATTACCTGACCACAAAATATAACTATGCAGAAAGAACCCTGCAAGCAAAAGAAAATCATATAGAAAACTGGAAAAAGCTATGCTTACCAGCTCAACCACTAGAACAATTAAGCACCCAAGAAATACTCAGTTTGATAGAAATCCAGAAGAAAAAATATAGAATCAGTACACTAAATAATCAATTAAAGAGCTTAGAACAATATTATAATTACTTACTAGAAACTCAGCAAAGAAAAGATCATCCCTTAAAAAACTTTAAGATAAAACCAGAGACAAACCCTATCATCCAAGGCTTATTAACAGAGCAGGAACTCACAGAGCTCTATGAGAATTACACAACAAGAAGTCATTTAGGCGGACAATTTACTCACTATCGTCAAAGAAACAAAGTGATAGTAGGCTTAATGATTTATCAGGGATTGGATAGTAGTACCTTAGAAAAATTAGAAATCGGACATATACAATTAGAAAAAGAGCGCATAGAGATCCCAAAGATATCGGACAATAAGCTTAATCCAAGAATATTACCCATAAAAAGTATTCAGAAAGAAGAACTAGAAACCTATCTAAAAAAAACAAGAGAAGAATTACTCAAGCTGGTAAAAGCAGAGACAAGAACAAACCAGCTGTTTCCTAAGAGTTCAAAAACCAGATTCAGCAGTATCACCCAAGCAATAAAAAATCAGCTATCAGTAGAAAAATTACCCACACTAAGATACAGCAGGATTGTACTTTGGATGAAACAATATAACCTGAGAGAAGTCCAGTACAAAGCAGGATATAAAAGTTTATTAAGTCTGGAAAAGTTCCATAGTAAAGACATAGAAAAACTTAAACAATCCATAGAAAAATATCATCCCTTTTAAGTAAACCGAGCCGAACGAAGCACTCACTCACTCAAACAAATTACAAACAACAAGAAGTAAACCACCGACTCAGAGGTCTTTGCAAAGGCATTCGTCGTCGCTCAAACCCTGTTACAGGGTTTAGGTTCCAGCTGCAAGTATTCGCTTACACAAAAACCCTTTCACGTGTTTCGCTTCTCCTCATCCGCAGCTGTTTCATCTGCAAAACAAGTTTGCATCTGTCGCTGCTTATTTTACTGCTCGCAG
Source organism: Apibacter sp. HY039 (assembly GCF_004023655.1). NCBI lineage: Bacteria > Pseudomonadati > Bacteroidota > Flavobacteriia > Flavobacteriales > Weeksellaceae > Apibacter > Apibacter sp. HY039. The sequence continues at coordinate 283,115 of NZ_SAYM01000004.1, read as the reverse complement.
GCAGGTGCTACGCGCCACGGCGACCAGGTTCATTTGAAAAGAAGTAAACCACCACTAACGCCGTTCACGGTCGGTTTATTCGCCAAAAGGACTAAGGAATTGATTTTATTTTTGGCAAGCTCTCACCGCCCGCGCTTGCACACTCGCTTTACTGCTCGCCGATGCGCATATTGCTCGTTTTTAAAAACTCGCGCAACTCGTTTATTAAAAATCTCGTACGTTTTTTTATTGTTTTTTAAAGAGAAAAACCGCCCAGAAAAAACAATAAAAAATCCGTCAGTTTATTTGTTTCATCTGAAAAATAAAAAGGATGGAGTAATTTTTTATTTTACCTGAAAAAATATATCTTTGGACAGTTAAGAGATGATTGACATAGTTTTTAGCAGACTTGTTTGAACAGAGAAACAGGAGAGGGGGTAAAAAGGATAAGCTTGCGCGAGGGTAGGAGGGTGTAGATGCGTGTTTATACTATTACGGTGCTAGGTATTACAACCCGAGAGAATCAGTGTGGTTATCTACCGATCCATTAAGCGGTTACAATCCCGTGATGGAAATTGAGCATTACATTGATGGTCAACACAACGGGGGCATTTATAATAGTGGTAATTTAAATACTTATATTTACTGTTATCAGAATCCTATTGTGTATATAGATCCAAATGGGAAGCAAGTTAAGCCTAAGTATGTAGAATTTACATCAAAAGAAGTTAAAACAGCCTTGGATAATTCTACTTTTACAACTTCTGAAAATAAATACTCATTTTATAGAATAAATTCTAGAGGAGCTTCTTTAATAGCAACTTATGAAGGTCTAACACTAGAAATGTATGATGTTGATGGAGCACCAAAGGGAAATGCAACTATAGGAATAGGGCACTTGATACATTATGGACGTATAGATGGTCGAGCTAATGAGAACGAATTTAAAAATGGTATATCTAAGCAAAAGGCTTTTGAGATGTTTGGAGAGGGATTGAGAGAACATGACAAATATATTAATAAATACATGAAAGATTTAGATGTAAAACTGAATGCAGAGCAATATGCAGCTATGGTCGATCTTTCTTTTAATGCAGGACCTTCTAAGGCTAGAAAAATTATGAGTATTTATAAGGAGAAAGGCTTGGAAGCAGCTTCAGATGCTATCATGGAATTAAATAAAAATAGTAAGGGTTTACAATTGAGAAGGTATTTTGAAAAAGAGCTTTTTAACAGTAGAGCTTTAGAGAAACCTGAAGCAGAAAAAAGCTTAAAATCAAACAAATAACAAATTTAATATGAAGAATTTTATTTTTATTTCCATTATTTTTATCTTATATGGTTGTCAAAAGATTTCTAATAAAAATATACATGAAAATTCTTTTGAAAAAATATTTGATAGTAAAGAACAGCTTGATGATTCTACTGTTAAAGTATACATAGGAAAATACGAAGACAGTATAAGAGTTTTAAGAACAAATATTTTCAATATTGCTTCTAAAAATATAAGGGATTCAAGTTCTGAAGTAATTAAAGATAATATTGTTAAAGATAGTGTGTATTTTCAGAATAATTTGGAAAATGAATTAAGTCTCATATACAGTTCTTACTGTGGGTTTTCTGAGGGAGGTTCAAGTGAAAAATTAATTTATACTAATATATATCACTTAAATAAATTAAAAGAACATACACAATTCTTGTCTGGTATTTTAAGTAATTATTCTGAAAACATTAAAGAATTAAGCAATCCTTAAGTTTTTTATAATAATTATTTAATTCAAATATCAATGCAGTTGTAAAAATATTGCTTTAAAGTAATTGTTAATTAAAAATTAAATAAAACTCAATTAATAACCAACCCCTCGCGTGAGCGAGGGGTTAATAAAAAGAGCAGTAAAAAATAGAATAGAACAAAAAAAATAAGAATTAAAAAGAAGAATAAAGAATTATTATTATGAAAAGACAATTATTAGTAGCCTTATTGGTAGTATTAAGTAGTTTAGTTTATGGACAAATAGGGAGTAAAGCTCCTTGTAAGGTGTATTTGAAAGATGGAACGGTAAAAGAAGGGAAATCTTCAATAGACCGAGGCAGTAGCAGAATAAAAATAGCGGGAGTAGGAATAGGGTTTAAAGGTAAAAAGTTTATGCAGGAGATTACTTTAAAGTCCCAAGACGGAAAAAAAGAGAAAATAGGCATAGATCAGATAGATAGGATAGAGTATGAGCGAAAGCTTAATAAAGAGACTAAAACTATTGTCTATAGGCCGATAAAAATCAATGAAGAAAAGATATTAGCCAGAGAGCTGATATCAGGTAAATTATATGGAGCCTATCAGGTTTCAAAAGTAACACTAGGAGAAGCGGATGGACAGAATGAATTTTATTACATAAAAAAAGGAGATGCATACGAGAAAACGACTTTAGGCTCCCTCAAAAAAGAATATAATTGTAGTATGGAAGAGGGTAAAGGAAAAGAAGACAAGATTATACGATGTTTACAAGGGAAATAAGAGGAAAGATCATTTTAAATATTAAGAGCGGCAACTTTACGAAGTTGCCGCTCTTTTTGATTACTCCTTATTAAGCAAATCCAATAGCTCTAACTCGTCTTTAGGGATAAGCGAGCGAATAAGGGAAAGGATATTGTAAATGTCCCATTGAGTATGCTCGGTGTAATTGGGGAATGATAGGTCAGCCAATAAAGCGGTTTGAGTAATTTTACATAGGGATTTGAGGGTAAAGCCTAAGTTTTCTTAGTCGGAAATGGTTTTTAGCTTTTGTAAAGTAACTAAGAAGTCTTTAGGGTCTAGGTTTTGGTTTGAAGACTTTTTGGAGTTTTCGACTTTTTTTTTCGTTTGCATTGTAAAAAGGGATTAAGTTAAATAAAAAGGCAGGTCGCTGCAAACACATTCTACAGAGTAGAAAAGTCTCGGGACTTTTATTTGTATTTTATCTTAAAATAGTATCTTTGGCAGGTAAAAGAGTTGATTGAAATAGTTTACTGAAGCCTTGTTTGGATATTCAAACAGTAAAAAGAGTTTTTTAGAAAAAAGTAAAAACTGAAAGAATAAATCCTTTCGTATGAAACGGTAAGGAGTTGGGTGAGGAAACCAGTCTTTATTATTACGGTGTTAGGTATTATAATCCAAGGGAGTCTGTTTGGTTATCTACTGACCCGTTAAGCGGTTACAATCCGGTGATGGAGTTTGAACATTACATTGATGGTCAGCATAACGGTGGAGTTTATAACTCATTTAACCATAATACGTACGGATATTGTTACCAGAATCCTGTGCTTTTAGTTGACCCGAATGGCAAGCAGACAGTAAATGAATTCACTTCAGGAGTGAAAATTGATATGACTGGAGCGCCAGCTGGTTCTTCAACTAATGCTAAAGGATTTGCAAGAAATGGAGAATGGTTTTGGAAAGAAGTATACAAATCCAATCCAGAAATGTTTAGTAAGAATAATGTTTGGAAGGTTCAAAATGGCTATTCACCAGTAGTAGATGATACTTGGATTTCTCACAATGCTTCTCATGTAGGGTATAAAGGAGGAAAATTAATACACCATCATATAGATCAGGGTAGGTTTGCAGTAGGAATTCCTGAAAAAGTACATTTGAGATTTTTTAAGCAATTGCATAATAGGAGTGCCAGTTGGTTTAAAGCAAATAAATTAAAAGGAGCGACAGGTATGTTGAGAGTTTTTGGTGGATTGTTATTAGTTGGCGATATTTATAATATAGCTACAGGACATCCGGATGCTGCATTTTCAAGTTTTGATCCTAAAGCTCCATTAAACACGTTAAGAGGTATTTCTTTGGATCCTGTACAGGGAAATAATTATTATGAGATTGAAAGTAAAAATAATTCGGGGACACGTTTCAATGTTAATTTTTTTGATGATTTTATAGATTACAATGGAACTTATAGAGGGATAGGAGTACCTACTCCTGGAGTGATAGAAAAAACAGATGGAGGATGGCTAATCACTACCAGTCATTATCAAGAACTTTAAAGGCAGAATATGATTAAGAATATTATTACAAATGGATTTATTCAACAGCTCCAAGAACTATATAAGTTAGGGGTCGATTTAAATGCTAAAGAACCTATAGCGAAAGAAGTATTACGAGAAACGTTAATAATTGAGCCTAAAAAAGACGTACCATATTTATATGAAGACGATCCTATTTTGGATTTAATTAAAAATTATCGCGTAGAAAGTTTTGATATTGGACGAATAAGTTTTTATACTGAAGATGATTTAATTGAGGAAGAGGATTATATAGTCGTAGGATCTGAGGGAGCAGGAGATTTAATAGCAATAAAAAAGAAGACAAAACAGATTGTGACATTAGATGGGTATTTTGAACAGTTATTGGTATGTAGTGAAACCTCTGAACAATTTTTAAATAATTTAATAGAAATAGGTAAATCTAATTTAAGACATTATCCATACAAAGATAAGTATGAATTAGCTAAAAAACTTAGTTCAGAGAGTAAAGGAGATTTAAGTTTTTATAGAGAAGCTTTAGGAGCTTTTGAGGAATAGACTTAATAACTAATTAATAACAAGAGAGGCAACTTTACAAAGTTGCCTCTTTTTTATTTATTTCTTATTGAGTAAATCCAACAATTCTAACTCATCTTTAGGGATAAGCGAGCGAATGAGGGCAAGAATGTTGTAAATGTCCCATTGAGTATGCTCGGTGTAGTTAGGGAACGAGATTTCCGCCAGTAGGGCTGTTTGCGTAATTTTACAAAGAGATTTAAGAGTAAAACCTAAGTTTTCGTAGTCGGGAATGGTTTTAAGCTTTTGTAAAGTAAATAAGAATTAGGGCCTAGGTTTTGGTTTGAAGACTTGTTTTGTGTTGTCATGGTAAAAAGAGATTAAATTAAATAAAAAGGCAGGTCGCTGACAACACATTCTACAGAGTAGAAAAGTCTCGGGACTTTTATTCAAATTTTAGCTTAAAATAGTATCTTTGGTAGGTAAAAGAGTTGATTGAAATAGTTTACTATAGTATTGTTTAGATATTTAAATAGGAGTAAGAGTTTTTTAGAAAGAAGTAATGCTCAAAGGAAAAAATCTTTTCTTATGTAAGGGTAAGGAGGGCATGAAGAAACAGGTCTTTACTATTACGGTGCTAGATACTATAATCCAAGGGAATCTGTGTGGTTGTCAGTCGATCCGCTGGCTGAGAAATTTTCGAGTGTGAGTCCTTATGCGTATACAGTTAATAATCCTATTAAGTATATTGATCCTACAGGGATGGATCCAGGGGATCCTCCAATTTACACTCCACAGCAACTTTTATTAATTCAAGGTCTTTTAACTGTAGCGAATAATTTATTTGGTCAAAGATTTAATCCAATGGCAATAACTAAATTATCGGAAGCAGATAAACAAGCAATTTTTAAACAAAGTGCGAGAAAAACTACTGCTATTTTGATGTATGAGTTTGCATCAGGAACGGGACCGAGTAATAGAACTTTTTATGAAGGAGATAAAATAACGGAGAGTATAAAATGGTCATATTCTTCAGCACGAGCAACAAAGGAGTTTGCAGATTTATATAATTCTGGAAAAATAAAAAAAGAGAAACATATATGGTTAATATTTCTACAAGTCCAGATAAAATAGGATTTAATGAATCCTTGGAGGCTCATATTAAAGGATTAGGAGATCAGTCTTTTTGGAGAGGAGGAATGGGTTATGAAATGAAATTAGAAGGGAATAAATTGCATGTACATGTTATGGATAAATATTCAATAGCTTCAGGAGTATCAAGAAATGATAGTGATAATATAAAAAGAGGGGATTCTCCGACTCCGTTAGGCACTACCACAATGAATGTTTATTTCAATTATGAATGGATAGATAATCCTAAAAATCTTGGATTGAAAAAGCAAAAGATTGATTCGAAAGTAAAATCGATAAAATAAAATAACAATGAGAGATTTTTTTTGTAAATCCATATTATTAGTAATATTATCAATATTATTTAACTCATGCAATTATACAATACCATGGGGAATAGATAAAGACGACATACCTACATTAATATATAAAGATGTATACGTCAATAAATTTTCAGAATCGGTCATATCGATGGAAAAGTTAGGAAATGGATATAAAGTTAAAATAATATGTGATAGTGTTGATAGTTTATATCATCATAAGAATAGTAATACAATATATGGCTATTCGAAAATAAAAGGTTATTTTGTAATTGATTCAAATAAGCAAGTTAGTATACTTAGAGAGCCTTTACGGTTTAAATTGAAGTTTATAAATGATATTAATGAATAGTCTACATATTAAACGATAAAAAATAGAATTTGGACATCCCAAAAATATTAGACAAATATTACAGTAAATATTTAAAAAGAAAGCGACCGATTTATCGGTCGCTTTTTGTTTTCAAGGCTCTTTACTGAGTAAATCCAACAACTCTAACTCGTCTTTAGGAATAAGCGAGCGAATGAGCTGCAGGATATTGTAAATGTCCCATTGGTTGTGTTCCGTGTAATTAGGAAAGGAGATTTCTGCCAATAGGGCGGTTTGAGTAATTTTACAGAGGGATTTGACGGAATAACCTAAGTCCTCATAATCCGAAATAGTTATAAGTGTTGCAAAAGTAATAGCACTAGAGTTTTAGTTTGAATTCTTAGTTTATATGTGAAGTTTATATTGAAATGAGTAGTATTAATCATAATTGTAAAGTTTGTGGATTGTATATAGAAGATTTTCCGTGGGGTGAAAATGGTGATAGCCCTACATATGAAATTTGTCCCTGTTGTGGAGTAGAATTTGGAAACGAAGATTATACGGTAGAATCAATCAATGAATATAGGGATAAATGGATGAATGAGGGTTTTGAATGGTTCAATTCGAAAGAAAAACCCAAGAGCTGGAATAAAGAAGAGCAATTTGGAAATATTTTCAAAAGCTAATTGATAATTAATCTTGCATTAGTATAAATAATATTATTTTTAATAAGTGAATATCAATATCTTTTTATATTTTATTTATTCCATATTTAATATTTACAGTTTAAAAAAAATAATTTTCGTCAATATAACACCCAGATCATTAGCATTTTAAAAAATGCACTTGGTTAAATATTAAATTAAATATGATTAATGAACAAGATAAAAGAGAGTTATTTAATATCAGTAAAATTTATTTAGAACTAATTTTACACGAAGAATCTGTGCAGGAAGAGTTATTATCCTTTTATCAAGCAACCCCTGGAGATTTAACATACGAAGTAATTCAGATTAGCAAAGTTATTTATCATACTATAATTACCACACCATCTATCCACATTAAGATTAATATTAATTTAAGCACTAGGATAATCGGGTATTATTCAATTTATTTAGATAATCAGCATAATTTTTTAGATGAGTTCTTTTACTTTAAGTAATTTACATTTATTGTTTAATATTCATTTTATTTATATAACCACTATAAATGTCAAATTTATATTTAAAGCCAGGAGGTAGGATTTAGCGCTTATAGAAGAAATTTTTATGTAGTATGGTGCAATATAAAAATATCAGATATAACAAAAATAATTATATTACGAGTAAAAGTGAGTATGATGCTAAGAAAAGCCTAAAGAAGTATTATTTGTTTTTTGTGTATGAAAATATTATAAACTCTTTTTTAAGGTGATTAAAAAGCTTTAATGGTATATATACATAACATTAAAGTAAAATCAACATGAAACAATATTCAGAACCGTCAGACAAACAATTTACGAACGACATTATTAAAGGCTCCCCTAAACAAGTAGAAGCTTGGTTGAATTTTGATGAAGAGATTCATAATGTAGAATCTGCGATACCCTCAAAATACAAAGAGCTAATATCTATAGCAGTAGCATTAACAACACAATGTCCCTATTGTATAGAAGTTCACACGAATAAAGCAGTAGAAATGGGTATAAGTCAGCAAGAATTAACGGAAACTATTACGATTACGGCAGCTCTACGCTCCGGAGCAGCTATGGGATATGGACTTTTATCAATGAAATTTTTTAAAAACATAGATAAATAGACCTCACTAAGAAGATGAATAATTTGTATTATTCATCTTCAACTTTACGTTTAGCTTTTTTTAATTGTTGAATACACTTATATTTTTGATTAGAAGCACTATGTTTATTCTTCCATCCCATTTTTGTCATTAACTTTTCAATAGGTTGATTATAAAAGAAAATAGCTCTAAGTAATTTTTGACAATGATTAGAGATTTGGCTCAACCATAGCAATACCTTATTCTCCTTAGTTAGATTGTTACTTGCTTCAGGAAAAAACTCAATACTATGTTTATCATCAAATGATTCTTTTCGAAAAAAATGATTGTCTCTTAAACGTTTTAACCAAATATTTTTGGCAATAGCAAAAAGAAAAGTAGATAAAGTAGAAGTAAGTATAAAATCCGGATTTCTGATTTTTTGAATGAGAACTAGGAAAGACTCATGAAAGACATCCTGAGCATCTTCTATATTTCCGTTGTTTCTCATAATATAACGTGCTACAGCAGAGAAATTTTTATTGTAAAATGATTTCGGCAAGTAACTTTTACCGGCTCTTATATTAGTAATGATTTCTTGATCCATGTTTTAATAAAAAGTATAATTCTATTTCAAGATAGTTCATACCATAAATTTAAAATTATCACCCATATTGCATTTTAAATTTATTTATAAGTTTTTAATTAAATTTAGAATATTCAAAGACATATTTTATAAACAAAAAGTTAACTATCTTTTAAATGCTTAAAAATCAGTTAAATAAAATTAATGTATTTCTATAGTGAACGTTAAGAACTAACTAAACGTAACAATAGGAGCTAATTATTATTAATGGTTTTGTAAATATAGTACGAATACTATCAAGAGAATTTGCCTACATAAAAAGGTGTGATAAACATATTCATTTATATAAATAAAGATGCTGCAGCCTTGGTAAAAATAAGCAGTTACTTATAAATAAATATTTTGGAGTCAGCATAAGTTTCAGAGGTTATTGAATTTAAAATAATTGGATGCTAAAATAAATGTAATTAAATCAAAAAAGCAACTAACTGATTGAAAGTTAATTGCTTTTTCTTCTGGTACGGATGAAGGGAATCGAACCCCCACGCCTCACGGCACTAGATCCTAAGTCTAGCGTGTCTACCAGTTCCACCACATCCGCGTGTCTTGGTTTTGGACTGCAAATATACACTTATTTTCTAAATCAAAAAATATTTGGAGTAAAAAATATAGTAAAAAAAATAAATATTCAGGAGGTGTTTGCGTAAATATTTATAAATAAGATGTATACTGACTAAAGTGAAACTTATCGTAGGAGTTGCAGTTAAAAAAAGTTTCTTTAAAAACAAGATGTATTAAAAAATGGGAAACAATCAGATACTTCTTTTATCTTAAATAGAATAATAATGAAATATAAGCTAATTTATAAATTGGAAGTAGGAGAACTTAGTAAAGAAAGGTTGATGGGAAAAACGATAAATATCTTTACTTATGTAAGAGCATTTCTTAAGATGTAGGGTAAATCTTATTTAAAGTTATAGTTAAAGAATGGAGATATAAGGTTATGGTTTAAATTTATCTTATTGAGATAAAAACAATCCAGATACAAATATATATTTAAGAACTTCTATTTTTTTGAATCTTAGGTTAAAAGAAAAATAATTGAGGATTTTCTTATTTAAAACAATTCTAGATAGCGTCAGAACAGGGTAAAAGTCAGATTTAATTTTTTTAACTAAGATCCATTATTGTATATTTGCACTCTAACACAAAAACATAAAATGGACGCAAACAGCGTAAAATCTAATAATGTAGTGGTTTTTAGTGAAGAAACCTTAACGAAGGTAAATAAGATCATAGCCAGATATCCGGAAGGGAAGCAGAAATCTGCTCTTATTCCTGTATTGCATTTGGCACAAAAAGAATTTGATGGTTGGTTAGATGTTCCCGTAATGGATTATGTAGCATCTCTCTTATCCATTACACCTATAGAAGTATATGAAGTTGCAACTTTTTATACCATGTTTAATATGCAGCCGGTAGGCAAATATGTGTTAGAAGTTTGCAGAACCGGACCATGTATGTTAAATGGAAGTGATCAAATCATTGAGTATATCAAAGAAAAACTACAAATAAAAGAAGGTGAAACCACACAAGATGGTTTATTTACCCTGAAGCCCGCTGAATGTTTAGGAGCATGCGGATATGCACCTATGATGCAGATAGGTAAGTTCTATCACGAACACCTTACCAAAGAAAAAATAAATGAGATTATAGATCTCTGCAGAGCGGGAAACATAGCAATTGATTAGAAAAAAATAGACAGCTTACACCAATGAGCAATAAGTTATTACTTAAAAATAGCAAAGTAGAAGGCATCAAAACATTTGAGGTTTACAGAAAACATGGAGGATATGTAAGTGCGGAAAAAGCCTTGAAAATGTCTCCGGATGAAATTTTGGAAGAAGTCAAGACCAGTGGCTTACGAGGAAGAGGAGGAGCAGGGTTTCCTACAGGTATGAAATGGAGTTTCTTAGCTAAACCGGAAGGAATACCTCGTTACTTAGTAGTCAATGCAGACGAGTCAGAACCCGGAACATTCAAAGACCGCTATCTTATGGAGTATATTCCACATATACTTATAGAAGGGATTTTGATTTCATCTTATTGTTTAGGGGCCAATACATCCTATATATATATAAGAGGGGAATACTCATGGATTCCTGATATATTGGAAAAAGCAATTGAAGAAGCTAAAGCGAACGGTTTTCTTGGTAAAAACATAAAAAATACAGGATATGATCTTGAAATTTATGTACAAAGAGGAGCCGGGGCTTATGTATGCGGAGAAGAAACAGCCTTGTTAGAATCATTGGAAGGAAAAAGAGGAAATCCAAGATTAAAACCTCCGTTTCCGGCAGTAAAAGGATTATACCAGTGTCCAACAGTGGTAAATAATGTAGAAACCGTAGCCTCTATTCCATCAATAATAGAAATTACAGGAGCTGAATACGCTAAGTTAGGAGTAGGAAGATCCACAGGAACCAAGTTAATTTCTGCCTGTGGTAACTTAAATAAACCAGGAGTATACGAAATAGACTTTAACCTGAGTGTTGAAGAATTTATATATAGTGAAGAATATTGCGGAGGAATACCTAATGGTAAAAAACTCAAAGCATGTATTCCGGGAGGGTCTTCAGTACCTATTGTACCCGCAAGACTATTATTAAAAACGGCAGAAGGCGAACCTCGTTTAATGAACTATGAAAGTTTATCTGTCGGTGGATTTGAAACAGGAACCATGTTAGGCTCCGGTGGATTCATTGTGCTGGATGAAGATCAGTGTGTAGTACGGCATACCATGACATTAGCACGCTTTTACAACCACGAAAGCTGTGGGCAATGTACACCTTGTCGGGAAGGTACCGGATGGCTTTACAAAATTTTGAAAAAAATTGAAGAAGGCAGAGGTACTTACGAAGACATAGATCTTCTTTGGGACGTACAAAGAAAAATTGAAGGAAATACCATATGTCCGCTTGGAGACGCGGCATCTTGGCCGGTGGCAGCAGCCATTCGTCACTTTAGAGATGAATTTGAATGGCATATTAACAATCCAGAGTGCTTAACAAGAAACTATGGAATAGCAGACTATGCACAAGTATAAAAAATTAGTAAACAGTTTATTACTTTTTCTGTTAAGTTCATCATTAACATGGGTGTACGGACAAACAGACAAAAAAAATGCCCACAAAAAAGGCGAGTTCTACGCCTATTGGGGTTGGAACAGAGCCTATTACGGTAGATCTTCCGTACATTTCACAGGAAATGATTATAACTTTACCCTTCATGGAGTCAAAGGAGACGATAAGCCAATCGGCTGGAATTTTAATGACTTTTTAAACCCGGGAAGAATTACAATCCCTCAGGTAAACTATAGAATAGGATATTTCTTTAAAGATAACTGGGCTATCTCTTTGGGTATGGATCACATGAAATATGTGGTCAGACCCGGACAATGGGTCAAAGCCACCGGAAGTATAGAACGCCCCGGCTATGAAAACCAGATTGTGGAAGGAGAATCTACCTACCTTACCGATGAATTTCTGCATCTGGAGCATACCGACGGATTAAATTACCTCAATGTAGAATTGGAGTATTATCATAATTTCATTAAAGCTGGCTTTTTCAAGCTAAATGGAATTGCAGGAGCAGGAATAGGAGCTGTAATACCAAAAACCAATGCTACCCTGATGGACAAAGACAGACACGACAAGTTTCATCTCGCAGGCTATGGAGTAGACGCTAAAGTTGGTGCAGAGCTCCTTTTTTGGAAAATATTTTTTCTTAGAACAGAATTGAAAGAAGGATTTATAGGCCTTCCAGATATAAGAACCAGTTCAGATAAATCAGATAAAGCATCACAAAACATATTATACCTTCAGTGGAATTATACCTTTGGAGTAAGCTGGCATTTCTAATGTAGTATTATAAAGAAAATGAGTGAAGAAGTAAGTAAAATAAAAGTAACAATAGATGGAGTAACAGTAGAAGTAGCTCCCGGAATTACTATTGTAGACGCTGCTCGTCAGATAGGAGGAGCCTCTGTGCCTCCGACAATGTGTTATTACAGTAAACTGGAAGGGAGCGGAGGACGTTGCCGTACCTGTTTAGTGGAAGTATCAAAAGGATCAGAAAAAGATCCGCGCCCTATGCCTAAACTGGTTCCTTCTTGCAGAACCAATGTTATGGATGGAATGGAAGTAAAAGTAATTACTTCAGAAAGAGTTGTACAGGCAGTTCAGGGAATAACCGAATTTTTATTAATCAATCACCCGCTCGATTGTCCTGTTTGCGATCAGGCAGGAGAATGTAAATTACAGGATTTAGCCTACGAACACGGTTTAGAAAGAACCCGTTCTGAATTTCCAAGAAGAACATTTCAGCCTGATGATATCGGCCCTTATATAAAATTAAACATGAACCGTTGCATTCTTTGCGCGAGATGTGTCTTAGTAGCCAATCAGCTTACCAATCAAAGAAATCACGGAATACTTTTCAGAGGAGATCATGCAGAAATTAGTACGTATCTGAACAAAGCCATAACCAACGATTTTTCAGGAAACGTAATAGATGTTTGTCCCGTAGGAGCACTTACAGACAGAACTTCAAGATTTAAAAGCAGAGTATGGTTTACAGAGCCGGTTAATGCTACCTGTAAATGCGAAAAATGTAGCGGAAAAGCAGTTCTTTGGATGAAAGGAGATGAAATATTGAGAGTAACTGCCAGAAAAGATCAGTACAATGAAGTAGAAGAATTCATTTGTAACGATTGCAGATTCGAAAGAAAAGAACGCAAATATTGGAACATAGAAGGACCTACCCATATCAGCGATCATTCGGTAATATCGTTAAATCATTATGAATTACCATTGCCTAAAAACGATCCTCACTATTTAACAAAACAAAATAAAACAAAAACGATAGAATAAAATAATATGTGGTTTACAGTATCATTAGTGGTAATTCTCTTTATAATATGCCTTGGAGGAGCAGCTTATGAAACCTGGATGGAAAGGAAAGTGGCAGCACTTATGCAAGACAGGTTTGGACCAAGCAGAGCCGGTAAATTCGGTTTATTACAACCCCTTTGCGACGGAGGAAAATTATTTTTTAAAGAAGACTTTGTTCCTAGAAATGCAGAAAAGTGGCTGTTTATAATATCACCGGGTATACTAATGTTAATAGCATTAAGTACCGGTGCAGTAATCCCTTGGGGAAAATCCCTCTTTATAGCAGGAGTTTCTTATCCCGTACAGGTTGCCAGCATAGATGTCGGAGTACTTTACATAATGGGAATTGTTTCCATAGGAGTTTATGGGATAATGTTGGGAGGATGGTCTTCCAATAATAAATATTCGCTCTTAGGAGCCATAAGAGCTTCATCACAAATGATTTCGTATGAATTAGCTATGGGATTATCTCTCTTATCTATTATTATGATGTCCGGAACTCTTGATTTACGGGTTATGGTAGAAGAACAGGCAACCAATTTATATGGAATTTCATTTCTTAATGGTATGGCTTGGAATGTATTTTACCAGCCTTTAGCATTTATTTTATTTGTCACCTGTTCATTTGCTGAATTAAACCGTGCCCCTTTTGATTTGGCAGAATGCGAGTCTGAATTGGTTGGAGGATATCATACCGAATACAGCTCCATGAAATTTGGAACATTTCTATTCGCTGAGTACATCAATATGTTTATTAACTCAGCATTAATTAGTACTTTGTTCTTTGGTGGCTACAGCTTCCCTTATATGAATAAACTTGTGGAGAACGGTTTAGGTGAAAACTGGATTGGAATAATCAGTATCCTTGCTTTTCTTCTTAAAATAGTATTCTGCGTATTCTGTTTTATGTGGGTAAGATGGACTCTTCCTAGATTCAGATACGACCAGTTAATGAGACTTGGATGGAGAATAATGATACCGTTAGCCATTCTTAATTTATTAATAACCGCTACGGTAGTAGTATTTACGTAATAATAAAAGTATAATCAGTTATACATAATTTATGCAACGATTAACCAATAGATCAAAAGTAGTTTCAAACAAAGAAATGAGCTTAAAAGAAAAAGCATATCTTCCTGCCATCCTTGGTGGAATGAAGATAACTTTAAAACATTTCTTTAAGAAACCAGTTACTATAGCTTACCCCGAAAAGAAAAGAGAATTTAGCCCTGTATATAGAGGCCAGCACGTACTAAAAAGAGACGACCAAGGTAGAGAAAGATGTACAGCCTGCGGTTTATGTGCAGTAGCCTGTCCAGCAGAAGCTATAACTATGATTGCCGCAGAAAGAAAACGAGGAGAAGAAAACCTGTACAGAGAAGAAAAATATGCCGAAAAATATGAAATTAACATGTTAAGATGTATATTTTGCGGACTTTGTGAAGACGCTTGTCCAAAAGAAGCTATTTTCCTTACTGATAGAATTGTGATGCCGGAGCCTAAAAGAAATAATTTCGTTTACGGGAAAGATCTCTTAGTCGAAACTTTGGAAAATAGAATAGACGTATCTCAACGACAAATAAAAAGTTATACAGTAGAAAAATAGAAATATGGAGGAAATTTTGTTTTATATAGTATCTGCATGCGCTATTATCAGTGCGTTCTTTGTAGTTTTCAGTAAAAGCCCCATGTACAGTATCATATCTTTGATTGTTACTTTTTTCTCCATTTCCGGTTTATACATCATGTTAAATGCACAGTTTCTTAGTGCTGTTCAGATTATAGTATATTCAGGAGCCATCATGGTATTATTTCTATACGTATTAATGATGCTGAACCTCAAGCAAAAAGATGAACCTTTAAAAGGAAGTGGCTTTCAAATTTTGGCAGTTATCTCGGGAGGACTTGTTTTTATCGGTTTCATAGGAGCATTAAGAGGGTTTCAATCTATAGACCTTCCGGTTTCACCGGACAGTCAGATAGGGTTAACTAAAAATTTGGGATACCTGCTTTTCAGTGAGTACGTATTACCTTTTGAGTTAGCAGGGATACTGTTTTTATCAGCTCTCGTAGGAGCCGTAATGATAGGAAAAAGAGACTTATAACAATACAAATTTAATTTCTTGAAATAAACAAAAGAAATGGTAAACAGTTTATTACAAAGCATACCGATAGATTATTTTATTTATTTATCTACATTACTCTTTTGTATAGGAGTAACAGGAGTACTGGTAAGAAGAAACGCAATCATTATTTTAGGTTGTGTGGAACTTATGTTAAACTCTGTTAATTTATTATTAGCTGCATTTTCCGCATATAAAGGAGATGCAGACGGACAAATTTTAGTATTTTTTATCATGGTTGTTGCTGCAGCTGAAGTTGCAGTAGGTTTGGCAATTATAACCATGCTGTACAGAAATACACGTTCAGTAGATGTAAGTTTATTTAATAGATTAAAGGGATAAATAATGGAAAACATAATATATTTAATACCAATCTTACCCTTACTAGGGTTCGCAATTTGCGGAATTTTTGGAAGTAAATTACCTAAAAACATAGTAGGAGCTATTGCAAATCTGATGGTTTGGGTACCTTTCTTCTTATCCGTATATCTATTTATTAACTTTACAGGCCCGGCTCCAATTAAAGCAGAAGCATTTACCTGGTTTGCCGTGGATAATTTTAAAGTTAATTTTTCCTTTCAGATAGATCAATTATCTTTAGTAATGATGATGATTGTTACCGGAATAGGCTCACTGATACATTTGTATTCAATTGGGTATATGCATGACGATAAAGGTTTTTATAAATTTTTTGCCTACCTGAATCTTTTCATATTTTCCATGCTTTTGCTAATTATGGGAAGTAATTTTTTGATCCTTTTCATAGGATGGGAAGGGGTAGGATTTTGTTCATATCTTTTAATCGGATTCTGGTTTAAAAATAAAGAATATGGGTACGCTGCAAGAAAAGCTTTTGTTATGAATAGAATTGGTGACTTAGGGTTACTGATAGGAATATTTATGCTGGCATATTATTTTGGAAGTGTTGAATTTACCGATATTGCTGCAAAAGCAGGTATGTTTAAATCCAATGATACCGTTCTTATAGTGGCAACACTCTTTTTGTTTATAGGGGCTATGGGGAAATCAGCTCAGATACCTTTATACACTTGGTTACCTGATGCGATGGCAGGTCCTACACCCGTTTCAGCGTTAATACATGCGGCTACAATGGTTACCGCAGGTATTTATTTGGTTATACGTTCCAATGCTATATACAGCCTGGCTCCGTTTACATTGGATTTTATTATGTATATTGGATTGGCAACCTCTATACTGGCTGCATTTATAGGATTACGTCAAAACGATATAAAGAAAGTATTAGCATACTCAACAGTATCACAGTTAGGTTTAATGTTTGTCGCCTTAGGCGCAGGAGCCTACACTACCGCTTTGTTTCACGTAACTACACATGCTTTTTTCAAAGCGCTTCTATTCCTCGGAGCAGGAAGCGTTATACATGCGATGGGTGGTGAACAGGACATGAGATATATGGGCGGTTTAAAAAAGAAAATTCCGGTTACCTACTGGACATTTTTAATTGCTACTCTGGCTATTTGCGGTGTACCTCCATTAGCGGGTATGTTTTCTAAAGATGAAATTTTAGTAGCCATTTGGCAAAAAGATAAATTAGTTTGGGGGTTAACTCTCTTTTCAGCAGCACTAACCTGTATATACATGTTCCGCTTATTGTTTTTAACCTTTTTCGGAGATTTCAGGGGAACCGAAGAACAGAAAAAACATGTACATGAAAGTCCTTCTGTAATGACAATTCCTTTAATAATTTTAGCTATATTAACCGTTTTCGGCGGAGCTCTTAATCTACCTCACTATTTAGGTGAAAATATTTCCCAAAAACTGGCTCATTGGTTACAACCTATATACGTAGGTATTCACGCACATGAAGAGCCACCATTCTCTACCGAAATGATATTGCTGGCAGTAACTTTATTGGTAATTGCACTTGTAGCTGCATTGGTATATAACAAATATGTAGTGAAAAAAGCCCAGCCTGTCATTGTGGAAAACATGACCGGATGGGAAAAAGCTTCAGCAAAAGCAGCTTACGTAAACGAACTTTACAACGAAGTTATAGTTAATCCGGTATTGGCATTAGGAAGATTTTTCAAAAATATAGTTGATAAATATATAATCAATGGAATTGTAGAAGGTACAGCCCGTGCAGTTCAGGGATGCGGTAGTTTGCTAAGAATGGTTCAAAACGGAAATGTAGAATATTACGTTTTAGCAATGTCTTTGGGTATTTTTATACTACTCTTAGTAGCTGGATATTTAAGTTAATAATAAAGTAAAAATAAAGTAAACACATATAATGTTAGTTTTAGCAATTCTACTCTTACCGATAATCGGATCAGGATTATTATTTGCCTTGAAAGGCACATTTTCAAAATATATAGCATTAGCTGTGTCATTGGTGCAGTTACTGCTCACAATTTTCCTTTGGCATAAGTTTAATATAAATGATACAGAAGCCTGTCAGTTATTATTGGAACAGCCAGCCTCAGTACTACCAATGCTGTCAAACATCCATTTCGGTGTCGATAGCTTAGGAATCTTAATGGTTTTATTAACCAATATTTTGGTACCTATTATAATTTATTCAGGCTTAAATGATGAAAGACCCTCAGTTTTTTATGCTCTGATATTATTTATGCAATTTGGTCTGATTGGAATCTTTACATCTATGGACGGATTGTTATTCTATATATTTTGGGAAGTAGCACTTATTCCTATCTGGTTTATATGTGGAATGTTTGGCACAGGAGAAAACAGGTTAAAAATAAACTTAAAGTTCTTTATATATACTTTTTTTGGATCGCTATTTATGCTTGTAGCCTTAATATATGCCTATTTACAAGCAGGATCATTCGATCTGGCTAAATTATATCAGGCAAATTTATCACCAGAATCTCAGATATTTATCTTTTGGATGTTATTTTTAGCCTTTGCAATAAAATTACCAATTTTTCCTTTTCATACATGGCAGGCAGATACCTACTCCATGGCACCTACACAAGGATCTATGCTTTTGTCAGGAATCATGCTAAAAATGGGTGTTTTCGGAATTCTTAAGTTGTTACTACCTTTAGCTCCCGAGGCTGTTGCTGGTTCTTCAGGTATCATTGCATTGGTATTATCTATTATAGGAATAGTATATGCTTCATTAATTGCTGTAGTACAGACAGACATAAAAAGATTGATAGCATTTTCGTCTATGGCCCACGTAGGCTTAATTGCTGCGGGTATTTTCTCAAGTGCGATTATAGCTTTAAATAAAGGTTCAAATCTGGCAGGAATAGAAGGAGCTTCCATTCAGATGCTTGCTCACGGAATAAATGTTGTCGGGCTTTTTTATGCTGCTGATATATTAATTAAAAGATTTGGAACCAGAGATCTTACTAAGATGGGAGGACTGGCTACAAAAGCTCCTTTTTTCGCAGTTTTATTTATGATTATCTCTCTTGGTACTATGGCAGTTCCATTAACAAATGCCTTCATCGGAGAATTTTTACTTCTAAAAGGAATTTTTAATTTGTCAATTGCAGGAGCTGTTATAGCTGGTTTAACATTGATTTTATGCGCCGTATATACCACTAAAATGTATGGTATGTCTATGTTTGGTACAGGGGATGAAGAATTTTTGAGTAAACAAAAAGATATCGCTTTACAACCTAAAATTGGGCTTATAGTAGTTGCAATTTTAATCTTAGTTATGGGAGTTTATCCACAGCCTTTGCTTACTTTATCTACAGAAACGGCTACTCAGGTATTAAGCTTATTAATTAAATAAATATTTAAATAAATAAAAATAATAAAAACGGAAACAGTGTACACTGTTTCCGTTTTTAATTTTATACGAGAATAAAGAAAGTGGGTATAATCTCTAATAATCTAGATAGTAAGAGAGTTTATTGAATAGGAAATACTAGTAAGATATAAAAATCTTAAATTATCTTTATACATGCATTGGTATCTGTCGGAAAATTAAAAAAATAGTGTTTATATTTTTTAATCTAAATAATCAGGTATGTAATTATAAATATAATTATTGACTGAAAGATATGTTTTCTAACGAGTATGATCTTAAGATATTTAAAACTATTTCTGATTTTATATTTTAACAAGATCAAGTCATTAACTTTCATAAATTTTTCAGGTCAGATAGGCGTACAAAAAATTATAGCTATAATAATTTACTAATTCATTTTTTTAAACGTTGCCTAAAAGTTGAATATATATTTTTTTCTATAATAAATATAACAGTATTAGAAACTAGGCATTTACTACCTTAGGATAATTTTATTTTATAATTATTGAAATTTATAAAAAATTAATAATTTAAGAGCATTATTAATAGCGTAATAATTATTTGTTGACTTTCTTTGTTTTTTTAGTATTAGATCTAAAAATTGTAACTTTGCATTTTTATAAATTATAAGTCTATATTTTATGAATTTACAAAAAATATGGGATAATATCTCGGATATAGGAATAGAACATGAAGAAGATGAAAAAATTGTTTATCGTGTTAGATTATTAAATCAATATATATTTATTGTCTTTTTGGTTTTTTTTATTCATGCATTGCATAATTTCTTATACATTAAAGATATGTATTCGGGAAATGTTTTAATGTATTTATCAATGTTTTTTTTGATAGCGCTTTTTATACCTGTAAAATTAAAAAGTTTTCGTTTTCTGGTTTTTTCAGTTTTTCTATTACTCATATGGGTTATTTTTTTTTATGAATCTTATTCAAATAATGAATCCGGAATTTATTTTTATTATTTTCCATTAATATTGGCACTTCCATTTATTTTTGATTTCAAGACTGATTATATATACATGATAATTATTGTTTTACTTGTCTTAATGTCAATTTTAATTAATATTGTAACCGAATATTCTTGGTTTATTAATGATGAATTAACCCATTCAATAAAAAGAAATACCACCTTTATATCAGCATCTATCAGTGGAATGATTGTTATTGTTGATTTAGTCTTCATTATAAAGAAAAATTATATTATACATAAACTATATGAGGAAACTTTTCAAAAAGAGCTTCAATTAGAAGAACAAAAAAAACAGCTATTGTTGCTATCTGAAAAAGGAGTTATAAACTCAAAACAAAAATTAATACAGTTAGCAATTAATAATGATTCTTCTTTTTTTTCAACCTTTTCTGAAGTATATCCTTCATTTTTTTCGGGTTTATTAAAACTGGATCCGGACTTATCAGTTGCAGAATTGGAATTTTGTGCCTACACTAAACTAGGTTTTTCCATTAAAGAAATAGCTACGTATAAATACATTTCAATAAGAGCTGTGGAAGCTAGAAAATACAGAATACGTAAAAAATTGAATTTTGCTACAGGAAAAGAATTAAATGCCTGGATTTTAGATTTTGATATAGATAGCAGAATATAATTAATATGTATACTAATTTTCAGTAATATAATTTTTTTACCTCTTTAAGAAATTTTGAATTCTCAACATAACACGTTTTAAATATTTAATAATCAGTAATTTATTAAAGTGAGTGTTTTTGAGTGTTATTTTTGAGTGCATTTGTATGTAGTTGTGTGAAGGTTTAAATGGTTCATTTTTATTTTAGAATTTCATGTCTGTTATATTTTTGTCCGCTCAAATGGTAGAACGACCATTACTATAAAACATTATCTATATAAATTGAAATTCAACTTTATTTAAAATGAAAAAATTAGCTCTTATTTTAACAATTGCTCTTACACATGCAATAAATGCACAGGTGGGGATAGGTACTGATATACCAGATACAAAATCTATTTTAGACATTACTTCAGTGGACAAAGGAATATTAATTCCAAGAATGACAGAAGTTCAAAGAGATAAAATTAAACCTGAAGATGCTCAGCAAGCATTAATGATTTATAATACCTCCGAAGATTGTTTCAATTATTGGAATTTAATAGAAAATAAATGGGCAAGTATTTGTGGTGCTTTGGGTAAAGCCCAGTTAAGCTGTGTAAGCTATAAAGTAGCAGGTACATTTGTAGAAGGACTTGAACTAACTGATTCCAACCGTATTTACTTAACTTTGAACGTAACAAAGCCAGGTTCATATTCTATTTCAGGAATAACAAAGAATGGATACAGTTTTTATGGTTCCGGCACTTTTCTGACAGCAGGACAAAATACTATTAAACTAGAAGGTCAGGGAACCCCTCTTAAAGCTCAGGTTGATGCAGTAACAATTTCCATTAACGGAGTAGAGGACACAACGGTTTGTACTCCTTCCGTAAAAGTAAATAGTTCTTATTCTAATTATTCGATAAGCTGCAAAAATTCGGTAGTCAATGGAGTATATAAACAAGGAACTTCATTAGATGGGGCCGGAGGAACTCATTTTGTAACAATTTCTCTGAATGCGACATCTACGGGTTCCTGGAATATAAAATCCAATACTGTAGATGGAATTTATTTTGAAGGTTCCGGAGAAATAACTGCTGTAGGAGCACAAACTGTGACCATCTACGGATATGGTACTCCAACTTCAGTATCAAATAAAACACTCACTCTTACGGCAACTTCATCCTTAGGAGAAAGTACCTGTCAAATTACCGTAGTGGTAGTAATACCTAAAAAGAATATATTGCATATAGGCTCAGTAAACTCAACGCCCGGTTACATAGCACAACCCGGTTCTGGAGCATATAAGATGATTATGGCTCCGGTTAATTTCGGACAAACGGAAACCAGTACGGTTAAAGCTGAAGGATTTAATTCACAGGTAATTGTAGGCGTGCCTAATCAATTAATGATTGATGCTATAAGTGCGAAACCGGATATAGTATTAATCGGATATTATTTTGATTGGAATGCAGGACTTAGCTCTCAGTTCATTTCTGCTGTGGTAAATTATGTGAACAATAATGGAGTCTTAATGATAATGTCTCAGAATAGTACAGACGAATCGTTCCTGAAAGCATTATATGGAGATACAAATATAAGTACCAGTCTTATCGATGATCCCTATCGATGGGTATATCCGATTGCAAGTATGCAGGATGACATAGCGAACGGCCCGTTTGGTGATCTGAGAGGAAAATATTGGGGGGGTGACGTAGGAGATACACGTGTTGTTAAAGGAATACCGTCTTATGTTATTTCATATAGTACAGGTAATACAAACAGAGCAGGATATCTGTCATTTTTCAGGGATCCGAATCTAAACTTTATTTGGAATGGAGAAGGAGGTTTTCTTGCAAATCCTTCCGGTTGTACGGGAGATGGCTGTGGCGCTGCTGCAGCGACAACTTATCCTTTTGCTATTGACGTAAACCTGAAGCCGATTCCGCGAGTAAACTGGGGGAGTGGAGTAAATACAGGAACAGTTTACAATTCAGCGCTGTTTGCTAATATGATGGCTTGGGCTTTGAATCAGGCAGAATTTAATGGTATCAATACAAAGTAAAACAAAAATTATTTTTCAAAATGACATAAACTGTTGCATAGTTTGGTATATGATTGATCTAACGAAGGCTGTCAGATTTATTCTGGCAGTCTTTAATTTACAGGCCAATCGAACAGGGAAATCTATTTTGCAGATTTGTAGGTATCATAAAATGAAAAACAAATCGATTGGAAGATACAATCGTTTAGATAGTAACTATCTGCTAAGAAACAATTATCCAAAAAATCTCACCAGCTACTTTTTAAATATATATGATATAGCAGAACTAATATCTAAAATTAAAATCATTACAAAAAATCACTGATTAGTATAGTATCAGTGATTTTTTGTAAATAAAATCTTTATATTAAAATGACAGTAAGCCCTTTAGGACCATGAGCACCCACTACCAAAGCTTGCTCAATATCAGCTGTTTTAGAAGGGCCTGAAATAAAAATGCCAAATCCGGAATCATTCGATTCAATAGTCCGATAGGCTTCATGCATATTATTAACCAGCTTGGTTCTATCTAAAATAATAACCAGATATTCACTGATAAAATATAAAGCTTTGTGAACTACGTTCTGCGGAATCCAAATACATCCGTTTTCTGCAACTCCAACCTCTCCCTTAATAATAGCTAAATCCGTTCCGTTAAGTAGATGAGGATCATCCAAATCATCCGGATTAAAAGTGCTGATTGTAATTTCAGGCAGGTTTGAACCTATAGATTGAGCTTGCGGATACAATTCTTTAATTAATCTATTTACATCATCCTGTTTTTCAAGAATTCTGGCATCTCCACCCACAGCTTTACAAATATCAACAAATTGTAAAAGTAAATTATCAAACTGAATACCCAGAACATCCATTTTAGGTTTGTCCAGTCGTGTCTTAATATTTCTTTTAATATTCTGAAGTATATATTCCTTACTGCTCATCTTTTTTTATAGTTTTAATTTTACCTTTTTTCCACATACTTGTAAAACTTTCCTTAGCAAATTTGGGTAAACTGCGTCCCTCTTCCCATTCTTTTAAGCCAAACGCCATCGATCGGGGAACCCAATTAATTAAAGACGTAAATTTTAAACTCGTATTAAACAAGGTCGGATGGGTAAATAAAAATTGCATCCCCAAAGAAATCATTTTTTTTGAAGAACTGGCAGCGCCCAAAGAATCAAGATTCTGCCTCCATTCATAAATTTGATCGGCAAGGTCAATTTTTACAGGACAAACATTATTACAGGAATAACACAGCGAACAGGCAGAAACATTATCCGTATATTTATGAGGATCTTTTAGCATACCTAGATTAATTCCTATAGGACCTGGAATAAAATAGGTGTAAGAGTATCCACCGCTTCTACGGTATACAGGGCAGGTATTCATGCAAGCACCACAACGGATACAGTTTAAAGACTTTATATGCTCATTATTTGTTAAAATTTCACTTCTTCCATTGTCAACAATAATTACATGCATTTCTCCACCTTTTTTTGGTTTTTTAAAATGAGAAGTATACGTAGTAACCGGTTGTCCGGTTGCAGAACGAGCGAGTAATCGGGTGTAAACGCTTAAAGCTTCATGATCAGGAATGACCTTTTCCATGCCCATAACGGCAATATGCAGATCGGGAAGTGAAGTCCCCATATCCGCATTACCCTCATTAGTGCAAACAACGATTTCACCGGTAGAAGCCACAGCAAAGTTTACCCCCGTCATTCCTGCATCAGCTGTAAGAAAATCATTCCTTAGAGAAGCTCTTGCTGCCCGCGTAAGATAGGTAGGGTCACTATTTCCTTTTTCAGTATGCAGTTTTTCTTCAAATAACTCACCCACTTCCTGCCGGGTCATATGAATGGCAGGCATAACAATATGTGAGGGTGCAGTATGATTAAGTTGGAGTATTCTTTCGCCCAGGTCGCTTTCAATAACATCAATGCCTTTATCAATAAGATATGGATTTAAATGGCACTCTTCTGTAAGCATAGATTTACTCTTTACTAATTTTTTAACCTTGTGTTTGCTTAAAATATCATAGACAATATCATTATGTTCTTTTGCATCCTTTGCCCAATGGACAATCACGCCATTGGCTTCAGCATTTTTAGAAAATTCCTCGAGATAAATGTCTAGATTGCTTACACTATGAAGCTTTATTTTCTCGGCAATAGTACGAAGCTCTTCCCATTCCGGTAAACTTTTAGACATACGATCTCTTTTCTCTCTTACAAACCACAAGGTTTCATTATGCCAGGAAGCCTGTTTTTTATCTTCCTGAAATTTTTCAGCTGCTATAGAATGTTGAGTACTCATAATCCTGCGGATAAAATTTGAACTACATGAATGGTTTTAATCGGAAGGTTTTGTTTTTCTATAATCCCTCCCATATGCATAAGACAAGAACTGTCCGGACCAGTAATGAATTCGGCACCGGTGTTTATATGATTTTTAATCTTATCTTGTCCCATACAGATAGATACAGCCGGTTCCTCTATGGAAAACATTCCACCAAACCCACAGCATTCATCAACTTTTGCCGGTTCAACTACTTCTACTCCTTCAATTAATCCAAGCAAGTCTTTTACTTTAGAAAAAGAAGGAATGTTTAGCTCACTGGCCGAGCCAAGTTTTAATTCTCTTAGTCCGTGGCAGCTGTTATGTAAGCTTACTTTATGTTGAAAACGACCCGGTAATTTATTGATTTTAAGTATATCGTGCAGAAATTCACAAATATCGTATACTTTGCTGCTCACTTCACTCAGGCAACCTTCTTTTTCCAGAATTTTTGGGTAAGAATCTTTAACAAAACCCACACAACTTCCCGAAGGAGCAACGACATAATCAAAAGTCTCAAACATTGAATTAAAGCGGTTAGCTAAAGGAAGCGCTTTATTTTCAAAACCAGCATTAGCCATGGGTTGACCACAGCAGGTCTGATCTACAGGATAATCCACGTCTAAACCAAAGTGAGTGAGTAATTTATAACTAGCTATAGCCACTTCAGGATAAACGGTATTAACATAACACGGAATAAATAATCCTATTTTCATTTTATTAATTTGTAATTTATTTTCCCAGATAAACAATGATGCCGGCTACTACAATGTAGATTAAAGCATAAATAATGGCTTTTTTCATAATGATACCTTCCTGCCCCTGTTGCCCGCAGGCTGTGGTGGCTACAGCGATACTTTGAGGTGAAATAATCTTTCCTCCTGTTGCTCCGGCTGTGTTGGCCGCTGCCAGCCATCCTTTATCGGCACCGATTCTATCTGCAACAGTAGCTTGTAGCTTTCCGAATAAAATATTCGAAGAAGTATCGCTTCCCGTTAAAAAAGTTCCTATACATCCGATTAAAGGAGCGAATAGGGGGTATAAAGTACCGGTGGTGGTTGCTAAAGCGATACCCAACACTCCAATCATTCCGGAGACATCCATTAGAGTTGATAAAGCAATTAAGCAGGAAACAGTGATAACAGTTTTGCGTAGTTGAATAGTAGTTTTTCCTAAAAGTTTAAATAGCTCTTTAAGTTGAGCTCCCTGTATGAGGCCGCCAATAATAGAGCCTAAAAATATTAAAATTCCCGTATCGGTTAACCAAAAAATACCCACGGTTTTTTCAGTATCTAAAATTTTAAAATTAAAATTGGTTTGAAAAAAATCAAAATTACTTTTAAGTAGATCCTTTATAGGTAATAACGGACTGGTTAAAATTACTAAAAACAGTATTAATCCATATACGCTCCAGGCTTGTAAAACATCAGTTAATGAAAACGATTTTTGATTAGAAGCTTCAGAATCTTTGCTTTTGCGGGAAATTATTTTACCAAACAGAACAATTGTGATTATAGACGCTATGCTACCTAAAATAGCAGGAGTTTCTGCTCCAATATATAAGGCTGAATAATATTGAACGGCAAGTGAAATGCCACCCACCAATATGCTGAGTATTATGTTTTTAGGTAAAGCTTTAAGGCTTCGGTCCGTAAGAGTTACAATAATAAAAGGAATTAAAAACATTAATACAGAAAGTTGTATAACTAAATCTGAACTTATGCTTTGTATATTTTCAGATAGTCCCACTTCTCTGGCGAGTACAATAACCGGAGTACCTACAGCACCAAATCCTGTAGCCACACTATTAGATATTAAACTAACTACAGCAGAAAAAACAGGTTTAAAACCTAAACTTATAAGAATTGCTGCCGGTATTGCCACAGCGGTACCAAAGCCGGCCATTCCTTCCAATAGTCCACCAAATCCCCAGGTCAGAAGAAGTACCTGTATACATTTATCAGTAGAAATAGATGAAAATTGTTCTTTAATAATTTCCATTTTCGTAGTATAAACTTGAACATTATAACTGAATATAGCCATTAGTATAATGATAAGTATGGGGAATATGGCTTTAACGATACCATATAAAACGGAAATCCCTGTATCTTTAACAGGTAGATGAAAAGCAAATAATGCGATGATCAATGTGACTATTAAAGTTAACAGAGCACTTTTTTCTCCTGCCATTTTTAAAATACCTAAAAAAAGTATCAGTAAAAAAACCGGGGTTGCTGCAAGTAATAATTCTCCCCATGTAAACATTTCTCCAAGAGATTGAGCAAGTAGAATAGAGTAAATATTCATTATTTTTGTTTTTAAATATATTAAAATAATCAATACTTTTTAAAATATTTATAACTTATTGTATCTTAATTTTTTAAACAATTTTAAAGATAATAGTTTATGATAAATATCTAAACATAAATAGACTTAAAGTATTAATAATTAAAAAGAGTTAAAAGTCCTTTTTCATTTTGCTATTAATTTTAGCAAATGTGTATTAATAATCATTCTAAATAATAAATAAGTCTTATGATATGTAATTATTTTAGTTGAGATGGTTAATATGGGACTTGTCTGACAACGATGTGAGGTGATTATAAAAATAATAAATATATTTCAATTATATAGAAATAAATGAGTATTCATTTTTGAAAGATATTATTTTTTTGATACCCAAAGATGTATTAATTTTACAAAATGTCTGATTTATTAGATCCCGATAAAAATAAATATACCCGAGAAGAAATAGCTCAGGAAGAACAGGTTCGTCCCAAAAATTTTCATGAATTTGCAGGGCAGGAACATATTATGGATAATCTTGAGATTTTTGTTAAAGCAGCAAAGCTTAGGGGTGAATCCTTAGACCATGTTTTATTACATGGCCCCCCGGGATTAGGAAAAACAACATTGGCTAACATCATAGCAAACGAATTAGGAGTAGGTATAAAAATCACCTCAGGTCCTGTGCTTGATAAGCCGGGAGATTTAGCAGGCCTTCTTACAGGGTTAGAGGAAAATGATGTTTTGTTCATTGATGAAATACACCGATTGTCGCCTATAGTAGAAGAATATTTATATTCTGCGATGGAAGATTATCGTATTGATATCATGATTGAAAGTGGACCGAATGCACGATCAGTCCAAATTAACCTGAATCCTTTTACGTTGATTGGTGCAACAACCCGATCCGGATTGTTGACAGCTCCTTTACGGGCACGTTTTGGAATTAACTTCAGATTTGAATATTATCACACTGAGCTTCTAAGTACAATTGTTGAAAGAAGTTCAAGGATTATGAGCATGCCTATAGAGCAACAGGCTGCCATAGAAATTGCTTCCCGCAGCAGGGGAACCCCCCGGATCGCTAATGCGCTGCTCAGGAGAATCAGAGACTTTGCTCAAATTAAAGGAACCGGTAACATAGATGTTAAAATCGCAGAAATAGGGCTAGAAGCTTTAAAAGTGGATAAACACGGTTTAGATGAGATGGATAATAAAATTTTAAGTTCCATAATAGACAAATTTAAAGGAGGACCTGTGGGGCTTACCACCATAGCAACAGCAGTGGGTGAAAATCCGGGAACACTGGAAGAAGTATACGAACCCTTTTTAATACAGGAAGGGTATCTTATGCGTACTCCAAGGGGAAGAGAAGCTACAGAAAAAGCGTATATACATTTAGGGAAAATTAAAACACTGGGCAATCAATCCGAACTTTTTTAATATATGAAATCCTATATCTTTTTATTATTTGCTATTTGCTTTGAGGTAGTTGCTACATCCACCCTGCCTAAAACAGAAGAATTTACCAAGTGGAAACCTACTCTTGTTTTTTTTGCTTTATTCTTCTCTGCCTTGTATTTTCTGACAAAAGCAATTCGGACGATTCCATTAGGAATAGCCTATGCAATATGGTCGGGAATTGGAATAGTTTTAATCAGTTTTGCAGGGTATTTTTTATATAAACAAAAATTAGATCTTCCAGCGGTTATTGGAATAATTTTTATAATTATAGGTGTTCTTATCATCAATTTGTTTTCTAAAACAGCAGGGCACTGAAAACTTAACTTAAAACTTAAAAAAAATGATACTTATACACAATGCAATAATTATTAATGAAGATAAATCTTTAGCAGGTTCTGTGCTGATTAAGGACGATTTAATTTCTGAAATATATTATAAAGAAGTACCTGAAGAAATTTTAAAAAAATCTAAGGTTATCAAAGCGGATGGACTATGGCTAGTTCCAGGTGTAATTGACGATCAGGTTCATTTTAGAGAACCAGGTTTAACTCACAAAGGTAATATTGCAAGCGAAAGTAAAGCTGCAATTGCAGGCGGAGTTACCTCATATATGGAAATGCCTAATACTAATCCGCAAACTATAACAATTAGTGCCTTAGAAAATAAATTTGAAATTGCTTCAACAAATTCGTATTCCAATTATTCGTTTTTTATGGGAGCAACTAATGACAATCAAAAAGAATTAAAAAAAGTTGACCCTAAAAAAGTGTGTGGTATTAAAATTTTTATGGGTTCTTCTACCGGAAATATGCTGGTAGATAATAAAAAAGTTTTGGAATCGATTTTTGCAGAAACAGAAATGCTTATAGCAACCCATTGCGAAAAAGAAGAAATTATTAAAGCAAATCTTGAAAAATACAAAGCAAAGTTTGGTGAAAATATACCGATAGTTTATCATCCGTTGATTCGTAGCGAGGAGGCATGTTATCGTTCTTCATCAGAGGCTGTGGAGTTGGCTCACAAATATGGGACAAAACTTCATATTTTACATATATCAACCGCAAAAGAACTAAGCCTTTTTGAAAATAAACCTTTGACTGAGAAAAAGATTACAGCAGAAGCTTGTGTGCATCATTTATGGTTTACAGACGAAGATTATCTTACCCAAGGAACACGGATTAAATGGAATCCGGCCGTAAAAATGAAAAACGATCGCGAGGAGCTTTTGAAAGCAGTTAGTGAAGATAAGCTGGATGTTATAGCAACGGATCATGCTCCCCATTTATTAAGTGAAAAAGAAGGAGGTTGTTTACAGGCGGCTTCCGGAGGGCCTCTGATTCAACATTCGCTACAAGTAATGCTTGAGTGTGCGAAAAAGGGTAAAATAACTAAAGAAAAAGTAATCCGTAAAATGTGTCATGCCCCGGCAGAGTTATTTCAGATTCATAAGAGGGGATATATCAGAAAAGGGTATTACGCAGATTTGGTATTAATAAATCCGGATAAAAATTATACGGTTACAAAAGATAATATTCTTTACAAATGTCAGTGGTCTCCATTCGAAGGATACACATTTTCATCAAGCATAGATACAACTTTTTTAAATGGAAAAATTGCGTTCGAAAATGGAAAAGTAAATGAAGTAAGAGGTAAAGCATTGGAATTTGAAAGATAATTTAAATATACAGTTAGAAAGTTCGTCTAAATTGTTAAATGAGTAAATTTAAAAATCATAAAACTAATGTAGCACGATTGCTGGATAGTGAAAAAATTCCTTATGAGCTTATTTCTTATACAGTAGATGTTAATGATTTGAGTGCTTTACACGTAGCCAATCAATTAGGGCAGAATATTTCTCAAATATTTAAAACATTACTTTTAAAAGGAGATAAAACGATATATTTTGTGTGTCTGGTACCGGGGGATAAAGAGCTGAATCTTAAACTTGCAGCGCAAATATCCGGTAACAAGAAGTGCGAGCTAGTTCCGATGAAAGATTTATTTAATCTGACCGGATATGTACGGGGAGGATGTTCACCTATTGGAATGAAAAAAAAATTTCCTACCTTTATTGATGAGAGTTGTCTAAATTTCAATGAAATATTCATTAGTGCCGGGCAGCGAGGGTTACAAATTCAGCTCGACCCACACAATCTTGTAGAAATATCGAAAGCCATAATAGTAAAGATTACCGATTAAACATATTTTAGGCCATCAAATAATTACTTTGAATATTAAAAACGAAACATTGGAAACTATGTTATGGAAATAACTGAAAATAAAAATAAAAAAACATTCAAACGTTTGGTTTCTAAAGGTGTATTTCCATATCAGTGGGCTTTTACCTTATTAATTCCTTTACGTAATATTTTTCTTTCTCCCAGAGAATTAGTTAAAAGATTAGAACTTAAAGGGGAGATGACTGTCATGGAATTAGGACCCGGGCCAAGATATTTTAGTAAAAAAGTAGCTAAAGAACTTTTTGCAGGTAAATTGGTTTTAGCAGATATCCAGCAGGAAATGTTGGATTATGCAAAAAAAAGACTAAGTAAGAAAAAGGTTACTAATGTAGAATATTATTTATGCAATGGTAACAATTTTGAATTTACTGATGAAATGTTTGATCGTATTTATATGATTACGGTTATTGGTGAAGTAGAAAATAAAGACAGCTATTGTAAAGAATTTTACAGAATGCTGAAAAAAGGAGGAATACTCTCTATCTCAGAGCAGGCAGGTGATCCGGATAAACTATCAATAAGTGAAACAGAAGACTTATTTGAATCGTACGGATTTACTGCATATAAATTATATGGTACTCAAAAAAATTTTACGATTAACTTTATTAAATAACTCATTCATGAGTTTTGGAGTCAATATAAATCCCTCTCTGATATATAATTCATCTTTGACTACCTAAAAAACGAATAAATTGGACAAACTTTTGTAAATTTGTACCCTTAAAAATAGAAGAATGATAAAAATAACCCTTCCTGATGGGAGTGTAAAGGAATTTGAAAATTCCGTTACGCCGTTGGATGTAGCCAGAAGTATTTCAGAAGGTTTGGCTCGCAACACAATTTCTGCGTTAGTAAATGGTAAACAAGTGGAAGTAACCACACCTATAACGACGGATGCAACGGTGCAACTGCTCACCTGGAATGATGATATGGGTAAAAAAGCATTTTGGCATTCTTCTGCCCATTTATTAGCGCAGGCTATAATGGAATACTATCCGGAAGCTAAATTAACTATCGGACCGGCTATTGAAAATGGATTCTATTACGATGTTGATTTTGGTAATGAAGTATTTTCAGAAAAAGATTTTGAAAAGATTGAAAAGAAAATGCTTGAAAATGCGAAAAAGAATTCAACATTCAAGCTGTATCCTGTATCTAAAAAGGAAGCTCTGGAAGCCTATAAAAATAATGAATATAAAACGGAATTAATTGATAATCTTGAAGATGGATCAATTACTTTTGTGACTCACGACAACTTTACAGATTTATGTAGAGGTGGACATATTCCGTTCACCGGAATTGTAAAAGCAGCTAAAGTATTAAATGCGGCAGGTGCCTATTGGAGAGGAGATGAAAAGAATAAGCAGTTAGTCAGAGTATATGGAATAACTTTTCCTAAGCAAAAAGATCTTACAGAATATTTGGAAAGAATTGAAGAGGCTAAAAAAAGAGATCATAGAAAGTTAGGTAAAGAACTGGGGCTGTTTACGTTTTCGGAAAAAGTAGGAGCAGGATTACCTTTATGGTTACCCAAAGGTGCAAAATTACGTCAAAAGCTAATTGATTTTCTAGGGGCTGCCCAGCAAAAGGCAGGCTACGAGATAGTAGCCACTCCTCATATCGGTCATAAAGATTTGTATGTTACCAGCGGCCATTATGAAAAGTATGGAGCAGATAGTTTCCAGCCGATTAAAACCCCAAATGAAGGAGAAGAATTTTTGCTAAAACCGATGAATTGTCCACATCATTGTGAAATTTATCGTTCGGCACCCTGGTCTTATAAAGATTTACCTAAACGTTTTGCTGAATTTGGTACTGTATATCGCTACGAGCAAAGTGGTGAATTACATGGTTTAACCCGTGTGAGAGGATTTACTCAAGATGATGCTCACATATTCTGCACTCCGGATCAATTAATAGGTGAATTTGAAAATGTAATTGATTTAGTATTGTATACCTTTAAATCACTAGGATTTGAAAATTTTACGGCTCAGATATCTTTAAGGGATAAGGAAAACAAAGAAAAATACATAGGTACAGACGAAAATTGGGAAAAAGCGGAAAATGCTATCAAAAAAGCCGCCAAAGATAAAGGATTACCTACAGTTATAGAATACGGTGAAGCTGCTTTTTATGGGCCGAAACTGGATTTTATGGTTAAAGATGCTTTAGGTAGAAGCTGGCAGTTAGGGACTATACAGGTAGATTATAATTTACCGGAACGGTTTGATTTACATTATATAGGATCCGATAATGAAAAGCATAGACCAGTTATGATACATAGGGCTCCTTTTGGATCTCTGGAAAGATTCGTAGCGATTTTACTGGAACATACCGGTGGAAATTTACCTCTATGGTTAAGTCCTGAGCCATTTATTATACTTCCGATTAGTGAAAAGTACACAGATTATGCAAAAAAAGTTTTGAATTTGATGGAAAATTCGGATATTTGCGGTCGAATTGATGAGCGTAACGAAAAGACTGGTAAAAAGATACGTGATGCTGAAATTAACAAAATTCCTTACATGTTTGTTGTAGGAGAAAAAGAAGCAGAATCTAATACAGTGTCAATTCGTAAAAGAGGAGAAGGAGATATAGGTACTCTTTCTTTGGATGAAGCAGTATCAATGATGAAAAAAGTAACAGATAAACCTTAAAATTTTTATACCATAGCACTTAACAGAAATTATTCAAGAGGGAGATACATCCCAAGGAAACAGGAACCGGAACACAAAATCAACAATTTTATTGATGTTCCAGAAGTACGATTAGTAGGAGAGAATGTTAATCAAGGAGTTCTTCCTGTAAAAGAAGCTCTTAGAATAGCTGAAGAACAGGAATTGGATTTAGTTATGATTACAGCAACGGCAAATCCTCCGGTTTGTAGAATAGTTGATTATAAAAAGTTTCTATACGAACAAAAAAAGAAACAAAAAGAACTTAAATCAAAACAAACCAAAGTTGTTGTCAAAGAAATACGTTTTGGTCCTCAAACAGATGAACATGATTATGAATTTAAAAAGAAACATGCTCAGAAATTTTTAGAAGAAGGGTCTAAATTAAAAGCATATGTTTTCTTCAAAGGGCGTTCAATTGTATTCAAAGATCAAGGACAAATTTTGTTACTTAGATTAGCTCAGGAATTGGAAGAATGGGGGAAAGTAGAACAAATGCCAAAATTAGAAGGAAAAAGAATGATCATGATGATGGCTCCTAAAAAATAAGAGTTGTTTCTTGATTTATAAATTTAATATATTTTGATAACGAAATAAAAAGTAAGAAAATGCCAAAATTAAAAACAAAATCAGGTGCTAAAAAGCGTTTTTCTGTTACCGGATCAGGTAAAATTAAAAGAAAACATGCATTTAAAAGTCATATTTTGACCAAAAAAAGCACAAAACAAAAACGTAATCTTACCCATTCAGCTTTAGTAGCTAATGTAGATGAGAAAAGCGTTAAAAGACAATTATTACTTAAATAAGAATATAATTAAATATTCGGTTTAAAAACAACAAAAGTTTAACCCTGAAATGGAGCTTTAAGAGAATTTAGTTTCCGCCCATTTCAAAAAAACAAAAAATTATGCCAAGATCAGTAAATTCAGTAGCTTCAAGAGCTAGAAGAAAAAGAGTCTTAAAATTAGCTAAAGGTTATTTTGGACGAAGAAAAAATGTTTGGACAGTTGCCAAAAATGCTGTTGAAAAAGGTTTACAATATGCCTATGTAGGTAGAAAGCAAAAGAAAAGAAATTTCAGAGCTTTATGGATTCAAAGGATTAATGCTGGAGCCAGACAACAAGGTCTTTCTTATTCTAAATTTATAGGATTATTAAAAGACAATAAAATAGAATTAAACAGAAAAGTACTAGCAGATTTAGCTATGAATCATCCGGAAGCGTTTAAAGCGGTTGTGGATTCTGTAAAAAAATAATTTAAATAATTCGTTATCAAAATATAAAGACTGTTCATTGAACAGTCTTTTTTTATGAATTAATATGAAATAGAAGTTTACAAACGCTACAATTTTACTTTTGTTGATTAATAATCTGTTCAAATAATTATATAAATGAAATTGAGAATTATTTACTTCTGAATTTTTCGGATAAAATATACTATTACCTCATATGAGAGATATATTTTTATACGTATTATTTTTAATTAGAATAAATTAAAATAATATTATATTTGCAAAAATTTTTTTCTTATGAGTAATAAATTAAGCATTTTGGCAATCTTTGGAATTGCAGTATTAAATGCACAACATAAAGATAGTATTCAGGACAATTATTTGAAAGGGATAATCATAGAAGGTAAATATTACAAAAAATATGTTGAAAAGAAAAGTTCTTCCTCTTTGCGTTTAGACGAAGAACTTTTAAAGATACCACAAAACATATCAGTAATAACAAACAGTGTACTTCAAGATCAACAAATAACAACATTAAGTGATGGCGTAATTAGAAGTATTGCCGGAGCACAACGTTTAGAACACTGGGGAGAACTTTATACTCGCATAAATATGAGAGGTTCGCGTGCTGCAGCTTTTCTTAATGGAGTAAATATCACCTCTACCTGGGGACCTTTAAGTGAAGATATGAGTTATGTGGATCATATTGAAATTATAAAAGGGCCTGCGGGTTTTCTTATGTCAAACGGTGAACCTAGTGGAATATATAATATAGTTACTAAACAGCCAACCGGAAAAAGTTTTAACGGAAACGCAAGAATAACCTTAGGTAGCTTTGATCTGTATAGAGGAGAAGTAGATCTAGATTCTAAAATATCCGATAAAGTAGCGGTTCGTTTAAATTTAATGGCACAAAACAAAAATAGTTTTCGTAATTATGAATTTAATGATAGATATATAATAAATCCATCTATAAAAGTTAATCTTACTGAAAAAACTACCTTAATTGCAGAATATATCTATCAAAAAGCTAAAATGTCTGATGTTGGTTCTGCATATGTATTTTCATATGCCGGTTATGCGACTAAACCTGTAAAATACACTTTGTCGGATCCGGGCATAGCACCAACCAATATAGACAGTCATACGTTTAATGTTAATCTGCAACATCAGATTGACGCTAACTGGAAATTGACTACTCAGCTGACATACCTCAACGAGTATACATTGGGAAGTAGTTTATGGCCTTCGGTATTTAATAATGACGGAACTATGATTAGAAGAGTAGGATATTGGGAATCCAGTAATATTATGAAATTTGGTCAGGCTTTTTTAAACGGGAATGTTCAAACAGGGGTTATTTCACATAAAATTTTAGCAGGGCTGGATGTAGGAAGTAAAAAATATTTAGCCGACTGGAGTCAAGGCTATAATTTAGATACCGCAGAAAAACCTTTCGATACTAATTCTTCAGTTTACCAAGCTCCAAGTAATGGTTCAATTGCATTTAATAAGACTAAATCATTGGAAGAAAGGGCAGGTGCCGGATCAACAATTTCACAAACTTATTCAGGAATCTACTTACAGGACGAATTAGGTTTCTTTAAAGATGCATTACGTTTAACTCTTGCCGGTAGGTATACCAAGGTAAATCAGAATGATTATGGAACTACAAAAAAAGCGGAAAAAGTTACACCACGGATAGGATTAAGTTATTCCATAGATGAAAATACTTCTATATATACTCTTTATGATCAGGCTTTTACTCCTCAGACAGGCTTTTTAAGGTCCGGTAAATCTGTTAAGCCAATTACAGGAAATAGCATGGAAGTAGGCGCAAAAAGAGATTGGTTTAATGGGAAATTGAATACTACAATATCCATTTATCAAATTATGAAGAATAATGAATTAACTGCAGACCCTGAAAATACAGGTAGTGAAAAATATTCTATAGTATTAGGTAAAACCAGAACAAGAGGTATTGAATTTGATTTGAAAGGAGAAATTGTTAAAGGTTTTAACGTAATTGTAAATTATGCATTAACAAGTAATAAAATTATTGATTCAAATACACCGGAATTTCCTGATGGAACTAAGGTGGCAGGATATGCAAAACATACGGCAAATGCCTGGTTAGACTATATATTTTCCGAAGGTTTATTGAAAGGTTTTGGATTAACATTTGGAGGGACCTATTTAGGAGACAGAAGTACATGGAACTGGGGAGGAAATGGAAAATTATCGTTAGATGACTATGTGAAATTTGATGCGGGTATATCCTGGGAAAAATCCAATCTGAAACTCACTTTAAATGTATACAATCTTTTTGACAGATATTTATATTCAGGCTCTACCTATGGAGATTATTATTATTATCAGGCAGAGGCTCCCCGTAACTGGAGATTATCGGTAGGTTACAAATTTTAAACAAATAATATAATCAAGGGATACAGCCTGAATCGCATGTCGAAAAATAAAAAAAATAAAAAAGGAAAAGGCATCATAAAAAAATGGATAAAAAAAATCCATTTGTGGTTTGGGCTGTTTATTGGGATTCTCATATTGATAATTTCTTTGACCGGAGCATTGTATGTATTTAAAGATGATATCGAAAATATTACCCGAAAAGAATATATATATCATCGTGAAAAAAATATAGATAAAAAAGAAGTTCTTCCTATCCGGAAACTTGAAAAATTGGTTAATGCCCAGGTTCGTGAAAAATATCCTTTACATTGGGTAAATATTCCCATAAATCCCCAAATGTCATATATGTTTTACTGGTATGAGCATAATGATAATGCATGGAACTATTTCGATGAATTCCCTCTGTTTAAATTGGCCTATGTAAATCCTTACAACGGAAAAGTATTAAAAGTCTATGATGAAAAAAACGGCTTTTTCAATATAGTCAAGATGATACACTGGAGTTTTCTTTTCAAAATGGAATGGGGAAAGTACTTGGTTGGAATTCCTGTAATACTATTTGTTTTAATGCTTATTTCCGGAATTATATTGTGGTGGCCAAAAAATAAAGCC
Source organism: Apibacter sp. HY039 (assembly GCF_004023655.1). NCBI lineage: Bacteria > Pseudomonadati > Bacteroidota > Flavobacteriia > Flavobacteriales > Weeksellaceae > Apibacter > Apibacter sp. HY039. The sequence goes on along the minus strand of NZ_SAYM01000004.1, from coordinate 244,773 downwards.
GCAAGGCAGCAAAGGTTTTGGTTTAAATGGAAAAATATTAAAAATTGGAAAAGAAAAAATTATGATTTACATAATATTCTTGGCTTTTATTCCTCTATATTCGCTTTAGTTTTGACAATTACAGGACTATTTTATTCCTTTTTAATTGTCCAGACTTTTATCTACACTTTATTTTCCGGTGGGAAAACTGAATATCCAGATTTTTCACATATTAAAACAAGTGCAGATGTTGAAATGCGTACAGATATAACCTTAGATAAAATAATAAATAAGATAAAAGAATTGTATCCACAATCTCACAGTTTTAGTCTTGACCTCGGCCATCCTCACATAGATCATCATGAACATCCAAATTTTCAGGTTTTTGTTAAACATTTAGCATATTCATATCACAAAAACAGTAGTTTGATATTTGATGAAAATTCTGGAGAATTATTGCACGTTCACAATCCTGAGAATAAAAATTTCGGAGAAAAAGTGGTTGCCGCAAACTATGACATACATGTAGGTTCAATTTTAGGATTGCCGACTAAAATTATTGCTTTTATAGTAAGTTTAATGATTGCGTCTATGCCAATAACTGGTTTTTTAATTTGGAGAGGTAGAAACAAAAAAAATAAATCTAAAAAAAATAAAGCCAAACAATACTCTATATAATTATTTAGCCTTTATATTATTTTTATCAAATAAATTTAGAATTTTCACATGCTCTTTAAACTTCTTTTAAAAAAGGGCTTAGCTTTCATTGATACTGAAAATCATCTTAAATATAGATTTGATTTTTTAAAACTCCTTTCTATTAACAACTTCAAGTCCATTAATAAATAAAATAAATTATTATAAGTGCATATTTGTATTCATATATTTCTCTGTTTTATGTAATATATGTTTAAAATGTTATATAAAAGTTATATTTTAATGTAATAAGTATATTTATATACATTGTTTTTATCTATATTTGTTATACATATTTAGTGTAAAATAAATTATAACTAACGCTCTATTAGATATGAAAATTCATTTTGCTTTTTTATTTGTTCTATTTTTTATTAATTCATTTTGTCAAGATTATGAAGTGAAAGGAAAGCTTGTTACGAATACAGGTCTGTCATTAAGTTTTGCGGAAGTATATCTTGTTACTTCAGATTCACTAATTGTTGTTCAAGAAGATTTAACCAATGAGCAAGGTTATTTTTCTTTGAATGGCTCTCAAGGAGAATATATTTTTCAGGTAAGGTATGAAGGAGATATTTTACTGGAAAAGAAAATTGTTTTGGAACGGAATTTTGATTTAGGAGATGTACAGGTTCGTTTAGCAAAAGTATTAAAAAGAATTACTGTAAATGGTGGAAAGAAATTGATTGAAAGGAAAGTGGATCGATTGATATTTAATGTTGATAATTCTGCTCAGGCTTCAGGCGGTGATGCTTTGGATGCTTTGAGGGTTACTCCGAGAGTTAAAGTGCAGAGTGATAAAATTTCTTTAATTGGTAAAAGTGTCATGCGGGTGATGATAAATGATAAGATGATAGAGCTTTCAGGTAATGATTTACTTAATTATCTGAAAACGATTCCTTCGGATAATATCAAAAATATAGAAGTCATTACCAATCCTCCAGCTAAATATGAGGCTGAAGGAAATAGCGGGTTGATTAATATAAAACTAAAAGATGCGAAAAAAGATTTTTGGAATATAACTTTGAGAAGTGCATATAAACAAGGGGTTTATCCAATAGGAATTTTTGGAGGAAATTTTAGTTATCAGAAAAAAAAATGGAGTATACTGTTCGATATTAATCATAATGAGGGGAAAAGCATTTATACTAATAATATGGAGTATGATTATCACACTTCATTGTGGAAAAACTATATTCGAAATGTAAGACTTAATAATCTGAATAGTGGAACCTTTACAGTGGGTTATGAAGTAAATAAAAAATTAAAGATCGGTCTTCAATATTTTGGGAATATAAATAGTCAAAAAGATAAAGAAATAAGTGGAAGTGATATTTTCTATAGTACTGGAGACCTTAGGTATATCAGAACCCAAGGTAAAAGCAATACAGATTCTTATAATCATTCCGTAAATCTTAATCTTTTAAATAAGTTAGATACACTGGGTAAAAACTATACAATTAATCTTGATTATTTTATTTATAATAATAAAAAGAGGAATAACTTTGCCTCTTATGATGAAATATCGGATTATCGTAATGTTTTTTCTGATAATAAAACGGTGCAGGATATAAAAAATTACTCAGCTAAAATTGATTTTACTTTACCCTATTCATGGTTTACTCTTAATACTGGAGGGAAAATTAGCTTTACAAAAACGATAAACGATTTATCGGCATTGTTTATAGATGAGCTAACCGGAAATGCAATTCCTGTAATCACGCAGAATGATTATTTTGAATATAAAGAAAATAATCAGGCGGCATACATAAGTACGGAAAAGGAGATAGAGGGGGGGTGGAATATAAAGACAGGGCTCCGTGCAGAATTAACTCAAACGGAATCTTTGTCCAGAAGTGCACATCAAAAAAATAAAAAAGATTATGTTAAATTTTTCCCTACTGTTTACATACAGTATAAATTAAATGAAAAGAATGATTTCTCTTTTAATTATGGGAGAAGAATTGAAAGGCCTTCATATTCAGATATGAATCCTAATAAATGGTATTCAAATATTAATTCTTATGCTCAAGGAAATCCTTTTTTGCAGCCTTCATTTGTAGATGCATTAGAAATCACATATAATTATAGCTCATTGTTAAGTACAAGTTTGTATTATTCAAAGGTAAAAGATGTTTTTGGTCAGCTTGTAAAGCATGAGGTGGAAAACAATGAACAGATTTTTATCAGAGAGAATTATGGGCAGCAAAATCAATTAGGGCTCAATGAGGTCGTTACGTTTAAATTTTTTCATTTTTGGAATTCATATAGTTCTTTTTCATTATACTATGATAAGCTAAAGGCGAATTCTCAGTATTTAAAAGGAATTTACTCAGGTTGGTCAGGATCTTTGTATAGTTCTCAGTCATTGGTTTTAAATAAAAATAAAACATGGTTTTTAGAGTTTTCTTATATATATAATTTACCTTCTAATAGCGGATATTTTAAAATAAATGATTATTCTGAATTTAATGCTGCAGTAAAAGTAAATTTATTAGATAAAAAATTACTGTTAGTATTTAAACTAAATGATATTTTGAAAACAAAACCTACTATTTTTATGCTATCTGATAATGTGCATCAAAGTTTTAAACAATATTATGATTCTCAGTATTTCCAGTTTTCTTTATCATATATATTTAGGGATAATAAATTGCAATTAGAAAAAAGACAAACAGGAAATGAAGAAGAAAAAAATCGTCTAAATAATTAGTATGTTGATATATTAATAGAAAAAAACCACCATTTGGTGGTTTTTTTTTCTATTATTTAAATTTTATTAATATAAATTAATGAAATTTAAATAATGTATATATATATTATTTGTATGATGTTTTTATTTTATCACATAATTTGTTAGATATCTAATAAAATTTAATTAAAAATAAATCAACAAATTATATATAATTAAATTTTAAATATAAATTAACTTATTATTAGTCTATAATGTTGATTATAATGATCAATATCATTATTTATATTTAATAAGTTTTGCTATTTTTGAATTAACAATATAAAATAAAAAAAATATGAGAGTAGAAAACAAAACAAAGTTACCAGCATTAAAAGTAAATGAAGGTTCATTGCAAGGAGGGTTTAAATCATTAAATGATTTACAGAAGAGTAAAATTAAGGGAGGTGGAAATAGCGGCTGTCTTAATTATAAATGTAATAATTCAATGCAACTTAAATAATTAGTAAAAAATATGAAACTAAACAACAAAAAACAAGTACCTGCATTAAAAGTAAATGAAGGTACATTAAAAGGAGGATTCAAAACATTAACTGACTTGCAGAAAAATAAGATAAAAGCTGGATTTAATGCAGTTTGTGGTAATAGTGGTGGTGGTGGAAATTGTAAAGGACGTAATGGGATATGTTGGTAAAATAATTTTAAATAACTATTGATATGAAAACAAAGAATATAACACAAGTACCTGCATTAAAAGTAAATGAAGGCACATTAAAAGGAGGATTTAAAACATTAACTGACTTGCAGAAAAGTAAGATAAAAGCTGGGTTTAATGCAGTTTGCCATAATAGTGTTGGAGGAGGTAATTGTAATGGTCGTAATGGGTGGTGCTGGTAATGTTTGATGATCTATAGTAACAAATTTCACTAGAATAAATAACATTTATAACCAGCAGATAAATTTATTTATCTGCTGGTTATATTTTTAAAGAATTAGTATGAAATTGAGTAAATATAATATATTTTTTTTTCACGAAGAAAATTATGTAGGATATAATTCTTTGCAAGGAGAATTTATTATGCTGGTTCCTGAATTATATGAGTTGTTTAAAGCTGCAGAAAATGAATGTAATTGGAGGGAATTAGAGCAGATTCATGTAGAATTTTATAATCATTTGGTAGAAAAAGGTTTTTTAGTACCCATTGATTTTAATGAATTAGAAGAAGTAAAAAGAATTTCAAGGCAAACGGATTTTGAAAATGATGAATTATTTGAGTTAACCGTTAACCCAACTATGAATTGTAATTTTAAATGTTGGTATTGTTATGAGACTCATATAAAAAAATCCAGAATGTCTGAAGAAACGCTTATAACGGTTTCTAAGCTAATTGATAATATTCTGACAGAAAAAACAAAGTTGAAAGAATTTAATTTGTCGTGGTTTGGGGGAGAACCTTTGCTTTATTTCAATAACGTAATTAAGCCGCTATTAGAAATTAATTATCCAAAGGTAAAGAATAAAGGGATTAAGTTTTCTTCTGGCTTTACAACCAACGGATTATTGTTGAATCAAGAAATAGTAGATGTATGTAAAAAATATAATGCGAATTATTTTCAAATAACCTTAGATGGACATAGAGAAAGACATAATCAGGTGAGGTTTATTTCTAAACAAAGAGGATCCTATGATGAGATTTTGGCTAATATATTTTTATGTTTAAAAAATAAATCGGAAGTGAGTGTACGTTTAAATATATCAGAAGAAACTTTTGAAAAGCTTCCTAACATTATAGAAGATTTTAGTATATTAACAGAAGAAGATCGAAAATATTTAAGCTTTTCATTCCATGAAGTCTGGCAAGTAGAAGAAGATATTAATGGAGAGGTTCAGGAAGTAGTTGCCTTGTTTAGAGAAGCAGGATTTAATACTTTATACAGAGGAGCTTATTCTGATGCAATAAGAGAATCCTGTTATGCTGATAAGAAAAATCATGCATTAATAAATTATAACGGAGAAGTATTTAAATGTACAGCCCGAGATTTTGAATCTAAATCCAGAGAAGGTATTTTAACAGAAGAAGGTAAAATAAATTGGAATGAAATCTATGATAAAAGAATGCATGCAAAATTTAAGAATAAACCTTGTTTAGAATGTGTGATCCTCCCAATGTGTAATGGGGGATGTAGTCAACATGCAATGGAACGTGAGGGTAAAGATTATTGTGTAATGGGATATGATGAAAATAAAAAATTAGAAATAGTTAAAGATAAATTTTTATATCTTGTATCATAGTTTTAAATAAGTTGAAAATGAAAGTAGTATATCAGCATGACCAGATGGATTGTGGGGCAGCCTGCCTTGCAATGATAAGTTCTATCTATGGCAAAGAGTATTCTTTGCAGTATTTTCGGGATCATGCTTTTATTACCATGGAAGGTATTTCTTTGCTGGGGATGACAGAAGCGGCAGAAAGGACTGGATTTGAAACTTTTTCAGCGCAGTTAACTTTAGAAAGGCTAAACGAGAACCGAGAAATGTTGCCTTGTGTACTATTCTGGAACCAAAATCATTTTGTTGTATTGCGAGAAATCCAGAAAAGTTTAATTTTAAAAAGGAATGTATACAAAATAGCCGATCCGGGTCATGGGCTTATTAATTTGTCAGAAAAAAGATTTAAAAAATCATGGTTGGCAGAAGATAATACTGGGATTGCCTTATTTTTAAGTCCGACAGAAGAATTTTTTGAACAAAATCCGTCCAGAGAAGAAAAGATAACGGTTAAGTATTTACTTAATTATATGAAGCCCTATAAAAAACAATTGTTTTTTATGTTTTTCATGCTTTTATTAGGAAGTGGATTAACTCTTATTTTTCCTTTTTTAACCCAAAATTTAATAGATAAAGGAGTAAATGCTAAAAACTTTAATGTTATAACAATTATTCTGTTAGCTCAATTATCTTTATTTTTGGGTTCCATAATTATAGAAATTATTAGAAACTGGTTAATGCTCTATGTAGGAACCAAATTGAGTATTACTATAATTTCAGACTTTTTAAAGAAATTACTAAAACTTCCAATCAAATTTTTTGATACTAAAATGATGGGAGATTTTAATCAAAGAATTCAAGACAATGAGAGGATAGAGCAATTTTTAACATCACAAAGTCTTTTAACTTTTTTTTCTATTATTACCTTTTCTGTTTTTTTTGGTGTTTTATGGTATTATGATATTTCTATATTGTTGATTTATACATTACTTACAGCTTTAGCTGTAGCGTGGTCATTTTATTGGCTTAGAAAACGAAAGAAATTAGATTATTATCGTTTTCAGCAGAGAAGTGAAAATCAAGAATCCATTTATGAAATCATCAATGGAGTTACAGAAATGAAACTCAATCAGTTTGATGAATATAAAAGAAAGGAATGGGAGCAAATACAAAATAAGTTATTCAGAATTAATATTCAGGTATTAAAAATAGATCAAATTCAGCTTTCGGGATTTGAGTTTATTAACCAACTTAAAAATATTATAGTGACCTTTATAGCAGCTAGTCTTGCAATAAAAGGAAATATTACCCTGGGTGCTATGTTAAGTATTTCTTATATAATAGGAGAGATGAATTCACCGGTAAATCAGCTGGTAACATTTTTTAGATCGTTACAAGATGCTAAATTGAGTTTGGAACGGTTAAATGAAGTGCAGAATCATCCCGTAGAAGAACAGGAAAAGTTGAAGCCGCTTATCAATAATAATAAATGGACTCCGGAAAAAGGAATAGAATTAAAAAATGTATCATTTCAGTATGAGGGGCCACGATCTCCTTATATTTTAAAAGATATCAGTTTATTTATTCCTGAAGGGAAAATTACAGCAGTAGTGGGAGCTAGTGGAAGCGGAAAAACAACATTACTAAAATTATTATTAAAATTTTATTCTCCAGTAGATGGTGAAATCATAATAAATAACTCCAGATTAGAAGATGTTTCTCCTCAAAGTTTACGTGAACAATGTGGGGTTGTAATGCAGGACGGATTTATTTTTTCAGATACTATTGAAAGAAATATTGCAACCAGTGATGAGCAAATAGATGAAAAAAAATTAAGAAATGCTGTTAAAGTAGCAAATATTAGTAATTTTATTGAGTCACTACCTTTAGGATATAAAACAAAAATAGGATCATCAGGAAATGATGTTTCTGGAGGACAGAAACAGAGAATATTGATAGCTCGTGCAGTGTATAAAGATCCACAATATATATTCTTTGATGAGGCAACTTCTGCCTTAGATGCAGAAAATGAAAGAATTATTCATGATAATCTACAGGATTTTTATAAAGGAAAGACAGTGGTAATAATCGCTCATCGATTAAGTACGGTAAAGAATGCAGATCAGATTATTGTATTAAAAGAAGGACAAATAGTAGAAAAAGGAAATCACTCACAATTAGTTAATAATCATTCAGACTATTATCATTTGGTGAAAAATCAATTAGAACTAGGAGGGTAGAAACAAAAAAAATAAATCTAAAAAAAATAAAGCCAAACAGTTAGATTTATAACTGTTTGGCTTTTTATATTATTATAATAAATTTACTATAAAAGTTCGTTAGCTAAATTGGCTAATTCGGATCGTTCCCCTTTTTCAAGGCGTATATGAGCAAAAAGATTTCGACCGTGGATTCTGTCAACTAAATAAGACAATCCATTGCTTTGTTCATCAAGATATGGAGTGTCAATCTGCTTAACGTCTCCGGTAAAAATAAATTTAGAATTTTCTCCCGCTCGTGAAATTATAGTTTTCACTTCGTGAGGAGTTAGGTTCTGAGCCTCATCCACAATAAAAATCACGTCTGATAAACTTCGGCCTCTTATATAAGCAAGGGGTGTGATGAGTAATTTTTCCTGTTCAACCATTTGCGATATCTGTTTAAATTCTTTATCATTTTCATTAAACTGATTTTGTATAAATTTCAGATTATCCCATAAAGGTTGCATATAAGGATCCAGTTTAGATTTTATATCTCCGGGTAAAAATCCAATATCCTTATTACTTAAAGGAATAATGGGTCTGGCTAGATAAATTTGTTTATAATCTCTTCGTTCTTCCAGAGCACTAACCAATGCCAATAAAGTTTTTCCAGTACCGGCCACACCATGAAGTGCAATTAACTTTAATTCCGGTTTAGCCATCACATACATTGCAAAAGCTTGTTCCGCATTTCGAGGATTAATCTTATAAAATGCCTTTTTGCTTACTACTTCAAGTTCCTCAGTAAAGGGATTATAGTAGGCAAGAGCAGAAGACTTTCTTCCTTGTAGAATATAACATGCGTTAGGATATATGTTTAATTTTCCTTTAATTTTAGAATACGGAATTACTTGTTTTTTGTGAATTTCATCAATAAGCTGCTGATCAAAATTTTCAACCTTTTCGATTCCGGACGGAAGATTATCTACTTTTACCTTTCCTGTTTCAAAATCTTCTGCATTTAATCCGATAGCACGAGCTTTGAGCCTTAGATTAACATCTTTAGATACCAAAGTTACCGTTCTGTCTTTTTCATCTTCCTTGAGTTTCAGGCATACATTCAGAATTTTATTATCCATGGAATTAGAATCAAAAATTTTGGTAGCAGAATAGCTCACTCCATTCGTGGACATAACAATTTTAAATTTTCCTTTATTCTCACCCGGTAAATCAATCCAGTTATTAATATCTTTATTAAGTGAACATTTATCAAGAAAACGAATAAATTCACGGGCCTCGTAATTTTTAGTGTCATTACCCTTTTTAAAATTATCCAATTCTTCTAATACCGTTATTGGAATGACAATATCATGTTCGGCAAATAAGGTGATTGATAAATGGTTAAATATGATTACGGAAGTATCCAGAACAAAAATCCTTTTTTCGGATACAATTTTTTTCTTAGCCATAGGTTTATATAAGGTTTATAGCTAATTTATAAAAGATTTCGTAATTATTTGAAAAATATTTTAAAAAGGCATATCTGCATCCTGATCATTAATATTATCATCTATTCCGAAAGAATCGCTGGGATTAATAGAAGGCAAATTGATAGCGCTTTCAAATGAACTTTCATCATTAATTCTGCTTTCAAAAGTAGTTGAAATATCATTGCCCTGATCACCCCCAGAGTAGAAATTATCATCCAGATCAGAAAATTTAGCCTGAGAACTGGTAAACTTAAGTCTTACATCCTCAAGAGCACCGTTACGGTGTTTAGCTATAATAAATTCTCCTTGCCCTGAACATGGTGTACCATCTTCCCATGTTTCCAGTTTATAATATTCAGGTCTGTATATAAATGTAACAATATCGGCATCCTGTTCAATTGCACCCGATTCCCTCAAGTCGGAAAGTAAAGGTTTTTTACTTCCCCCTCGTGTTTCAACCGAACGCGATAACTGGGATAAAGCAATTACCGGTATTTCTAACTCTTTAGCAATAGCCTTTAAGGAACGGGATATAGTTGCAATTTCCTGTTCTCGGTTTCCTATGCCTTTTCCACCGGCAGACATTAATTGTAAATAATCTATCATGATTATTCGTACACCGTGCTGAGATACCAGTCTTCTGGCTTTTGCACGAAGATCAAATACAGAGATACCCGGAGAATCATCAATGAAAATTGGCGCTTTTTCCAACTTATTAACCCTCGAATAAAGTTGTTGCCACTCAAGTTCTGATAAATTAGCTTTTCTTAATTTTTCAGACTCTATTCCCGTTTCACTCGAAATCATACGCATCATAAGCTGTTCAGCTGACATTTCCAGAGAAAATATTCCAATAGGAACCTCAGAGCTTATGGCTATATTTCTGGCCATGGATAAGATAAATGCTGTTTTACCCATACCCGGTCTTGCGGCAATAATAATTAGATCCGAAGGTTGCCAGCCAGCTGTAATTTTATCGACATGTTTAAATCCGGAAGGAATTCCACTCATTCCTTGTTTAGATTCAAGGGATTTAATTTTTTTTAATGCATTTGATACTAAGTTTTTAGCTTCATTAAAAGTTCTTTTTAAAGTACCGTTTGTTATTTCATATAACTGACTTTCAGAGTAATCTAATAAATCAAAAACATCTGAAGTTTCGTCATATGATTTTTCAATCATATTCGAAGAAATTTCAATGAGTTTTCTCAAAATATATTTTTCCAGGATAATGCGTGAATGATATTCAATATGGGCGGAAGAAGAAACTTTATTAGAAAGCTGGATGAGGTTAAAATCACCACCGGCAGCTTCTAATTTTCCCTGCGAACGTAATTTGTTGGATATAGTAAGAATATCTATAGGTTCAGTTTCTTTAAATAAATCCTCAATTGCCTCATAAATAAACTGGTGTTCCTTTTTATAAAAAACCTCAGGAGACAGTATATCAATAATTTCATCCAGTCCTTTTTTATCTATCATCATAGCCCCTAACACGGCTTCTTCAAGCTCAACTGCTTGCGGGGGAAGCTTACCTTTTTCCAAGGTTATGATTTTGTTTGACTTAGTGAAATTATTTGATTTTGATTCTAACTGTTCCATAGATCTTCAAAAGTATAGAAAAAATAGATATATATAAATCATTTTTGTGAACAATTTTCAGACCTTTAGCCAGCGAACATGAGAAGACTTATTAACAAAAATTGTTAATTAAGTTTGTTGATGGTTACTAATACCTCATTCAAATTGCTCTTATCAATAAACTGTTAATATTTTTTAAAAGCAGTGCTCAATAATATTTATATCTTTGTTTATATGAAATGGGAGGAAGTAATAGGCCAGGAATTATTAATTAAACAATTAAAAGACTCAATCAGCGAAAACAGAATTAGCCATGCCCAATTATTCATTGGTAAATCAGGGTATGGTCTATTAGCGATCGCTTTGGCTTATGCTTCAGAAGTTCTTTGTTCAGGATCGGAAAGCTGTTACAAGCAAACAGAAAAGCTTCAACATCCGGATCTTCATTTTTCTTTTCCTACAATTAATAATGCTTCTGAAAAAAAAGAAGCGATTAGTTCAGATTATATAGCTCAGTTTCGAGAGTTTGTATTAAAAAGTTCCTACCAAAATATTAATCAATGGTATGAGTTTTTGAACGAAGATAAAAAACAAGGTTTTATATCTGTTAAGGAAATGGAAAATATCATTGAGAAGCTGAATTTAAAAAGTTTTGAAGGAGGATACAAAATTCAGTTGATATGGATGGCTGAAACCATGCGTACAGAAGCAGCGAATAAGTTATTGAAAATTCTTGAAGAGCCTCCTGCTAAAACTCTGTTTTTACTTTTAGCGGAAGATGAAAAAAAAATATTACCTACTATTCTATCCAGATGTCAAAAAGTAGACATTCATCGTATTGACGAAGGAAAAATAGTAACCGAGTTACAGTCTGTATTTGGGGTTGATGAACAGAAAGCTTCTCAAATAGCCTCCAGGGTAGAAGGAGACTGGGAGCTAGCTTCGAATTTGGTTATAAATAGCCATCTTCAGGAAGAATTCGAGCAATATTTTATACGTTGGAATCGTGCCGCAGTGATGGCTCCGAAAAAACCTGAGTTCCTTAAGGAAATCGTAGATTGGTCTATGGAAATTTCTGGCTGGGGGAGGGAAAAGCAAAAGAACTTTCTTCAATTTTGTGCAGAAATATTTAGGCAGGCACTTCTCGAAAACTATCAGGCCGGGCAGCTGATAAATAATCCTCTTACCTACAACAATTTCAAATGGAAAAGTTTCAGTTCGTTTGTTCATGGGAATAATATTGAAGATATTATGGAGGAAATAAACGCTGCATTTTTTCATATCGAAAGAAATGGTAATGCCCGCATAATCTTTTTAGATATGGGAATAAAGCTGACTCGATTCTTAGCTAGGAAGAGAGTATAAAAGAATAAAAAATCAATGATATATATCATATTCTTTCTTTTAAATCATTTGTCAGTAGACAAAGTGATTAATCTAAGTTGTTATTAAACAATAAACTAGCTTATAATGCTATTTAGAATAGTTATAAATTAAGCTTTTGCGCTATATATATCAAAAAAAACGTTTGGCGATAAACTTCATATTTATATTTTTGCAATAGTCACTTTTTGTGGGACAATCTATATCTATATTATAATTACAAGTAAAGTTTCATTCAATTGAAATCAATTATTATGAATAAAATTATAGCAGTATGTATGCTGGCTCTCTTTACCGGCATTTCTGTTTTTGGACAGGATGTTACTGGAGATGCAAAGAAAGGAGAGACATTATTCAAAGCCAATTGTACCGCCTGCCATGCTTTAGACCGGAAATTGGTAGGACCTGCACTTAAAGGAATCGTAACTTCTCTTGCCGCTGAAGGAGTAACTAAAGAATGGATTCACAAGTGGGTAATGAACAATGAAGCTCTTAGAAAAAGCGGTGATAAACGAGCGAATGAAATTTATGAAGAATATAACAAAGCTTCCATGGATATCTTTGAAGGTCGTTTATCTGAACAGGACATTGAAGATGTTCTTACTTATGTAAACAATCCACCGGAACCTAAAGAGGAAGAAGTAGCCGCTCCTGCAACCGTTCAGAAAAGTGATGCTCAGGATACTAAGCTAATTTTACTGGCTTTTTCAGCTATTGGCGTTATTTTGATCCTTACATTACTTAAAATCAATACCCTTGTAAAACTTAAAACAGCGAATTCAGAATTGTCTGAATTGCAAGCAACTAAAATCAGGTCTTTTTCTCAGTTTTATGAGAGGTACAAAGGATTTACTTATATATTAGTTGGTTTAATGCTGGCACTATCTTTATACGGATTTTGGGCTTGGTTAATGGGCATTGGAGTAGATAAAGGATATGCTCCTGAGCAGCCAATATACTTCTCGCATAAAATTCACGCCGGTGAAAATAATATAGACTGCCAGTTATGTCACTCAGGTGCTAAATATGGTAAGGTTTCTGAAATTCCATCTCTAAGTGTTTGTATGAATTGTCATAGAAATATTAGTGAATATACAGGAAAATATGTAGAACCTGGAAAATCTAAAGAGTTTTATACAGGCGAAATCAAAAAATTATATGAACATGTAGGATGGGATGAAGACAAACAAGCCTATACAGGAAAGCAAACACCTGTTAAATGGGAGCGTATTCATAACATGCCTGATTTTGTTTATTTCAATCACTCACAACACGTAGTTGCAGGAGAAAAAGCAATAATTTCATCCTACAATAAGAAAAATCCGAACAATCAGATTGATGTGGTATGTAAAGCTTGCCACGGAGCTATAGATACTATGAATGTTGTTAGGATGGCTAACGACTTCACCATGGGATGGTGTGTCGATTGCCATAGAACAACCGAAGTAGATATGAATAACGGGTATAACGCAGCTTACTTTAATAAACTTCATGACAAGCTGAAAAAACAATATGGAGAAGATAAATCTAAGATAACAGTAGATGCTATCGGAGGTTTGGAATGTGGTAAATGTCATTATTAATCAATTAAAATCATTAGAAGATCAACATGGCTTCAAAAGATAAAATAAAGTTCAGAAGTATAGAAGAATTAAATGATCCTTCTCTAACTGAAAAATTAGCGAGAAATGAATTTGTAGAGGAACTTCCGATTGATGAATTTTTAGGCGATGACAATGCAATGTTCTCAACTAAGACTTCCCGAAGAGACTTCTTAAAATTCTTAGGGTTTGGAACAGCAGCAGTCACTCTTGCTGCCTGCGAGGCTCCGATTACCAAATCTGTTCCTTATGTAGTAAAACCTGAAGGAATAATTCCGGGAATACCTAATTATTATGCATCTACTCTTTTTGACGGATTCGATTTTGCTAGCGTTTTAGTTAAAACCCGAGAAGGTCGACCTATCAAAATAGATAAAAATACAAATGCTAATTTATTTGGTGGTTGCACAGCAAGAAGTTTAGCTTCCGTGCTGTCCCTTTATGATAACAATCGAGCCAAAGGACCGGTACTTAATAATGCAGATACAGATTGGAAAACTTTAGATGCTTATGTATTAAAAGGTCTTAATGAGGCAAAATCGACAGGAAAAAAAGTAGTAATCTTAACACCGTCATTACCCTCTCCATCAACCAAAAAAATTATTTCAGATTTTAAAGCCGAATATCCGACTACTGAGCATGTAGTATACGATTCAATATCATACGCACCTGCACTAGATGCAGCTCAGGAGGTTTTCGGGGTTCGTGCATTACCTATATATGATCTCTCCAAAGCCGAATTATTGGTATCATTTGGAGCAGATTTTCTAAATGACTGGAATGGAGGGCATTTAGAAGAAGGATATGCGAAAGCGAAAACACCGGGTCAGAATATGCTTAAACATATTCAAATTGAATCAAATTTAAGCTTATCAGGGGCTAATTCAGATGAAAGAATTCCTTTAAAACCTTCTGCCGTACAAAAATTTTTAGCAGAAGTTTATAAAGCTATCGATGGTGTATCAACCGATGCAAATGCAAAAAAAATTGCGGACTTGTTAAAAGCAAAAGGTTCAAAAGCTGTTGTTTTTGCTGAAGGAGATAAATCTTCATATGTGTTGGCTAATCTGATTAATCAGAAAATAAACTCTGAAGTTATTAGAAAAGATAAAGTTCTTTTAAGTAAAGAATCTGATGACACCAGATTTGAAGAATTTGTAAATTGGATGTCATCCGGACAGGTAGGTGTTTTATTAAACTTTAATACAAATCCTGTTTATTCTTATTATGACAGTGCTAAGTTAACTCAATTGTTAACTAAAATACCATGTTCAGTATCATTAACAGAATATGCAAACGAAACAGCTTCAACCGCAAAAGCATTAGCTCCGGTTCCTCATTGGTTAGAATCATGGGGAGATTTAAATCCAGCTACAGGAGTTTATTTGTTATCTCAGCCGACAATACAGAGAATTTTTGATACTCGCCAGTTTCAAGATTCACTTCTAGTATGGAAAAATCAGCCGGCAAAAAATATTTCATCCACTTCCGAAGCTAATAAAATCACTTCAGATTCTACCTCAAACGATTCTGTGTCAATAGCTGCTTCATCAGTAAGTGCAGATGGAACTACACAGTTTAACTCCGCATATACTACAGCTACCGCGACACCGGTACAAACGAATGCATATTATACCTTTTTAAAACAATTCTGGCAATCTCAACTAGGAGGTATGTTAGGATATAGCTTTAATCAGGCTTTATATAATGGATACAACGAAACATCAGAAAGTATATCATTAACCGCTAGTGGTGGGGATGCTCAAAAAGCTTTATCTGCACTTTCTTCTATAAAAGCGGGTAATTTAGAACTAAATTTATATACAAAAACAGCAATAGGAGATGGAACACAGGCCAATAATCCTTGGTTACAGGAATTACCAGATCCTATTTCAAGAATAGCTTGGGACAACTATCTAACTATTTCTGAAGAAGACGCTAAAAAATTAGGAATTAAAAATAAAGTAAATGGAAGAATGCAATTAGATGGTTCTTTAGTTAATTTAACAATTAACGGAAAAGAAGTAATCAAAAACATTCCCGTATTTATTCAACCGGGACAGGCACATGGTTCTGTAGGATTAGCCATAGGATACGGACAGGCAAAATCAGGAAAAGTCGGTCAAACCGGAATTAATGCTTATCCGGCTTATTATAAGTCAAATTTTTCACAATACAGTGTGGAAATAAAGCCTGCTGAGGGAATGCATGAATTTGCCTCTATGCAGATGCAAGGTACCTTAATGGGAAGGTATGAAATAGCGAGAGAAGTTCCATTAGATACCTACTTGAATACAGATTCGAAAGAATGGAATCCTCAAATGTCTATGCAGACTTATGTTGGAGAAATGCCGATTGGAAAGATAGACCTTTGGAGAGATTATGACAGTACCGATGGACCTCATTTTAATCTATCAGTTGATTTAAATGCATGTACAGGTTGTGGTTCTTGTATTATTGCTTGCCAGGCAGAAAATAATGTGCCGGTAGTAGGAAAAGAAGAAATGAGAATGTCAAGAGATATGTATTGGCTACGTATTGATAGATATTACTCATCTAAAAAGAAAATTGAACAAAAGCAGGAAATTCTGGAAAACTTGGATCAGGTTCCTATGTATAAAGAACTTATAGATCCTCATCCAACCAATCCGGATGTAATTTTTCAGCCGGTTATGTGTCAGCATTGTAACCATGCACCATGTGAAACCGTTTGTCCGGTAGCAGCAACTTCACATGGAAAACAGGGGCAAAACCAAATGGCTTACAACCGATGTGTTGGTACAAGATATTGTGCTAACAACTGTCCATATAAAGTACGTAGATTTAACTGGTTTAACTATGCTTTAAATGATAAGTTTGATTACAATATGAATAACGATTTAGGGCGTATGGTTCTTAATCCTGATGTAGTGGTTCGTTCACGGGGGGTTATGGAAAAATGTTCTATGTGTATTCAAATGACACAATCAACAATTCTTGAAGCTAAAAAACAAGGAAGAAGAGTAGAGGACGGAGAATTCCAGGTGGCTTGTTCAACTGCATGTTCTACAGGAGCTATTAAATTTGGTGACATGAATGATCCAAATTCAGAGATACTTAAATTATCTAAGGATAAAAGAAAGTATGTATTATTAGAAGAAGTTGGAACCAAGCCGAATGTGTTCTATCAATATAAAGTAAGAAACAGAAAAGAATCATAAAATATTAAGAAAGTTACTATGTCAGGACATTACGAAGCACCTATTCGCGAGCCGTTAATTTTAGGAGATAAATCCTATCATGATATAACGGAAGATATAGCCAGACCTATTGAGAGTAAAGCCGGAAAATTGTGGTGGTTTTCTTTCTATATAGCATTAGTTGCATTTATCTACGGAGTAGGTTGTATAGCCTATACTGTCGGTACAGGTATAGGGGTATGGGGGCTAAACCGAACTACAAACTGGGGTTGGGATATTACCAACTTTGTATGGTGGGTAGGTATCGGGCATGCAGGAACCCTTATCTCTGCAGTGTTGTTACTTTTCCGTCAAAAATGGAGAATGTCAATTAACCGTTCAGCGGAAGCTATGACTATTTTTGCAGTTATTCAGGCTGCACTTTTCCCGGTAATTCACATGGGAAGACCTTGGCTTATGTATTTTGTATTTCCTATTCCCAACCAATTCGGATCATTATGGATCAACTTTAATTCTCCGTTGTTATGGGACGTATTTGCCATCAGTACATACTTTTCTGTATCTGTTGTTTTCTGGTATATAGGATTAATTCCTGACTTTGCTATGGTCAGAGATAGAGCTGTTAAACCAATTACAAAAAAAATATATAGTATATTAAGTTTTGGGTGGGGAGGTAAAGCCAAACATTGGCAGCGATTTGAAGAAGTGTCTTTGGTTTTGGCCGGTTTAGCTACACCGTTAGTATTTTCCGTGCATACCATTGTATCATTTGACTTCGCTACATCCGTTATAAAAGGATGGCACTCCACCGTATATCCACCATATTTCGTAGCCGGGGCTATTTTCTCTGGTTTTGCAATGGTACAGACTCTTTTGAGTGTTGCTCGTAAAGTATGTCATTTAGAAGATTATATTACGATTAAACATATTGAGTACATGAATATAGTTATTGTTGTTACTGGAGGAATGGTGACCGTAGCTTATATTACCGAGTTTTTTATCGGTTGGTACTCAGGAAGCAGATATGAAGATTTTACTTATTTTTCAATCGGTGCAGCAACCGGTCCTTACTGGTGGGCATTCTGGTTATTGATTTTGTGTAATGTATTAATACCTGCTAGTCTTTGGATAAAAGGATTAAGAAGGAATTTCCTTTGGACATTTATCGTTTCAATAGTTATTAATGTCGGAATGTGGTTTGAAAGATTTGATATCATCGTTATTAACCTTTCAAGAGATTATTTACCATCTTCATGGACTATGTTCCAGCCTTCATTTGTTGATGTAGGTATTTTCGTAGGAACTATTGGATTTTTCTCGGTATTATATTTATTATACGCAAGAACATTCCCTGTGATAGCACAAGCTGAGCTTAAGACTATTGTAAAATCATCAAGTGAAGGTCATAAAAAACATCATTCAGAACATGAACACCACTAAGACAATAATATACGGTTTATACGGAGATGATGATCTCTTGTTAGATGGAGTAAAACAACTTCGTGAAAAAGGAATTCAGATAGAAGAAGTATATACGCCTTTCCCGGTACACGGGCTAGACAAAGCCATGGGACTTAAAGAATCCCGAATGTCGGAATTTGCATTTCTTTATGGATCAATAGGTATTACTGTTGCAGGTTTATTAACCTGGTATACCATGAATCATGACTGGGCTCAGAACATAGGAGGGAAACCAAGTTTTAGCTGGGGAGAAAACGTACCAGCGTTTATTCCAATCATGTTTGAGTTAACAGTGTTTTTTGCGGCCCACCTTATGTCTATAACTTATTTGGTTTTAAATAAACATTTTCCGGGGCAAAAAGCTCAGAATCCGGATCCAAGAACAACCGATGATAAATTTTTGGTTGAATTAACTAATCAGGATTACGAGAAAGCTAAGGAAATTCTTATAGCTACAGGAGTTGAAGAAATAACTGTTAAAAAAGTTGAAGATGAAAAAGTTGACTAAATATATTTTAATAGCTGTAACTGGTAGCTTGATTATTGCGTCATGTAGTAAAAAACAGCCGAGTATAGTTTATTTTCCAGATATGTATTATCCGGTGGCTTATGATCCTTATCAGGAAGCAGTAGTCGCTTACGGTGAACAAAGTACAACAGTGCCTTTGTTTTCAAAACAATCAGGAGCAACCGCATTGGCTCCGGTGCCGGGTTCTATTTCCCGAAATCCGGAAGGAGTTTTACCTATGGAACTGCCCAATACACCGGAAGGATATGATGCATCAAAACAAATTTTAAAATCTCCTTTAAATCCAGATAACAGAGAAAAAGATTTAGCAAGAGGAAAAGATTTATACGTAAAGACGTGTTCTGCATGTCACGGAACTGCTGGAGACGGACAGGGAAATATTGTACAATCAGGCGCTTATTCAGGAGTTCCTAATTATAAAGATAGAGTAATAACTGTTGGGTCTGTTTATTATGTTATTGAACATGGAAGAAATGCAATGGGATCTTATGCCGGACAGCTTTTGCCTGGTGACAGATGGAGAGTTGCAGAGTATGTAATCAATGAGTTTAAAGGAGGTCAGCAAGCCCCGAAAACAGAACAATCAACAGAACAAAAATAAAACTATGAGATATACATTTTCATCAAGACTTAAATTAACATCCATAGTATTAATCGTAGTAGGATTAATAGCCTTTGGAATTGGTTATTATCAAAACTCTAATATAGATCATAAAGACATAGAACTTATTATAAGCCAGAATGAAGCTATAGCGAATGCTCAACCTATGAATTCCGCATATCTTCATGATGAACCTCATTCTGAAGAACATATGGAGCATGCGCTTGTACAGGTTCATAACCGGCCTTGGGCAGCATTTTTCGTTCCATTAATGTTGTTTTTTGGAATTTCTGCAACCGCCTTGTTTTTTGCATCAGTTCAACATGCGGGACAGGCAGCCTGGTCAATGGTTGTGATCAGAGTAATGGAAGGAGTGGCTTCCTTTATTCCTGTGGGAGGCATATTAATGGTAATTTTTATTATTCTTTCATCCTATGGAGGAGAGCATGGAGGGTTAAATCATTTATATCACTGGATGGATCCGGCTTTAACAGATCCTAAATCTTCACATTTTGATTTGCTAATAAAGTCAAAAGAACCTTTCTTAAACAGATTTTCTTTTGTAATAAGAACATTAATTTATATTGCGGGTTCAATATTCTTTTTATGGAAAATTAAGTCATTAACAAGAAAACTGGACGAAACCAAAGCAATTGCAGATCATAAAAAAGTTTATAACTGGAGTGTTGGATTTATAGTTTTCTTTGCCCTAGCTTCTGCTTGTTGGGCATGGGATTGGTTAATGTCAATAGATCCGCACTGGTATTCAACCCTATATATGTGGTACACGATGATAAGCTGTTTGGTATCATCCGTAGCGGTTATGCTGATTATATCAATATATTTGAAGAAAAAAGGAAATCTTCCTGCATTTAATGATAATCATATGCATGACTTAACTAAATTTTTATTCGGATTTAGTTTACTATGGTCTTACCTTTGGTTTGCACAGTACATGCTTTATTGGTATGCAAATATAGCAGAAGAAGCCAACTATTTCTTTGGAAGATACAAGCTTTACAGTCAGACTTATTTCACCATGTTAATTCCTAATTTGGTTTTACCATTCCTAATCCTAGTAAGTAGTAAGGTAAAAAGAAATTTTGTAATTGTTCCTATTATGGCTTGTGTTGTTATTTTTGGACATTATATGGATTTCTTTAATATAATTATGCCAGGTACGGTAGGTGCATTCTGGAATATAGGTTTATTAGAAATAGGTTCATTTATATTTGTTTTAGGATTGTTTATATTTACAGTTATGACTGCTATTAGTAAATTAAATCTTGAAGCAAAAGGAAACCCATATTATCACGAAAGTGAATTATTTGAATATCCATTCTAAACAGAAATCAAAATATTTTAAAAAGCGACTCATTGAGTCGCTTTTTTTATAAGTTATTATATTAATGAAATTCTGATAGTTTTTGCCAAACTTAATTAGAAAAAAGAATAGTAAAAATTAATATTTATTTTATTTACTGAATATTATAAGTTGGCATGGTATTTTCTTATTTATAATTGTATAAATTAAAATTATAAAATATTATGAGTAAAATTAAACATTTTTTACCATTGATTATGTTTTTTGTAATGGGAAGCTATAACCTGGTACAGGCGCAAATTCAACAAGGAAATGTTATGTGGGGAGGTTCTATCACTAATATGGACTTTGGATTGAAAAAAGGACAAGCATGGAGTATAGGTGTTACTCCAAAAGCAGGGTATTTTATTAAAGATAATCTGGCTGTCGGTGGTTACGTTAATTTGAATATCTCTAAACAGGGAACTGGTAGCACAACCAGAACTGGTTACGGAGTAGGTGCTTTCGGGCGTTACTACGCTAGTAAAGAGGATATTAACAACCTGCTTAAACACGGACGTTTCTTCTTTGAAGCAAATGCTGGTTTTGAGGGAGCTAGTCAAAAAAGAGAACCTACTACTAACGGATTCGGTTTTGGATTCGGACCTGGTTATTCTTACTTTATTACACCTAACGTAGGACTTGAAGCACTTGTAAAATATCAAGGTTTAGCCGGAGGTGGAAACACAGGTTATCAGCATGATATTACTTTTGCACTGGGTCTACAAATTTATTTACCTTCTTCCAGAATCAAAAATGCAGTTAAGCATCCGGGAGATTTATAAATATCCCTTTTTTAAATTATTATATTAGTAATAAAAACATAAAAAAAGACGGTAGAATTTCTCTACCGTCTTTTTTTATGTTTTTATATGTTTTATATAGTCAAAAATTAAGAGTAAAGTTTATTTCTGTCTGAAATATACTTCAATAGGAACTCCGGTAAAATCAAAATGTTGGCGTAATTTATTTTCAACAAATCTTTTGTACGGTTCTTTAATGTATTGAGGTAGATTTGCAAAGAAAGCAAATTGAGGAGTTTTAGTAGGAAGCTGGGTACAATATTTAATTTTAATATACTTTCCTTTAATACTTGGAGGTGGAGTAGACTCAATTATAGGAAGCATAATCTCATTAAGCTGACTGGTTTTTACTCTTCTTGCTCTGTTTTCAAATACTTTCATAGCGGTTTCCACAGTTTTAAATACCCGCTGTTTGGTTATTGCAGATGTAAAAATGATAGGAACATCAGAAAAAGGAGCTAGTTTTTCACGAATATAATTTTCGTATTGCTTAAGTGTATTAGTTTCCTTCTCAACTAAATCCCATTTGTTAACAACAATTACAATACCTTTCCTGGATTTTTGTGCCAGATGAAGAATATTCATATCCTGTTTTTCCCAACCCTGGGTAGCATCCGTCATTAAAATAACTATATCAGAATCCTCAATAGAACGTATAGAACGCATAACTGAGTAAAATTCCAAATCCTCACTTACTCTGTTTTTTTTACGCATTCCTGCAGTATCTATAAGAACAAATTTGTATCCGAATTTATCGTATAAAGTCTCTATACTATCTCTGGTTGTACCCGCTATATCGGTAACTATATTTCTGTCATTTTCCAGTAAAGCATTTGTCAGAGTAGATTTCCCGACATTTGGCCTTCCCGCAATAGTTATTTTAGGTAATCCTTCAAAAGGATCTACATATTCAATTTCTTTAAAAGTAGGTATAATGTCATCCAGCAGATCTCCGGTTCCGCTTCCCGTCATTCCGGAAATCGTATAATATTTATCAAAACCCAGGCTGTAAAATTCCATGGCATCATTTTCTAACATTGCGTTATCAACTTTGTTTACAACCAGAAAAACAGGTTTATCAGTCCTTCGTAAAAGACTTGAAACCTCTTGGTCCATTTCAGTAATTCCTTCAGTAACGTCAACCAGAAAAACAATAGCAGAAGCCTCTTCTATAGCAAGCTCTACCTGCTTTCTGATTTCCTCTTCAAATACGTCTTCAGAACCAACAATATATCCACCGGTATCAATTACTGAGAAATCGACACCGTTCCAATCACTTTTTCCGTAATGACGATCACGGGTTACCCCGGCTACACTATCAACAATAGCTTCTCTCTTTTGTAATAAACGGTTAAAAAGAGTCGATTTACCTACATTGGGTCTTCCTACTAATGCTATTATGTTGGCCATATAAACTGTATATAATTTTTGCAAAGGTAATTAATTTTAAGAGAAATAGGATTTTTGTTTCTAAGTTCAAATACTTACATTGAGTTTTATCATTGAAATAATAATTTAGGTATGGCAAAAACGGTTATATTTGTGTGCTGAAATTATAGTTTACAAAAATATGTTAATTAAAGAACCCGAATCTCTGCATAAAGTACGTTTTATGGATTGTGATCCGATTGGTCATCTTTCCAATATTCGTTATTTTGATTATATGCTAAATGCTCGAGAAGATCATTGTCTTGAATATTATCAGATAGATAATTTTGAACAATCTAAAAAAACCGGCCGTTTGTGGGTTGCATTACAAAATCAGATAGCTTATATTAAGGAAGTTAAATTTAATCAGGAAGTTACAATTACAAGTAAAATAGTTAAATTCTCTGATAGAACCAACACCGTAGAAATTCTAATGTGTAATAAGGATAAAACCGTTATACATGCAGTACTATGGTTAACGTCAATCTATTTCAATTTAACAAGTCGTAAATCTGAAGATCAGCCGGAATATTTTATGGATTTATTTCATAATATTAATGTAGATATACCAGAGCATTTATTTGAAGATAGGGTTAACAGTTTACGAAATTTAAATAAATTAAATCTGAACAAGTAAATGAATATTGTTGATACTCCCTTAGAAGGATGTTTTATAATTGAACCTGCATTTTATGAAGATTCACGTGGATTTTTTATGGAAACCTTTAATCAAGAACGATTTAACAAGGTTACAGGCCTAAAACCAGTATTTGTCCAAGACAATCTTTCAAAATCCAGTTATGGGGTTATAAGAGGTTTACATCAGCAATTACCTCCATTTGCCCAATCTAAGCTGGTGTATGTTTTGGAAGGAAAGGTCATTGATGTAGCAGTAGATGTAAGAAAAAATTCGCCAACCTTTGGTCAGCACATTGCTGTAGAACTATCGTCAGAAAATAAAAAACAGCTATTTATACCCAAAGGATTTTTACATGGTTTTTCAGTACTTTCAGAAACCGTTATATTTGCATATAAATGTGAAGGCTATTACCATAAAGAAAGTGAAATGGGGATAAATCCTTTAGACACCTATTTAAATATTGACTGGAAAATAGAAAAAGGTAAAGAAGTATTATCGGAAAAAGATTTACAGGCAATTACATTTGATAAACTAAACCCGGTTGAACTAAAATGAAAAGAATATTAGTTACAGGAGGAGACGGCCAGCTGGGTATGTCTCTTAAACAAAAAATCAAAGAAAAACCAATTGCGGAAAGTACTTTTGTTTTTACAGACGTTCAGGAATTAGATATTATGGATGAAATGTTTGTTAAAACGTATTTTTTTTCAAATAAATTTGATTACGTAATAAATTGTGCCGCTTATACAGCAGTTGATCGTGCAGAATCAGATCAACAAATAGCAGAAAAATTAAATGCAGAAGCAGTAAAATATCTGGCTAAAGCAAGTGCTGCACAAAAAGCGACATTTATTCAAATTTCAACAGATTATGTTTTTTCCGGAAATGAATCTACTCCACGAAAAGAAGATGATCCTGTAGGACCACTCGGAGTATATGGTAAAACTAAATTATCAGGAGAAAAATTTGCTTTGGAATACAATCCGAAAACATATATTTTGCGAACTGCATGGCTATACTCTCCCTTTGGTAATAACTTCGTTAAAACCATGTTGAAATTGTTTAAAGAAAGGGAAGAAGTTAACGTTATTAATGATCAATTAGGTTCTCCTACTAATGCTTTAGATTTGGCAGATGCCATACTCACTATAGTTCAAAATGATATACAGGCTTATGGAGTTTATCATTATTCTAACGAGGGAGAATGCACATGGTATCAGTTTGCAGAAGAAATTAAAAAATTATCACGTTCTGCAATAAAAATAGAACCTATTCCTACTTCAGGGTATCCAACTCCCGCAGAAAGACCTAAATATAGCTTGTTGGATAAAACTAAAATTAAGACAACCTTTGGAGTATCTGTTCCGGATTGGAAAGAAAGTTTAAAAAGCATACTATAAAAAACTCAGTACAATAGAATAGATATTTAAATTAATAATAAAATACAATTTCTTATAAATAAAAGCCAAATTATATTTGGCTTTCAATTTTTAATTATCTTTGCAAAGTTGTGAAGTTGATTAGAAACATATCAATGACTATTGCCACTATTATCATATTGGCGCATACGGTTATACCCCATCAACACAAAGCCCAGTTGGAAAATATTATTCACGAGTGTTTCTTTGCAGATTCAGATGAGGATTCATTTGCTAATCTTTTCGATAAATTTGAAGACATCATTAAGCATGTTAATTTGGGGGAAAAACATTTAGAAAACTTTAGGATATCTAATTTCGAGTATAATTTTAATCCGATAATTATATTTCAGGTACCTGAAGTATTATCTCTGTTAAAATTTCAGCTGAAAGATCCTGAAAAAGTAGCTCATACATTTTATTATAACTTCAATTACTCATCCGTAGAAAATGATTTAGGTTGCGGATTAAGAGCTCCACCCAGCATATAATTCTATTGATATAAATTACAATTTTATCTTTATAAATAACGAGGTAAATATTGTAATATCTACTATTTGAGATAAAATTAAAATTGAATATTTTTATTATTTACAAGTATAGCTCTTATATAATTGTATCCATTTATTCAATAAACAAATAATTCTTAATAATTTAAAATCTGATTAAATATTTATATATAAATCAGTATAATTAAGATGTTAATATGTTGATTTGCAATTGAATTGCATTTTGTTAATTTTAATTTTACCATAGAATCAAGTAGTATAAGTTTTATGTTAACCATAAAAAAATACAGAATTTATGTTTAAAAAAATTATTGAATTATCTATACAAAACAAGTTATTGGTTATTGTAGGCACGTTAGCCTTACTGATAGGCGGGATTTATTCTGTGAAAGATATAGCGATAGATGCCACTCCGGATATAACCAACAATCAGGTACAGGTAGTAACAACATCGCCTACACTGGCACCACAGGAAGTAGAACAGCTCATTACATTTCCCTTAGAATCTCAGCTCAGAAATATACCGGGGACTACCCAGGTCAGATCCATATCAAGATTTGGTTTATCTATCATAACCGTTGTATTTAAAGAAAGTACACCGACACTTCAGGCACGACAACTGGTAAAAGAACAGATCGATATTGCTAAAGAAGACATTCCTTCGGGTTTAGGAGAACCTCAGCTTATGCCTATAACTACAGGTTTAGGCGAAATTTATCAATATGTTATTAGAATAAAACCTGGGTACGAAAATCAGTACGATACAGAAAAGTTAAGAACTATTCAGGACTGGATAATTAAACGTCAGTTAAGCGGAGTAGAAGGTATTATTGAAATTTCGAGCTTTGGCGGAAAAGTAAAAGAGTATGAAGTTTCCATAAATCCGGTGGCTTTACAAAGTTATAATCTTACTTTAGAAGATGTTTATACCGCTTTAGAAAGCAATAATCAAAATTCGGGTTCTGGATATATAGAGCAAAAACACAATCTGTTTTATATACGTACGGAAGGAATGCTTAAAAATTTTCAGGACATTGAAAATGTAGTAGTATCGGTAAATGAAACCGTACCGGTAAAAATATCTGATATAGCTGAAATAAAAATAGGTTCTGCCCAAAGATTTGGAGCGATGACTATGGATGGAAAAGGAGAGGTTGTTGGAGGTATAACATTAATGCTTAAGGGCGCTGATTCTTATAAAACTGTTGAAAATGTAAAACGACGAGTTGCCCAGATAGAAAAAAATCTTCCGGAAGGAATAGATATTTATGAATATCTGGATAGAGCAAAATTAATTGATAAAACCATATCTACAGTTACAAAAAACCTAATTGAAGGAGGGCTTATTGTTATATTTGTTTTGATTTTACTTTTGGGTAATCTAAGAGCAGGCTTGATAGTAGCCTCTGTGATTCCGTTGTCATTACTTTTTGCATTAACCATGATGGATGCCTTTGGTGTTTCGGCTAATTTACTCTCCCTAGGAGCTATGGACTTTGGAATTGTAGTTGACGGCGCCATAATTATTATAGAAAGCGTTATACATGTACTATATACAGGTTATGTCGGGAAAAAACTGACCCAGAAACAAATGGATGAGGTAATAGGCAATACTGCAGGTGAAATATATAAATCAGCTGCATTCGGTATCATGATTATTATTCTTGTTTTTGTGCCAATCATGACTTTGACCGGAATTGAGGGGAAAATGTTCCGTCCTATGGCCTTAGCGGTTAGTTTTGCAATCTTAGGAGCCTTTATATTATCACTTACCTATGTGCCTGTAATGACAACAATATTTCTTAAAAAGAATATTGTTCATAAAGTAACCTTTGCGGATAAGATTATGAATAAGTTGAAGTTACTTTACGTACCCGTGTTAGATAGAGTTTTAAAAATACCTTATACTATAGTAAGTGCAATTGTTATTGTTTGGGTAATCTTTGTTATCGTGTTCATGAAAATGGGCTCAGAGTTTGTTCCCACATTACAAGAAGGAGATATTGCTATGCAGATGAGTATACAGCCGGGAAGTTCTTTAACCGAAAGTATACAAACCACTACCAAAGCAGAGAAAATTTTAAAAGAAAATTTTCCGGAGGTGCTTCATGTGGTTTCAAAAATAGGAACGGCAGAAGTGCCTACCGATCCTATGGGTATAGAGGATGCGGATATTATGATAGTATTGAAGGAGAAAAATGAATGGGTAACGGCTAAAACTCAGGAAGAATTAGTAAGTAAAATGAAAGAAAAATTATCTTCTATCTTAGGTGCTGCTTTTGAGTTTTCACAACCTATTCAGTTACGATTTAATGAACTGATGACAGGAGCAAAGGCAGATGTAGTAGTTAAAATTTTCGGAGATGATACCAGAGAGCTTAAAGAATTAGCAGATAAGTCTGCGGAGATTATTAGGAGTATCAAAGGCGCTGCTGATGTGAAAGTGGAACAGACAGAGGGGTTAAAACAAATGAAAATTAGTTATGACCGACTTAAAATTGCCCAGTATGGACTTACAATTAATTCTTTGAATCAAATTATAAGATCCACTATAGCAGGCCAGGATGCAGGAGTTATTCTGGAAGGCGAAAAAAGGTTTGAGTTGATAGTAAGGCTTAGCCAAGAATACCGTAATCAATTAAATCTGGATCAACTCTATATAAGAACATCAAAGAATACTCTTATTCCTCTTTCAGAAGTGGCTACAATAGATTATGAATCCGGCCCCATGATGATATCAAGAGAACAGGCACAGAGAAAGATTAATATTGGGGTAAATGTAAGAGGAGTAGATGTTGCTACCCTTGTTGAGAATATACAAGAAAATTTGGATAAAAATATTAAATTACCTCCGGGTTATACCTTTGAGTATGGAGGAGCCTTTGAAAATTTACGGGAAGCAAGTGCCAGGCTTAGCATAGCAATTCCTATAGCTTTGGCCACTATCATACTGTTACTATATATGGCATTTAAGAGTATGAAAGATGCTTTAATTATTTTCACTGCAGTACCCTTGGCGTCAATCGGCGGAATTATTGCTTTGGTTGTCAGGGGACTCCCCTTTAGTATATCAGCAGGAGTTGGTTTTATCGCATTATTTGGAGTAGCCGTTTTAAATGGAATTGTATTAGTAAGCGAATTAAATTACCTGAGAAAAACTAAAAATCATGCTTCTTTAAAAGAGTTAATAAAAGAAGGGGCTCTTACTCGTTTACGACCTGTTTTTATGACAGCCATGGTAGCAACCTTAGGATTTTTTCCAATGGCGTTATCCACTTCAAACGGAGCAGAAGTTCAAAGACCTTTGGCTACAGTTGTTATAGGAGGACTGGTAACTTCTACTCTGTTAACGTTGCTTATTGTACCAGCTATTTATTATATAGTTGAAAATAAAAGATTTAAAATGAAATTAAATAGAAAAGGACTTACCCTAATTATTTTTTTTATAGGTGGGATAATTTCTGTTAATGCGCAAACCAAAGTAACTCTTGAACAGATGTTGCAGAGAGTATCTGAAAATAATAAAGAGCTTAGACAGAAAGAGCTGGAAATTCAAAGAGAAAACGTTGAAAAAAAGTATGCGTATTCTTTGAAAAATACAACGGTAACTGCCGGATACGGTCAATACAATAATAAACAAGGAGACTATCAGATAGAAGCGTTACAGGATTTTGGAAATCTTTTCAGTTATAAAGATGTCAGAAATTTATCCGAAACGAAAAAAAACTGGTTAAGCACTCAATTTGTTTTAAAGCAGCATACTTTAAAATTTCAGGTGGAACAGTTGTATAATCAATGGATGTATACACTGGAAAAGAGAAAAATGTTTGAATCAATGGATTCATTATACAAGTCCGGATTAAAAAGATCCGAATACAGATATGAAAAAGGTGAAACTGACTATATGGAAAAGCAGTTTTTTAAAGTAGAATTGGAGCAGGTACTCAAACAAAAAGCAATGAATGAACAAGAATTCCTTACTATAGAAAATCAGTTATTTTCGCTTTGTTATATTCAAAATCAAGAAAACTTAGAACCGGTTGAGAAATTTTCCCGTATTTCCCATAGGTTTCAGTCAGATAGTGCCAACTCAGTATATATTGAACAATTTGACAAAGCCAGAGATGTTAATAAAAAAACTATCGCCTTAACCAAGGCACAAAGAAGACCGGAATTATCTTTGGGAGGATTGGTCCAAAGTATTGATCAAAGTTCCGGGTACTATGCAGGAATTGTAGGATTATCGGTTCCTTTATTTAACAACTCATATAAAAAAGCAAAGGAGCAAAATAGTATTGATAATCAAATTTTAAATAATCAACAAGAACAAATTGTACATGATTTGCAGGTAAGAATCAAGCAATTGCAAAAATTAGAGGAAATGTATCGAAATGAATTGGAGTTTTTTGGAGATAATCCTTTTAAAGAACTTCAAAAGATGAGAGAGGTGGCAACAACAAAATATAAATACGGAGAAATAGACTATTTGCAATATTGCAGTATGTTAAAATCTTCTGTAGATGCCAACATAACTTATCTCGAGCTTCTTAATAATTATAATCAATCAATCATCGAGCTTAAATACATTACCAAACAAAATTGATAGAAATAATGAAAAAACTAGTATACATAAATAGTATTATATGGCTGGTATTCTCTTGTTCAGGAACTGAGAATAAAGCAAGTTCTGCTGAAAATGAAAATAAATCAGAAGAAATTACTCTTACAGATGAACAAATCAAAACCAATGGAATAAAATTTGGAAAACCTGAACTTAGATATATTGATACTAAAATAACAGTAAGTGGAGTAATTCATGCCTTACCGGAAAATAAGTCATCAATACACAGCCAGGTAGATGGATTTATAGACAAAGTAAACTTTATTACCGGAGAATTTGTAAAAAAAGGTCAGGTTTTGGCTACCGTTAGAAATCCTTCCTTTATCACTTTACAAAAGCAATTTTTAGAAGCTTACTACAACATGAACCTGAATCTAAAAGATTACCAAAGAAAGCAATCTTTGCTATCTGCCGATGCAATAAGTCGAAAAGCCTATGAACAATCTCAGGCTTTATATCAGGTTTCATCAGCAGAATATGAAGGATTACGTTCTGAGTTGCAATTATTAGGATTCAATCCTTCAACGATAATCAGAACAAAAAAAATAAATCCAATATTGGCCATTGTCAGCCCGAAAAGTGGTTTTGTACATGCAGAAGAAATTTCTCCAGGCAAACAAATTACTACGGCTGATGAATTATTTATGATTATTAATCAGGATGAACTGCATATAGAGTTAAATGTTCCTTCAAAACATGCATCAGGTTTGTTTACCGGACAAAATGTAGAATTTATGTTACCGGAAATTAAAGATACTTTAAGAGGGAGTATACATTTAATAGGAAAAGTAACTAATACTGAAAACAACACTATTCAGGTGCATGTGGATATAGATTCTAAACTTCCTCCAACAAATTTTTATGAAGGAAGATTTGTGAACGCTTCAATTATTAACAGAACGAATTCCGTTCTTACCTTACCTAAAGAAGCCATTTTTGAAGAAGCTGGAAAAAAATATGTATTTGTCAAAAAAGGAGAGCATGTCGAAAAGAAAGAAGTAAAAACAGGAGCAGAAAATGAACAGTTTGTTGAAATAATGGATTGGGATAATCAATTACAAGTTGCCGTATCTGGAGTTTACTATCTTAAAGCCGGTGAAATGGAATCAGGGCATAGCCATTAATAAAATTTAACCTTATACAATTTAGATCCTCTCCACTATAATCAGTAGAGAGGATTTTTTAATTTTAGAGTTTAAGTGTTTGGTAATTAGTGTTTTATTATTGTTTATCGTATATTTAGTTTATTATTGAAAATATGTTTAGTAACTTTGGTATATGGTGAATGAAAATCTCATTAACAAACTTGCAACTTTATCTGAGTCAGCTAAATACGATGTTTCCTGTTCCTCAAGTGGAGTTACAAGAAAGAGTAAATCCGGTGATATAGGTTCATCGTCCGGATGGGGAATATGCCATTCATATACTGAAGACGGAAGGTGTGTTTCTCTGTTAAAAGTTCTATTGACTAACTATTGTATTTATGATTGTGCATATTGTATTAATCGTAAAAGTAACGATATAAAAAGAGCGGCATTTAGTGTGAAAGAATTGGTTAATTTGACATTGGAATTTTACAAAAGAAATTATATTGAAGGCTTGTTTTTAAGTTCAGGAATAATCAAAAATCCCGATCATACCATGGAAAGAATGGTTAGGGTAATCAAAGAGCTTAGAACCATTCATAGATATAACGGTTATATTCATATGAAGAGTATACCTGGGGCAAGTAAGGAATTAGTATATCAGGCCGGATTATATGCAGACCGACTAAGTGTTAATATTGAGATTCCTTCGGAAAAAAATCTAAAATATCTGGCTCCTGAAAAAGATCATGCCAGTGTTTTTACTCCCATGAAATACATACAGAACGGAGTAACTGAATATAAGGAAGAGCGAAAGAAATCTAAATCGGTTTCAAAATTTACACCTGCTGGCCAGAGTACTCAAATGATTATTGGAGCAACTAATGAAACTGATCAGGATATACTTCGAGTTTCGTCTGTTTTGTATTTACAGTCTAGTATGAGAAGAGTCTATTATTCCGGATTTATACCCGTTAATCCGGGTGACACTAGACTTCCGGCAATCAGGCAAGCGCCTTTAGTTAGGGAAAATCGTTTGTATCAGGCTGACTGGCTTATGAGGTTTTATCAGTTTTCATCAGAGGAGATATTAGACGATGTAAATCCCAATCTGGATCTGGAAATAGATCCTAAATTATCATGGGCTTTACGTCATCCCGAATATTTTCCTGTAGATATAAATATTTGTGATTATCACTTGCTTTTAAGAGTTCCCGGAATAGGAGTTAAGTCTGCAAAGCTCATTCTTGCTTCAAGAAGATTTGGCTTATTAGATACATATCAATTAAAAAAAATAGGAGTAAGTATGAAAAGAGCAAAATTTTTCATCGTTTGCAGAGATTATAGAGGACTCAATGTTAACAGTTCCAGTCCTGAATATATAAGAAGTTTACTGGTAAAAAAAACGCCTCGTTCAGTAGCAAGTAATCAAATGTCATTACTTTTCAGTGAATAACAATATCTTTGGATGCTTATGGTAGTTTTTCAATATGATAAATCCTTTGAAGGTCTCTTATGCGCTGTGTTCGAGGCCTATGATAAAAAAAAATATCCTGAGTCGTTAATATCCCAGGAACAGATAGTACCATTACTTACCCGTGAGGTTGTTGCTATTGAAACTCAAGCAGAAAAATATTTGCGCGTTTTAACCTTGCTTAAAAATAAAATGTCAGTGATGGAATTAAACAGGCTGAATGCGGTTTGGTTGTCTGAAATTGAAAATAGTGATTTTCTTTTGTTTCAATATATAAAATATGCGATTGACAGTAAATTCGAACACTCAGCTAACTTTGGTCATCCGGTAGTTCTTGAAATACATAAAATAGCAAAAAAGGTATCTAAAGAAGTTCATGCATGGCAACAGTTTGTAAGGTTTCAAAAGTCTAAAGATGAAATTTATTTTGCACCCGTACATCCCGTGTATAATAGTTTACCATTAGTTATACCTCATTTTAAAGATCGCTTTTCTTCTCAACAATGGATTCTGTATGATCTTAAACGAAACTATGGTTTTTATTACGATTTGTCGGAAGTTCATCCCATGGTTCTCGAAGGAAGCGGAGAACACCTCAGAACAGGTTTTGTTGATGAGGAAATGTTGCATCCGGATGAGAAGTTATTTCAGGAATTGTGGAAAAAATATCATACATCAGTATCAATCAAAGAAAGAATCAATTTAAAATTGCAAAAACAATATATGCCTAAGAGATATTGGAAATTCCTGACCGAAAAACAGTAATTAAAAGTAAAACTTTTTATACATAGGATAAATAAAAAACTACAGAATACATTCTGTAGTTTTTTTATCTTTTCAGATCTTTTGTGTATAATTTAATTTGAAAACTTTTATATAAACCTACCCAAAATGAGGGGGTAGGTTTAAAAAACATAATTATATGTGGAAATTAGAAATTATATGATAACTGAATTTTAAAGTTTCTAGGATCTATTTGATTTATATAACCACCACGATAGTAAGAAGTATATCCCAGTTCATCAAATATGTTGTTAAAGAAAACTTTTAGTCCCACATCTTTATAAGTATAACCAAGCTGGGCGTTAATAGTTGTATAACCAGGCATATTAAATGGTTTTACTCCTGGAGTAGTTCCATGTCCGTCAGTTCTTAAATCTGAACTATAATCGTTAACAGGTCTGTTGCCTACATAATATACACCTACACCTAATGAAAGATTTTTTAATGCACCCTGGTTAAATAAATATTGTACCCATCCGTTTGCCGTTGAATAAGGGGCATTCATAGGTCTAGAGCCATTTACGTATGCTACGCTATTTTTATATTGAACATCTGAGTATGAATATCCTAAAATAACTCTCAGGTTTTCAAGAATCCGGCCATTGGCTTCAATCTCAATCCCATTCCTTCTTAAATCTCCTGCTTTTTTGTAGTAACCAGTACCTTTTCCATTTTCATAGACCTGATAAGCAATGTCGCTATTATTGATAAAATAATATGTCACATTAAAATCCAGCCTTTTATTAAACCAGTCCGATTTTACTCCGACTTCCCACTGATTGGTTACTGATGCTCCAACGGTTCCACCATCCTGAGTTGGATTACTGGCTGAACGTAAGTTTGTCGTAGTGGCAAAATTTCCAAACAGGCTGATATTTTTTACAGGCGTTATCATTATCCCAACAAACGGGTCCCATGCATCGTTAGCGGCACCTACATTCGATTTTCGTCCGTCAACACTGTATCGTAAAGCAAAGTTTGCGCGTATATATGGATTAAATTCTATAGCATCCTGAACAGTAAAACCATACACTTCAGAATTAGTTTTAGTATTTTTAGTCCCTGCATTAAATGAAGATTTACTAAAACCAGGAAGTAAATTGTTTGGTGTTTTTTTATCTAAAAGATTTATATTATCAACATATATATCTGAGCCAGTATATGTTTGATTGTTTTTTGTATAAGTACCTAAATGAGAAATAGTTGTTTTTTCATTGGATTTGTAGTCAAAACCTGCCTGAAACGTATGCTTAATTTTACCGGTAAATAAATTTTTACCAATTAAGTCAATTTGAATAACTTTATTTTTATCTTCACTTTCAGACCAAGTAAGATTTCTTTCTCGCCTTGTATAATCTTTAATTTCTTTATTTGTAGTTTCATCTATATACGTATAAGGATTAGCCATAGAACCCACTCCGTATGATTCGTCATTGTTTACCGAACCGGCATATACGGCTCGCAAGCTAAGTTTATCACTCAGTTTTCTAACTATTTTAGCAGAATAAGTAGTTGTTTTTGTGTTAACATTATCCGTTCCCCAACCTAAAAAATTATGTCTGGTATTAAGTAAGTTATTTTCGTTTAGATTTGATAAATTTGTTGTACCTCTGTCTGGGGTAGTATTATCATTCATGTAATCCATTTCAAGAGTCACCGTTGTTTTATCATCCGGTCTCCATTCAAAAGAAGGGTTTATATATACACGATTGTTGTCCACTCTTGGCTTATAGCTGTCTGCACTTTGAAAAGCAGCATTTAATCGGAATGCCGAAGTATTTTTTTTATCCAGAACCGTTTGGTAATCAAGTGTAGACCTGAATAATCCCCAACTACCGGACTCCAATGCTACCTGTCCGGCATCCTTTAAAAATAGAGGTGTTTTGGTAACTACGTTTATAACTCCTCCAGGGCTGCCTAATCCGTTACCGATACCTTGGGTTATTGACGCAGATCCTCTTAAAACCTGAATACTTGAAACCCCTTGCATATCTGTCAAAATTCCTGATGTTCTAAAATCAGAATCAACCTGAATACCGTTTTTTAATACCGGAGTACCTCTGTATCCCCTGATAGACATACTCTCAGTAGTTCCACCGTAAGTTCCGAAGAGCGTAACGCCGGGAACATTTCTTACAGCATCAGTTAAAGTAAGAGCACCCTGCTCGTTAATAATTTCATCAGATATAACTGAAATGTTTTGAGGTAATTCTCTGGGAGATAAAGGTATACGGGTGATCATATCAAGACCTTTGGGCTGTTTTCCTTGTCCGTAAATTAAAATTTTATCTAGATCTCCCTTTTGATATACAGTCATTCTCAATTCTTTAGTTTCATTTGAGTCTAAAGAAAAAGATTCAGTATAATGACCAGAATCAGGGCTAATGATGGTAATTTTATGTTTACCGGGAGATAAACCTTTAATTTCGAAAGAACCATCACTTTTTGTAGTTTCAGATACTGACTGTCCATCTACAAGGATGACAGCATCTGCAACAGGGAGGTTTTCAATATTAGAAACATTCCCTTTGATTGATGAAGTGTTTTGGGCCATAAGAAACTGACCGCAACAAATTAAAGAACAAATTAAGTATAATTTTTTCATGTTAGTTAAAATTTAGAAAGTTACGGCAAATATAATTTTTATTTAGACTAATTACAAACTAAATATATGATATTCATCATTTGAATAATGGGGTGCTTAAATCCCAATCTGTTAGAGGCTTTATGATACTTAATGAAAAATTAGTTTATCGTTAACAGATAAAAGATTAGAATACTAAAAAATGAAGGTATAGTTTAAAAAATGTATTAACTTTGCAAGGCGATAAATTTTGTATAATAATTAAAAAAATTACTAAAAAATGAGTTTACCCGTTGATTATGTACCTATATTAATTCAGGTAGCTGTAGCATTAGGTTTCAGTGTAATGACACTTATCGGCTCAGCTATGTTAGGGACAAGAATTCATGGTAAGGCAAAAGATGATACTTTTGAATGTGGTGTAGCATACGAAGGAGATGCACGTACACCGTTTTCAATTAAGTATTTTCTAACTGCAATTTTATTTGTTTTATTTGATATAGAAATAGTTTTCTTTTATCCTTACGCACTTAATGTTAAAGAATTCGGCGTTGCCGGATTTTTAGCTGTAGTGACCTTTATTTCTATTTTCTTACTAGGCTTTTTATATGTAGTGAAAAAAGGAGCTCTTGATTGGGAAAAATAAAAGATACTATTTACAATATACTTTAGATTTAGAAAGAGAAATATGTCAGAAAAAGTTACGATGGTCGAACCTCCTGAGGGAGTAAGCGGACCAGGATATTTTGCCGGGAGCTTAGATAAAATTATTGGGTTGGCCCGCTCATATTCTTTATGGCCTTTACCTTTTGCAACCTCTTGCTGCGGTATTGAGTTTATGGCTATACAAGCATCAAACTATGATTTATCCCGTTTTGGGGCTGAAAATATGAGGTTTTCTCCCAGACAGGCGGATTTACTGATGGTTTGTGGAACCATATCTAAAAAACTAGCCCCGGTGCTTAAACAGGTTTATTCTCAAATGGCAGAGCCTAAATGGGTAATGGCAGTGGGTGCCTGTGCTTCCAGTGGCGGTATTTTTGATACGTATTCTGTACTTCAGGGAATTGATAAGATCATTCCGGTAGACGTTTATGTACCCGGATGCCCTCCAAGACCGGAGCAAATTATTGAAGGTTTTATGCAGATTCAGGAAATGGTACAAAACGAAAGCCTGAGAAGAAGAGATTCACCAGAGTATAAAGCTTTATTAGAATCATATAATATTTCGTAATTTGATGGAAGAAAATACAATTATAGACAATCAATTTGTTTTACAGCTTTTAACAGATGAATTCGGTGACTCTATTCTTAGAGCTTATGAGCCAGATGGTATTCTGACATTGGAAATTAAGGATGAAGCTGTTCTGCCTTTAGTCGAATTTGTAAAAAAGCATACGATTAAAATAGATTTTCTTACAGATATATGCGGTATCCATTATCCGGATCACAAAGGTGCTGAGCTAGGAGTAATATACCATTTACATAGTTTTATTAATAATTTCAGGCTGAGGTTAAAAACCTATTTGTCTATTGATAAGCCAGAAGTAGATTCTTTAACTTCTCTTTATTCCGGAGCTAACTGGATGGAAAGAGAAACGTTCGATTTCTATGGAATCAATTTTAAAGGACATCCCAATTTAAAGCGGATTCTTAATATGGAAGAAATGGAATATCATCCTATGCTGAAACAATATCAGCTGGAAGATGCAACACGTACAGATAAAGATGATGCCATGTTTGGTAGATAACCCGTCTAATATTAAAAGATAAAAAAAGAAAAATGTCTCAGGAAAATAATAAAAGTGAGTTGATAAACCTTGCGGGTGTCGTTGATAATTATATCGTTAAAGAACAATTAGACGGTCAGCTTCAGAAAATAAATTTAGGACCTACCCACCCGTCAACTCATGGTATATTTGAAAATCATATATTAATGGACGGAGAGCGAATTGTCTCTTCATCCTCTACTGTTGGATATATTCACAGGGCTTTTGAGAAAATATCCGAAAGAAGAACCTATGCTCAGATTACGACTTTAACAGATCGCTTAAATTATTGTTCGTCACCAATCAATAATATGGGCTGGCATATGACTATGGAGAAGCTTTTAGGTATAAAAGTTTCTAAGAAAATAGATTATATGCGAATCATAATTATGGAGCTGGCGCGAATAGCAGACCATTTGGTATGCGACTCCGTCATGGGAGTAGATACAGGTGCATTAACCGGATTTACATATATGTTCCAGGACAGGGAAAAAATCTATGATCTTTACGAACAGGTATGTGGAGCCAGAATGACTACCAATATTGGTCGTATTGGAGGTTTTGAAAGAGATTTCAGTCCTAAATTTCATCAGTTAATTCGTGAATTTATCGCTGATTTTCCGAAAAGACTGGAAGAGTTTGCCAGCTTACTTGAAAGAAACCGGATATTCATGGACAGAACGATTGGGGTGGGAGGAATATCTGCAGAAAGAGCCTTAAATTACGGATTTACAGGCCCAAACTTACGTGCTGCCGGTGTGGATTATGACGTTAGGGTAATGAGTCCTTATTCTTCCTATGATGACTTTGATTTTATCATTCCTATAGGTACTGCCGGTGATGCTTATGACCGTTTCATGGTACGATTGCAGGAGATAAGAGAAAGTTTCAAGCTGATAAAAAATGCGTATGAAAATTTGCCGGAAGGAAATTACCATGAAGATGTACCGGACTTTTATCTGCCGGATAAGCCGGATGTTTACAATAGTATGGAAGCGCTGATTTATCATTTTAAAATCATTATGGGGGAAACAAAAATTCCAACCGGTGAAGTATATAATTCAGTTGAAGGTGGTAATGGAGAGTTAGGCTTTTATTTAGTTAGTGATGGAGGAAGAAGTCCGTATCGTTTACATTTCAGAAGACCGTGCTTTATTTATTATCAGGCTTTTGAAGAGCTGGTTAAAGGACAAATGTTATCCGATGCCATTATTGCACTGGGAAGTTTAAATGTAATTGCAGGTGAGTTAGACGCTTAATCGTACAAAATAATAGTATAATAAAAAATCCCCTTCATTTGAAGGGGATTTTTTATTATATAAAGTAGCTTATATATTAAATTTAAAAATTTAGGTTAAATAAATATTTTTTTATAAAAAATGATGTTCACTTGAGTTAAAATACGATCTTTACAACTCAAAAAACCTAAAGAAATGGTACAAAATTTTATACATGTATTTTCAGCGGCTATGGTAGCCTTGTTTCCCGTGGTTAATCCTATTGGCAACGCATTTATTGTAAATAATTTTCTGGAGGGATTAGGGGAAAAACAAAGAAAATCTGTAGTAAAGCAAATCACCATTTATTGTTTGTCCATTGGGTTAGGAAGCTTACTTATCGGTCGTTTAATATTACTGCTGTTTGGTCTGTCCATTCCTGTTATACAGCTGGGAGGAGGTCTCATGATTTGTAAGACAGCCTTGGGCTGGTTATCCGATGGGAATAATAAAGGAAAAAGTAAAGAAAAAAAAGAGAAAACCATAAACGATTTAGATAATGAAAATATTCAAAAAGATATATTTTATCCTATTACCTTTCCCATTATAATGGGCTCAGGTAGTATTTCCGTTATATTTACTTTAACCGCTAACAGCTCAATTGAAGAAAACATGTACCTGACTTTGATTAACTATCTGACTATTGCTCTGGTTATACTTGTTCTTTGTATTTTAGTATACTTTTTTTTGTCAAATGCTTCAAAGATTGTTGATAAGGTAGGTAGCTCTGGGAATATAATTATTAATAAACTTATAGCTTTTTTCACCTTTTGTATAGGCATACAAATAACCTTGACAGGCATATTCAAAATTTTTCATATAGATATTATGTAATATAATCCAAAGTAAGTTAACGAGCTATTTTAAATTTATAATTATAGTCGGTGTAACAAAAATTCTGCTTTTTTTAAAGACTTTAAATAGTTAAAAAATCAATCATTGTTGAATAAAATTTAGTTCATTATATTTTATCAAATATTTTTAGTTTATAAACCATTCAGTTCTTGTTTTTTATCTATAATATTTGTGAAATCGTTAATATAAAATCTAAAATTTGATGGTTTTACGCATAATTTTTACTAATATTGTATAAAAAATAACTGTAAATATATGAATTTAGACTGCCTGCCAAATTCTGCCTTTACTTCTTTTATTCTAAAAATACACATTGGAATAATAAAAAATCAAAAGTCGGTTTTAATCAAAAGTAAGAAATCACATTAAATTATATTATATGAAACAAAGCTATTATTTATCGCTTTTGTGTTTCTTTCTATGCTTTTCTCTTTCATGGGGGCAGCTTAGTAAGAACTACGAAGTAGCGACACCCGGAACCCTATCCCAGCTGGTAGGAACGGATAAGGCTAAGATAACCGATCTCAGCCTTACAGGAACTCTGAATAGTGCTGACTTTTTGACCATTCGTCAAATGACTGCGCTAAAGAATTTGGATATGCTAAATGCTTATTTAGTAAATGGTTTATTACCTAACTATTCATTAGCAAATAAAACTTTTAATAAAGTTAGATTATCAAAAAATTTAAAAACGTTAGGGCATGGTGTTTTTTCTAACAGTACACTGAATGAATTAGATTTTTCGAATTGTACGGAATTGGAATCCATAGGTAAATATTTAGCAGGCAATGCAAAAATTGCAGTTATAGATTTATCCAAAAACCTTAAACTAACCAATTTTTATACAGATGATTTCAATCAGGGGACGTTCTCAGAATATTCCGGAAAAGTAATTTTGCCTGAAAATCTAAAAACAGTAAAAGCGTATACATTTGTAAATTTCAAAGGCGAGGTAGATTTACCCTCTACCGTAGAGGTGATAGAAAGAGAAGCCTTTAGTAAATCAACTCCTAAATCACTTAAATTATCAAAAAATTTAAAATCGATAGGGCATGGAGCATTTGCTAATAGTATTCTTAATGAATTAGATTTTTCAAATTGTACAGAGCTGGAATCCATGGGTAAAGGTATGGTATCCAATGTGAAGCTAGGAGTTATAGATTTATCTAAAAATCTTAAATTAACCAATTTTTATACAGATGATTGGCATGAGGGTACATTTTCAGAATATTCCGGAAAAGTAATTTTACCTGCAAATCTAAAAACAGTAAAAGCGTATACATTTGTAAATTTCAAAGGCGAGGTAGATTTACCCTCTACCGTAGAGGTGATAGAAAGAGAAGCCTTTAGTAAATCAACTCCTAAATCACTTAAATTATCAAAAAATTTAAAAACGTTAGGACATGGTGTTTTTTCAAACAGTACCCTGAATGAATTAGATTTTTCGAATTGTACGGAATTGCAATCCATAGGTAAAAATTTAGCAGGCAATGCAAAAATTGCAGTTATAGATTTATCCAAAAACCTTAAACTAACCAATTTTTATACAGATGATTTCAATCAGGGGACGTTCTCAGGATATTCTGGAAAAGTAATTTTGCCTGAAAATCTAAAAACAGTAAAAGCATATACATTTGTAAATTTCAAAGGCGAGGTAAATTTCCCCTCTACCGTAGAGGTAATTGAAAAAGAAGCCTTCCGTAATTCTTCTGTAAAAGAACTTTTTTTACCTTCTACAATGAAAAACATAGGTAATGGAGCTTTTTCAGGATGTAAAGAATTGGAGAAATTATCAATCTGTGCTATAACTCCTCCACAATTAGGAATAGAAGTATTCAAAGGGATAAACTTTTCAAAAGTTGAATTATCCGTACCAAAAAACACTTTAGCGAAATACAATCAGGCCAGCCAGTGGAAGGATTTTACTGTAACAGTTGAAACTGATCGTTGTGTTGCAGGGCCGGAAATTATAAAAGATCCACAGGTGTATGCTCCTAACAGTTACATTTATGATGTGGATGCAGCAAAAGCAAATAATTACGGAGGTTTAGAAATACCCGTGGCAAAAGCTTATGCTATGTGGGAAACTAATGAATTTATGGAAAGAAAAGGGATTCCTGAAGGAACTCTTTCCGCCTCCGTGTATTGGGAAGATGTGGAAGGTTTGGTCCGTTCGGTATCTGTGAACCAGAATGGAAAAGATTCCAAAATAAAGGTAATGATAAACAAAATCAAAGGCAAAGGAAATGCGGTAGTTGCTTTACATGTAGGTGCAACAGGTGATCCTTTACAAGATCCGGTATACTGGAGCTGGCATGTCTGGGCGACTGATGATCCGACACAAGGAAAAACCTATGATAATAATCCGGATAGTAAAGATCATTTAGTCAATACCTTTATGGATCGTAACTTGGGAGCCATATCCAATTCATTTTTAGGCAATGAGTGGAATCGTTCCGGAGGTTTAATGTACCAATGGGGTAGGAAAGATCCTTTTCCACCTATGGCTTATAAAGACAAAACATCGGCTCATATAAATACATTAAATAAAGGGAAATTAAACAGGAGTAATTATGAATATAAAATTCAGCAATTTAGAATTTCATCAAAAGTTGCATTAAATATACAGCAGTCGGTTCAATCACCATTTGATATTATTGTTCCCCCTAAAGAAGAACTAATATTAAATAGTGAAGGTAAATTAGTATATCTTTCAAAAAGTTCATGGATAACAGATGATTTAGAACGTGATTATGCAAAGAACGGTAGGGTTTACGATTTGTGGGCAGATAACACAAATGGAAAACGTATGCCTGGACAGGTATTTGAGCAACAGCCTAAATCTCCTTTTGATCCATGTCCGTCAGGTTGGAGGATTCCTTCTTATGCTCATATGTGGACTGATAATCATGCATCCTCACCATGGGGTAAGGTTGGTACAGATGGTTTCCCACAATCAGATTTTTCTGATCCAAAGTTAAATACTAGATCTCAGAAAGTAAGAACTATTTTTAAAGGAATTAAAATTTATCCAAGTTTAGGTTTCGATTTCAGTGGAGTATCTGGTTATGATTTAGGTCAATATCCTTTGACAGGTCATTATATGTCGTATGCTGATAAAATGGTTTATCAAGATGAAGGATCTGAATCCTTTTTGTGGGGAGCAACTTTAAACGATGCCAGTACAGCTAATGTTTTTCATATGATAGCAGATCAATATAATACATATGAAGGAAGAGAAGGAGCGTACATAATTGATACAAGAGAGTTAACAGCCGGACACACAATAAGCCTTAACGGAGTTCGTTGTGTCAAAGAAAATTCCCCTGTATCCGACTTAACAACTCAGTATGTTTCAGAGAATATTAAAAATTATGATGAAGGATTATATAATCCTAATAGTTATCAGTTAGTTAAAAATAGTAAAGAACAAAAGGTGTTTATACCAGTAAATAAAGCATTTTCAATTTATAATCAATATTTAACCGATCATCAATGGCCTCAGGGACGTTTGTCTGCTAATGTTTATTGGACTATAGGGCCTAACGATGAAAAGGATTTTAATAAAATTAATAAGTTGATAAAAGGTGTTTTATTACACGGAACAGATGAGAATGGAACTATAGAGGTTCAGATTACACCTAATACATCAGGAAATGCTGTTGTTTCCTTACATTCAGGAAGTCAGGGGAACTCAAGCGATCCCATACTTTGGAGTTGGCATATCTGGGTTGCAAATAACGAAGTAAAAAGTCATATTTATACTACAGAAAAGCAATATTCAGATACTAAAAATGATTATAGCAGTTTCTTAGCGTTTAATACTACTTCAGGCTTAGTCCCTTTATCTACTGAGTTTATGGATAGGGATTTAGGTGCATTAGAATATGATATTTCATCTAATAATAAATCAGTATATTCACTTACAGGTGGATTGCAATATCAATGGGGAAGAAAAGATCCGCTACCTACTTATTATAATGTTGGAACAAATGGTGATTCTTATCATGGAAGTGATTATTTTATTTATAAAGGTTCAACTTTGAGAGGAAATTTGGAGTACAAAGTAGTTCCTCCTACCAACTATTATAATAATTATAATTATCTGGATTTATTTACTTTAGATGTATTAAAATCAAATATTGATCGTAGCGTAAAATCAATTTTAAAAACATCTATTGAAAACCCTTTAACTAGTATTGTTTTTGGTAACGATAATTTAGCATATAATTGGTTACCAGTTGTTTTGCCTGAATTATGGGGGCATTCTACAGTAAAATCTCCTTTTGATCCATGTCCGGAAGGTTGGAGAGTTCCAGATTTAGGTTTTTTAGATTCAAAAAATACTCCATGGTATAAGGAAAGTTCTTACAAGAAAAATGACAATAACGAATGGGTACCTGTATTGAAAAAAGCAGAAGATTATAAAGGTAGAATTTTAGAAGCGAAACAAGATACTGACAATGGATTTCGAGGAGTTATATTTGATGATCCTTTCTACAATATTGGATATATAGCTTTTCAAGGAGCAAGAATGAGTATTTTACCTAAACATTCTGACGAACCTGAACGATGGAAGTTTAGAGTTTACGATATTAATTTATCGGGAGGATTATGGTCTGCAGCAATGATAGATAGGGCTATAGATAAAGGAGAGGCTTTAGCTACAAAGTTTGCTTTTTACAATAGAAAGAATGCAAATAATT
Source organism: Apibacter sp. HY039 (assembly GCF_004023655.1). Taxonomy (NCBI): domain Bacteria; kingdom Pseudomonadati; phylum Bacteroidota; class Flavobacteriia; order Flavobacteriales; family Weeksellaceae; genus Apibacter; species Apibacter sp. HY039. The sequence goes on along the minus strand of NZ_SAYM01000004.1, from coordinate 199,796 downwards.
TAGATTTTCCATCTGAAATTACAAGAACTGCATTACAAGTAAGATGTGCAAAAGATCAGCCAAGATTCACGAAGGAATCCATAATGAATCCACCTTTAAATTCTTCCGTAAGACGCAATTATGTAGAAGTTCAGTCAGTAGAAGAAAAAGCGTCAACACTTACAGAATCACAGATAAGAATAACACCGAATCCGACGTCAGGCTTGTTTAAAGTACTGCTTACAGGTGTACCGGAAGGAAAGCTAAGTGTCGTAAATATCAATGGAACTGTAATTCATAGCCAAACGTTTGCTAATAGCACCGAAGTGGATGTGAATATTCAAAATCAGCCTTCAGGAGTGTACGGGGTACAGATACAAGCTCAGGGGCAGGTAGTGAATAAAAAAGTAATAAAAAAATAACAAATCATTTAAATTGTAAATAAAAAAACCGGCAAATTGCCGGTTTTTTTTTAGAGTTAGTTCATTGAAAAGCTTTTTTTTATCTAATCAAGCACTATTTGTTGTTTCATTTGTGTTTGAATTAATAATAAATTTTCACTAATATTGTATAAAAAACAACTAATAATATATGAATTTAGAATATCTGCCAAATTCTGCTTTTAACCCCTTTTATTCTAAAAAGATACATCTTATTAACAAAGAATTATAAGTCGGTTTTTATCAAAATAAGAAATTACATTAAATTATATTATATGAAACAAAGCTATTATTTATCGCTTTTGTGTTTCTTTCTATGCATTTCTCTTTCGTGGGGGCAGCTTAGTAAGAACTACGAAGTGACGACACCCGGAACCCTATCCCAGCTGGTAGGAACGGATAAGGCTAAGATAACCGATCTCAGCCTTACAGGAACTCTGAATAGCGCAGATTTTTTGACTATTCGTCAAATGAATGCTCTAAAGAATTTAAATTTGTTACACGTTAATTTAGTTGATAATATTCTACCTCGTGAAGCATTTAGTGGGATAACTTTAAATGAAATTGTTTTACCAAAATCTTTAAAGATTATCTCATCCTATGCATTTTACGCAAGCAAAGTAATCAAATTGGATTTTAAACATTTAGTAAATTTAGAGACCATTAATGATTTAGCGTTTTCAAATATTCAGTTAGAAGAGAACGTACTTGATTTTTCAAAAAATTCCCGGTTGGTAAACTTTTTAAGAGGGTGGAATGGAGGAGCCTTTACAAATAACACAAGTAAAGTTATTTTACCCTTAAATTTAAAAGTTTTATCTCCAGCAACCTTTATTCAATTTAAAGGAGAGGCAGTTTTACCAGAAGGATTAGAAGAATTAGGAAATGAATCATTTAAACTTTCAGAACCATCAACAGAATTACGCATCCCCAGTAGTGTAAAAAAGATTGGTTATTCTGCTTTTGAAAGTATGAAGACTCGTCGATTAGACTTTACTAAGGTCAGTTCCTTGGAGACCATAGATAATCTAGCGTTTTCAAACATTCAGTTAGAAGAGAACATACTTGATTTTTCAAAAAATTCCCGGTTGGTAAACTTTTTAAGAGGGTGGAATGGAGGAGCCTTTACAAATAACACAAGTAAAGTTATTTTACCCTTAAATTTAAAAGTTTTATCTCCAGTAGCCTTTATTCAATTCAAAGGAGAGGCAGTTTTACCAGAAGGATTAGAAGAATTAGGAAATGAATCATTTAAACTTTCAGAACCATCAACAGAATTACGCATCCCCAGTAGTGTAAAAAAGATTGGTTATTCTGCTTTTGAAAGTATGAAGACCCGTCGATTAGACTTTACTAAGGTCAGTTCCTTGGAGACCATAGATAATCTAGCGTTTTCAAACATTCAGTTAGAAGAGAACGTACTTGATTTTTCAAAAAATTCCCGGTTGGTAAACTTTTTAAGAGGGTGGAATGGAGGAGCCTTTACAAATAACACAAGTAAAGTTATTTTACCCTTGAATTTAAAAGTTTTATCTCCAGCAACCTTTATTCAATTCAAAGGAGAGGTAGTTTTACCAGAAGGATTAGAAGAATTAGGAAATGAATCATTTAAACTTTCAGCACCATCAACGGAATTACGCATCCCCAGTAGTGTAAAAAAGATTGGTTATTCTGCTTTTGAAAGTATGAAGACCCGTCGATTAGACTTTACTAAGGTCAGTTCCTTGGAGACCATAGATAATCTAGCGTTTTCAAACATTCAGTTAGAAGAGAACGTACTTGATTTTTCAAAAAATTCCCGGTTGGTAAACTTTTTAAGAGGGTGGAATGGAGGAGCCTTTACAAATAACACAAGTAAAGTTATCTTACCCTTGAGTTTAAAAGTTTTATCTCCAGTAGCCTTTATTCAATTCAAAGGAGAAGTAGTTTTACCAAATGGACTGGAGAAAATAAGCAACCAAGCGTTTAAATATTCTTCAATTAAAGAAATTTATCTGCCGTCATCATTAAAAATAATAGAAACAGGGGCATTTATGGAGTGTGGTGAGTTGGAGAAACTTTCAATCTGTGCCATAACTCCTCCACAATTAGGAACGGAAGTATTCAAAGGGATAAACTTTTCAAAAGTTGAATTATCCGTACCAAAAAACACTTTAGCGAAATACAATCAGGCCAGCCAGTGGAAGAATTTTAATGTATCAGTTGAAACTGATCTTTGTTTAGCAGGGCCGGAAATAATAAAAGATCCACAGGTGAATGCTCCTAACAGTTATATTTATGATGTAGATGCAGCGAAAGCCAATAACTATGGAGGGTTGGAAATACCCGTGGCAAAAGCATACGCTATGTGGGAAACCAATTCCTATTTGGAAGGAAAAGGCATACCGCAAGGAACTTTATCAGCTTCCTTGTATTGGGAAGATGTGGAAGGTTTGGTACGCTCAGTATCTGTAAACCAGAATGGAAAAGATTCCAAGATAAAGGTAATGATAAACCAATCCAAAGGAAAAGGAAATGCAGTAGTAGCCTTACATTCAGGAACAACAGGAGATCCTTTACAGGATCCGGTATACTGGAGCTGGCACGTCTGGGTGACCGATGATCCTACCCAGGGAAAGACGTATACAAACAATCAAAACGGAGAAATGACAAATACCTTTATGGATCGTAACCTGGGAGCCTTGTCTAATTCATTTTTAGGACATGACTGGAATCGTTCCGGAGGATTAATGTATCAATGGGGAAGAAAAGATCCTCTTCCTGTTATGAGATACATAGACAATACCTTTCCAAAAATATATACACTACCGTTTGGTAAAATCCAAAATAGTTTACAATATTTTTCAGTTATAAAACCGGGAGGTACCGATACAAATAAAAATATCCAGTATGCAACCCAGAATCCACTGAGAATAGTTAAATTGGATCCGAATGAAAATGGTAATAAAGACCTATTAAATTGGTTTTCAGGAGTAGGAGCACGAGCCGATTTGTGGGGAGATAACAATCAGGCGAAAACAGGATTGGTGACTTATAAACCGGCACTTAAATCTTCTTTTGATCCGTGTCCGTCCGGCTGGCGGGTTCCATCCTTTGCCTATTCGGTTAATGTAGACACCATAAAACTACCATCCTACTCGCCTTGGGGGAACGGATATAAGCTGGGGATAACTGAACCATTAAATAAAGATATGGAATCTTTAGAAAATGAATCTGTAAGGGCACGATATCCATCGGTAAAAATATATCCGGGATTAGGGATGGATTTTAAATCTGGAAAAGAAAATTATCCATTAGGCCAGTTATCGCTTACCGGGCATTATAAGAGATATTCAGGTGATGATATAGTTTATCAGGATGAAGCTTCAGAAACATATTTATGGGGAGCTACTCAGGCGTATAAAAATGAAATAAGAGAAATTGATGGAAGAGGACTTGGGTTACGAATAATATCTGATGCAAGTCAGAATAATAAATTGGGTCTTTTTGGGATAGAGTCTATGAATGCAAATGCAACTTATTCAGGACAAGCGGTTCGTTGTGTAATTGATACCCGTATATCCGAGATTGGCAGTTATCCAACCCAATATTTAGCACCCGATGTGCTCGAATATACCGAAGGAATTAATAATCCGAACAGTTATATGGTTGTGAAAGATGAAAATGCCCAAACCATTCAGATACCGGTAAACAAAGCCTATGCTATGTATAACCAATATCTGACCGATCATGAATGGCCGGCTAAAGAGGCAAAATTATCAGTGAATATATATTGGACCACAGATACCAATTTGTTGAAAAAACCTGTGTTAGAAGGAACGAATGAAAATTCGACCATTAAAGTAACGGTAAATCCAAACAAATCGGGGAATGCCGTAGTATCCCTTCACTCTGGAGTAAACGGTAACTCTAACGACAAAATACTTTGGAGCTGGCATATCTGGGTACCTAATAACAGCCCTGTTCAAAATCCGGTTAGCTATACTACAGAGGAAAAATTTGGGGCAGGCAAGCCTGACTTCAAACAACTAGCGTATAATACGGAGAGTTTTTATCCTCCGTTAACAACGGAGTTTATGGACAGAAATCTGGGAGCTCTGGAATTTGATATAGCTTCTTCAGATCCTAACTTATATAGACACACCGGAGGTATGTTGTATCAATGGGGGAGAAAAGATCCTATACCATCCTTTTATACCTACGAGACGCACCCTGCTGGTGGAAATTTTCTTGGAAATTACTCTATATTCAAGGGCAATAGTATTAATACTTACTGGCATGGATTAGGTATAGCTGAATATGAAGTTTATGATGTAAGTTATAGAGATATGTTCAGAGAAGGAGATTCAAACCGATCGGTTATGAAAAGATCGGTGGAAAATCCTTTAACCGTTATGTTCGGTCCTGGATATAGTCCAGTAACTAATACAATTGAATCTAACTGGTTGCCTGAAAAAGATCCTACCTTATGGGGGCATGCCACCAAAAAATCACCTTTTGATCCATGTCCGGAGGGATGGAGAGTACCTGATCATGGTTTTAGTGATAGTAAAAATTCCCCATGGAAAAAAGAAAATATAGACATAGAAGGTAGTATTACTAAAGATTATAAAGGAATTATTATTGCGGATAGAGGAGTTACATTTACCTCAGAATCATATAATATAGGACAATTGCCTTTTTCAGGATTTAGAGCTTATCCTCTTAAGGTTTCAGAACCAAATGGAGTATATTATCCAGGAAACATAGGAGGACTTTGGACAGCCACTATGGCGCCTGGGGTAGAGAATAGATCATTGGCATTGCATTATAGACCAGATCTTAATACAATTAATATAGGATATAATATGAATCCCAGAATAGCTATGCCTATACGATGTGCAAAAGACCAACCGAGATTTACAGAAGAATCCATAGCCAACACACCGGTAAATTCTTCCGTAAGACGTAATTATGTAGAAGCTCAGTCAGTAGAAGCTCAAACCTCAACACTAACCGAGTCTCAAATAAAAATTACCCCGAATCCAACGTCAGGCTTATTTAAAGTACTGCTTACAGGTGTCACGGAAGGAAAACTTAATGTGGTGAACATCAACGGAACAGTAATTCATAGCCAAACGTTTGCTAATAGCACCGAAGTGGATGTGAATATACAAAATCAGCCTTCAGGGGTGTACGTGGTACAGGTACAAGCTCAGGGGCAGGTAGTGAATAAAAAAGTAATAAAAAAGTAACCAATCATTTATAGTTAAAAAACCGGCAATTTGCCGGTTTTTTTTTAGAGTTAGTTCATTGAAAAGCTGTTTTTTATCTAATCAAGCACTATTTGTTGTTTCATTTGTGTTTGAATTATTAATAAATTTTTACTAATATTGTATAAAAAACAACTATAAATATATGAATTTAGACTGTCTGCCAAATTCTGCTCTTACCTCTTTTATTCTAAAAAACATATCGGAATAGTAAAAAATCAAAAGTCGGTTTTTAATCAAAAATAAGAAATCACATTAAATTATATTATATGAAACAAAGCTATTATTTATCGCTTTTGTGTTTCTTTCTATGCTTTTCTCTTTCGTGGGGGCAGCTTAGTAAGAACTACGAAGTGACGACACCCGGAACCCTATACCAGCTGGTAGGAACGGATAAGGCTAAGATAACCGATCTCAGCCTTACAGGAACTCTGAATAGTGCAGACTTTTTGACCATTCGTCAAATGACTGCACTAAAGAATTTGGATATGCTGAATGTTTATTTAGTAGATGGCTTATTACCCAAAGATGCATTAGCATATAAAACTCTAAATAAAGTTCAATTACCTAAAGCATTAAAAATAATTGCAGATAATGCTTTTACATACAGTACAATCAACGATCTTGATTTTACAGCAAGTACAGATTTAATACAGGTAAATAAATTCTTTGTAAGAAATGCAAAAATCGCTGTAATAGATTTATCCAAGAATCTTAAATTAACGGATTTTCATACGGATAGATGGCTACAAGGAGCATTCTCCAGTTACTCTGGAAAAGTAATATTACCTGAAAATCTAAAAATAGTAAAAAACTCTTCATTTGCAGGTTTTAGCGGAGAGGTTGAGTTACCGGTAACAGTAGAGGTAATAGAACCAGGGGCATTTTATGGTTCTACCCTTAAATTGCTTAAATTACCTAAAAATTTAAAAAAGATTGAACATGTTGTTTTTGAAAATGCTGCGATAGACCAATTGGATTTTTCTAATTGTACGGAATTGGAATCTATAGGTAAATTTTTGGTTAAAAATGCAAAAGTAGCTGTTATAGATTTGTCCAAGAATCTGAAATTAACCAATTTTTATACAGATTATTGGCTTCAGGGAACTTTTTCTGACTATTCCGGAAAAGTAATTTTACCTTCAAACCTGAAAATTATACCGGCGAGTTCTTTTGTTTCTTTTAAAGGTGAAGTTAAATTACCCGAAAATATAGAAGAAATTCATACTGATGCTTTCCAAGTAGCTACATTCAGTAAAATTGAAATTCCTTCTCAGGTTAATCTCATACAAACAAGAGCATTTAAAAATTGTACTCAACTACAAAAAATTGTTAGCCATAATTCTACTCCACCAGCTTTAGAAGGAGTAATATTTGAAGGTATTGATAAAAATTCAATACAAATATGTGTACCCAAAGAGTCAGTAACTCTATATAAAGCCGCCAAACAATGGAGTGATTTTGCTAACTATTGCGAAATTACAGATGATTCTGAATCGCTGGCTCAGGGATTGCCAAATAGTTATATCTATGATGTAGATGCTGCAAAAGCGAATAATTATGGAGGGTTGGAAATACCGGTAGCGAAAGCTTATGCCGTGTGGAAAACCAATGAGTATTTAGAAGGAAAAGGAGTACCTGAAGGAAAACTCTCAGCTTCGGTATACTGGGAAGATATAGAAGGCTTGGTACGCACTGCTTCGATAGACCAGAATGGAAAAGATTCCAAAATTCAGGTAAGGATTAACAATGCCAAAGGAAAAGGAAATGCAGTAATAGCCCTTCATGTCGGAAATACAGGAGATCCGTTAAAAGATCCGGTATACTGGAGCTGGCATGTGTGGGTGACTGATGATCCGGTTAAAAATGCAATATCCTATAAAAATAATGCTCCGGATATAGATTGGACCAATACGTTTATGGATCGTAATCTGGGAGCTACTTCCAATTCGTTTTTAGGAAATGGATGGAGTAAATCAGGCGGGTTAATTTACCAATGGGGTAGAAAAGATCCGTTTCCTCCAACCGTATATAAAGACGGTAATTCAGCCTTTATATCTACCTTGCTCTATGGGGTTCTGCATAATTTTAATTATCGTAATAATGTAATGATACTTAGGCCGAGTGATGAAATAAATGAAAATATAACGTATGCAATTCAAAATCCGTTAAAATTCATTGATATATTTGGTGGTAATGATATAAACTGGTTTTCAAAAGACTTGCATAATAATGGACGTAGATTCGATTTATGGTCAGACAATACTAAAGGATATCAAAATTCAACCGCTTACGAAACTCAATTAAAATCACCTTTTGATCCGTGTCCTTCCGGCTGGAGAATTCCATCGTATGCAAATGCAAGAAATGGACATCCTAAATATTCTCCTTGGGGTAATTCTTATAATTATGTTGAAGGGAAAAGTGAAAATGATATTGTAGATAAGAACAACAGGTACCCGTCTGCAAAAATTTATCCCGGATTGGGTATTTATTTTGGTAAGGGAAAAGATAATTATTACCTAGGGGAGTATCCACTTACAGGGAATTATGTAAAAAATCCAGATAAGAAAAAACCGAATAATGGCGAGGTGCATTTTCAGGATAATGGATCAGAAACTTATATATGGGGTGCTAGTATGGACACTAATGGCTCTACCAGAGGGTTGCATTTTATTGCTGATCCACATCAGAATTTATCTGATTATCCTGATAGAAGAAAGGGTTGGTTTTCAATTGATACCTATAGCGGTGCAGGGGCTGTCCGTTGTTCAAAGGATCCGAGAGTTGAGGAAATTGGATTCTATGAAACCACTTATTTAGCTTCCAAAGTAAAAGAGTATACAAAAGGTCTTGAAAATCCTAATAGTTACTTACAGGTAAAAAGCAAGGAAGAAAAAGAAATTATTATTCCTGTAAATAAAGCCTATGCTGTGTACAACCAGTACTTAACGGATCATGAATGGCCTGTGGGGAATTTATCTGTCAATGTTTACTGGACTACAAACAAACAGCTGATTAAAGCCGTTAAACTTAACGGGGCCAATGAAAATGCAGATATTCGCGTAAAAGTAAATGCAAATGAATCTGGAAACGCAGTGGTATCCTTACATTCCGGAGCTAATGCAAATTCAGAGGATCCGGTATTATGGAGCTGGCATATTTGGGTTCCCAATAATAGCCCGGTAGAAAAAACCTATACCCACACCACAGAAAAAAGATTTGCAGATACCAAACCATCGGTTCATAAAGATTTTTTGATGTTTAGTACCAAGAGTGGCTTAGTACCTTTAACTACAGAATTTATGGACAGGAATTTAGGAGCCTTAGAGTACAACGTTGCTTCTAGTGATCCGGCTATCTATGGGGAAACAGGAGGTTTTCATTACCAATGGGGGAGAAAAGATCCAATTCCTACATTCCAAAAAGTAGGGCAGGTTTTGCTCATAAATGAACATGTTCATGAATGGGATCATATGATTTTTTTAGGATCTAATAAAGGAGGATCAATTACGTATAAAAGTATTCATGCAGGGGATTATGTTGGTAACTTTACAAAACATCCCGATTATAAGGAAACTCCCACGGTTATGAGTGCGGTAAGAAAGGCTTCTGAAAATCCATTATTATTCACTGCGGGATTTGAAAAAAGTGGGTTAGACAATTGGTTACCTAAACCAGCTCCGGAGTTATGGGGGCATGCTGATGTAAAGTCACCGTTTGATCCGTGTCCGGAGGGCTGGAGAGTTCCTGATGGAGGTGTAAGCGCGGCTAATTCTCCTTGGAGCAAAGAACTAGACATACCTTACATACTGAAAGAAAAAACTGTAATAAAAGATGGAGAAGAGGTAAAAGTGGAATATTGGGATTCGGAAAGAATGATAAAGCCTTCGGATTATAAAGTACAGATAATACCATATGATGATAATAAAGGTGGAGTTAGAGGCAGGATATTTAATGATCCGGAGTATAATCTGGGGCAAATTCCGGGGACAGGTATAAGAGGTATATTTGGAGGAAAATATCAAGGAGATGTTGTTACTCCTCGTAAATCACAAGCTTTATGGACTGCATCTATGGCTAATACAGAATCACAATATGCTATGGGCTTGTATTTTGAAAAATCTGATACTACTGATGAGATGAATGTGGCACGAACAATGAGACCTTATTGGGGTGTATCAGTACGATGTGCAAAAGACCAACCGAGATTTACAGAAGAATCCATAGCCAACACATCGGTAAATTCTTCCGTAAGACGTAATTATGTAGAAGTTCAGTCAATAGAAGCTCAAACTTCAACGCTAACAGAATCACAGATAAAAATTACCCCGAATCCTACTTCAGGCTTATTTAAAGTAATGCTTACAGGTGTAACGGAAGGAAAACTTAGTGTGGTGAACATCAACGGAACAGTAATTCATAGCCAAACGTTTGCTAATAGCACCGAAGTGGATGTGAATATACAGAATCAGCCTTCGGGAGTTTACGTGGTACAGGTACAAGCTCAGGGGCAGGTAGTGAATAAAAAAGTAATAAAAAAGTAACCAATCATTTATAGTTAAAAAACCGGCAATTTGCCGGTTTTTTTATTCAAGTAATATCATATCTGTTTTTATTATCAATTCAGGATCAAAAAAATAGTTATATTTAGCTGGTATAAATAAGATATAGATTAGTATGATATATAAACTATTACTGGTTAAAAGATGCTTTTTAGTTCAAATAAAAACTCTGATATTGTTGTCTTTGTTTTTATTTCCACTTAATTTTGAAGCGCAGAATAAACAAGAAACAAAAAAGATGGAGGCACCTAAAGTAAAAAAGATCCCTAAAACATTATCCATTCACAATGATACAAGAATTGATAATTATTATTGGCTTAACGATAGAGAAAATCCGGACGTAATAAAATATTTAGAACAGGAGAATGCCTATACCCAAGAGCAAATGCAATCCACTCAAAAATTGCAGAAAGATCTCTTTGCAGAAATGAAAAGCAGAATAAAAGAAGAAGACGAATCTGCGCCTTACAAATTTAACGGATATTGGTACCTTACACAGTTTGTGAAGGGAGGAGAATATCCTCTGTATATAAGAAAAAAAGATAATTTAAATGCACCGGAACAACTGATGTTTGATGTGAATCAGATGGCTTCCGGGTATAAATTTTATCAGCTGGGAGGAATTAGTATCAGTCCGGATAATCAATGGGCATGTTTTTCAACAGACACTGTAGGGAGAAGAATATATACTATACAGATAAAGAATCTGTTAACGGGAGAAATACTGGCCGATCGACTGGAAAATACGACCGGAAATGTCGTTTGGGCAAATGATAATAAAACTTTGTTTTATAGTGTTCAGGATTCTGAAACCTTAAGATCTGACAAGGTATATAAACACGTTGTAGGAACTGACCAGAATGAAGATGTTGAGATCTATCATGAAACGGATGAAACCTTTACGGTATATGTTAGTAAAACCAAATCGATGGAGTATCTTGTGATATCGTCCGGAAGTACGGTATCCGATGAATATCGTTTCATCTCCGCTTCAAATCCCGATGGTGAATGGAAAATTTTTCAGAAAAGACAAAGGAATTTGGAGTATTCTTTCGATCATTTTGAAAATAATTTTTATATACTCACCAATAAAGATCAGGCTTTCAATTTCAAATTAATGAAAACGCCGGTAGATAAGACTTCTAAAGAAAATTGGATAGAAGTAATTCCACATAATAAAGAAGTATTACTAGAAGGGTTTGAGCTCTTTAAAAAATATCTGGTAGTAGAAGAAAGAAGCAATGGTCTTACTCAGATAAAAGTAACCCGTTGGGATCAGTCTTCAAATTATTTACTCCCTTTCGGAGAAGAAGTTTATACAGCAGGAATATCGGTAAACAGAGATTTTGATACCCAGATTCTTAGATACAGATATACTTCCCTGACAACCCCCTGGAGTGATATTGATTTTGATATGGAAACCCGGGAAAAAACCATTTTAAAAGAGCAGGAGGTTTTAGGAGGATTCGATAAAAACAATTACGAAACTCACAGACTTTGGGCTACTTCAAGAGACGGAGTAAAGATACCTGTATCTCTGGTTAAAAATAAAAATACACCGCTATCCAAAGAAACTCCATTGCTTTTATACGCTTACGGTTCGTATGGATATTCTATGGATCCTACATTTAGTTCTCTTCGTTTGTCTTTGCTGGATAGAGGGTTTATCTATGCTATTGCTCATGTGAGGGGAGGAGAGGATTTAGGAAGACCCTGGTATGAAAATGGGAAGATGTTAAAAAAGAAAAATACTTTTTTTGATTTTATAGATTGTGCTTCGTATTTAATTGATGAAGATTACACCTCAACCCAGCATTTATACGCTAATGGAGGAAGTGCCGGCGGATTATTGATGGGGGCTGTTGTAAATTATGCTCCTGAGTTGTTTAACGGGGTAGTGGCAGATGTACCCTTTGTAGATGTGGTAACTACCATGTTAGATGACAGCATTCCTCTGACTACAGGAGAATACGATGAATGGGGAAACCCTAACGATAAAGAATATTATGAGTACATGAAATCCTATTCCCCCTATGATAATGTAGAAGCTAAAGAATACCCTAACATGCTGGTCACTACAGGGCTACATGATTCTCAGGTGCAATATTGGGAACCGGCTAAGTGGGTTGCCAAATTAAGAGAGCTTAAAACTGATTCCAATCTTTTACTTTTGGAAACCAATATGGATGCTGGACATGGAGGAGCCAGCGGAAGATTTGAATCGCTCAAAGAAGTAGCTTTGGAATATGCTTTTTATTTATTATTAGAAAATAAAGTTAAATAACGTACGTAAAATTTTATAATTATATTATATTAGGGTGAATTATCGTATCTTTATATTAAATATTAAGATGTGATAAGGGTTATAATGATAAGTATACGATGTCTGATAGGGATTTTTCTGACTTTATCATCTGTTTTGATATTCAAACATGAACAAAAATATAGTTTCTTATGCATAATTATTTTAATAGGGGGATTAATTTGTTTTCCTATAATTAGAAGGTGTATTGAGAATTTATTAGGTTTTAAATTAAGCAGGTTTTTGAAATATGAAATAGTTTTGTTCTCGGGTATTTTATCGATAATTTTTAATGGAAAAATAGAGGATAGTAATACACTTAAAAAACAATAGTCATTGGTAAATGAAGGCAGTTTTTTTGTTCCTGAACAAAAAAATGAGGAGAAAGTAGATTTCAATCAAGAAAAAAAATTACAGCAAGTTAAGTTAGTTCCACAAAATGAACAGAATGTTTTAAGTTCAATAAACACAGAGAAAGCAAAAAGAATATCTGGTATAAAAGGTAAAGAGAAACAAAAAGGGACTATATATCAACCTAATAAATCTATATAGAGGAATAAATCTAAAAAAAAAATCTGAAAAACAATATATTAGAGGGCCAAGGGGAGGTTGTTATTATATAAATAGTAAAGGCAATAAAACCTATGTAGATCGAAGTCTTTGTAATTAATTTATGCTTAATTAGATAAAAGTTTATTTCAATAATTAGAAATGTTTAATATAAATAAAAAATGAATACTCTGTATATACGTGACCAGGATTTTAAAGGAGAGGATTTATTAGTGGATAAATTTATTATAGGAGATTATGAAAATTGCTCTTTTACAAATTGTAATTTTTCAGAAGCGGATATTTCCGGATACAATTTTATAGATTGTAAGTTTGAAAATTGCGATGTAAGCATGGCAAAATTAAATAATACGTCATTACAAAAAGTTAGTTTTAAAAATTGCAAACTGCTGGGTTTACGTTTTGAAAACTGTAATCCTTTTCTTTTATATTTTACATTTGAAAATTCAATACTTAATTTCAGCTCCTTTTATAAGATTAAAATGAAAAAAATAAAATTTATAAATTGTAGTCTTCACGAAGTAGAATTTATTGAATCAGATCTTCCTCAGGCAACTTTCGAAAAATCAGATCTGATGGGAGCTGTTTTTCAGGAAAATAATCTGGAAACTTCTGATTTTAGAACTGCTTATAATTTTTCTTTAGATCCCGAACGTAATAAACTAAAAAATTCTAAATTTTATATTAATGATATCAAAGGCCTTTTAGATAAATACAAATTAATCATTGAATAATAAGATTAAACTTTTATAAAAATCTTTCTTCTATACAATATATAGCCGATCAGCCAGCATAAGGTCATAAAACTTATAGCAAATATCAGAGAGCCCGGATAGTTTCCGAAAATAGGTTGTAAGATATCAGAATATATAAAACCATGTAAATTAATACTTTCCGAATCGGAAGAGAAAGAAATAACTCTAAGTATAGTAGATAAGATTCCAGCCATAACAAATATAAACAGAGGATTTACTCCAAAGGATTTAAAGTAGAATGTCCATTTATGGTATCCATGTATATCAATAATCCATATTAACAAAGCTAAAAAACTGGAAGCCATTCCGCAGGATACTAATACAAAGGTAGGAGACCATATTTTTTTATTGATAGGACAACCGTAACTTAGTAAAAAACCTGTAAATGTGAGAAGAGTTCCAACAATAAATAAGTTGACTATCCGGGAATAATTATCTTTACTGTTAAGCATAATTTTTCCACAATAAAAACCTATGAGTGCTTGACAGACTGAAGGAATAGTACTTAATATACCTTCCGGATCAATAGCCAGACCTGCATCTTTATACATATGGTTTACACCTAAAATAGCCCTATCTATCACAGATACAATATTATTTTCACTTTTATCAAAACCGTCTCCAAAGTATAAAATCAAGAAATACACAATTAAGGTTGAACCTACTATATATGGAATATACTTATGACGTATAAAGATTACAAGGAGAGAGGCAAAACAATAAGATAAAGCTAAGCGTTGCAATACACCAAGAATTCTTATTTTATCAAAATTCAAAAGGGAATTTAAAAAACGATCTATAAATGGTAAATTATCAGTTTGTTGATAAGTTCTGCAAAATAATGAAAACCAAGCTATTCCCAGTCCGATGATGAAAATAATAATCGAACGTTTTAGAATTTTATATAAAGTATCATTCGTATGACTGAAATTCAGTTTTTTAAGAGAAATATACATGGATACTCCCATGATAAACATGAAAAAGGGGAATATGAGATCGGTAGGAGTAAGGCCATTCCATTCTGCATGTCCTAGAGGTGCATAAACAAAGTTCCAGGATCCCGGATTGTTAACGAGAATCATACCGGCAATAGTGATTCCCCTCAAAATATCCAATGAAAGTAAACGATTATTAGTAGTCATTTTGTGAATTTTATTAAAAATAATTGATAAAAACAAACAGTTAGTAAATGTAATAAAAAAAATAAAATGTTGGTATTTTAGTATAATCTAAATATTTTTAATGCTTTTAAACCTTGATATTAGGCGCAAATACCTCCTTTATACTAAGATTTATTATAATGTGATTAATAAATACTAATAACAAAAATACAAGTGTAATTTAGATGATAAAAATTATTTAAATGATTTGAAAGTAAAAAAGAACAGAATAAATATAACTAATTAAGAAGATTTAATTTTTTCTTTCAATTACATAAGTAAGCATTAATTCAAGAGAATCTCTATTTTCATTTTTAGGAAAAGAAAGAAGGATTTCCAACGCTTTTTGTTTAAAGTCATTCATAACAGCCCTAGCATATTCCAGTCCTCCGTTTTGTTTAACAAATTCAATGATTTCAGCTACGCGCTTTTTGTTCTTATTATGATTTTTAATAGAGTTTATTAACCATTTCTTTTTGTCAGGAGTTGTAGTGTTAAGAACATAAATAAGCGGTAGGGTCATTTTGCGTTCCTGAATATCAATTCCTATAGGCTTACCAATAAGATTGGTACTTGTATAATCAAACAAATCATCTTTAATCTGAAAAGCAATTCCCGTATACTCACCAAAAAGACTCATTTTTTCTGCTACTTCATCAGCTGCATAAGTAGAACGTGCTCCGGATTCACAACAGGCAGAAATCAAAACAGCTGTCTTTTGGCGTATAATCTCAAAATAAATTTCTTCTGTAATATCTAATTTCCTGCTTTTTTCGAGTTGAAGTAATTCTCCTTCAGCCATTTCTCTTATTACTCGGGAAATGATAGAAAGTAGATCAAAATCCTGATTGTCTGTAGCTAATAAAACACTTTTGGATAAAAGATAATCACCTACTAAAACGGCAATTTTATTTTTCCATAAAGCATTGATTGAGAAAAAACCTCTTCTCATATAACTTTCATCTACAACATCATCATGAACCAACGTAGCCGTATGGATAAGTTCTATCAATGAAGCCGCACGATAAGTTTTGTCTGTAATTTTCCCTGAAAGTTTAGCTGTTAGAAAAACAAACATCGGACGCATTTGCTTTCCTTTTCTTCTAACTATAAAATGAGTGATTCTATCTAAAAGGGGGACTTTGCTCTTCATAGACTCGTAGAATCGCTTCTCGAAGAGTTTCATCTCATCCGCAATAGGAGTTTTAATTTGTTCGGTAACTTTAGACATTCAGAGGTCAAAAATAGTGAATTTTTAGAAATTTTAATTTTAAATATCAAATTTATTTTAAGAAAAATGCGAAGTCTTTCCAAGAAAGGTAAGACATCTGAAATGCATTCATAAAAATAAGTTAAATGTGAAATAAAACCTGCATACCCAAAAAGAATTATTATATTTGTCGTCTGAAAATCGGACAAAATACTTATATTGATGCAACAAAATATACGTGTTTTCCGTTAAACATAATTATTGTAAAATAATTAAAACTAAATATGAGAAAATATTTCTTATTAGCAACCTTTATAATAACCAGTTGCCTTATGCCTTTGTTTGCTCAAAAGCATGAGATAGGAATTTCTATAGGTAAGGCTAATATAATAGGCGATATAGGTAAATCTAATTATATAGAATTATTTCCCATGGATATGGAACGTTTACCTATTTCTATAGGTGCGCTTTATCGTTTAAATTTAAATAACAGGCAAAGTCTCCGCTTTAATCTTATATACAATCGTGTGTTTTTCGACGACTATGAAGCTAGTGAAGATTACAGGTATAATCGTGGTTTAGCCGGTGATAATACAATAATTGAAGCTTCTGCTGTATTTGAATATTATTTCTTCGATATAAATGATATAAAACGTTCCGGATCTTCTCCTTATATTTTTGGAGGAATAGCTGCGTACGCTTCCAACGATTTGGATTTTAAAATAAATCATGATACCTATTATAACGCAGACGGTTCTCCGAGAACTCCTGTTTCTCCAACGGATTTTCAAACTATTGTAGATACGAAAAAAAGTAATCGCTTTGATTTTAGTATTCCTTTTGGAGTAGGGTATAAATTTAAGTTTAATTATAACTGGTTAGTTTCGTTTGAAGTAGGAGCTAGATATACCTTGCAGGACAATCTGGATTACAGTGCAATTGAAACTAATAAATTTGAAATTAACACAAGTCCTTTGCTCAATGAGCCTGCTTATGAGAGCGAAATTGGAAAAAGGAATGCCGAAATTATAGGAAGGCATCAAACCGGAAATACATTTAAAAGTAATGACTGGTATCTGATTTGGGGATTTAATATTACATATACTTTCGGAAGACCACCTTGTTATTGTTATTAAATATTTATAAATGTCTAAAGAGATTGTAATAGATAAGGAAAAACTGCCTCAGCATGTAGCTATTATTATGGATGGTAATGGTCGGTGGGCAAAGAAAAAAGGAATGATGAGAACTTTTGGTCATCAGAACGCTATCAAGGCGGTTAGAGATGCCATTGAGTTTTGTAATGAAAATGATATTCCTTATCTCACACTATATACATTTTCCACCGAAAACTGGAAAAGACCTCCATTAGAAATCTCCCTACTGATGAATCTTCTTATTGGTACAATAAAAAAGGAAACCAATAAACTCAGAGAAAAAGGAGTAAGGGTTAAGGTTATAGGGAATATAGAAAAACTACCCAAAGAAGCCAGAAAAGAGCTGGAAAAGCTTATAGAAGATACAAAGGAAAATACTTCAGGTACTTTAGTATTGGCTTTAAGCTATGGTTCTAAAGAAGAAATTGTTGACGCTGTTAAAAATATCACTTCAAAAGTGATTAACAATGAGTTGTCTCTCGAAGAAATTAATGAGCAATTACTTCAGAATCATTTGTATACGAAAGATATTCCTGATGTAGATCTTTTAATCAGAACCAGCGGAGAACAAAGAATCAGTAATTTTCTATTGTGGCAGATAGCGTATGCCGAGCTATATTTTACTGAGGTATTATGGCCTGATTTTAATAAAGAAGAATTTTTAAAAGCAATAAAATTTTATCAATCTAGAGAACGAAGGTTTGGAAAGATAAGTGAACAATTAAATGTCAAGTAAAAAAGTAGTGTAAATAATCCATGAAGAAGTTATTAGCAGTTGTTGCAATTTTAATACAAATATCCCTTTCATCGCAAGTCACCCAAGATTCAGTATCAGTAAATCAGTCAGTACAGACTGAAAAAGCAGATGCAGAAAATAGTAGTTCTCCTGAAAATGAATCTTCTACCATTGATGAATCCTCTTTTAAAATTAAAGAAATACGTATAACCGGAACTTCAAAATATTCCAAAAATCAGATTATGCGTTATACCGGACTTTACGAAGGAGATTATGTTGATATTCCGGGTATGCAATTAAACAGCGCAGTGAAAAAACTTTGGGACTCCAAATTGTTTTCTGATGTTGAAATTTTCCTGAGCAAAGTTGAAGGTAAAGATGTGTATTTACGTATCAACCTTAAAGCATTACCCGAATTAGGTTCTGTAAAATTTGAAGGAGCCAGTAAGTCTAAAAATGAAAAGTTAATAAAAGAAAACGGGTTAAAATCCAAAACTAAAATAACTGATGACTTACGAACAAAACTTCAAAATTCGATAAGAAATCAATATACGGAAAAAGGATTTCCAGATGCTCATGCTGTGATTAAAGAAAAAGTGAATCCTGCTGATTCTTCATCAATCAACTGGACTATAGCTATAGAGAAAGGTCCGAGGGTTAAAGTTAAATCAATTCAAATAACAGGAAATAAAGAGTTGAGTGCTTCAAAAATCAGAGCTCGATCATTCAAAAACACAAAACAGAAAAAAATATACAGATTCTGGAAAAAATCCAAATATGTACCTGAAAAATATGAGGAGGATTTGGTAAAGGTTGTTGAAACCTTACAATCGTATGGCTTCAGAGATGCTAAAATTACCTCAGATACAGTAATCAGAACGGATGAAAAGAATTACGATATTAAGTTAAATGTTGCTGAAGGAAAGAGGTATTATTTAGGTAATATTACATTTTCAGGTAATTCGGCATATTCAAGCGAAATTTTAACCAAAGTGGTAGGATATAAAAAAGGAGAACCGTATGATGCAGTAGGTATAAATAAAAAAATATCCGGTTCTGAAAAAAATGATGATATTGCTACTTTGTACTACAACAACGGTTATGTATTTTCAAGTGTTGTTCCTATAGAAAAGGCAGTGAGAAATGATACCATAGATGTTGAGGTTAAAATTAGAGAAGGAGAGCAGGCTTATTGGGATAAGGTAACATTTTCCGGTAACACCCGAACCCATGATCATGTAATACAACGATCATTGAGAACTGTACCCGGAAAATTATTCTCGAAAGAAGACATACAAAGAACTATTATGGATTTAGCCCAAATGGGGTATTTCGAAGCTCAGGGATTACGTCCGGACATAACTCCAAATGCAGAAACTAAAACAGTAGATGTTAATTATAAATTAGAAGAAAAAGGTTCTAACAGCCAGGTAGAATTACAAGGTGGTTATGGAGGTAACAGATTTATCGGGACGTTAGGATTAACTTTTGGTAACTTTTCATTCAATGATTTCTTTAAGAAAAAAGCATGGAAGCCTATTCCTATGGGAGATGGACAAAGTGTATCTTTAAGAGCTCAGGCAGGAAGTAATTATCAGAATTATAGTGTTTCTTTTACAGAGCCTTGGATTACAGGGAAAAGACCAACATCATTAACAGTATCTTTATATAGTACTATTTTAAATTATGACAGGTATTATACAACAACCGGTAGAAATAAATTAAACATTTATGGAGCACAGGTTGGGCTAACTACTCGTTTAAACTGGCCGGATGATTATTTCAGATTATCCTACGGAATTAATTATCAATTATATTCATTTAAAAACTATCCTTTTAGTATTGTTAATGAGTCTGGTGCTAAAGACTGGACTGATGGAGAAAGTAACAATTTCAGTGTATATGCTAACATAGGAAGATATTCCGCTGGATTAGATCCGATTTTCCCTACTATGGGTTCAGAATTCGAATTATCATTAAAGTTAACTCCTCCATATTCAGCATTAAATAATGAAGATTATAGCAAAAAAACGGATAGGGAAAAATACAAGTGGCTTGAATATTATAAAATAAAAATGAAGGCTTATTGGTATAAAGAGTTAGTGGGTAAATTTGTATTGAAAGCCGGAGGAGAATTTGGTTTCTTAAGCAGTTATAATAACAATATAGGAACACCGCCTTTTGAAAGGTTTTACCTTGGAGGTACAGGTCTATACGGAAACAGATTTGACGGAAGGGAAATTATTCCTTTACGAGGATATAAAGATTCATCTTCTTTCGGAGGACAAACTAATGATATAACTCCTTTAGGAGGAGGTACCTCTTATGCGCGTTTCATGATGGAATTGCGTTACCCGGTACTGATGGGAGGAGCTACTAAAATATATGCCTTAGGTTTTGTAGAAGCAGGTAATACCTGGAGCAATAATAAATCGTTTAATCCGTTTGAATTAAAAAGATCGGCCGGTTTCGGAGTTAGGATTTTTATGCCTCAGTTCGGTATGCTAGGGTTTGACTTTGCTAAAGGATTTGATAAAACTATTAACTCAACCAGTGCTAATGGATGGGAAACTCACTTTATATTCGGACAGCAGTTTTAAAACCTTAACTTAAAAACAGATAAAATTAATTAGGATAGATTCACAATTAATTATATTTTTGTCTAAACTTGGTATGATTTTAGAAAAGATTTTAAAACATTTCAAATGAAAAAACTGATACTATATACATTAATACTGTTGTTTTTTAGCCAAATCAACGCTCAGAAAATGGGCTATGTGGATACTCAGGTCATACTTAAGCAAATGCCTCAGTATCAACAATCGGAAGATAGGCTTAATGCAGAAGTAAAAAAATGGCAGAATGAAATATTAAGTAAACAGTCTAATTTAGATAAGTTAAGGACTGAATATGAAAATGAGAAAGTTTTATTAACAGAAGAACAGAGAAAAACTAAGATAGCTGTTATAGATAGTACTGAAAAGGGATTAAATAGTTACATAGAAAAAAAGTTTGGTGCTAATGGTGAGTCTACAAGTTTACGTCGCAATTTGATTAAACCGTTACAGGATCAAATTTGGAATGCTATTAATACTTTAGCAGCTAAAGACAGATATAATTTTATTTTTGATAAGTCTTCTGATTTAATCATGGTGTTTACAGATTCCAAATATGATTTAACAGATAAAGTTATCAAACAATTAGGAGGAACTAGCATTGATTCTGAAAAAGATAACAAGCCAGGAAGTTCAGGAAAAAATTCAGATTCTTCTAAGAAAGTCCAATCTAATAAAGAAGCTAAAAATTCAGGAAATAAAAACACAACATCAACATCCAAATCTAAAAGCGGATATGGTAGCAAGTATGTACCTAAAAGCAAGCAGAATGCTAATCAGGAAACGGATCAGGAATCAGTTGAAGATAGTGAATCAATCAGGGAAGACATTCAGTTAAATGAAGGGGAAGAAGTTAAAGAAGAAGCTGAAACCAAAAAATCAGGATATGGTAGTAAATACGTACCTAAAAAGAAAGAAATAAAAAAAACGGAGGTAAAATCCGAAGAGGTTAAGAAAAACTCAGATAAGGATACTAAGACTTCCGATACAAAGGCAAAGGATAGTACGATAAAAACTACAGAAAAGAAAACTACAAGTTCAGATACTAAATCTTCCTATGGTAATAAATATGTACCAAAAAAGAAAGAGGTTAAAAAGACAGAAGAAAAAACAGAAACTAAAGAATCGGTAAAAGAAGAAGAAGCAGAATCAAAAGAAGTGGAAACTAAAGAAACATCTACTACCGAAACCAAGCAAAAATCTGGATACGGCAGTAAGTATGTTCCAAAAAAAAAGAAACAAGAGAATAATTAATTAATAATATCAAAAAGCGAAATAAAATGAAGAAAATTACATTCGTATTCCTTTTAACAGTATTCGCAGGAGTTTTCCAGTTAGCTAAAGCTCAGAATATAGCTCACCTTAATTCCATCGAATTACTGAATTTAATGCCAGAAAAAAAATCAGCTGACGATCAATTAAAAACTTTAGCAGATCAGAAAAAAGCAGAACTAAAAAAACAAGAAGATGCTTTTACGGCTAAATATCAGAAGATTCAGGAGGAAATAGCTAAAAAACCTCAAGCAGAGCAAGAAAAAGAATTCCAGAAATATCAGGAAGAATTTCAGAAAGACAATCAAAACCTGTTGGCTTTGAGAGAAACAGCAGCTAAAGAATTAGAGAAAAAACAAGATGACTTATATGATCCGATCACTAAAAAAGCTCAGAATGCTGTAAATGATGTAGCTAAAGCTAAAGGATATCTTTATGTTTTTGATACATCTCAGCCTTCACTTATTTATGCTGCAGGTCCAAACATCTTAGACGAAGTAAAAGCTAAATTAGGCTTAAAATAAAATTAAATTTACAAGCTAAGTTTAAAAAGCTATCCGCAAAGGATAGCTTTTTTTATTATTTATTTTTTGCAAGAATGTCTAAACAACTCTTTTTTATGTTCTCAGCAATTTTTTTTGTAGGTATATCATTATCTCCGTTATTAAATGGATCTTCAATATCTTCTGCTACCAGTTCCAAACTAATAAGTACATAAAAAACAAACATTACCAGAGGGACTACCCAATATCCTAAATTTATAACATATCCTATAGGCATACTAAATACGTACAAAGCAATAAACTTTTTGATAAATAAAACATAGGAAAACGGGATAGGCGTATTTTTTATTCTCTCACAACCTCCACAAACATCCATAAAACCTTTAAGTTCCTGATTAATAAACAATAATTGTTCACCTGTAAGTATATTTTCTTTGTTTAATTGAACAATTTTATGAGTTAGCTTAACGGCTACCTGACTTGGAGAGTATCGAAATTCTGTTGTATCATCAGAATTTTCATGCTCATCTAAAGTATAACGAGTGGTATCATTGGTTAAATGTCTGTGAAGAATCTGTGCAAATAAAGGGATATATTTAATGAAAAATTCCCTGTTTTCTTTATCATGAGAAGGGAGCAAGGCATGAAGCTTAATGGACAGATTTCTGGAAATGTTTGTTAATTGCCCCCATAACTTTCTTCCTTCCCACCAGCGATCATAAGCTGTATTGGTTCTGAAAACCAATACCAAGGATAGTACGAAACCCACAAGACTTTGTCCTACGGTCACATAGCTGGAAGCTTTCATTTTATCAATTTCTATATAATTAATTTCTACATAAGCTATGATAAAAGCAAAAATTCCGGTTACTACCAGCATAGGCCATAGCTTGGTAATAGTATCCGCTTTATATATTTTAAATACAAAAGAAAACCAACCTTTAGGATTGTAAATAATCATAATTAATAAATAAAATCAATTAATTTTTCTAGAGCCATACCTCTGGAACCTTTTAATAAAATATTTTCGGATGTAAGAGAATTATTTTTTAAATAATTACTCATATCTTCCGTAGACTTAAATTTTTTAATTTGAGAAGCCGTAGTAGTGGTTGTGGAAAAATTACTTCCTACTAAGAATATATATTCAAAATTCAAATTTTGAGCTAATTCGGCAATCTTTTGATGTTCATCTGCGGAGCTATCTCCCAGCTCAAACATATCCCCTATAATAATTGCTTTAGAGCCTTCAAAAGAAGAGAAATTTTTCAATGAAGCTTCCATGCTGCTAGGATTAGCATTATAGGTATCTAATAATAGCCTGACACCATTTTTTTTAACTATCTGAGAACGTTGATTGCGAGGTTGATAATTTTCAATTCCATTTTTAACCTGAAATGCTGTTAATCCTAAATAAAAGCCAAGGCTGGCAGCTGCGCAGATGTTTGAAAAATTATAAATACCTGTGAGTTGTGAATTGAATTTGTTATCTTTATAGGATACACTGACAAAGTGATCAGATTCTTTCAAACCAAACCTATAAACACCTTCTGAACCAAATGTGATTTGTTTAATATCTTGGGTTAATTCAACTTGTTTAGGATCGTCTGTATTAACTAATGCAGTACCATTAGATTCTTTCAGAAAAGCATAGAGTTCAGATTTGCCTTTAATAACTCCTTCAAATCCTCCGAATCCTTCCAGGTGAGCTTTGCCAAAGTTGGTTATATAACCTATATCAGGCATGGAAATACCAGCCAATAATTCTATTTCTTTCTGATGATTGGCTCCCATTTCTATGATAGCTATTTCATGCTTAGGCTGAATAGATAATACAGTAAGAGGAACTCCAATATGATTGTTTAAGTTCCCTTGGGTAAACAAAACGTTATATTTTTCCTTTAATACAGAAGCAATAAGTTCTTTAGAAGTCGTTTTACCATTACTTCCGGTGATACCTATAACAGGTATATTGAGTTGTTTTCTGTGATGTCTGGCAAGGTTCTGTAAAGCAAATAAGCTATTCTCAAAATAAAAAATTCCTTTCTGAGGGTCTGCATATTTTTGCTCATCTACTACACAGGCTAACGCGCCTTGCTCCATTGCCTGTGAAGCATAAAGGTTTCCATTAAAATTATCACCTTTTAAAGCAAAAAATAGTTGGTTTTTATTTATTTTTCTGCTGTCAGTTGTAATTCCTGACGATTGCAGATATAGAGAGTAAAGTTCTGGTACGGTCATGATATATAAAAATAAATATGCGTAAAACTAAGAAAAAATTAAATGTATAGTAGTTACTCTTTAAACATGGAATCAAAATTAACTACTTCTTTCCCCGGAAGAATTTGGTTAAGCATAACACCGGTAAGGGATGCTAAAGCCATGCCTTCCAGTGAAAACGAATTTCCGAGATGAATGGATGCCCCCCCGATACCTAAAACGAGAATGACGGATGATATGATAAGGTTTCTCTTAGAAGCGAAATTTACCTTGCTGTCTACCACCATACGTAAGCCGCTCGAAGCAATAATACCGAACAGCAGTATTGAAATTCCACCCATGACAGGAACCGGAATTGATTTAAGTAAAGCAGCTATCTTCCCGCAAAAGCCAAAACCGATAGCAAAAATAGCAGCCCCTATAAAAAGATATATACTGTAAGCTCTCGTAATTGCAAGAACGCCTATGTTTTCACCGTAAGTCGTATTAGGAGGCCCGCCAATGACAGAAGCTATAATGGTAGCCATACCATCACCGAAAAGGGATTTATCTAGGCCCGGGTCTTTAACTAAATCTTTGTTAATAACTTTTCCCAGAACTAATTGGTGTCCGATGTGCTCAGCTATGGGAACAATGGCTACAGGAGCCATCAACAAAAAAATAGACCATGAAAAATGTGGAGTAAAAGTATAAAATGGAATTTCAAAATCAGGAATTTGAAACCATGCAGCGTTTTTGATCGGTTCAAAATCTACAAGACCCATAGGTATTGAAAATAAGTAGCCTCCGACAATTCCTATCAAAACAGGAATAACACTAATAAAACCTTTAGTGAAAATGGCTATTATAATAGTTATAATTAAACTGATTAAACCTACGGCAACAAACTTAATATCATAAGAACCCGAATTATTAGTAATCATATCTATCGCTGTAGATGAAAGGCTTAACCCAATAACCATAATAATAGGACCTACTACAATAGGCGGAAGTAATTTCATTAACCAGGAAACCCCTGTACGGTTTATGATTAGGGCAATAAGAGCATAAATGCATCCCACTATAAAACTTCCGACCATTATTCCTTCTGCACCTGAGGCTGCTTTAATAGCTATAATAGGACTTATAAAAGCAAATGAAGAACCCAGATATGAAGGAACTTTTCCCTGAGTAATAGCTATAAATGCAAGGGTAGCTAATCCGCTAGATACCAGGGCTACTGCAGGATCCATTCCTGTAAGTGTAGGTACCAAAACTGTCGATCCAAACATAGCAAAAAGATGTTGAAAGCTTAGTGTAAACCATTGTAAGAACTTAGGCTTATCATGAATATTTAAGACTATCGATTTGTTTTCCATTAATTATTGTTTCTAATATGATTTTTTCGCAAAATTAAGATTTCCACTCTTAAAAAAACAATCAATTAGTAAAAACGTAGCATGCTAGTGATTTTGCTTAAAAAATTGTTTATCACCTATGATTAAAATCATTTCTGATTTTTAAGTATTAATAGTATTTTTAAAAAAAATAAAGATATGAGTGCCTACCGTTTATTTTGTGTTCTTGTTCTTTTACTACTATTAACCGGATGCAAAGGTGAAAAGTTCCTGACAGATTCACTTAACAATCGTTATGCATATTTGCAAACTTATGATAACCGGTTAAAAGAAAATAATGTAAGTATTGTAAATGAAGAATTTACAGACACCTTATTCGCAGTACAAAAAATAAGAACAGCCATTTATCCCTATATTATAGCATGGGGAGGTGAAAGCGAATATAAGGTTAGTTTAAAATCCATTCCGATAGGCTTAGTAAATCGTTACATTAAAGATTATTCAGGTACAGACTCATTAAAAGAAAAATTACATGGTAGGAAAATTGAATTAACGGTAAAAAGTATTCCCAATTATTTTAATATAAAATTCAGTAAAGGAGTTCTTCTTATAATATTAATAAATATAACATCCAGAGAAGGAGAAGCAGAATCAGATATTTCAAATCTAATCGTAGATTATAAGCTTTTAAGTGAAAAATTTGGTGAAATTCAAAAAAAAGGAAGGATTACTATAGAAAATATAGATTATTCTAACTACAGTGAAGGCTCATCGTCTACCATGGTTCCTTTTGCAAAAAGTAAAAAATTATATAATAATCTGGGACAGCCCATTTTTAAAGAACCGGAATATGTCATGTTTGATAATGCTAAAAATACTAAACCTAAAAACTTTTTAAACAATTATTTGAACTCTTACGAATTAAAGTTAAGAAAATTTAGTCAGGAATTAGTAAATCGTCTAATTGAAGAAATTGACTAATGTTTTTATTAAATTTTATTGGTAATGTTTAATGAGATAATATTAAAATATATTAATACTGAATAAAAAGCCTTAGATGTAAAAACATAAGTATAATTTAAATAAGATAATAAGTAAATATTAATTCGATAATAGTATTGGTTTATTAAAAATACTATTAAATTTATCGGGTATTTTTAAAAGATAAAATATTTATAAGAAATAAGTATTAATTTTCCACGATAATAAATAAAGAATTCTTCAATAATAAAAAAAACAGCTTACCATGTAAGCTGTTTTTTTATTGAATGAAAATATTTTAACGAAAATTCTTAGAGAACTTTCATTTCATGTAATACATTATTCATATTTCTAACGGCATCAGCTGAAGCTTTGAATTTTGCTTTTTCTTCTTCATTAAGATCCAGTTCTACAATTTTTTCAATACCGTTTTTACCTAAAACTACAGGAACACCAATACAAATATCAGATTCACCATATTCACCTTCCAGAAATACAGAACAAGGAATCACTTTTTTCTCATCACGGATGATAGATTCCACTACGGCAGCTCCGGCAGCACCCGGTGCATACCATGCAGAAGTACCCAATAATTTAGTTAAAGTAGCTCCACCAACCATAGTGTCTGCAGCCACTTTATCAAGTTGTTCGTTAGTTAATATTTTAGAGAAAGGCACTCCCTGACAAGAAGCCAGACGTGTTAAAGGAATCATAGTCGTATCTCCATGTCCGCCGATAACCGTAGCTTGAATATCATTCTGAGAAGCACCACTGGCTAAAGATAAATAAGTCTTAAAACGAGAAGAATCTAAGGCACCTCCCATACCTATTACACGGTTTTTAGGTAAACCTAAAGATTTAAGAGCTAAGTAAGTCATCGTATCCATAGGGTTGGAAATGATGACTAAAATAGCATCCGGAGAATATTTTAAAATATTGGAAGCAACTTCTTTAACAATTCCTGCATTGGTTCCGATTAAATCTTCACGGGTCATTCCAGGTTTTCTGGGGATACCTGAAGTTATTACAGCAACACTGGTGCCTGCCGTTTTAGAATAGTCATTGGTGCTTCCGGTTATAGTTGTATCAAAACCTAAAAGAGAAGTGGTCTGGGTCAAATCCAAAGCTTTTCCCTCGGCAAATCCCTCTTTTATATCAACAATTACCAGTTCGTCAACAATTTCTTTTCTTGCAATATTATCGGCACAAGTGGCTCCAACGGCTCCGGCACCTACTACAGTTACTTTCATGTTTTTGTATTTTTTAATTATGTTATTATTAAATTTATTCAAAGTTAAGCCATTCGTACAACAAATAAAATGTCGTTTGTCAGCTTTTTTTAACTTGAATTTGTAGGTGTAATTTAAAAAAAAATAATAATTTTATATAAAATAATAATCAGGTATTTTAATGGGATACGAACTAACGATTATTATTCCCGTTTATAACGAGGAAGATAATCTCGAGCGTGTAGTTAAAGAAATGCAAGCTTACATAAATAATGCTAATAAAAAAACTAAAATTCTCTTTGTTAACGATGGTTCTAAAGATAACAGTCTGGGGGCTATAAAGACTATATGCAGTCAGGATTCTAATTTCACTTATATCTCTTTTGATCGTAATTACGGTCTGAGTCCCGCAATAAAAGCAGGCTTTGATTATGCCGATACTCCCTGGGTGGGATATATTGATGCCGATTTGCAGACAGCACCTTCCGATTTTAACATTCTTTTGGAATATGCCGGAGAATATCAGCTGGTAACCGGAGTAAGGGCTCAGCGTAAAGACAGCTTCGTTAAGAATTTATCTTCAAAGATAGCTAACGGAATACGCAGAGCTTTTACCCATGACGGTATGGATGATACCGGTTGTCCATTGAAAATTATACGTACGGACTTTGCTAAAAAAATTCCTATGTTTAAAGGTTTGCATCGTTTTCTCCCTGCAATGATATTGCTTCAGGGTGGAAAAGTGAAACAGGTTCCTGTTCAGCATTTTGAAAGAATAGCAGGGAAATCTAAATTTCACTTATGGAACCGCTTGTTTGGTCCTTTAAGTGATTGTTTTGCTTACCTGTGGATGAAGAAAAAATATATTAACTATGTGGTTTCAGAAAAAGAATTATGAATCATTCGTTCACAGAAGTTTTCATTGTCAATGTTAAAATGCTTAAGTACATAACACTGTCTATAGGCTTTTTAGCACAATTGCTATTTTCAAGCCGTATGATTATACAGTGGATTTCTGCTGAAAAAAATAAAAAAGTAACCTCTGATCTCATTTTTTGGCAGGTAAGTCTGGTGGCCTCTTTCTTTTTATTTATCTATGGATATCTGAGACACGATTTTTCAATTATGTTAGGCCAGGTTATTACTTATTATATTTATATTCGTAATATCCAATTACATAATGCCTGGATGAAATATCATATAGTGTTTCGTTATTTTGTGTATTTCTTTCCGATTTTGGCTATTTCCTTAGCTCTTTGGAATGGGACTATCAATATAAATAAGCTTTTTAGTAGAGAAAATATACCCTTATGGCTTTTAATTTGGGGAAGTTTAGGACAAGTATTATTTACTATGAGATTTATTTATCAGTGGATTTATTCAGAAAGGATAAAGAAATCAGAATTGCCCTTAGGTTTTTGGATTCTCAGTCTTACCGGTTCCCTAATGATTTTTATTTACTCTATCATAAGAAAAGATCCGGTGCTTTTTGCAGGACATTGTATGGGAATTATTGTTTACACAAGAAATATTATAATAGTAAGAAAAAGTAATTATGCTGAATAATCCTGGAAAACATCTTATATTTCTTTTTATCGTCTCCTTAATCATGTTAGTTTCCAACCTTGGGATTCTGCCGGTTAATATTATGGAAGCCAGAAATTTTATTACAGCCCGTGAAATGGTTCAGGACAATCATTGGATTTTAACGACAATGAATGGTGAACCTCGCTACGAGAAACCTCCTTTGCCAACCTGGATAACGGCTGTCTTTGGATCAATCCTGGGATTTGACTCTAATTTGTCTTTACGTTTACCCGTAGCTTTTATAACCATTTTATTAGTGGTATACTTATATAAATTTTCTTTGAAATTAGGTCTTTCCGGACTTAATAGTCTGCAAAACGGATTGATTGCAATTACATCTTTTTATATTTATTTTGCTGGAAGAGATAACCAGTGGGATATGTATTGTCACAGTTTTATGATTGTTTCCATATACTATTTATGGGAAATACTCAGAATACGTAAAAATCCTTTTAAAAATGCTGTTATAGGAGCCGTTTTTTTAGCATTTTCTATTTTAAGTAAGGGTCCTATCTCATTATATGCATTATTATTGCCATTTTTAATTGCCTATGGATGGGTGTACAGATATTCATTCAGAAATGAAAGAAAACATATTCTGGCAATACTTTTATATACGATTTTAGGAATATTTACAGGTATTTCCTGGACAACCTACGTGCATTGGGCAGATCCCGAAACCTTTGCTTCAATGGCAAAAGTTGAAACTTCCCGATGGGTTAACGATTATAATTCCAAATCAGTTTTTTACTATTGGAGTTTCTTTACGCAATCTGGGATTTGGACTCTCGCAGCATTTTTAGGTCTATTATACCCGTACATGAAATCAAGAGTTTCTAATATCAAAGCCTATCAATTTACTTTAATATGGACGCTGGCATCAGTAATCCTTCTAAGTATTATACCTGAAAAAAAGACCCGTTATTTATTACCTGTACTTATCCCATTAGCTTTAAATACAGGTTTTTATATTAATTATCTGACTTGTGGAACAAAAAAGAAAATTGATAGAATTCTTGGCAATATATCTTTAGGTTTAGTGGGTATTGTCGGTATTGTATATCCGGCAGTTCTTTATTTCTTTTTTAAGGATAGTATCTATAGTCAGAAAGTATGGGTAATAATGTCCTCTGTAGCTATGTTTATTTCAGGAGTGCTTATTTGCTATTATCTAACCAAAACAATATTTGACAAAGCTTTTTACATGGTAGTAGTAGTACAATGTGTAGTAATCGCCTTTATTTTTCCTTTGTCAAAAAGTTTCTTACATAATTCCAACTACAAATCCGTAGAGGATTTAAAGCGAGTTCTAAATAAGAATATTGAACTTTATACATTTAACAGCATGACTCCGGAAATTGTATGGGAGTATGGGAAAAAAATGCCGGTAATTAACGAATACGAGCTTGCAGAAAAACTGGAAAATGAATCTGGGCAGCCTATTGGAATATTATGCATTAAAGGAGATTCGGAGTCTTTAATGAAAAAGTTCAGTAGTAAATATGAAATTAAAAATCTTTCTTACGTTGATCTGAATACGGTTTCTCCGGGCTCAGAAGATTACAGAGATCGACTTCACCGAGAATTGTTTATACTATACAGGAAATAATTTTCTAAGCCTTTTCTTTAATTTAGCTTTAGACTTCATTTTTCTTGCAAATTCTCCCTGATAAAAGAATATTTTTTCTTTTATTTCCTCAATGGCATATCCGGAAGCCAAAGCATATTCATTCATAAAAATATCAAGATAAGGTTGTTCTTTAATATTATTGGAAAGACTTTTCATTTTTTGGTCAAAAGTTAATTCATTATGAAACTGCATGCGATTTAAGTCCACTAAATACATTTCATATTTATTATCTTTCCGAATGACCAGCGTATTACCCGGCGTATTATCTTTAATAAAAACTCCTTTGGAATGTACAAAATGAGAAAATCTGGCGTATGCCCGAACACATTGAATGGCATCAGGTTGATCATACACTTCGCGAATAGTAAAGTCATAAGGAGTGTAATAGGATATATAAAAACTGGAAGTGATACCTATAAGGTCTGAATTTTCAATATAAGCGATAGGTTCAGGATTTAATATTCCTAATTTTAAAAGTTTTTCTCCATGTAAAAACGAGCGTTCGGCCTTAGATTTCCTGAAATATTTATAGGCAATTTTATTGATGAAATGTGGTTTTTTAAAGCTTTTTACAGCTATGCAATCATTTTGAAAAGGAATCTTTTTGATTATATTTCTCTCCGGGTTACCTAAAATATCAGTGAATGTATCAAAATCTTCTATAATAGAATACAATTTTTTTTTGTAACTTATATATTTTTCAGCAAGTATATAATTTTGCATTAATTTATTCAATTTAACATTAAATTTACTAATTAAAATTTATCAATTCAGATAATCTTTTAGTTAGTAGCTTAATTGTGCTTTTTAAGACAACAAATATAAGATATTTTCGTTTTTTTAGTAGCTTTGCTATAAGTTAATAAAATAAATGAAAAAAATACTTTATATCTTACTTTTATTGAGTTTTATAGTTTCATGTTCTACTAAAAAAACAGGAATTACTAACCGCACTTATCACAGAATTACTTCCTGGTATAATACTATATTTAATGGAAATGTAGCTCTTGAAGAAGATCAGAAATCAAAAAGAGAAGGATATAAAGATAATTTTTCTGTTTTGTTAAAAGTTGATCCGATAGATCCATTTACGGAAAGTTCGGAAGATTTGAGTCTTTCTACTACTTACAGCAATCCATCCAAAAAAGAATTTAATCCTTACGGATTATTAAACGGAAATAATCAGAATACAGTGCAATCTCAGGCTCAGGGTTTGGATAGGGTAATTGAAAAAGGAAAAAAAGCTATTGAAAATCATTCTATGCAGGTCAAAGGCAAAGAATATAACTCTATGCTTGCTGAAGCCTATCTTCTATTAGGAAAAGCCAGTTATTATAAAAAAGATCCTTTTGAAGCTTTAAATTATTTAAACTATATGAATGCTGCAATGGTTAAAAATAATAAAGTTAATGAAGGTAAGGTGTATATAGCTCTATCCCACGCACTTGCGGGTAATTCTTTTGAAGCTAATGAACAGTTTGATAAATTACTGAAAGAAGATTTGAAAAAGAAAGATATTAAATTACTGACGAAAGCATATTCTCAATTTTTAATGGATGAAGATAGATTTAAAGAAGGGATTGCTGCATTGGAGGTTGCAAAAAAATATCATAAAGGAAAATATGAAAGGGGACGTTATAGTTTTATTCAGGGTCAGCTTTCGGAAAAGCTGAAAAAAGAAAAATCAGCAGCAGAGTACTATCAGATGGCTTATGATAAAAAGCCTTCTCCAGAACTTGAAATCAAATCACAAATAGCTTTGTCCAGGTTGTTTACAGGTGACAGCCTAGCCTATAAGGAAAGAATGTCCTTTCTGAAAAAGCTGACCAGACAGGGACTGTATCAATCAAGAAAAAATGAATTGTATTATGCTATGGGACTGGTTGCCGCTAAACAAAGCAGAGAAAAACAGGCAATGGAATGTTTTTTACAATCATTGAAGGAGAGAGAGAGTGATCCTCAGGTACGGGCATTAACATACCAGGCAGTAGGAGATGTTTATTTTTCAAAACCCGATTATGTATATGCAGGAGCTTATTATGATAGTGCAGTTTCCAGATTTGTAGATCCTTCTATGAAAGCCAGACTTGAAGTTAAAAACAAGGCCTTGAAAGATTTAACATCAAAATATTATCTGGTTAAAAAAAATGATAGTATACTTTCGGTTGCAAATATGACTCCCGAACAGAGAAATGAGTATTACGGAAAATATATCTCAAAGCTGAAAGATCAGGAGGAAAAAGCTAGAATAGAGATGGAAAAGCAGATGCAAAGAGACAATAATGTTGTTTTTGCTACCGAAACTTTAGCAGATGGTTCAATGGGATTAGTTTCAGGAACTCCTACGACAGGTGGAAAATGGTATTTTTATAATAGCAATCTTAAACAATCCGGACAATCTGAATTCAGAAAATTATGGGGAAGTCGTTCACTTGTAGATAATTGGAGGATGAGTAAAAAAATATCCAGTCTGGATGAAGTTAAAAATGATTTGTTAGGACAAAAAGAAGTTAAAAATCCTAGGAGATTTGAAGTAGAATTCTATACTGAAAAAATACCTTCCAGCCGTGTGGATCTTGAAAAGTTGAAAATGGAACGGGATACCACTGAACTAGCTTTAGGTATCTTATATTATGATAAGTTAAGAGATTTAAAATCAGCCAATACTTCTTTAGAACATTTACTATCTACTCCTCCAATGGATGAGTCTGTAGCACTTTCTGCCATGTATAACCTCTATCGTTACAATAAAGAAATAAATCCTGAAATTTCTCGTAAGTACGCCGATTTGGTGTTATCTAAATATCCAGGATCTAAATATGCAGAAAGTATTTTAAATCCAGATATAGATATTTTTAAATCAAAATCTGGTACAGCAACAAGGTATTACGAAGAGGCATATAAAAAATATGAGCAGGGAAAATATTCAGAAGTGAAAGAGATGTCTGAGCAGGCATTGAAAAACTATCCGACAGATGAGATTATTGCTAAGTTTTCTCTTCTTTCCGTTTTTTGTGATGGAAGAATGGGAAATAAACAGGCTTTTATGGACGGTCTGCAAAGAGTTGCCACGGCTTTTGAAAATAGAGAGGAAGGAAAAAAAGCAGCTGAATTACTAGATTTTTTCACAAAAAAGGAAAAAGAAAATACTTCACTACCACACAATGTAAATCAAAGGAAAGATATAAACACATTAGATCCTACAGATCCGGACAATGTTTATAAAAGCTATGATCCACAAGGCCGAAGAATTGAAAATACAAATCAACAACCTTCTTATATTGATCGCAGAAATCCGGGAATTCCTGAAGATTAATGTTGTAAGTTGCATCTTAAGATTCTAATAAGTGTGGGTTTCTCTGTATTTTTTCTGTAAAAAATTAAGATATGATTAAAATCAGTAAATTATTTATAATCATTCTAAATAAATAAACTATATTTGCAGTAATAAAAAAATGAAAATTACTTACGATTCATTTTTATAGTGATAAAAAGTAATTTTTTCATTTCTGTGTATTCACATAAATTGGTTTTATTTTATTAGTTTGTAAAGAAAAGCCTTTGTTATTTAACAAAGGCTTTATTTTTTATTTAAAAAGTTTATTTATCATTTTTTCGGAGATAATGCTATTTCAAGCTCATCAAGCTGTTGTTGATGAATAGGGGATGGAGCATCAATCATAACATCTCTTCCTGAATTGTTTTTAGGAAATGCTATATAATCACGAATGACTTCCTGCCCTCCAAGTAGAGCAACCAGGCGATCAAAGCCAAAAGCCAGACCTGCATGAGGGGGAGCTCCAAATTTAAATGCATTCATTAAAAAACCAAACTGTGCTTCAGCATCTTCCGGACTAAATCCTAATAAAGAAAACATTTTTGATTGTAGTTCTTTATCAAATATACGTACTGAACCTCCTCCAATTTCGTTTCCGTTTAGAACCAGATCATAAGCATTTGCACGCACTTTTCCGGGCTCTTTTTCAAGTAAAGGAATATCTTCCGGCTTGGGAGATGTAAACGGGTGGTGCATGGCTGCAAATCGTTTTTCTTCTTCATCCCATTCTAACAGCGGAAAGTCGACCACCCATAAAGGTGCAAAAACTTCCGGATTTCTTAATCCTTGTTTTTCAGCAACTTCCATACGTAGCGCACTAAGCTGAGGTCGAACCTTATCTGCATTTCCAGAAAGAATTAGGATTAAGTCGCCAGGTTGAGATTTTGCTTTTTCGATAACTTTACGTAATTGTTCCTCGGAATAAAATTTGTCAACAGAAGATTTAATAGTTCCGTCTTCATTATATCTCACATATACCATTACACTGGCACCTATTTGCGGACGTTTTACCCAATCAGTTAAAGCGTCTATCTGCTTACGGGTATAGCTGGCACATCCTTCGGCATTAATACCGACAACCAATTCAGCTTCATCAAATATTTTAAATCCGTTGTTTTTCAATTCATCATTTAATTCGATAAATTGCATTCCAAAGCGAATATCGGGTTTATCATTACCGTATTTTCTCATTGCTTCCTCATAGCTCATACGAGGGAATTGTTCAAATTCAACATTTTTAAGCTTTTTTAGTAAATGCTTGGTTAAACCTTCAAATGTTTGAATAACGTCCTCCTGCTCAACAAAAGACATTTCACAATCAATTTGAGTAAACTCGGGTTGACGGTCTGCTCTAAGGTCTTCATCCCTGAAACATTTTACAATCTGAAAATACTTATCCAGACCACCTACCATAAGGAGCTGTTTAAAGGTTTGTGGTGATTGTGGGAGAGCATAAAACTGCCCCGGATTCATTCTTGACGGAACTACGAAATCACGGGCTCCTTCAGGAGTTGATTTAATGAGAACCGGAGTTTCTACTTCAATAAAACCTTCATTAGAAAGATAATTTCTAACTAACTGTGCTACTTTACTTCTGAAAATTAATTTATCTTTTACCGGATTTCTTCGTATATCGAGATATCTGTATTTCATTCGTAATTCCTCGCCTCCATCAGTTTCATCTTCAATAGTAAAAGGCGGAGTTAAAGAAGAATTTAAAATGGATAAGTTTTCAACCAATAATTCAATATTTCCGGTGGGAATATTAGGATTTTTGCTTGTCCGTTCAATCACTTTTCCGGTTGTTTGTATAACAAATTCACGACCTAGTTTGCGAGCTTGTTCCATTAACTCCGGGGAAGACCTTTGTTCGTCAAAAACCAATTGGGTAATTCCGTAGCGATCTCTTAAATCCACCCAAATCACAAAACCCATATCCCGCACACCTTGTACCCATCCGCTAAGGGTTACGGTTTCATTCACATTTGATTCGGTCAGTTCACCACAAGTATTTGTTCTGTACATATCTTAACAATATTTGTTTACAAAAATAGCGATAATCAACCGAATAAAAATAGAAATTTTAATCAGTCGATATACTGAAGAGAATTCTCTCTCCGGGATAGGCAAGATTATTTTCTAAAAAAAAATATTTTTTTTGTGAAACTAAAATGGGGGTGAAGTTTCGGTTTATAAAATCGGAATCTAATGCTTTAATTTTAAAATAAGTAACTTTATTGTTAATAGTTAAGCTATAGTAGTACGTGTAATATGACTTAATCATTGGAGTGAAACTAAGAGGAGGTTTGGTTGTCAGATGGTTTTTCGAAAAAATAGAATCAATAAGTTGAATTTTCGGATATTCTTCATCCATAGAATCATCACTATATTGTAAAGAAGAATATTTACGGGTAATGTCTTCTTGATTTTTTAATTGTTTATATGCATAAACTTCATCTGTATATTTATCTATTAATAAAAAGTAATAAAATTTGTCCTCATAACGACTGCCAATAGATTCTTCAGGAATTAAATCTTTTCCGTGATTATTTAGAAATGCTTCATTTGTATCTTTTACAAATAAAAATGCTTTTTTATGGTAAGATAAATTTGGTGAGATAGAAGAATAATAAAGTTCGCTTTTTAAACTATCTTTTTCATCTATAATTAGCTCATAAATACGGTCTTGTTTTATAAAGAGATAACTTTTATTCAAAGTATTTGAAAATTTTTTGAAGTAAACAGGGTTTAAATTAATATCAAAAACGCCTATTTTGTTTTTATTATTAAGTAATTCAGGATGTTCACGAATTTGTGCTGGATCAATATTTTCTGTATTATAGTAAATAAACATATAAGGGTGATTCGGAATTTTAAAAGCAAAAATGATATGCATGGAATCGTATTTTGTAGTTTTAAATTCAGAAAATGTTGTTTCAGGAAAATGAGGCCAATCTTTATGTATGTCTTTTTGTGGTATTTTAAAGCCTAAGGCATATAAACAAATAGAAAAAACAATTAGTAAAGTTAGGATTACAAATAAAATAATTTTTTTCATAGCAATTTATTGATGCGTGTTAATTATAAACTATAACCATTTCTTTTTTTTCAACCAGAAATATATCAGAAGGGTAATTAGCAACATAGAAAGCATAATTATGGGGTAACCCCATTTTTGGCCAAGCTCAGGCATGTATTTAAAATTCATTCCATAAATACCGGCAATAAACGTAAGTGGCATAAAAAAAATGGAAAAAATGGTGAGTGTCTTCATAATTTCATTGGTTTTCTGTGAGGAAAGAGAAATATAAAGATTCAGCAAATTGTTTAAATCTTCAATCACCTGTTCATGCAGGGTAGTTAATTTAACATATAAATCTTTTAAATCCTGATAAGATGCCTTTTCTTGTTTTGAGGGTTTAACTGATTTTATAACCTCTTCTGTAAGAATGAGCATTTTTGTGCAAAGATTGGTTTTACGTTTTAATGAATAAATATTTTGAAGAACTAAAGAGGAGGGATGTTTCGTAAATAAGCGGTTTTCGAAAAAATCGAGCTTATTTATTGTTGCAATAATAGAATCGTTATATGTTTGTAAGACTGAATATAGAATTTTTATAATTACACTGGTGGTTGTAGCAGCTTTCCCAGAATTTATGTATTTTTCTTCAATAGCGGAAAGAAAGTCCATTTTGACACGATGGATGGATACAATAATTTTATCATTATAAAAAATAGCTATTTTGTTTGAAAGATTTTCAATATTAGATTCTTTTTTAGCATTTTTATGAACCATCCGGACAATAAAAAAATTAATATCGTTTTCCGTCTCAAATTTAGGCAGGTGATTAGGCTCCAGACTGTCAGCAAGGTTATAGTAATTAAGATTACACTGATTTGCAATGGTTTGTAACTCTTCTTTTTCCGGATTTAATAAATCAATCCATTGGTAACTTGGCTGTTGCAAGGTTTTTACTGACATAAAAAAAATCTTCTTTCAGTAAATTTACTAATTTAAAATTCATTATTTAATAAATAAATAGTAAACTCTATGTATAGTTACAAGTTATGACTATTATTTTAGTGAACACGGAACTTATGTCAATTAATAAGTTCAATACATATAGTTATTGTGCAATAAAATTATATAAATTACAGTTAAATATTCTATAACTGTATTAATTATATGTATAGATTCGTTAAAATTCTAAGATTATTTATTATTGTATGTATTTTCGGGTATATTTTCTCCAATTTTTATAAATGTAAAGATATAGGGGCAAAAACAATACTAAAAGATGTTTATTCACAAAATAAGGATAATTATGATGATATTAAAAAGAAATCAAAAGAATCCTATACATTTTGTAAAAAAAATAATTTCAATCAGGATTTTTGTATTTTGATAGATATGAAAATACCATCAGGAAAGAACCGAATGTTTGTTTGGGATTTTAAAAAAGATACAATTATCAGAAATGCTTTATGTGCTCATGGAATGGGAACTGGAGACTTAAAAAGCACTGAAGAAACCCCTGTTTTCAGTAATAAAGATGGAAGTTATTGTAGTTCTTTGGGAAAGTATAAGTTAGGAGTTCGTTCTTATAGCCAATGGGGTATTAACATACATTATAAAATGCATGGTTTGGAGCCTACCAACTCCAATGCGTATAAAAGAGTCATTGTGTTACATTCCTATACTCCCGTTCCTGACAATGAAATAGCTCCTAAGCATTTACCGATGGGCTGGAGTTTGGGTTGTCCTGTAACAAGTGATCCTATGATGAGGTATTTAGACTCTAAATTAAAGGCGCAGAAAAGACCTACACTTTTATGGATTTTTTATTAAACACAAAGTGTAATTTTGTTAAACAGATTTTTCGTGTGATCAATATATATAGTCAAATTCTTTTATGTCAAAACTTTACCATATCACATTCTCTGTATATTCTTTATCGTTATAGTAGTTGAAATCTTTTAGTTTTCTAATTGTATCCGATTTTATATCTAATTCCCAGATAGCACAATTCTCAGACCAGGGATCAGTTAATATTTCAACTTTCAATGAGCCGATTTGTCGTATCGCGTGGGTATCTTTTAAAATTTCATCAGTGATAAAAGATATTTTCTGATTATACCAAATTACAATATATTCTCCACCAGCTATGCACCATTGGTCATTTTTATCAATAATTCCGCATGTTGGGTCGCCGTACATGCTTCCCAATTCAATACTTTTCAAAGTTATTAGATTTACTAAGTAAATATCCTCAAATTCATGTCCCAAATACCATTGATCCGAGGCATCCAATTTTCTGAAATTAGGATTAGATAACATACTTATACTTTATGTTACAATTCTTCTAACTCATATTTTTGTACATGCGATTTATAAGCCTCTTGTGTTCTAGCGGAAAAATATAGATCGTCAACGATTTTATTTTCCTTATCGTAAACATACCATAAAAGGCAATCTGCTTTCCAATAAATTTGTAAGCCATTGTAACGAACAACATCCTCCCATTCAGTGTGAACAAAAATATCTAAATCTTCAAAAGTTATACCTGAAGTTGCACAATACTCATACCCGCCCTGAGCGCATTGATAATAAAGCATGATTGTTAAAAATTC
Organism: Apibacter sp. HY039; assembly: GCF_004023655.1. Classification (NCBI taxonomy): domain Bacteria; kingdom Pseudomonadati; phylum Bacteroidota; class Flavobacteriia; order Flavobacteriales; family Weeksellaceae; genus Apibacter; species Apibacter sp. HY039. Next base: position 159,328 of record NZ_SAYM01000004.1, on the reverse strand, counting down.
GTTTAATAGTACCTGTTCTTCATACCATTCATTCTCATTAATTAGCTGGTATACTTTAGGGTTATTCGTATTTTTGTCAATTTCAAACCCCCAGTAACATATATTCTGATTTTCTTCCAGAAAAACCATTTTATTGTCGCTTATTTCCAGTTGTGCAGGTAATGCAAAGCGATTAAAAGCTTCAAGAAGTAGGGTGTTTTTACCGGCAAATAAATATAGATCTTTTAAAGATTTGGGTAATTTAAGGTCATATTTTAATTCCACTTTTTCAATTTCAGAATTTTTAGTTCCCTCATTAGTTAGTATTTGTCTGCCTAATAAACGCTCTGCAAGAGTTTTAATTTCCATCTTCTATAAATTTTATTCAAAAATATTAAAATTAAAATTTATACGTTATGAATATTTTAATTCTTTGTTTGCGTATAAGATGAATGGATAAATAATTTTATGAAACACCGTGTTTTGTTAATAAAAGTTAATTTTACAATAAAATAGTCTAATGAAGTTATTATTATTAAGTAATTCCACACATGCTGATTTTTCAACCAATTATATACATGAATTTTTAGATAAGGTTGATACGGATATATTATTTATACCTTATGCAGCGGTTCGGCTTTCTTATGTTCAATATGAGGAACGAGTTAATCTGGCTTGGAGTGGAATTGAACGTCAGGTGAAGAGCATTCATCATTTTAGTAATCCTAAAGAGGCCGTTAGAAAATCTAAAGCTATAGTGGTAGGTGGAGGGAATACCTGGCAGTTGGTTAAAACTTTGCACGAATATGATTTAATGAATGAGATTAAAGAACATGTAAATTCGGGGATTCCATATATTGGATGGAGTGCAGGTTCTAATATTGCATGTCCGACTTTAAGGACTACTAATGATATGCCCGTTGTTGAACCCTCAAGTTTTGAAACATTAGGATTAATACCTTTCCAAATAAACCCTCATTATATGGATGCTAACCCTGATGGGCATAGAGGGGAAACAAGAGAGGAAAGAATAGAAGAATTTATAGAACTGAACAGAAATATATATGTAGCCGGATTAAGAGAAAATACATTGCTGTCTTATCATAAAGGCAAAATCAAATTGCAGGGAAACCGTACGGTTCGTATATTTAAATATGGAGAGGAACCCAAAGAATTTAATTCTGATGATGATTTATCCTTTTTAATTCAGTAAGCAGAATTGCCTTTCGTAAATTCAATTTATTTAAATGTATTAATTTTGTATTAATTAAATTTTACAATATATGTCATTATATCCATTATTATTTCAGCCTTCTTACCACTATAGAATATGGGGAGGGAATAAATTAACTGCTTTTGGGAAAAAGATTACTGAAGAAAATATTGGAGAGAGCTGGGAGATATCTACTGTTCCGGGCTTTGTAAGTAAGATAGCAAATGGTGCTCATAAAGGACGTAATTTAAATGATTTAATAACTGAATATAAAGAAAAGCTTTTAGGTACTGAAGTTTATAAAAAATTTGGTTTGGACTTCCCTCTTCTGATAAAGTTTTTAGATGCTGATGCGCCTTTATCCGTACAGGTTCATCCAGATGACGCATATGCAAAAAAGTATCATAACTCTTTTGGTAAAACCGAAATGTGGTATGTATTAGAATCTGATCCTGAGTCAGAAATTATCGTGGGTTTCGAACCAGATGTGAATAAAGAAATTTTCTTACAAAAGGAAAAAGAAGGGGAAATTGAATCTGTTTTACGGAAAATTCACCCTCAAAAAGGTGATGTTGTATATATTCCTGCAGGCCGGGTTCATGCTTTAGGTAAAGGAATTATGGTTGCAGAAATTCAGCAAACCTCAGATATTACTTATCGTATCTATGATTATAATAGAGTAGATAAAGACGGTAAGAAAAGAGAACTGCATCTGCAACAAGCTGCAGATGTTTCTGATTTTTCATATATTAAGGATCCTTTTATACATTATAATAAAACTTCTGATAATGAGCTGTTGGTTCAATCGCCATACTTTACAACTTCCAAAAAGATTATTCATGAATTGTTGAAAATTGAGAAATTAACAAATACATTTAAAATAATAATTATTTTAGAAGGAAAAGGGGTTTTAGAAAGTGAATCCGGTCAAATAGAAATAAACAAAGGTCAAACTGTTTTACTTCCAGCTTCGCTTGATGAAGTAACGATAAAATCTTTAATAAACCAACCATTAACACTTTTAGAAGTTCATATTTAACTACTTTATGGAATTTATAAGAAAAATTTTAGTCATTATTTGGAAAATATGGTTTTATATTCTGGCAGCCTTATGTACCCTTTTTATCGGTACAACCATTTATTTGTTAACGTACCAGAAAAATGATAAACTGACCTATTTTTTTATGAGATTGTGGTCATATGTTTTGTTTTATGGAATGGGTTTTACTTATACTCTTAAGTACAGCCAAAAACTGGATCCTAAAAAAAATTATATTTTAGTGTCAAATCATACATCTGTTATGGATGTAGCATTAATGTTTATTCTTCATCCCAATCATCCTATTGTATTTGTAGGTAAAAAGGAACTGGAGAGGTACCCTGTTTTTGGAAGAATTTTTAAGAAGATTTCAATTTCGGTAGATCGATCAGATAAAAAAAGCAGAGCGGATGTGTTTCCGGCTGTTAAGAAAACTATTACTATGGAAAATAAAAATGTGGTTCTTTTCCCCGAGGGAGGTGTGCCTGACAGGGATACTATTCTCGCAAATTTTAAAGATGGAGCATTTATATCTTCTCTTTACTGTAATGCGCCCATAGTTGTTTATGCTATTCATAATCTTAATAATATGTTTCCGTTTGTATTTACTCTAGGTTATCCCGGAAAAGTGAAGGTGGAAAGGTTAGATATTTTGTATCCTTTAAATAAATCAAAAGAAGAGTTAAAAGATCAAACATATCATCTGATTTATGAACAAATTAAAGATACTCCGATTATCCATCCGGAACTTAAATAGATTCATTCAGTTATGTTAGATGGATTGATAGAATATGGGTATTATGGGTTATTTTTAGCTTCTTTTCTAGCAGCTACAATTTTACCATTTAGTTCTGAGGTAGTGTTAGGGGGAATTTTAGCAATAGGAGGTGAACCTTGGCTTTGTGTTATTATAGCAACCCTTGGAAATAGCTTAGGAGGAATGACTAATTATTTTTTGGGTAAGCTGGGTAAGATTGAATGGATTGAAAAATACCTGAAAATAAAGAAAGATAAAATTGATAAAATGCATAATTGGTTAGAAGGTAAAGGAGCATCCATGGCTTTTTTTTCATTTCTTCCGGTTGTTGGCGATATAATTCCGGTTGCTTTAGGGTATATGAGAGCTAATATTTATATAGTAACATTCTCTATGTTTTTAGGTAAATTGGCTCGTTATATAATCATAATGTATGGTGTTGAGTGGTTTAAATAGTTTCAGCTACAAATTATAACTCATTCCGACTCCGGCATAACCTGGCAGCTTATGATAAATATTTCTTTGTAAAATATTATTAGTGGTAGAGGTTTCAATTGTTTCTGAACCAGCTATATTTAAAATATCATTTCCTTCGATCCAGTATTTCCAGGAAGACAGTTTATTTTTGTATATGATTTTAAAGCCCAAATTATAAATATCTTTCTTTATCTGACCACTTCGGTAAACAGTATAATTATTAGTCCATGATCCTTTTAAGTTTTCTGAAAATTTAAAGTATAAATTGAAAAAAGGAGTAATTTGAGATCTTTTTAGTGAGTTTTTTTGGTTTTTATAACTAGAAATATTGTTTGATAATTTAATACCGGATTCATAATTTAAAAATGCTTTCTTACTGTAAGATTTTAAGGCTATTTCATTAAAAATAAATGAAGATTTCATGGGGTCTTTTTCCTGATTTGTGAAAGTATCTTCAAACGAAAGGCTATAATCATTGTTAAAGCTGATTCTGGATTTAATAAATTTTAGTTTAGCTTCAAATATCAGATTTACATTCCATGATTTTTTATTTTTTGAGTTTATGTAATTAATAACTGTATAATTATTTAGTGAATTGTTATTTGTTACAGGAGTGTTTGAAGTCTGATTAAAATTAGTATTAATAATTAAATTTGTACCATTATAAAGATTTAAGAATAAATACTCAATGCCTGTGGTTGAATTCAAAAGCTCTTTGTTACTTTCAATTAAACTTTTTGTAAACAAGCTATAATAGTCGTTTAAATAATTTTGTTGATTAAATTTATCAGCAGAGAGATATGTAATATCTTTTGTGTAATAAATGGAAAGAGTGTGAGTTGGAGTAAACTCAAGTTTTAACTTAGCTTTTGGTAAAAAAAAAGTAGATTTAGATTTTTCAGGATTAAAGGATAATTTATAGTCTCTTATTTCAAAGTCAAGTAGGTATTGTAAAAAATGAGTAGAATTACTGATTCCGGTTTTTAAGAACAAATAATTAGTTGATATAGGTATGTGTTCATTAGTAAGCTCCTGAACAATTGTATTTTTAAATATATTTCTTTTCCATATATATCCCAAATTTCCTTTCAAAGTAAATATATTAAATTTATGAGTAAACTTAGAAATGATACCTTTTTCGTCATTTTTTCGATAACTTCTTTGTTGTAGGCTAAGGTTATTATAGTGAAATAGAGGTTCAGATGAGGAAATTGTATATTTATTTCTATCATCTTTTAGTTCCTGATAAAGATTAAAGGTGACTAAATTTTTTTCTGAAAATTTATATAAAAAACTAAATTGTTGAGAAAATTTTAAATTTTTAGTAGATAAATTTTCATCGTAAGAGAGAATATTAATTTTATTATTTGATTCAGTAATTCCAGTTCCTTTATTGTAAGCAGGTTCCAAAGCTCCGGAATAGGATATTGATATGTGGTTATTAATATCATAGTTAATTTTTAAATACGTCTGATTAAATAATAAATTTCCTTTTGTGTTGTTTTTATCAGATATCTCTGAATTGTTATCTAAAAATAATTTTTCTGAAAATATTTTTTCTCTTTGGCTTACATTGTTTAGTATAGAATAAGCCGATATTTTTAACTTCTCATTGGGTATAAAAGAGATATTTAAACTTCCCAATTGATTATTTCTTTTTATAATATTATTATCGGTCAGTAAAAAGTTAGGTAGGAAATCACTCATTTCTTTCATAGAAGAAATTTCGTTATTCATAAGTTCATTTCGGACATCCGTGTTTAATTTCAGATAATCATCGATAGTAAATCCGTTTTTTCCGGTATTTCCAGCATTTCCTATAAAACTTATAGATGATTTAGATCCAAATTTAAATAAATTGAGTTGAGAGTTATACATTTCTTTATACGATGAAAATAAGGATATATCTCCGGTAATTTTGTTTTGATATTCTTTTTTTATATCTACGTTTAGGGCTGTTTGTTGGCCTCCTTCCAAGTTTTTAGCTAGTAGAGAATTTTGATAATTCTTTAATACATCAACGGACTTAATCATCTGAGCATTTAAATTGTCCGTAGCTAGTTTATGATTGTTTCCAAAAAAGTCGTTTCCGTTAATTAATAATTTGTCAATAATTTTTCCGTTTACCTTTATATTTCCATCGTTTACTTCAATTCCCGGTAATTTATTAAGAATATCTTTTAATTTTTCTTCATGCCCGTTGGTAAAAGAATTTAAATTATAAGAAATAGTATCTCCCTTACTTTTTATAACTTTATTTATAATAGTAATTTCTTCTAATTCTTTTTCTTTTTTATATAAATTGAAATTTTGAGTTTTGCTTTTAGATAAAAACAGACTCTCTATACTTTTATTGTATTCAATATGATTTATCTCAATATGGTAATTTCCGGAAGGAATATGTTCAATTTTGTAGTAACCTTCATGATCGGAAATACTATATCCGATGGTTAGGTTGCTTGCTGAATCAGTTAGTTGAACTGATGCATAAGGTATAGCCGTATCGTCAGAATTATATATTTTCCCTTCGATAAAATAGAGATTTTGAGCAATCGTAAAATTAGCAATAAGGGAGGCTGAAAATATACATATAAATTTAAAAGACAAAATTTTCAAAGTAGTTGTTTTTAAAATGTTTCTTCAATAGTTCCGTCCTGTATTTCTTGAATTTTTTCTTTTAATAAAATATTATAATCATTTTGAGATATAGCTTTTCCTTTCGTAGGTTTTACAATTTCATAATCGGAGTTGAAATCAATTGAAACAAGTCTATAAGTTTGGTATTCCTGTTCAAGTTCAACAATTAATCCCGGCAGGCCGCAATAGTTTTCCGGACCATCCGGAATAGCTAAATCCGTAGTATACCATGCAGTTATAGGTCCTTGACTTTCAGATAAAGTCGTGGCTTTTTTGCATGTATAAGAATCAATCTTTTTTTCATCTCCTGTAAATTTCCACTTTGTATTATTAAGTTTGTCTGTTACAAGAAAAAGTTTTCCAAAAAAATCAGATTGATATACATATAAATTTTCTTGCATATTTTTATAGGTTTGATCATTTGCACCAATTTCAATGATTTTAGTGTTGTCTTTATTTTGTATAGACTTGTCTTTTAAAAATAATGAAATTCCATTTTTATAATATAAATTATAAGTAAACGGTTCCGAAAAAAATAAATTTAAATTTTGAACTGCTTCTCCCTCTGGGCTTTCACTTTTAATTTTGTCTAAATTAAAAATAGTTTTATAAACTATTTTATATGTTTGGCTGTATAAGTGTAACGGAGTGAAAACTGTTATTATAATTATAATAGTATTAAGTAAGTATCTTTTCATTTTTCGGATCTTTAATTGTGATAAATTTCAATAGTAAATAAGATAATTCATAGTATAAAATTTATACACTAGCGATGTACATTGTTTATACTATGAATTATACACTATGTTTGATTGATTTATAATTAAAATCAGGATAAAATAACTAAGTATAATAAACTGAAAATAATAATATTTATGACATTTAAGCTACATAGCATCTATATCTATGATATAGTTTTCCATTCAACCAATATGAATACCAGTAAACGCATCTGTAAACAGCTTCATCTTCCAGTGACATTTTGGAAGTAGTTGTTACGGTTGTGTAATTGTTTTCAATGGCTAATGGTAACGTGTCTGCTTTTGCCTGTGTTGAAGTGGCAAGGCCGGCAACTATAATCGCTGCCGAAAATAATAGTTTTTTCATAATTTAATAAGTTTAAAAATTCCTACTTTCAGATTTTTAAATGTCGCTGTTTCGGATTTTCCGACATAATCATCAATTAATTTTTATGTTGATATTCGCGACTATCAATATTTAAAATATATAATTGATGATTATACTAATGTTTTAATCTTAATATGAAACAAAAGTAAATATTAAATTATTACAATGCAATAAGCTAAAATATTGGTTTGATTTTTGTGTAAGCCTTCAATTGTGAAATATTCAGCATTTTATAAATTTTTAAGAAGAAGAATCAATAAATTGTAAAAACATACTCGTTTTTTTTAATAAAAACATAGTATGTTTTTTTTTGCTATTTTTTATAAGATTAACTTATATTTATAAAATAAGATTTTAATAGAAAAGAAATATCACAAAGAAAATTCGAATTGAGAATTTTTCCATTCATGAAATTCTTTTAATTTTTTTACGTAGTTATATATTTGCTGGGAAAGTATATAAATTTCTTTAAGCTGATAAGTATTTAAACTTTGATTATTTAAATTCAAATTAAATTCCTCTTCCTGCCAGTTGCTTTCTTCTCCAGGATTCCTGTTTTGTATCAAGCTAATACAATTGGTTAATGTTTGCTCGATTAATTGTATCAAACGATTATCTGTTTCTGTAATTGTATTTTTTTGCGATGTAAAAGTATAAGTTCTTAATGCAGAAATTCTCGTAGAAAGTAAGTTTATAAGTGTCTGAATATTATAAATATCAGATTTATAATCTTTAGATAAAGAAGGTTCAGATATAATTCGTTGAAAAGAACTGGATAAATTTGAAGTTCCTAACAAAACATCCTTTCGGGCCAATTTAACCTCAGTATCAGATAATTTATCTTCATGTTGTAAATTAAAAGTCAGTTTTTTAAAATAATTTAAATTATAATTTAATAATTTACTGATGAGAGTGGGGAGAATTTTATACTCCCAGGTAGGTAAAAAGAGAAAACTGAGAATAAAAGCTATAATTACGGCAATGGCAGTTCCTCCCAGTCTGTGATATATATTAATCCAATTATCGCTCCCCTGATGTTCCAAGAAAATTAAAAGGATGACAAAAATAGTTACAAAAGCAACTCCTACCTTGTAGTTGATGGGAATAAAACTATAAGCACCTACAATACAGATAACCGTCAGAAAAGTAATAACATATACGTTTTGAGTCAGTAAAAGCAAAAGCAAAGTAATAACTGCCCCGGCAGCCGTTCCTTGTAAACGTTGAATAGCATAGTTCTTTGTATTTCCGTATACAGGTTTAAGGATAAGAATAATGGTCAGGTAAACCCATGAAAAATATTTGATTTCCAAGGCAATACATATAAAATATGATAAAAGTATTGCCATGCTTACACGTAGGGCATGCCTGAATATGTTGGAACGTAAGTTTAAATTAGCTTTTAATGTGGTAAAATTATAATTGTATTCTTGTGTAAATTTTTCTAATTGTAAATCCTCATAAGTTGTTTTTTCATTATTGAAGTTTCCGTTGATAATGGATTTAATAATTTGGGTTTGTTTGTAAAAGGATCTGAAAATAAATCTTACATGTTTTAACGCATGAACATTAACATCCCTACAGGCAACACTACCGTTTTCAATATTTAAAATATGTTCTTTAAACTTAGTAAGCAAAGAAGTATCTATAGTAATAGTAACTTTTTTATGTAAATTTATAGACCAGTTAATACCATCAAGAATCAGCCTCATATTTAATAAACCGGTAGTAAAATCCTGCTTTAATCCGCTTTTTTCCAGCGAGTAAATAAGCTTATCATCTTGGATATTTAAAGAAATGAGCTGCTCATATAAATCTATCAAAGCACTGAAAATAAGCGTCATTCTCCTTCCTTTAGCGGAAAAGCTTTTTGCGTTGATACGCAGTCGAAAGAGATTTTCACGTATATCTTCATGGGTAGCATGAATTTTTTCCTGTTTTTCAAAAATTTTAATAAGAATATCGTTTAGTTTTTGCTTCTTTCCCGGTGAATTACTTTTTATCAGAAAATAATGATAGAGAAGGTCGGTATATTCTCCTAACTGTTTAATATTCTCACTAAGCTTTTGCTCTATAACGCGATAGGGTTGAATACGCCAAAGTCCCAGTGAAACAATTCCGTAAAACACAACACCGGACATCATGGCTAAAGTATTCGTAAATATATCATGTGATTGAAAACTACAGGCATATACAATACATAATAACGCAGAAGTACTAATGCTTACTGCTCGGGAACCATAGATAAATAAAAGTGAAAAAAAGAAACCACTAAAGGTTACCCATAAACCAAAAGACACGACATGAGAGGTATAAGGCAATAACAACTGACTGATTAGAACGACCAAAAAATAAAATACAGCTCCTATAGACTGTGTATATAGTTTTATTTTAATAGTTCCCGGATTATCTCCTATTCCTGCTACCAAAGCACCAGAAGAAGCCAGTACGCCAATGTCCAAACGGTTAAACAAAATACCAATAATCATAGGCATAAGCATTACAAAAGCTATTCTCAAACCCCTGCTAAAATAAAAGCTGAAAATAAAAAAAGTACTTTCGGAAACTATATGTTTTATTTTTTGATACATTAATTGAATAAGTCTGGTTAAAGAAAAGTAAGTCTTTTAAGATTATCCTTCGATACCAAAAAATAAATTGGAAAGGATGATTGCCAGAACTATACAGGTAATAATAACGTACATACGATCTTTTTCAACAGCAAAAGCAAAAATTGAAAAAGCTATTCTGACAATAGGAGTTGCGATAAGGACAGCAACCCCCAATTGAATGATAGCTAATCCATCCCATTCAAAGACTCTGGGGATAATAGTAGGTATTTCCCTCAAATATTCAGAGGTTCCGGTAAATACTTCAAAATTCGGTTTTTCATGAGGGTGTTGATATATGTAAATTAAACCACCCAAAATGGTTATACAGGAAGAAATTATTACACCATAGCGTAATAATTTGCCAATAAGAAGTTCAACATCACGTTCTACCCAAAACGATTTAGTAAATAAATTTGCCATTTTACCAGATGTATTAAATTTTTGGAAAATTGATATGTGGAAACCATTCTACCAGGCTAGGTTCTATACCTCTATATATCATTTGTAAAGCTAAAATTGCAATTACAATACTAAAAATTTTTCGCAGTAATGATACATCAATCCGCATTAATATTTTTGAACCAAAAAAAGCACCAATCAGAACTCCTAATACGATAGGCATAGCTAATTCCGGATTAATCTGTCCTCTTTGAAAATATATTACAGCACTGGCAGCAGCTGTTACACCCACCATAAAATTGGAAGTTGTAGTTGAAACTTTAAATGGAATTTTCATAGCCGTGTCCATAGCTAAAACCTTCAAGGAACCAGAACCAATTCCTAAAATTCCGGAAAGAATACCAGCAAGAGTCATTAAAGAAAATCCTCCGGCTACATTTCTTACATTATAATTTTGTATTCCTTCAGAAGTAGGATATGAACCATTAAGCTTTAAAATTGTCCCTAATTTACTTCCCGGTTTGGAATAATCAATACTTTGATTTTTCTTTCTGACAGTCATAACTGAAGAAAAAATAAGGGTAATTCCTAAAATAATGTATATAGATGAAATAGGTAAATAAACGGCGACTAAAGCTCCAAGTACGGCACCAGCTGTAGTTGCAATTTCCAGAAACATACCTATACGTACATTGGTTATGCCTTCTTTAATATAGGCTGCAGCTGCTCCTGAGGATGTTGCGATTGACGTTACCAAAGCTGTCCCAACAGCATATTTAATATCAACATCAAAGCCTAAAGTGAGTAAAGGTATAATTACAACTCCGCCGCCAAGTCCTGTTAATGAGCCTAGCATTCCGGCTGCAATGGCTCCCAAAAATAAAATCAGGGTAAAATAAAGTATAGTCACAGCTTATGAGTATTATTGGTTTCAGCAAAGGTAAAGAATACAGATTAAATCTAAGATATGTATAAAAGAGAAAAATGTATTACCTTTTCCTGTAAAAAAAGCCTGATTTTATCAGGCTTAATAGTTTAATTTATTTGATTAAAAATTTTTTCCCATTCCTGATTTAAGCTACTTAGCTGTTCTTTCATATGGGTGTATTCTTCAAGTTCCTTTTCAGCAGGATTTTTTTCTGCAAAATGTTTTTCTGCTTTTTGAATCTTAGACTCCACACGTTCTATTTCAGATTCAACCTTAGCTAATTTGTTTTCTAAGGCTTTTTGTTCTTTAGACTTAAATTCAGTTTCCTTATCAGTTTTATTAGATGTCTCAGAAACAGAAACTTTTTTAACGGCCATTGTAGATTTTTCCATATCCACCTCTCTCATATTCTCTTTCTTACGATAATCGAGATATTCAGTAATTCCGCCTAAGAATTCCTTAACTTCACCATTTCTAAATTCGAAAATTTTATCAACCAGCCCGTCCAGGAATTCCCTGTCATGAGATACCAGTAAAAGGGTGCCTTTAAAATTTTTGAGGGCCTGCTTAAGAATGGCTTTCGATTGCAAGTCGAGGTGATTGGTAGGCTCATCCATAATTAACGTGTTAAAAGGACGAAGCAGTAGCTTACAAAGAGCCAGGCGGTTTCTTTCACCTCCGGATAAGACAGAAACTTTTTTTTGTACCTCATCTCCTTGAAAAAGGAATGAGCCTAACAAATCTCTTACTCTTGGTCTTGATTCTTCAGTAGCAGAATCTTCCGCTTCTTCCAGTATGGTTTTATTTCCATTCAGGACTTCAGCCTGATTTTGAGCAAAATATCCTATTTGTACATTATGTCCTGTTTCTAAAGCACCATCGTAAGGAAGTAAACCTTCCATAATTTTTGCCAATGTTGTCTTTCCTTGCCCGTTCTGTCCGACAAAAGCAATTTTTTCGCCTCGTTCTATAAAAAAATCAGCTCCCTGAAAAACAATATGTTCTCCAAATGATTTTCCAAGTCCCTCTGCTTTAAAAATTATTTTACCGGGAGTAACACTAGGTTCAAATCTGATATTGAATCGGGTAACATCTTCGTCTTCTATTTCAATACGTTCAACCTTATCCAATTTTTTAATCAAAGATTGTGCAAACGAAGCCTTACTCGCTTTAGCACGGAATTTTTCAATTAATTGTTCTGTACGCTTAATTTCCTGCTCTTGATTCTTTTGGGATTGAAGTAATTTTTCTTTTCTTTCTTGTCTTAAAATAAGATATTTGGTGTAATTGGCTTTATAATCCTGTATGGTACGGTTTGAAATTTCAATAGTACGATTCGTAACATTAGTAAGAAATTGTTTATCGTGCGAAACCAATACTACAGCTCCTTTATAATTAACCAAAAAACTTTCCAGCCAGATGATAGATTCTATGTCCAAATGGTTGGTAGGCTCATCTAAAAGAAGAACATCATTCTCCTCAAGCAGCAGTTTTGCTAATTCAATACGCATTCTCCATCCACCTGAGAAATCATCAGTAAGTTTGGTGAAGTCTGATTCCCGGAATCCAAGACCTTTTAAGATTTTTTCAATCTCACCCTCGGTATTGTATCCCCCAAGATGTGAAAACCGATCAGTAAGATCAGTAAGATCGTGAATCAGTTTGTGATAATCGTCTGATTCATAATCAGTACGTGTAGCCAATTCATGATTAATGGTATCTATACGATCGTTGATAAGATTAAGTTCTTTAAATGCCTGTTTTGCTTCATCCCAAACAGTTCTCCCTTTTTCAAAATCCAGATCTTGTTTCAAAAAGCCAATACGTACTTCTCCTTCCTTTTCCACGTTACCTTCAGTTGAAGGTTGTTCTCCGGAAAGAATTTTCAACAATGTAGATTTTCCTGCACCATTTTTTCCTGCGAGTCCAATGCGATCATTTTTATTAATTCTAAAATTAACACTCTCAAATAAATATCTTCCTGCAAAATGTAATCCCAGGTTTTGAACTAAAATCATTTTCTCTTAAATTTTTTAAACATGCAAAAATACTATTTTAAACTTAATTGCGTTTTATATTGTCAAATAGAAATAATTATATTTGTTTAAAATAAATCTTATGAAGAAAATTATTCCACTTTTAGTATTGACTATATTTTTCAGTCTTAATACGGTATCCTGTAGCAATGATGACAATCCACAACCTGTTAATACAGTAGATAAGGATACTATTGCAGAAGTTCATGAGTTGGTTAATCCGGTGTTTACAGCAAATTCAATTTATTCTTATCAGTATAGACTAAATTTTAGATTGGATTATGATTCAGATCAATTGTTAATATACAGACAGGTAGATACTACAACTTCCGGCTCACCGGTTTGGGTGCTATTGCCTAGTTCATTTACTAATGACTCAGGAACTATTACTCACAGTTTTGATTTCAGTAAAGAAGATTTTACAATTTATATGGATGCAAATTACGATATAAAAACACTTACACCTAATTTCTTAACTAATCAAGTATTTAGAATAGTTATAATTCCCGGCTTTTTTCCAAGTACAAAAAGTACTACACCTGCAGTTGATTATAATGACTATGCAAGTGTAATAAAATACTATAATATTGATGAATCAAAAATGAAAAATATTTCGACATCTACAGAAGTTAGCAAATAAAAATAATTTATAATAAATAAAAAAGAGACTCATTTAGAGTCTCTTTTTTTATATAGTGTGAAATTTTATTTTCCATAACGTTTCATTACTAATTCACTTACTCCAACATTAGAGAAACCTCCGTCGTGGAATAGGTTTTGTAAAGTAACTTTTTTAGTAAAATCAGAGAATAAAGAAATACAATAACCAGCACAATCGTCGGCCGAAGCGTTTCCAAGAGGAGAGATCTCTTCAGCAAACTCAATAAATCCTCCAAAACCCTTAACTCCTTGTCCGGCAGTTGTAGGGGTAGGAGACTGAGAAATAGTATTAACCCTTACCTTTTTCTTTAATCCCCATTCGTAACCAAAACTTCTGGCAATACTTTCCAGATAAGCTTTATTGTCAGCCATATCATTATAGCCAGGGAAGGTTCTTTGAGCAGCAATGTAAGAAAGAGCCAGAATGCTTCCCCATTCATTCATCGCATCTTTATCCCACGCGGTTTTCATTACCTTATGAAATGAAACAGCAGATATATCCCATCCTTTAGCCAGCCATTCATAATTTATATCAGTATATTCTTTTCCCTTACGAACATTTATAGACATTCCTATAGAGTGTAGAATAAAATCCAATTTCCCAAATTTAGCAAGTGCATGATCGAAAAGTTTTTCCAGATCCTCCATAGAAGTAGCATCTGCAGGAACGATATCTGAGCCTGTTTTTTCGGCAAGGGCATTAAGTTCTCCCATCCTCAAAGCTACTGGTGCATTTGTTAAAACAAATTCTGCACCTTCTGCATGTGCTTGTTCAGCTACTTTCCATGCAATAGAGTTAATATCCAAAGCTCCGAAAATAATTCCTTTTTTACCTTTCAATAATCCGTAAGACATATTATTCTTTTAAAAAGTTAACGAGACAAATTTAGAAATTATTTTTTTATATCATAATTCTAAGGCATTATATTAAAATATTCTACAAAAATTTATAAAAATAAGTACCTTTGTCCCCTAAATATATATGGAAATTAAACGAGATAAAAATGAATAATGCTCTTTATACAACCTACTTAATAAACCTGGATAGGTCTCAGGATCGGCTGGAGTTTATGAAAAAAGAATTTGATAAACAGCAGATACATTTTGAGAGGATTCCGGCAGTGGATGGAGCATTACTAAATGGGAGTGAATATTTATTAAAAAATAAATATGATAGAAATTTGGTACCTGGTGAAATTGGCTGTTATCTGAGTCATGTCAAAGCTCTTCAGACTTTAGTTGCTTCGGAATATTTATATGCTGTTATTATTGAAGATGATGCTGTGTTAAGTGATGATTTTAAAAAAGTAGTTGAAAAAAGTATTGCAGTTCATCACATAAATCAGGATAAAAAAGCTGATTGGGATGTCCTAAAACTTTTTAATGGTAAGAGAAGGCACATTAAGATTGAAGATATTGATGAAAATCACTTTATTGCAGCCTGTGGTACCAGTGTTCCCATTACAACTATTGCAGCAATATGGACACGTTCAGCAGCTGAAAAGTTTTTAAGCAAAATAATGAGTGCTCGACCGATTGTCAGAAGACCTATTGATTGCGATCTTCAACATCCGTGGGAATTCAACCTTAGAATTTATAATTTATTACCTTCAATAGTAAGATCAGGCGGTATGGCAACCCAGATACAGCTGGTTAAAAAATTGAGAAAATCGAATGTTCCTCGTCAGATAGTCTATGAAATAAACCGTTTTTTTCCTAAATATTTCTATTTGATACATCATCATGGATGGAAACCTTTTTATGATAGTTTTATAGCTAAGAAAAATAAAAAAATATCTTAATATTAGTTAATATATCTGTATATTTCTTATCATTTAAGTAAATCTTGGGACTAAAATTTTTTTTAAGTACTTCTTTTAGTATTTTTGGTTTTAAATTGTATCCCAAATATGAATGATATACAAGCCAGAATCCAAGTTTTACGTCAAGATATAAATACACTGAACTACAAGTATTATGTATTGGATGAATCGGAAGTCTCTGATTACGAGTTTGACAAAATGCTTGAAGAATTAAAGCAGTTAGAAAAGGATTATCCTCAATACGATGATCCAAATTCACCTACACATCGGGTAGGCGGGCAAATTACTAAAAACTTCCCAACTGTTGTTCACGAAAAACGAATGTATTCTCTTGATAATAGTTATTCATTTGAAGATATAAAAGATTGGGTGGACAGAGTAACTAAATCTATATCCGATGAGGTTGAATATGTATGTGAATTGAAGTATGACGGCTTATCCATCAGTATTTTATATGAAAATGGGAAAATAGTTCAGGCAGTTACCCGTGGGGATGGATTTCAGGGAGATGAAGTTACCTCCAATGTAAGAACTATTCGTTCTGTTCCTTTAGAGCTGTCAGGGAATTTTCCCGAGCGTTTTTATGTGCGTGGAGAAATAATCATGCCTAAAAAATCATTAGAGAAGTTAAACATTGAACGAATTAAAGAGGGACTTGAGCCTTATGCAAATCCTAGAAATACGGCAAGTGGAAGTTTGAAACTGCAGGATAATACTGAAACTGCGAAAAGAGGTTTGGATTGTTACCTGTATTACGTAATTTCAGATGATATACAATATTCAACTCAGTGGGATTCATTAAAACACGCAAAAGAATTAGGTTTTAAAGTTGGGAATTATTCTCGACTGTGTAAAAATCTGGATGAAATATACGGGTTTATTCATCATTGGGATACTGAAAGATACCAGCTTCCATTTGAAATCGACGGAGTGGTAATTAAAGTAAATTCTGTATCGGAACAAGAAGAATTAGGATATACGGCAAAATCACCTCGTTGGGCTATAGCATATAAATTTAAAGCAGAAAAGGTTGAAACACAATTACTGAGTATAGATTATCAGGTAGGAAGGACTGGAGCTGTCACTCCGGTAGCTAATTTAATGCCGGTATTACTTTCGGGAACAGTCGTCAAAAGAGCTTCCTTGCACAACGAAGATTTTATCAACAATATGGATTTGCGTATCAATGACTATGTATTTGTTGAAAAAGGAGGAGAGATTATACCCAAAATTGTAGATGTCAGCTACGATAAAAGGGAACCTGATACCCAGCATATTCAATTTATTAAAAATTGTCCGGCATGTGGAACTGCATTGATCCGAAAACCGGGAGAAGCGGCAAACTTTTGTCCAAACGAGGAAACTTGTCCCCCTCAGGTTGCCGGAAGGCTTGAACATTTTGTATCACGTAAAGCTATGAATATAGATAGTGTTGGTGCTGAAACTGTGATTATGTTGCATGAGCAGGGCTTGGTAACTGATGTTTCTGATTTTTATTCACTGAAGAAAGAGCAATTGGTACATTTAGATAGAATGGCTGATAAATCGGCTCAAAATATAATTGACGGAATAGCTAAATCAAAGGAAGTGCCTTTTGAAAAGGTTCTTTTTGCTTTGGGAATCAGACATGTAGGGGAAACGATGGCAAAAAAACTCGTCAAGCGATTTAAAAATATTGAAAAGTTAAGAGAAGCAACGTTAGAAGAATTGATACATACAGATGATGTCGGTGAAAAAATAGCTGTAAGTATTCAGGAGTATTTCAAAGAACCCAAACATCTGGAAGTTATACGTAAATTAAAAGAGGCTGGCCTTAAATTTGAGTCTGAAGAAATAAATTCACAGGTGTCGGATGTTCTTGAAAATAAGACATTTTTATTTACAGGAAAACTAACAGCATTTACCAGAGAAAGAGCAGAAGAGATGGTTGAAGAGCATGGTGGGAAAAATGTATCGTCTGTAAGTAAAAATTTAAATTATTTGATCGTTGGCGAAAAAGCCGGATCTAAGTTGAAAAAGGCACAACAACTTGGAACTGTTCAAATTTTAGATGAATACGAGTTTCTTGAATTAATAAAACAATAAAATAAAATTTTTCTATAGCTTAATAAATTAAAAATATTAACTTCATATTAATTTATAATATTTTACGGATAAGTTTAATTTTATGTAATATTTATATTTTCATAATTTTTTTATTTTTTCTTTAAAATATAAATTATTCGTAAATGAGGTGTTTTTTTAGTAGTGTAACGTATTAAATAATTGATTTTTTTGTAAAAGTTCTAATTAATTAGGGGATGTAATTAAATTAATTTGTTTTTTATGCAGATAATATTGAATATATGTTAAAATAATTAGTTGCCAATATAAAAATTTTTGTTATTTTTTTTTATTAAATATGTAATTAGAAGCTTAGTTGTATTTTAATATATTTAATTAATGAAATAAATGAGAGTAAAATATGATAATTTATCTGTCATTTTTTTTGAAAATGTTTAGATTTTATTACAAATTGTTAGCTATATGCTTGTTTCGTATAGGCTTTTTGTTTACTTTTGTCTACATTATTGTGTATAACTATTTTTTTTATAATTAATTTAATTGCCTGATTGTAATTTTAGTGTTTGTTAAATAGCTATTTAGTAAATATTAAGATATATTAATAAAAATTTAAATAATTTGTTTGAATTTTTATTATAGAATAAAGAATGTGGATTATTGAAATATTTTAAACGATAATAGTTTATACTATAAGTTGAGATAAAACTAATGCAGGGAAGTAAAGATATTGAATTACTTTATACAAAGGAGCATATTTCTTGTCGTAACTACGATGACGGAGCTAACCCTTTGATAGAAGTGGTGGATTTACATAAGAATGAAAATTGGGATATTTCAACTCAGGAAAATAAAATAGTATACGTTGTTAAAGGAAAAATTAAATTTTTGTTTAACGGCTTCTCGGGAGAAAATTTATCACAGTCGAAAGCTATAATTCTTCCGGCTGGAACAAAATTTGTATCAAAAGCGGAAAAAGATACATCTATTTGTGTACTTAGACTCCGATCGCATATAAAATTGTGCGACAGATATTCAATTGAAAGACTTCTGAAAGATGAAAATGTTTCCGATCTGGAAGAACAAACCACACTTCAAGGCAACGAAATTTTACAAAGTTATATGCAGCTGTTATACATTATAGTTAAAGACGGACTAAAATGTATCTCGTTATTTGAAATAAAACTTAAAGAATTGTTTTTTATTTTAAGAGGCTATTATCCTAAGAAAGAGTTGTTGGGGTTTTTTTATCCTTTGCTGACTAATGATACCAGTTTCTCTAATCAGATACTTTTAAATCATTACAAGGCTAAAACGGTTAAGGATTTGGCAGATTTGACCCATTATAGTGTATCGGGATTTGAAAAAAGATTTAAAAAAGCTTTTAACGTTCCTCCATCCCAATGGTTAAAGGAACAAAGAGCTAAGAATATCTATCATGAGATAAACTGTACTCATAAAACTTTAAAAGAAATAAGTTTAGAATTTGGTTTCGCCTCACCGGCACATCTGAATGAATTTTGTAAATCCTATTTTGGAATTACACCTGGAAAAATAAGAAAAGAAAATATCGCTAAATAAGTCAATATAAGTATTGAGTATTAAATAAGATAATAAGACCATAAAGTGTTTAAATGTAAGGTGAATTTTGTCAGAATGAATGAAAACGAGGATTGATTTATTATAGATTTTAACACTAATCATCTATATATAACTATTCAATGAATTTATAATCTAGTATAATTAAAAAGGGTATAAATTATATTAATAATTAGAAAACATTGAATTACTAAGAGCTACATCTATCAGTTTGGTTTTTTTAATCAGGCTCATAGATGTAGCTCTTTCTTTTTATTTTTTTTATTTTAAAAAAGGCGGGTTTATGTAAACATCGGGAAGTTTTATGTAATTATACCCAAAGAAATAAGTCTAATTTTGTGTTATAGAAAAACAGGTAATGTTAGCACTAATTAATTTGGTATAATTTAAAATTGAATTCAATGTTTTGACTTACTGAATGTAATTATAAACACAAGATATAGATAAAATAATAAAAACTAAACATTGAATTTTCAAAAAAACTATCTTTTTAAGTTACTACTTTAATAAGCTGTAAAGGCCCATATCCCTTTACAGCTTATCTTTTTAGATCCCTGTGTCTGTTCATTAATACATTTTCAATATCTTCGAGTTTAAAACCTTTAGCTTTTAGTAATATTAAATAGTGGTATAATAAATCAGCCGCTTCATTTTTAAAAAGATTATCGTCATTGTCTTTAGCTTCAATTACAACTTCCACAGCTTCTTCTCCAACTTTTTGAGCCACCTTGTTTATTCCACGCTGATACAACTTATAAGTATAAGAATTTTCTGTTTTTTCATTAATTCTACGGTTTATGATATCTTGTAATTCATAAACAAATCCTTGTGAAGTTTGTTCGTCAAAACAAGAATAGCTTCCTGTGTGGCAGGTGGGACCGTCTGGTAAAACCTTAATTAAAAGGGTGTCCTTATCGCAATCAAGTTTTATATCTTTAACCCATAGGAAATTTTTAGATGTTTCTCCTTTAGTCCAAAGACGGTTTTTACTACGACTAAAAAAGGTTACTTTACCTTCATTTTTTGTCTTTTCAAAGGCTTCCTCGTTCATATAGCCCAGCATGAGCACCTGCAATGTTAAATAATCCTGTATAATCACAGGAACTAATCCGTTACTTTTAGTAAAATCTATATTCATTTGATTAATAATAGTAATATAAGTTATTTATGATTTAATTGGCGATATTCAGCTTGTTTTGTTTTAGGTAATTTTTTATTACTTCTGCCACTGAATGTTGTATAAGTTCTTTGATAAGTGAATCAGGTACATCTCTATTCAGGTATACTGCATTCCATAAATTAGAAGTCGTATGTTTTCCTTTGCATATTCCGCAATATTTTTCTCTCAAGTCAATACTCATGTCAGAATTACATTTCATATTAAAATTAAATTCACCATCTTTTGGGTCAATAGAGCCATAAGCAAACATTTTATTCATTACTTTAAATACAAGAGTATTATCATTGAAAGGAAAACTTTCAATAGCTCCTTTTACGGATAAGCAATAATCTCTGAACGCTTCAATATCCATTTTAAAAATATAAAGTAAGTTATCAATTTATTTATTGTTCCATTGAAAATTATCTGTTATGAGATCTTTATTTCAATTCATTATTAGCTTTGACGCACCGGGATGTTTTTATCAGCAAGGAAACTTTTTAATCTGGGAATCGGAATTTCATTAAAATGAAAAATGCTGGCAGCAAGTGCTGCCGATGCACTTGTTCGAATAAATATATCAGAAAAATGTTCTTCGCTACCTGCACCTCCCGAAGCAATTACTGGTATATTGACTTGTGAGGCAACTTCTCCGGTTATATTAATAGCAAATCCATTTTTAGTGCCATCATTGTTCATGGAAGTGAGCAGTATTTCACCTGCGCCTAATTCTTCCGCTTTTTTAGCCCAGTCGATAGTAAATAAAGGAGTGGGAGTACGCCCGCCATGAGTGTAAACTTTCCATCCGTCATTTTCATGTTTGGTATCAATGGCTACTACTACACACTGATTACCAAATTGCGAGGCAATTTCAGAAATCAATTCAGGCCTTTTTACAGCAGAAGAATTTATACTTACTTTATCGGCTCCAGCTTTTATAAGAGAAGAAACATCATCGACAGAATTAATTCCTCCACCTACGGTAAAGGGTATATTAATTTCATGAGCAATTCTTTCTACTAGATGTAATAAGGTTGAGCGGTTTTCTATCGTAGCGGTTATATCTAAGAATACCAATTCATCGGCTCCCTGATTAACATACGCTTTTGCCAGTTCTACAGGATCTCCGGCATCAATAAGGCTAACAAAATTGATTCCTTTAACCGTTCTTCCGTTTTTTATGTCCAGGCAGGGTATAATACGTTTTTTTAGCAAAATTTATTAATATTAAGTTGTTAATTCTAATTATTGTTTCGTATTAAATGAATTTAGATCCTGAATACGGATTTTACCTTCATAAATTGCTTTACCTACAATGGCACCTTCGCATCCCATTTCTCTAAGTGTGTATAAATCATCCATAGAAGAAACCCCACCGCTGGCAATAAGTTTTACAGAAGTTTTATCTAAAATTTCCTTATATAGTTCGTTAGACGTACCTTCCAACATTCCGTCTTTAGATATATCTGTACAAATTACATATTTTACCCCCAGGGTTTCATATTTTTGAATAAAATCCGTGACCTCCAAAGATGAAGATTCCAGCCAGCCTTGAGTGGCAATCATACGATTATTACAATCGGCTCCTAAAATAATCTTGTCATTTCCGTAGGTTGTAAGCCAGGATTTAAATATCTCAGAATTTTTTACGGCAATACTTCCGCCTGTTATTTGTGAAGCACCGTTTTCAAATGCTATTTTCAGATCCTCATCACTTTTCAATCCTCCTCCAAAATCAATTTTTAAAGAAGTTTGAGAAGCTATTTTATGCAAGGTTTTATAGTTAATAATTCGGCTGGATTTTGCACCATCCAAATCAACTAGATGCAAATAGCTGATTCCAGCATCTTCAAATTCTTTGGCAGCATCTAAAGGATCTTCCCTGTATATTTTTTCCGTAGAATAATCACCTTTGGTGAGTCGTACGCACTTACCGTTAATTATATCAATGGCGGGTATAATTCTCATAATAAAAGATTCTAAATATGGATTTATTAAATATTGGTTTTATTTCTGTTATAATGCAACAAAACTTTTCAGTATTTTTTCTCCCACATCGGCAGATTTTTCCGGATGAAACTGGGTGGCATAAAAATTATTTTTATGCAGGGCAGCACTAAATGGTAAAATGTAATTACATGTTGCAGCCGTATTAATGCATATATCGGCATAATAACTATGTACAAAGTAAACATCTTCGTTTTCAGAATTATTTTTAAAAATTTCGCCCCTCAAATCATAAATGGTATTCCAGCCCATGTGCGGAACAATATCCGCGGGTGGAAATTTTCGTACTTCTACCTCAAAAATGTCCAGGCAGTCCGTATTTCCTTCTTCGGAATGTTTACACATTAATTGCTGACCTAAGCAAATTCCCAAGAAAGGTTGGGTAAGAGATCGAATTAAAGTATCCATACCTCTTTCCCGTAAGTAAGACATGGCACTACCGGCTTCTCCAACTCCTGGAAAGATAATTTTATCGGCATTCCGAATGGTTTTTTTATCGTCTGTAACTACCGATTCAACCCCTAATCGGGAAAGCGCATTTTGTACAGATTTGATGTTTCCGGCGTTATACTTGATTATAGCTATCATGAATTTTGGATTTAATTATAATACCCCTTTGGTGCTGGGTAAGGAAAAATTATCATCGGTTTGTTTTACAGCCATCTTTATTGATTTGGCAAAAGCCTTAAATATAGCTTCTATTTTATGATGTTCATTTTCACCTTCTGCTTTTATATTCAGATTGCATTTGGCATTATCACTAAAAGACTTAAAGAAATGATAGAACATTTCCGTAGGAAGTTCGCCAATTTTTTCGCGTTTAAATTCAGCATCCCAGACAATCCACGGGCGTCCCCCAAAATCAATGCCTACCTGTGCCAGACAATCATCCATTGGTAGAAGAAATCCATAGCGCTCAATACCTTTTTTACTACCTAATGCTTGTAGAATAGCTTCTCCTAAGGCAATCCCTGTATCTTCAATCGTGTGATGCTCATCTACGTATAAATCGCCATTAACTTGTATGTATAAGTCCATGTTTCCATGTTTGGCAATTTGTTCCAGCATATGATCATAGAATCCTAAACCGGTATGAATAGAACTTTTTCCGGAACCATCCAGATTTATTTCTACTGATATTTTGGTTTCGTTGGTATTTCGTACAACCTTTCCTTTACGAGGTTGTTTTTTAAGAAACTGATAAATTTCAGCCCAGTTTTGAGTTTGTAAAGTAGCTTCTGAATTTTTTTCGTTCCCCATATAAATGGATTTTGACCCTAGATTTTTTGCCAGCTGAACATCCGTAAGACGATCTCCGATCACATATGAATTGGTTAAATCGTAATTTCCTTTTATATAATGCGTGAGCATTCCGGTTTCAGGTTTTCGGGAAGGAAGATTTTCATGTTCAAAGCTTTTATCAATGAGAATTTCATAAAATTTAATTCCTTCATTTTCAAAAGCCTGAATTATTTTATTTTGTGCAGGCCAGAAAGTTTCTTCCGGAAAAGAATCAGTGCCTAAACCATCCTGATTAGTTACCATAACCAGTTCATAATCCATTTCCGTCGCAATTTTAGCTAAATTCTGGAATACTCCCGGATAAAATTCAAGTTTTTCCAGACTATCCAGCTGATAATCTACAGGAGGTTCAATTACCAACGTTCCGTCCCTGTCTATAAATAATACTTTTTTCATAGTCAGTTAGTTTAGTTTTTTTAAAGCAGCAATTAATTTTTCATTCTCTTCAGGAGATCCTACTGTGATTCGCAGGCAGTTTTTAATTTTAGAAGATTGATTTCTAACCACTATAGCCTGGTCTAGAAGTTCCTGAAAAACTTGATTGGCATCGGTAAACTCAACCAGAAAAAAATTCGTATCCGAAGGAAATATTTTAGTAACCTTAGATAACTTCTCAAGTTCTTGACGTATTTTTTCCTTTTCGTCAAGAATTATTTTTTTTCTTTTTTCGAACTCTTCCTTCTGGCTTAACGACTCTAACGCTGCTTTTTGATTTAAAACACTGATGTTATACGGATGCTTTACTTTATTTAATAACTGAATAATTTCTGGATTAGCATAGGCAATTCCTACGCGGGCACCCGCAATACCCCAAGCTTTACTTAAAGTTTGGAAAATAATAAGATTCGGAAAATTGTTTACTTTATCTAAATAGGAATTTTGATCGGTAAATTCAATATAAGCTTCATCAATCGCAATAATTCCCTTAAAATTATCTAAAATAAAATCAATGTCTTTAGAATTGATGTTATTTCCGGTAGGATTGTTAGGGGTACAAATTACTATTACTTTTAAGTGAGGGTCTGCAAAATATTTTTGAGCTTCCTCTAAATTAATTTGAAAATCGGAAGTTAAGGGAATGTCTATAATCTCTACTTCGTTAAGTTCTGCGGCAACCTGATACATTCCGAAGGTAGGGCTGAAAAACATAACTTTGTCTTTTCCGGGATTACAAAAAACCCGATAAATATGATCAATAATTTCATCACTTCCATTACCTACAAAAATCTTATCGGTAGAAATATTTTTAACCTGACTTAATTTTTGTTTGAGTTCCTGTTGATAAGGATCGGGATATCGGTTGTTTTCCCCAAAAGGATTTTCATTGGCATCTAGAAAAATACCCTCTACACCGCCGGACTCATCTCTTGCAGAAGAGTAGGGTTGCATAGCGATAACATTGGGACGGGCTAATTGATTTATATTTATTTGCATTATTTTTATTTTAGATTGTAGGTATAACTTTTTTATTTCGTTTTAATTTTTCTAATTCTAGTTCTTTTACTTTATTTCTTGCAAACTTTCGTCCTTTGAGAAAAGGTAATCTAATTGATTCTTCTTCAAAATAATCAATGAAATAACCAAGTTCTTCATCGGTCATTTCATTAGGTTTTTTAAGTCTATTATTGACATGAATAGATTGATTTAGAAAGTTTAGTTTTTCATTTTCTAATTCATAAGTTTCATCAATAGAAGGTGATTCTATAACTTTACAAATAGTAAAATGTTTTGCCAAATTGCCTTTTTGTATAACTTTTAAATATTCTTCAATAGCTTTTTTTTCTATAAACATTTCACCTGTTGAGCTTTTATAACGATCAGTCATATCTTTTTTAACTCCAGAAATCCAATATTTTTCCATTGTTTGGAGATCATAATAGTTTCCTAGAATTTTTGATGCACCAATTTTTTTAAAAGCTTTACCATTAAAATAAATAGTTTGTTTACTTTTAGAAAAGTTCACAAATCCAATCCAAGCAGGGCCATTATGAGAATAACCTGATTTTAGTTCTATATATTTGATCTCACTGTTCATATAAGGTTATTTTAATCGTATGCTTACTGCATTTTTATGAGCAAATAGTTCTTCTGCTTCTGCCATTAGTTCAATGGTTTGTCCAATATTCTGAAGTCCCTCTCTACTCAATTCCTGAAAAGTTATTTTTTTAATAAAACTATCCAAAGAAACTCCGCTATAATTTCGGGCATATCCATTGGTGGGAAGGGTATGATTGGTTCCGCTTGCATAGTCACCAGCACTTTCACAACTGTAATTTCCTAAAAAAACAGACCCCGCATTTTCTATTTTCTGTGTATATTCTTTAGCTTTACCAATAGCTAAAATTAAATGTTCGGGAGCATATAAATTGCTGAAATTGAAACATTCATCTAAAGAATTAAATAAAATTCCCCTACTGTTATTGAGTGCTTTTTGTGTAACTTCTTTTCGTGGGAGTTTTTCTAACTGAGTTGTTACAGCATTTACGGTTTGCTTTAAGATTGATTCATCAGTACTCAGGAGAATAACCTGGCTATCTGCACCATGTTCTGCCTGAGAAAGTAAATCTGCCGCAACGAATTCCGGGTTTGCCTGAGAATCGGCAATCACCAATACTTCACTCGGACCAGCGGGAAGGTCAATGCAGACTTTAAATTCCTGAGCGTATTGTTTGGCTGCGGTAACATATTGGTTTCCGGGTCCAAATATTTTATATACAGAAGGTATGGATTCGGTGCCTAAAGTAAGTGCTGCAATAGCTTGTATTCCACCAACTTTGTAAACTTCCGAAATTCCGACAGATTGTGCAGCGAATAGGATAGCGGGATGAATATTTCCGTTTTTGTCCGGAGGGGTACATAAAATTATTTGTTTGCATCCAGCCAGTTTTGCCGGAATCCCCAACATTAATACGGTGGAAAACAGGGGAGCACTTCCTCCGGGTATATATAAACCTACTTTCTCTATTGCCCTGGATTCTCTCCAACATTCAACTCCTGATTGGGTTTCAATAGTTTTAGGTTTTTCCTGTTGCGAACTATGAAATTTTTCTATATTTAGAATAGCTTGTTTAATTGCTTCTTTAAGTTC
The DNA here is from genome assembly GCF_004023655.1 of Apibacter sp. HY039. NCBI lineage: Bacteria > Pseudomonadati > Bacteroidota > Flavobacteriia > Flavobacteriales > Weeksellaceae > Apibacter > Apibacter sp. HY039. The sequence continues at coordinate 132,424 of NZ_SAYM01000004.1, read as the reverse complement.
TACAGACACTAATTTTTCTGCTTCAATAAATTCTGTCTGATTTACTTTAATTTCATTAATTTCTGCCTGATCAAATTGAAGAGTAAATTTTAGTAATGCAGAATCTCCGTCTTTTTCAACTTCAGAAAATATATTTTGTACGGTTTCCTGTAAAAATTTTTTTTCATTTTCCGGCCGCTTTGTTAAATCGGTCCATACTTCTTTATCGGGATAATTTACAATTTTCATTATTTATGAATTTAAAAGCATCAATTAAAGAATCATTTTTTCAATCGGAATAACTAAAATTCCCTGTGCACCTATTTCTTTGAGCTGATCAATAATTTCCCAGAAATCATCTTCTTTAATTACCGAGTGAATACTGCTCCAGCCTTCTTCAGCCAAAGGTAGAACTGTCGGACTTCTCATTCCGGGAAGTAGAGAAATAATATCTTTTATTTTATCATTGGGTGCATTAAGCAGTATGTATTTATTTTCTCTTGAATATAGCACCGATTGAATTCTGAAAAGTAATTGATTCAGTATTTGCTGTTTTTCGTTGGAAAGATTAGTAGATTTAATGATGACAGCTTCACTTTCTGTAATAGTTTCAACCTCTTTTAATCCATTCATTAAGAGAGTGCTACCGGTGCTTACAATATCGAAAATACAATTGGCAAGTCCTATACCGGGTGCTATTTCAACGCTTCCGCTTATCTCTTCAATTTCTACATTCAGGTTATTTTCTTTGCAGAATTTACTTAGAATTTTAGGATAGCTGGTAGCAATTTTTTTGTGATTAAAATAGGAAATGCCGGTATAGTTTTCATCTTTAGGAATAGCTAAAGATAACCTGCAATTTCCAAAACCCACTTTTTTTATGGTTTCCACTTTTCGTTCTTTTTCCCAAACTTCGTTTTCACCTAATATTCCGACATCAGCAACGTTTTGTTCAACATACTGCGGAATATCATCATCACGTAAAAAAAGTATTTCAATGGGAAAATTGGAAGATACCGTCTTAAGTTTTTGATTTCCATTAGATATTTTGATACCACATTCTCTTAGTAATTCCAGAGATTTATCACTTAGGCGACCGCTTTTCTGAATAGCAATTTTCAGTTTGTTCATTTTCTGTATTTTTTAGACCTGAATAATCCCCAATAAAAAAACCGCCGGATTACTCAGGCGGTTTTTATTTATCTATTTTGTTATTACATATACAAAATCAACATCTAGCTCGCCTGCTTGCAAGATCTTAAATGATGATGATGTAAATGTGTAAAAGTCATTTCTTTCTTTATTTGTATACAAATGTATAAAAAAATATTAAATGGCAATACTAATCTGATAAAAATATTATAAATAAATATATTTTTGTCTCGTATTTGTTTATCAACTCTTAAATTAAAATCCGATTTTATTTACTGACTGATTAGGTATTTTGTTTAATATACTTTTTTTATAATATCTATTTCGAGGCTATCAAATTTACCTTCTATACTTTTGACGAAATTTCGAAAATGGATACTTGTATTATGTGAGTCAATAGCTTGCTGAGATTTCCAGACTTCTATAAATATATACTTAAGAGGTTCTTTGGTGTCCTGATGAAGATCGTAAGATATATTTCCTTCTTCTTTTCTGCTTTCGTCTACAATAGTAAAAAGTGCTTTTTTTACTTCTTCTTTATGTTCAGGTTTTAAAAGGATTCCTGCTATGATTTTTAACTCGGACATGTGATTTTAAATTTATTTGTGTTCTCAGTAAATATACTAATATTTTACATGTACACAACTAATTTCGTAAACCGCAATGCTTTATATTAAATCTTTATTAGGGGACAAAAACATCAACTTATTTCTGTGATGAAAGTATATGTATATTATATATTATTTGAAGTTAAGTGGATCCGGATAAGTAAATTGATAGTTTAATTCCGTAGTTATTTTTTCTGAAGAAACGATTTTTCCGGATTGAAAAGTATTTTCTGATTGAACAATATCATTTTCTTTTTTATTCATTTGGAAATTAAATAACTCAACTTTGGTTGGGTGTAAAGGAGCAACCAGATTGTAAGTTTTTTTATTGTAATTATATTCAATCAATTTTTTCACAAGCCTGCAGATATCAGTATAATGAATGTGATTGACTCTGCTGTAAGGATTGGGAATAGGCTTATTTTTAAAGTACTTTGAAAAGAAACGATCATCGCCCATTAATCCTCCTAATCGTAAAATTAAAAGATCAGAGAAAGCACTTTGCAAAGAATTTTCGACATAGTGTAGGTTTTTATTTAATAAGCAAGGATCAATGGTATCTTCTGATATGGGTTGCCCTGTATCCGGATATATGCCAATGCTGCTGAATAAAATAACAATACCCCTATATCCTTCTAAAAGAGTAAGTAAATTTTTAATTTTAATTTTTATCTCAGACAAGAGGGCTTTTTTAGAGAATGGAATGCTGAGAATTATATGAGTGGTTTCTGATAATTCATTTTTTAAATGTGTGTTACTTTCAAAAAAAATGCTCGATAAATCCAGCAGATGAGATGAAAAACCTTCACTATTCAATAAAGGGACTTTTGATGGAGTCGTGGTAGTAACAGTTAAAGCATATTGAGCAGACAGATATTTAGCTAAACGAAATCCAAGCCATCCGCATCCAATAATTCCGATTTTATGAGAGCTTTGAGGTAAATTCATACGTGTGTTTAATGTAAAATTTTGTAAAGCATTTCCATTAGTATGTCTTTGGTAGTTGCTTGTGAAGATACATCCACACCCTTAGATTTCATATCTGCATCTCTCAAAAAAGCTATGCAGGCCGTTGTTTTTTTTAACGAATAGTTTTTAATGGCGGTTAAATATTCATTGGCAAAAAAAGGATTGATTCTTAATTCTTTCGCTATATTTTGAGGTGTTTTAATCGGAAGCGTATGTACAATAAGAATATTGGTAAAAAGACTAATTAAGGTTCCAAAAGTTAATACAATAGGATTTGCTTTTGGGTTTTTTTCAAAATAATCCACAATCTTATACACCTGGCTTAAATTTTTTTCTACTATGGCTTTCCTTAATTCAAAGTTATTATATTCTTTGCTTATTCCAATGTTACGTTCGATTATTTCCGGAGTAATTTTATTTGAATTTCCCAGTATAAGCTTTATCTTATGTATTTCATTATCAATGCGGGAAAGGTCAGTTCCTAAAAACTCAGAAAGAAGTGCTTTTGATTTTTCATCAATGTCCAACCCTAATGACTGGCATAAAGAGCCTATCCATGCAGGAACCTGATTGTCATAAAGCTTCTCGCTGGAAAATAGGTATCCTTGTTTATTAAGTAATTTGGTTAAGGATTTTCTTTTGTCAAGCGATTTATATTTATAATTAATAGCCAACACGGTGGAAGGCTGAGGGTTTTTTATGTAATTTTCAAAAGTATCTGATTTATCAAAGGCAAGCCCCTTTGCCTCTTTAATTATAACCAGTTGTTTCTCGGATCCCATAGGGAACTGCTTGGCCAGAGAAATAATCTGATCCAAATCGGATTCCGTGCCGTATATAATATTCTGGTTAAAGGCTTTCTCATCCTCATTTAATACATTTTCTTCAAGAAGGGTACTTATTTTGTCTATATAAAAAGGTTCTTCGCCTTCTAAAAAATAAATAGGTAAAAACTTTTTGTTTTTAATATCTTTGACCAAATTATTGTATTCTTTCATAATCAGAATAATGGAACTGCCAATTTTAAATTTTCCTGAAAAGTATAAATTTCAAATCAAAGAGAGTAATTCTCTTTGGTATATTTTTGACGAAGTTAGGAAAAAATGGTTAATCCTGACACCTGAAGAATGGGTGAGACAACACACGATTCGTTTTTTAAAAAAACAAAATCAAATTACAGATTCAGCATTTGTAATTGAAAAGAAAATAGAGCTTAACAGGCAAACCAAGCGTATAGACATTTTAATAAATAATAAATTACAGCCATGGTTACTGGTAGAATGTAAAGCTCCGGAAATATTGTTGACTCGTGAAACTTTTGAACAGGCAGCCCGATATAATTTACAAATAAAAGCTGATTTCTTAATGCTTACTAATGGGATGCATCATATTTACTTTTATTATGATCAAAATCATAACGAATATAAAGTAATTGATTCCTTAAATTACAGGGGTAAAATCTAAGCAGTTAGTTGAATTTTTTCTCAATATTTTTTAACAATAAAAATTTAATCAATTATTTTTATAATTAATTATGATTAATTGATTTGAGTTCTTATTTTTGTTTATAGTTAAATAAAATAAGACTAGTATAGTTTTTTTTAATCTGATAATGAAAAAGTATAAAATTAATAAAGAATATAGATATATATCCGCTATATGGTTGTTAATATTCTTACAGCTTATAATGATAGGGTGTAAATCAAAAAATAAAGAAACTATAGCAGAAGAAGTGAATCAGCAAATTGATTTTAATCATCTGGTTTGGAACTGGAATAGAGCTCATATTTTGAAAGATGTAGGGATATTTGCCGCTCTGTATTCAGATTCTGTGATGTATTATGGGGCATATAAAGATAAAAATTCGTGTATAGAGGATAAATTGATTTTTTTTAGAAAATATCCTGATTTTAATCAAATTATTGTAAATGATATCAGTCTGGAAAACTTAAATGATAATGAAGTTAAATGCAGTTTTGAAAAAGAAGTGGTAATTAGAGGTAAGAAACTTAAATATCCTTCCTATCTGATTTTTAAAAAAGCAGGTAAAAACTGGAAAATTAAAGTAGAGGGTGATTTACTTACGGATAAAGTTTTGGGTAAGGAACATTCAAACAGAGAGAATCGTATTCCTAAAAATGCGGTTAAGGGTGATTACAATGGAGATGGTCTGTCAGAATATATGTGGATAGAAAAGCCTCAAATCAAAGAAGAAGAAGCCGATTGTTTAGGAGAGTGCATTTGCTACATACGTTTTTCAACTCAGGACTTACCCTCAATACCCGTTAAAAATTGTATTGGTGGAACCTTGGTTAACGAAGGCGATCTAAATAATAATGGGAGTGATGAGATTGGATTTTTGCCTGAGTGGTTTACCAGTTGCTGGCATAGTTATTATGTATGGACATTTAAAAACGGAGCTTGGGTATATGCAGTTGAGCCATTTTCTACGCATTGTAGTCAATGGGAAAATGGAGTAGTACCCATAGAGGTAGATAAACAGAAAGAAGGTAATGTGATTATCCGATACAGCGTTTTTGATGATGATGAACTTACAGTTAAAACTCAATCTCTTGCAATTGTCAAGTAAGTAATGCCATATTAAATGATAATTCTGGTTATATTGTATATAAATAAATTGCAATGTTTTATAAAAAGTATAGAGCTGTGATTTTACAACAAAATATATAATATATGGTAGCTACTTCCATAATTCTTCAAAGCTACTTTTTTATTACTGTATAGTCGTCTAAAAAGAATTAAAGAAGTTAGTATATTTCTTATCTTGCATTTTATTTATTTATCAATAAAAATAGCAGGGATTTTGTGTTAAATACTTTTAAAAAATAATATGGAAAAAAAGTCGGGTACTTGGAAAAGTACTATAATAAAAATAATAGTTGGAATTATCATTGTAAGCATAGGAGCTTTTTTTGTGTACTTTTATCTTCCTTATGGAGATAGTAGCGTCAAAGCAGGCCAATTAAATTATGTTATGCATAAGGGAATATTCTTTAAAACCTACGAAGGAAAGCTAATTCAGACAGGGTTCAAATCTCCGGTTTCAGGGGGTGTTCAGTCCAATGAATTTGAATTTTCAATAAAAAATAAAGAATTGGCACAAAAATTAATGAGTGTTACAGGAAAGGATGTAAAATTACATTATAAAGAATATTTCGGAGCTTTGCCTTGGAGAGGATATACCAAATATATTGTAGATAGTATTATCTCAATAGAAGATATGCCTTCTCAGAATTAATAAGATGCAGATGCTAACTTTATGTTTCATTTATAGACTTATTTAAAAACTTAATTATTATTTGTTGATTGTTACCTGTTTTTATAGTTAATTTTAGCGGATAAAGAAAATGTTTAGTTAAATTATGAAATTTTATTCGTTAGTAGTACATAATGTAAAAAAGTTGACTTCAAGTACTTTACAAATTGACCTATTAGTTCCGGAGCATTTAAAACATGTATTTATATGGAAGCCCGGTCAGTTTTTAAGATTTCAATTTACTATTGATGGAGAAATAATAGAGCGGGAGTATTCTATATGTACAGCACCGTATGAAAATTATATATCCATAGCAGTCAAAAAAACTTCTCATTCTCTAGTGTCGGGATATATTCAGGATAATGTGAGAAATGGCACATTTTTAAACGTTTCTGCCCCTATGGGAACCTTTGGAATACCTTCCCGTCCCAATGAAAAAAGGACTATTGTAGCTTTTTCTGCAGGCAGTGGTATTACTCCTATCATGAGTATAATTAAAGATACACTCTATAAAGAAAAAGGAGTTAATTTTTATTTGTTCTATGGTAATTCTCACGAAAAAGAAGTTATTTTTAAGCATGAGCTAGAAGAATTGCATCAGGCTTATCCTGAAAATTTTTTTCTTCACCATTTCTACTCTGAACAAGATATTAAAGATAAATTATATAAAGGAATTTTAGATGAACACAAAGTTGAGCTAATCATTAATCAAATCATGGATTGGGATGAGGTGGATGAAGCTTTGATTTGTGGCCCCAAAGAGATGATAGTTACTCTGGCTAATGCTATTTATGGGAATGGGATTCCCAAGAAAAATATTCATTACGAATTATATGAGCCAATTGAGAAAGTTTTTTATGATGAACAAATTCAAAGATCTACAGTGAAAGAAGTAAAAGTTACGTACACTTATGAAGGTGAAACCCGTAGTATGAACTGGATAAATAATGGTTCTTCTTTACTGGATGCTCTTCTTGACAGCGGGATTGATGCTCCGTTCTCCTGTAAAGGCGGAGTTTGCGGTACCTGCCAATGTATTAAAATTTCTGGAGATGTAGTACTAGGTGAAAATCTAATATTAACAGAAGAAGATATTTCTGAAGGTAAAATATTAACTTGTGTAGCTCAGCCTAAGTCAGAAGCTTTGGTTATTAATATGGATGAACAATAAATGCCCTTTACTTTTAGCCATCCGGCTTTAATTTTACCTTTGAAAAGCTGTAAGTATTTTTCATTTACAGGGTTAGTGTTGGGAAGTATGAGCCCTGATTTTGAGTATTTTATATCAATGCAGGTGATAGGTAAACAAGGTCATACCCTGGCTGGGATTTTCTATATGGATTTACCTTTATGTTTGTTGTTCGCTTTTCTGTATCATCAATTAATTCGTAACCCTTTGATAGATCATTTACCTTTATTTATCAAATCAAAAGTATATAAATTTAAATCTTTCAATTGGATTGTGTATTGGAAAAATCATAAAATTCAAGTAATTTTTTCAATTTTGTTAGGAACATTTTCACATTTGTTCTGGGATGCATTTACCCATTTTGATGGATATTTTGTAACTAAATTAAGCATCTTACAAGGAGAAGTTTCTCATATTCCTGTATATAAATTACTTCAGCATATTAGTACTTTGTTAGGAGCTATTCTGATTTGCTGGTCAATAATAATTCTTCCTGATAATAAGTGTTTAAATTTAAAATCCGAAAATAATTATTGGCATTTTTTAATCCTATGGACAATTATTTTTACATGCATACGCTTTGTACTGGAACCTGAAAAATTAGCCATTGGAAATATGATAGTTACACCTATTTTTGTTGCTTTTATTGGGACCATAGTTATTGGCTGTTATTCAAAATTTATTAAGCCAGCTAAGATGTAATTTTATTTTTTTCTATTGTAATTTCAGAACCTTCAATAAGAAATACAGATGCTGGTTGTATAGAATTCAGCAGGGCAAACTCATTGCCGTAAACTTTAGTAAAATCAACTTGAATAGAATAGTTTTCTATAGGGTAAGTTTTCCATCTGGGGTGAGTCACTTCGTATTCCATGGTTTTATTTTTGTTAATTTCTGCGTATCCCCAATAATGTTCAGCTATAAATTCAGCTTCAGAGTTTTTCTCCATAATTTGTGGTGTATTCAATGCCGTAACTTCCATACTTTGCCATTCTTTTTTAGCTTTCCATTGATAAGAAATATTTAATTTATCTGAAATATCCCATTGATGATTCATTTTTTTTGTTTCGTAGTTTTCTTTATATAAATTATTAGCTACTAGCGTTATAGCGGCTTTGGGTACAATTTCTTTTATAAAAACAACACCTCTTTTTATTGAATTACCCTCTTTGCGTTTTACATAAAAACGTAAGTTTACTTCTTCAAAGTTAATGTGATAAGGTATTTTTATACCTAAAACTTTAGTGTTTAAAAACATAAAGCCAACCAAACTTACGTAGCAGTTGTTATTCCAGGTGTCTATTTCTGTTCCTTTAGGAAGATAAGGAGTAACTAATTCTTTAGGAATTATATAATTTGCCATAATTAGTTTTCTCCATTCTGCGGTTAAAAAGCTCATAATGTAATATTTAATGTTAATAAATTAATTTATTTGAGTATTTTTACTACTCTTTCAAAAAGCCAGTGATTGTCTAGTTTCAATATTATTTCAATAATACGGTTAGACTTCTTAGTAACGCTATGAATATCTCCAATAACCTTTTTAAACTCTTTTCCTTCCTCTGATTGATCATCAATGCTTTGAAGTTCATCCATAGTCTGAATGATTGATTCTAATTCTCTTTTCTTACGTTCCTTAACTATTCGCTTAAACATTTCAAGAGCGTCTTTTTCCGCCTTAAAATATTCTTTCCTGTCTCCAGCAATCAATTCTTTTTTTACGAGTCCCCAATCCATCAAAGACCTAATATTTGTATTAGCATTCCCTCTGGATATTTTAAGCTCTAACATTATTTCTTCTGTAGATAAGACTTTGGGACTTATAAGTAAAAGTGCATGAATCTGGGCCATGGTTCTGTTAGTACCCCATTGTGAGGCTAAAGTTCCCCAAGTCTTGATATATTTTTCTTTTGCTTCATTTAATTCCATGAATCAAATATACAAAAAATTCTAAACTTTCAATAATTACTGAAAATAAAATATTTTAATTTATTGATATTTATATTTTAAATAAAAAAAATATTTTATCATTGGCCGGTTTTCAGAATTAATCCAATATGAGTATAATAGTTTAATGCCCCGAAAATCAGGAAGAACCATCCCGTAACATTAAGAGCGATATAATCCAACATTGCAATCCAGCTGGTTTGTATTGTTTGCTTTTGATAATGAGTAATAAAATAAGCAGATAAAAAAGCGGCTACACCCGCTCCAAAGAAAACAGAAGATAATCCCCAGGCCTCCAGCCATGGATAGTCTGCAAAATATCCTGATACAGGTTCTTCTTTAGGAGCTGCAAAGAATTCAAAATTTACACCCGCTATGCTGATACTAATTAACATCAAGCCTAATCCATAGAAAATAATTTTTAGAGGAGATAAAAGTTTACAAATATATTGCAAAGGATAAATACTGTGAAGTATCTCATCCGCTTTGTTCCAAAAGAGAAAAGAAAGTACTAAATTTAGAACACCAAGGGCTAGAACTGGTTCTCCAAAAATGATATTATCGAATGGGAAATATTTAGCTAGCGGCCAGGTAAGTGTCATATGAGCTCCGGTTAAAGTAAGAACAAATCCTAATACAAAAAAATTAAGGCTCCACCCTTTAGGGTTTACTTCCCCGGTTAATATTTTTTTACCAGTATGAGCAACAGAAATCAAAGAAGCTCCGGAGAATAATGCCATAATTGTATTATACGTTGGCAGTTGTGACCAGTCAATATGTAAATGATCCATTTATTTATGTATTTTAAGTTACTGACTATAAATTTATAAAATTATAGATTCATAAATCAAAGATTTTTTATCTGAATCGCTATATATTTTTTGATCTATTTTATATTTAAAATTTTCTTTTTTAGTGGTGAACCATTTTAAGTTTACTTAATCAATTTAGAGAACAAATTCAATAGGATTAAAATTCATAATTAAAATCAAATAGAGTAAAATAAGTTATGTAAACCTTTGAGTTCTTAATAATAGTACTACTTATTTCTGATTAAATACTGTATATTTGTTATAACTATTCTCAAAAATTGGTAAAATAAGTAATAAAAATGAAAAAAGATATTGTTATCGTATCAGCTGTACGAACTCCAATTGGAAGTTTTCTAGGAAGTTTGTCTTCTCTTTCAGCGACTCAACTGGGAGCAGTAGCTATAGAAGGTGCATTAAATAAAATACAACTAAATAAATCGTTGGTTCAGGAAGTTTTTATGGGCAATGTCATGCAGGCTAATCTGGGACAAGCTCCTGCAAAACAAGCTTCTTTAATTGCAGGAATACCGGATACGGTTCCATGTACTGCTGTTAATAAAGTTTGTGCCTCAGGTATGAAAGCTGTTATTATCGGAGCTCAATCTATTCAGTCTGAAGATAACGAAATTGTAGTTGCCGGAGGAATGGAATCAATGTCAAATGTTCCCTACTATGTTACTAATGGCAGAACCGGTAATAAATTTGGAGACCAAAAAATGATAGATGGTTTGTTGAAAGACGGATTGGTAGATGTATATGACCAGCTTCATATGGGTATGTTTGCTGATGCCTGTGCTACAGAATATAATTTTACAAGAGAAGAACAGGATGAGTTTGCAATTGCTTCTTATACGAGGTCTAAAAATGCCTGGGATAACGGATGTTTTAATGAAGAGGTAATTCCTGTAACTGTACCTCAGAGAAAGAAAGAACCTGTGATTGTGTCGGAAGACGAAGAATATAAAAATGTTAATTTTGAAAAATTAAAACAACTATCGGCAGCTTTTCAAAAAGAAGGAACGGTTACAGCAGCCAATGCGTCAACATTAAATGACGGTGCTTCTGCGTTAGTTTTAATGACTGCGGAAAAAGCAAAGGAATTAAATTTAAAGCCTTTAGCTAAAATAGTTGGATACGGCGATGCATCGTGTGCGCCCGATAAATTTACTATAGCTCCTTCCAAAGCAATTCCTGTAGCTCTTAAAAAAGCCGACTTGTCATTAGAAGATATAGATTATTTTGAATTTAATGAAGCTTTCTCTGTAGTAGGTTTGGCAAATACACATCTGCTGAATTTAAATTCTGAAAAGGTTAATGTAAATGGAGGAGCTGTATCATTAGGGCATCCATTAGGAAATAGTGGTTCCCGTATAATAGTTACTCTTATCAATGTGTTAAAGCAAAATAATGCCCGATACGGAGCTGCAGCTATCTGCAATGGAGGAGGAGGAGCGAGTGCTATTATTATTGAAAATTTATAGATAAACATTTATACAATAAAAAAGAAAGTCAGACTCAATTGAGTCTGACTTTCTTTTTTTTGATCAATATAAAAATGAATAGAAAAATAAAAAGTAAAATGATTCCTGGTTCGCTCATACGTTCGGTTTCATCATCAAAGTCAAGAGCTTGGTTTGATTTTAATACCTGATTTTGTTTATTTTTCAATACTGCTTTTTGAGCCTCGTTTTCTACAACTATAAAAGAGGTGGCGGGGTTCATAATTTGAGCGAGAAAGCTGTATTTTACAAGTTGAGTCCAGTTTTCTTTAAATGCTTTAGGGTTTATTATCTGTGACATCCACACTCCTTGGATCTCCAGAGAAGAGTTCCAGTCTTTTGCTTTAAGTTCAGCTTCATTAAGTGAAATCATTTCTTTCTTTAATAAATAGCAGGCAGAATCATCATCTGTCAAATAACCAATCGGTTTTTCAACGTTTGGGTAAGCAAGTACTTCAGCGGTAAAATCAGGATAAATATTTCTTTCTAAGATAATTTTAGGATTTGAAATTAATGAATGGGAATTTAAAACTCCATTTTTATCTAAATGATAAAAAATAGAACTTTCAGGAAAAGTAAAAGATAGATCTGCGAAATTATTTTCAATAATAGCATTTTCTAAACTGTCTGTAACTATCACTATGATAGGATATATTTCTTCTGTTTTCAGGTAAGTATTAACAAGAAGACTCTTAATAGCCCTGTCTAAAAAAAATCCCCCTTTATTATGTTCATTTTTTAGGACATTTGGCCAATTATCATTAGCAGAATATACTGGAGAAATATAGCTGTTTACTAAAGATATTCGAGTCTTGGATACGTCTAAATAATTTCTGGAAAGCAAAGATTCAATTCTTTGTATATAGTTGTTTTTAGCCTGTTTGCTGTCCGAGGAAATATCAATAATAAAATGATAATAAGGTTTTCTTTGCACCTTAGAAAGAAACTGTTTTCTTTCGGCAGGAATGTATAGAATATTTTTATTAGCACTTTCAATAATTTGGTTGTTATACTCAACTTTCCCTAACTGAATAGCATGTCCGTCAATAGACAATTGTATGGGGTCCTTATGTATAAATTCTATCCCTGTTTTTCGTGTTTCATTTTCTAAAAATGGAAAAACCCGAAAAGCAACTTTATTTCCTGTAAGATAATACAAAATCCCCGGATCTTGTCTATAATTAACAATTTGCGAATAAACCCATAAAGCAGATTTTTTTTCAGCTAAAATCCCTGATTCTTTTCTATCGTTTACATATAGATAATAATTACTTATCCAACAACCAGCTGGAAGTTCAAAAAAGGTTTGGTATTCTGCCGTTCTAGAATTTGTATAATTGGTAATTTTAAAGTCAACTGAGCTTTTCCATGCTTTTTGTTGAATATCAAAATGGCTCTTGACTTCAATATTTGAAATTTTTACAGAGTCTTTAGATTGAGTAGGGATAAAAGTGTTTTGTGCAATACCCCTGTTTTCATCTTTATTATATCCGAAAAATATTTGTTCTAAATAATCGATTTTAGTATCACTAAGTGTAAGATTATCTAATACCAGCCAATTAAAATAAGAAGATAAATAGGGTATATTGCTAGTACTTAGTAATGTATTGTTGTTTTTTTGTTTATAATACTTGATTGTTTGAAGTGATTTAGATAAAGATTGAGTATCAATAGAGTATTCTTGTGAATAATCCGGATGATATACATAATCTAGTGCTTCATTTAGATTTTTACGGTCGTTTAGGTAAACAATAGTAATGAATGTGGGTATGAGTAAGAATGCTAAGAAAGAAGTTATTCGAAGAATATTTTTTGAATAATATTGTTGTAGAAATAGGAAATCTTTAGATAGTTCATGAATATAGAGAATAAATAAAATAAGAGGAGTGAGTAGTAAAAAACCGAGACCCAAAATGACTATAGCAAATATGGATAAAGGGAGAAAAGGAATAAATACTAGAAAAAAGTACAAGGTATAAGCAAAGGTTATACTTTTTCCTAGAAAAAGAAGCAATCGGATGATGGTTTTTTTTGCATCAGGAATACAAATCAAAGATCCATTAATGATTGCCAGAATATAAAACCATAGACTATTAAAATCTCCAAAAATACCTCCTTTTTGATTAAATAAGGTCCAATTCCAATGTTTAAATTCAGAATTATTAATATACAACCCTAGAAGAGGTAAAATTAAAGCGACAGGAATTTTCCATAGTAATTCATATTTTTTCCATAGTTCATTTTTTCTTAAGGTAAGAATATAAATTCCCCGTATCAGTAAAAAAAAGAATAAAAGTATAGTAACAATGATAAAGACTATGGTAAGATGTTCGCTGAAATTGTAAGGCAAATTTAGTCGTAGAGGAATAATTACTTGAATAATTAAAAACCAGAAAACAGGAATCAGTACAGCATATAAAAAACTTTGCCAAACACTGTAAGTTTTATTTTCAGGTGTAAGTCTTAGCACAATTACTAATAAAGAATAAAAAAGAGAAGGCATTAGAAAAGTCCAGGGATAAAGTTGTATATATTCAGAAATCATCCATTGGGGAATTGAAAACAGGAAAATATCCCTGAAGTATTATGTGAAAATATATAGAAACAAAATATTGATTATAAGTGAGAAAATACCACAATATAAAGAAACCTTCTTTTTTTTGAAAATGCTGAATAGTGCATAAATCAGATTTACTATTCCTATGAGTAATAAGAATGTGCCTATATAATGAGCCGTTTTTATTGATGACTCATCAAGAAGGCTTAGAATTGTATCATAGTTATTTTTCAGAAGAATAAACAATATAATTACAGGTAGGCTGTTTATAAACAAAAGCCACTTAGGATTAAGCAAATTTTTCATCGTTTTTCATTGATTTAATAAAAGCGAATCGAGCGATTAAGTGATTAAAAGTTAAGTAAATAACTATGAGGAAAAATAGATATACAAAAGTTCCGGCAGCCTGATGCATCCAGTTGATGGAAAATCCGTAAGCAACCAAGAGTTTATTTAGTAAAATAATAAGTACTATTCGGCAAGAATTAATAACTATCGTTAAAAAATAACTACCTAGAAACAATATGAAAAATGCATACACTCGCTGTTGAGCAGTATATAGTAAAGGAATTATTGAGAATATATGGATAGCAAAACATAAGATTAAAAAGTTAAATCCGGAACAGGATTTATTGATTATTATATTTAAACTTTCGTGGTAATATCCGGCGTCCTTGATAAAAATTGAAGATGAATTGTTGAGGAAACCGACGATTTTGCTTGTTGGTTCCAGAAGAAAGTGAAGATCATCCATTTCCGAATATTTATATATTAATTTTAAAATAGTTATGATTATTAGTACTATAAGATTGTGTGTAAAATTTCTATGTTTCATCATATTTTATTTAAAAGTAATTAAATGTATAAAGTACTTTGAAAAACAAAGTTAATACATTTTTAATTATAACAAGTTTTTTGTCAAAAAGAAATAATTTATATTCGCTTAAAATCTGGTTTTTATATATTTATACTTATAACATACATAAAATACATATCTTTGTGTATGCATATCTTATTGGATATTGACGGAGTAATGGTTTCAGCAGCTTCTTGGAAGAAACCTGAAGTTTTAAATGATGGTTTTTATATATTTAAAGATATTGCAGTAGAATCCTTAAATAAAATTATTAAGGCAACAAATGCTTCAATAATATTAACAACTTCTCATAGGTTTAGATTCACACTTGAACAATGGAATAAGGTCTTTGCATCCAGAAATATTTTTGTATCTGTTGATAGATTTGAAAGTAAACAGCCTTATTTAAGTAGAAAACAAGAAATATTGATTGAATGTCAGAATAGTAAGTATGATAATCAATTTATAATTATTGATGATGATAAATCACTTAATGGATTACCTTTTGAACTGAAAAAAAGATTAATTCTAACCAGTCCTCTGATTGGCCTGACAGATGAGTTAGCAAATGAAGCAATTGTACTTTTAAAAAACGTATAAATTTATTATTGCAATAAGCTTAGGAATGTAGAAAAATGAACTGGAATCAATAAAAGAAGCTCTGTTATTAGAAGCAGAAAAATACTTGTTCAGAAAGAAATCTAAAAGAAACCGTGGATAAACTAATTTAAATTTAGTCATATTTTAGATAAGAAATATAATAAAAAAACCACCTTTTCATAGGTGGTTTCTTCTGAGGCTTCGAGCGGATTCGAACCGCTGTACAAGGTTTTGCAGACCTCTGCCTAGCCGCTCGGCCACGAAGCCTTGTTTAATAGGACTGCAAATTTACAATTATTTTTTAATTAAACTATATATTATATTGAAAAATTCTTTTCAAATGTAACTTTTACTTCATCTAAGTCTGCGTTCACCGGTGGATTAATTTTTGAAACTGAAACCCGGGCTTTTTTAATACTTTTATATTTGTTTTCAATTTCTGTCAGAATACGATAGGCAAGATTCTCCAAAAGATTAGAACGAATAGCCATTTGGTCTTTTACTATTTGAGTGAGTTCTCCATAATTAACTGTCTGTTCAAGATTATCGGTTTTTCCAGCCTCTGACAAATCAAGCCATACGATTAAATTTACCAGATAAAAAGAACCAACTATTGCTTCTTCCTCCATACATCCATGATAGGCGTATATTTTTATATTTTTTAATTCTATTTTCTGCATCTAAAATAATTTTTCTGCTATTCTTCGAATATTTTCACTTCTGCCCATAGAGTAAAAATGAAGAACCGGCACTCCATGATCCATCAATTCTTTACACTGATTTACTGCCCATTCAATACCTACTTCATATACTTCTTTGTTTGTCTTACATTTTTCAACTTCTAAAACCAATTCCTGTGGCATGTCAATATGAAATATATTAGGAAGTATGGTTAAATGTTTTTTAATAGATATAGGCTTAATACCAGGTATTATCGGAACAGTAATCCCAATTTCACGACATCGTTTCACAAAATCAAAATATTTTTGATTGTTGTAAAATAATTGAGTGACGATGTAATTGGCGCCTGCGTTTATTTTTTTCTTAAGATAGTGTAAATCCGTATCCATGTTAGGGCTTTCGAAGTGTTTTTCCGGATATCCGGCCACACCTATACAGAAATCTGTAGCACCATCGGCATATTCCTCATGGAGATATTTTCCATGATTCATATCCGAAATCTGACGGGTAAGTTCATTGGCATAGGAATGCCCGTGAGGCACAGGTTTAAAAACGCCCTCACTTTTAATTGGATCACCTCTTAGTACCAAAACATTATCTATCCCAAGGAAATTAAGATCGATTAATAAATTTTCAGTTTCTTCCTTGTCAAATCCACCGCATATAACATGCGGAACAGCATCAATGCTATATTTGTGTTGTATAGCAGCACAAATACCTACCGTTCCCGGTCGTTTACGCGTAACAATTTTTTGTATATATCCCTCAGGTGTCTCTTTATATTCATATTCTTCTCTGTGATAGGTTACCTCGATAAATGGAGGATCAAACTCCATTAAAGGATCTATATTTGAAAAAATGCTTTGGAGGTTATCTCCTTTTTTGGGAGGAAGAATTTCGAAAGAGAATAGGGTTTTCCCTTGTGCTTTTTCTATATGTTCAGTAACTTTCATAATGTATTATTAACGCGCAACCGGCTGCGCAAAATTCAGGCAAATATCGTTAAATATTTTGAAATATATTAATGGTGATAAATTTAGAAACAACTATAGCTGGCTTCCGTCAAAACAAAAAGGCAAAAGCTGTGCTGTCTGATGAAATTTGATTACCCGGCCTTTCATCCCGGTAAATAAAAATTCAAAAGGTTTTTTCTGTCGTGTTTCATATTCTAATAAAACTTGTCTACAGGCTCCACATGGAGCAACAGGATTATCCGTATTTTCATCTTTTCCGGCCACTACAGCCATTTTTACTATTTGCGCATCAGGATAATTAGCTATAGCGTAAAAAATAGCTGTACGTTCAGCGCAAAGGCCGCTGGGGTAAGCTGCGTTTTCCTGATTGTTTCCTACAATAATTTTACCATTGTCCAATAGTAAAGCAGCACCTACCCGAAAATCTGAATATTTAGCATATGCAGTTTCTCGTATAAGTTTCGCTTCCTGTATCAACTGAAAATCTTCCTTATCTAGTTCTTCCCATGTAGAATATTCCTCATATCCTATTTGTAATGTCTTTACCATATATTTTTTTGAAGGGGTTCTAAATTACTAATTAAATGCGTAATAGCTTTTATAATAAACCGGAAATTTATATAAAATTTGTTAAAATAAAGAACTTAATCCTATACGGTAAGAATAATATACATTGTACGTTACTTTAAAGTGAAAATTTCTTTATCTGCAAAATGAAAATGTGCTTCTATATAAGCATTTTCATTACTGTCAGAGCCATGAACAGCATTTCTCTGCATACTTTCAGCATATTTTTTTCGAAGTGTGCCTGCTTCTGCATTATCAGGATTCGTAGCACCTATTAATTTACGGAAATGTTCTACAGCATTTTCTTTTTTTAAAACGGCGGCTACTATAGGTCCTGAAATCATAAAACTAACTAAATCTTCAAAAAAAGGTTTTCCATGATGAACCGAATAAAATTTTTCTGCATCTGTTCTGGTGAGCTGAGTTAACTTTAAAGCTGTTATCTCAAAACCGGCATCGCTTATATCTTTCAGGATAGTACCTATTAATCCTTTTGATACAGCATCGGGTTTTATCATAGTAAGTGTAATATCTGACATTTTCTTTGATTAAAGTTGATTGAGGATTAAATATAATAAAAAACACTCAATTCAGTTAAGAATTGAGTGTTTTTTATTATTTTGTATTGTATCTATATAATTATTAGGCCAATAATGAAATCGGATTTTCAAGATACAATTTAAGAGTTTGTAAAAATTGAGCACCAGTAGCACCATCAACAACTCTGTGATCACAGGCCAGTGAAATTTGCATTACATTCCCGGGAACTACCTGTCCGTCTTTAACTACAGGTTTCTGATTAATAGCTCCTACAGATAGAATACAAGAATTCGGCTGGTTAATAATTGAATTGAATGTTTCTACTCCGAACATACCCAGATTGGAAATAGTGAAGGTTGAACCATCCATTTCATTTGCTTTTAATTTTTTATCTCTTGCACGTCCGGCCAGGTCTTTAACCTGTCCTGAAATCTGCGTAAGAGAAAGGTAATCAGTATTTTTAATTACAGGAACTACCAGTCCGTCTTCAACAGCTACAGCAACACCTATATTAATGTTACCGTGATGAACGATTTTAGTATCCGTCCATGAACTGTTAATTTGCGGATGTTTTCTTAAGGCCACAGCAACTGCTTTAATCACAATATCATTAAAAGATACTTTGGTGTCAGGTAAACTGTTTATACCTTTTCTTGCCTGAATGGCATTATCCATATTTATTTCAAATACCAGATTGTAGTGAGGCGCAGTAAATAAACTGTGACTTAAACTTCTGGCAATTGCGTTTCTCATTGAAGAATTAGGAGTTTCTGAATCAACCCCAGGAGTTATTTGCAATGCTACCGGTGCAGCTGACGACTGTGGTTTAGAGCTTGCCGCTGTAGTAGTAGTTGATGCTGAAGGAGTAAAGCCTTCCACATCCTTGCGGATAATACGCCCCTGATCTCCTGATCCTTTTACTTGGGAAAGATCAATGCCTTTATCTTTTGCAATTTTCTTAGCAAGAGGAGAAGCAAAGACTCTTCCATTACTGGGGGTAGTTACATGTTGCTCAGACTGAACAGGTGCTGGTGTACTCTTGGTCTCAGAAGAAGTACTTGCTGCCGGAGCTGAAGATACGTTGCCTCCATTGGCTACAATAGCACTTACATCTGTTCCTGCAGGTCCGATAATTGCAAGAAGTGAATCAATAGGAGCTGATTCTCCCTCTTGAACTCCTTGATATAATAAGACTCCTCCGTTTCCGTCGTATTCAAAATCCTGAACCGCTTTATCGGTTTCTATTTCTGCTAGTATATCTCCTTCGCTTACAGCATCACCGACAGCTACGTTCCATTTGGAAACTTTACCGTCAGTCATGGTATCGCTAAGTCTTGGTATAGTTATGATTTCTACTCCTTCAGGTACAGCTACAGGAGCAGTACTCTGAGTAGCCACAGGCGTTTCTGCTGCAGGAGCAGGAGTGGCAGCTGTTGCTGTTGCACTACCACCTAATAGGGCGCTTATGTCTTCTCCTTCTTGTCCAACAATAGCTAAAAGAGAGTCTACAGGGGCAGATTCCCCTTCTTTTACTCCCTGATATAAGAGAATAGCATCTTCACCGTCATATTCAAAATCCTGAACCGCTTTATCGGTTTCTATTTCAGCTAAGACATCCCCTTCTTTTACAGGATCACCAACATTCACATTCCATTTGGAAACTTTTCCGTCAGTCATCGTATCACTCAGACGGGGCATTGTTATTTTTTCAGCCATAATTCGGTTATGATTCTTTTATTTTTTATTGATTTTCAAATTTGTCTAAAAAAGGATAATTAGGCTCTGAATAAATGTAGTCATACATAACATTCGGTTCAGGGAAAGGAGCATTTTCTGCAAAATTTCCAACCTCATTCATGTACTCTTTAATTTTTTTATCCATAGCTTCCAACTCTTCTTCTGTGGACCAGCCATTAGAAAGTATTTTATGTTTTACAAAAAGAATAGGATCTTCTTTTTTGTGTTCTTCTACTTCTTGTTTAGTACGGTAAGGTTCAGCATCGGACATTGAGTGTCCTCTATAGCGGTAGGTTCTTGCCTCCAGAAAAGTTGGCCCATCACCTCTTCGTGCTCTTTCAATAGCTTCAAATGCAGCTTCAGCAACAGTTTCCGGATTCATAGCATCTACAGGAGCACAAGGCATTTCATATCCTAATCCCAATTGATAAATATCCAGGTTATTCGTAGTTCTTTCTACGGAAGTACCCATTGCATATTGATTATTTTCACAAACAAATACCACAGGCAATTTCCAGTTCATTGCCATATTAAAGGTTTCATGTAATGTACCTTGTCGTACAGCTCCGTCACCCATATAGCAAATTGTTACAGCATCTCTTTCAAAGTATTTGTCAGCAAATGCAATACCTGCACCTAAAGGAATATGTCCACCTACAATACCATGTCCACCGTATACGTTATGTTCTTTGCTGAATAAGTGCATAGAACCACCCAGACCTTTTGAAGAACCTGTAGCTTTTCCGCAAAGTTCAGACATGGCAACTTCTGGAGTTACTCCCATGGCCAAGGCATGAACGTGGCATCGGTACGATGTTATAATTTTATCTTTTTTGATATCCATAGCATGGGTAAACCCTGCTGCAATAGCTTCCTGTCCGTTATAAAGATGTAAAAAACCTCTAATTTTGTCTTTTAAATAGAGAGAACGGGCTTTTTCTTCAAACCGTCTCCATTTAGTCATCTCTTCAAACCAGTTGAGATA
This sequence comes from Apibacter sp. HY039, assembly GCF_004023655.1. Lineage (NCBI taxonomy): Bacteria > Pseudomonadati > Bacteroidota > Flavobacteriia > Flavobacteriales > Weeksellaceae > Apibacter > Apibacter sp. HY039. The sequence continues at coordinate 111,495 of NZ_SAYM01000004.1, read as the reverse complement.
CACTTCTTTGCTAAATTCTTTCATCCTTTTCTATTTGTGAGGCAAATTTACATTAAATCCGTTTAAATAACAAAATTTAGAATTATAAGTTTAAATAATTACGTTGGCGTATTTATATTGAATATTTAAGAGGTATTTGCTCAGGGAGGTAGTAGATTTTGAAATTGATAATTTTCATAAAAATTTAATAGGTTCGTAAGAATAAATGCAATGTTATAAGAAATATTTTTTAACGTTAGATTTTAATTGTTAGTTATGTTAAAACAATTATATAATAAAAGATAAACTATAAATTACAATTACCTGTACAGCGTTTGGGTAATTGTAATTTATATGAGTATGCTAAAATAAGTTGTTATCTTATCAAAAAGATTGTTAAATCTTTTTACATTTTGATACTATAATATTAAGTTAGATGAGATAAGTTGTACGACTTAGTAGTATGTTAAAGTCAAAAAGTCTATGTGTGTATTTAAGCATGCAGACATATAGTACCAAACTTTACTTTTGTTTTATTCCAAGAGTATATATTTTTTGAATCCATTTTTTCCTTTGATTTAAATCGGATTTTTTCACAAATTCAATAAAGGTTGTTTTTACCCTCTTTATTCCACAGAATGCCAGAATTGATTTTTTTAATTGATTGATGCTTGGATTTCCATAAAATAGTCTGTAATACCATTGAGGCTGGTCGAGAGTTGTGATAATCCGTGCAGTTTTCCCTTTCAGATATTTATCCCACCAGACAGAATTTTTTCTATACTGAAAGGCTACCCCAGGAAGAAAAACACGATCAATAAATCCTTTCATTATAGCCGGAAATCCACCCCACCATACCGGGTGCACCCAGACAAGGTGCTCCGCTTTTTCTATACTTTCCCAGGCATGTTGTAAATCCGGTTCCCAATCCATTCGTTTCTGATATCCATTTTGAAGATTTGGATTAAAATTTAATTCTCCGATATTAATTAATTCTACATCAGCTCCAGATTCTTTTGCTCCCTTAAAATAAGATTCTGCCAATGCGCTATTTAAGCTGTTTAGAGAAGGGTGACCATTAATTATAAGTATTTTTTTCATTTAATTTATTTTAATTTTTATTGATGTGTTTTGTTGTAAAGATTTTGCTAATTCAAAATTATCATATAGCTGATGACTAAAATAAGTTCCGGAGGGAAATGAAAATAATTTTTCGATATGTAAAACCGTTGAAAATGCTGTTAAATCGCCCTGTCCATTTGCTGATTGAACAGAAATGGTTTCAATATTATCGTTTTGTTTTGTAACAACTATATCGAATGAAGTTTGATCTCCTTTCTTATCGGATAAGAAAATTTTTTTTCTTAAATTAAGCGGAAGTAACCTGAATACATGTAATTTTTGTAATAAAGCAACTCCTAGTGTAGTCATGTTTGATTCAAAAGTGATTTTAGAAGTTACTGTAGGTATTTGATCTATATGATTAAGGATATATAAATCCGGTATTTCAAAAGAATAGGTTTTAAATTTTTTTTTGAGAATTATAAACTCATAATTTTCAGGATATTGGAAATTTTTAATTTGTTTCTTTGTATTATCAAGGTAAACGGGGTATTTTTTGGTTATATTTTCTGCAATAAAATGAGAAGAGCTTTTACCAGAATCATCTTTTGAAGAGTAATAGATGTATATATTAATTTTTTTTATTTTATTAATGCTGTTCTGATTTATTAAACCTCCAATAATTCCAGACATCCATCCTGAGCTAAAAATAATACGGCTATTAATATTTTTATTTTTTGCAAGTTCATAAGAAAGTTTTAGTTGTTCTGAAGGATGAGTAATATCTATATAACTAATTTGATAATTTATGCAGTACTCTAATAGGACGTTTTTTTTGTCTGTTGTGCATAAAACAACCAATTCTATAGAATTTTTAATTATTTGAGTTAAAGTTTCCGGCGTATCTAAATCAATTAATATATGATTGCTTTTTTCGGGTTTTCTGCTGCCAATATACACATGGAAATCAGGATTTCTTTGCTTCAGAATTTTTTCAATTTTTTTTCCAATAAACCCCGAACCACCTACAAGTAAAATTCTTTTGGACATATACTTTTTTCATACAAAAGTATACGTCAATTAAAAAAAATATATAGGACAAATGTCTATAAAACAGATTTTCTAATCCGGCTCAGATGTCGTAAAGATATTCCAAGGTAAGAGGCTAAATGTTGCAATGGGATCTGTTTAATATACTCGGGTTGATTTTTTAAAAGTTCATTATATCTTTCTGCAGCATTTTCTTTTTGAAACGAAAACATTCTTTTTTCCAGTTCAATGTATTCTTTTTCTATAAGCATTTTCTCAACTTTCATAAAATTTATGTTGCTTTTCATAAATGATACAATGTCTTCTTTCTTTATGACCTCCAGTTGAGTATTGCAAACAGCCTGCATATTTTCAGTTGTAGGTTTTCCTGAGATGTATGAAGATAAAGCAGTAATCAGGGTGTTTTCAAACAAAATACAATAAGTAAATTCATCTCCTTTTTCAGTAGTATAAAATGAGCGGATTATTCCTTTTTTAATCCATGCAATTTCGTGGTTAATTTCTCCCTCTCGGATAAAATAATCTCCTTTATTTAATTGTCTGGTATACGATTTCTCTTCAAGATAGAGTAATTCTTCAGATGTTAAAAGATTTAGGCTCTGAAAATAATTTAGCATTTATCAAAGATACAAAACAGCAATAAAAAATTAAAATTTAGTTTTAAAAAAAAAATTTAATCATTTGTTTAAAACAAAAAAATAGTTACATTTGCTATTCATTTGTTTAAAGATTGAAATTATATCGAGTTAAATATTCAACATACATATGATTACAGAAACAGTTATGGATAAAGATATTTCGACTGAAGAAAAAATAAAAAAAGCAGCTAAAAAAGTTTTTCAGAAAAAAGGTTTTGGTTTAACCCGTACAAGAGATATTGCAGAAGAGGCGGATATTAATCTAGCTTTACTGAATTATTATTATCGTAGTAAAGAAAAATTATTTGAGATTGTTATGCAGGATAGTATGAGAGAGATGCTTTCTTATATAAGTACAATTATAAATGATGAGAATACTTCCTTGTCGGAAAAAATTGATGCTGGCGTAGCTAGATATATTGATGGTTTAATGGAAAATCCGCATTTACCGGTATTTGTTTTTAGTGAATTACAGGCTAATCCGGTTAAGTTACTTGATAAATTAGGAATTCCTGATCAATTAATAGCTCATAGTTCCATGTATAGTCAGTTGCAGGATCAAATAGACAAAAAAAATCTGGATCTTACGCCGCTTCATCTTTTTGTTAATCTTGTATCATTATCTATATTTCCTATTATGTCAAAGCCATTACTATCCAACATACATAAGATGGAAGAAAGCGAATACCTTCAATTTATAGAAGAGCGTAAAATAATGATTCCTATATGGTTAAAAGCTATGTTGCAACTTGAAAACACGTAATTTAATGAAAAAGAAAGTTTATTTATTTTTAGGCATGTTATCCTTTTCATTAGGGGGCATGGCGCAGAATATGCTAATTACATTGGAAGAATGCCAAAAAAAAACAAAGGAAAATTATCCACTGATTCGTCAATATGATTTAGTTTCTTTAACTGAAAAATATAATCTTGAGAATCTGGTTAAAAATTTTTATCCGCAAATATCTTTAAACGGGCAGGCATCTTATCAGTCGGATGTGACCAAAATGCCTATAAAAATACCCGGAATGAATGTTCCCACCATGGATAAAGATCAATATAAAATAACTCTGGATGTTTCACAGGTTCTTTGGGATGGGGGGACCATACGTTCTCAGTCAGTCATAACCAAAGCCAATGCCGCTCTTGAAAAATCAAAAACAGATGTTTCGCTATATGCCGTGCAGGATAAGGTTAACCAATTATATTTTGGAATATTGACTCTCGATGAACAATTAAAGCAATTGGATGTTTTGACTTCGGATTTACAAACGAATTATAATTGGGTGGCAGCTATGCTTAAAAATGGTGTGGCAATGGTTTCAGATTTAGATTTGGTAAAAGTGGAGCTTTTAAATGCTGAACAAAATAAAATTGAGATGCAAACCATGCGTGAAGCTTATCTGAAAATGCTGTCCTTATTTGTTCATGAAAGCTTAGATCCTTCCACAAAACTGGAACAACCTGGAGATATTTTAGACTGGGATCATGTGATTCGTCGTCCGGAGCTCTCTTTTTACGAAAGTCAAAGAGGTTTGTATAAAGCACAGGAATCCTCTGTAAAGGCTAAAAATTCTCCAAAATTTTCTCTATTTGCACAAGGAGGATACGGAAAACCAGGACTTAATATGCTGGAACCTGATTTTAAAACATTTGCTATAGGAGGTTTGAGATTAAACTGGAACTTCGGAAATCTTTATACAAGAAAAAATGAAAGAAAACTAATAGAAAACAACCGACAACAAGTCGATGTTCAGGAAGAAGTTTTTCTTTTTAATACTCAGGTACAATTGACACAGATAAAAAATGAAATTGGAAAATATCAGAAATTATTGGAAAAAGATAATGAAATTATCCAATTAAGAAACCGGGTAAAATTAGCAGGAGAAAGTAAATATAAAAATGGAATATATCAGATGAATGACTGGATAGGAGACATAAATGCGGAAAACCGAGCCAGAATCACTCAGGCATTACATAAAATGCAATACTTACAAACAATATACAATTATAAATATGTACAGGGTAATTAAAATGAAAAACAGCATCTTACTCGCAGGATTATTTTCAACGATCATATCCTGTAACCGTAATACTTTTGAACATGATGCTTCTGGGACTTTTGAAGCAACGGAAATAATAGTTTCATCTGAAGCTAGCGGAAAACTGGAGTCTTTACAACTAGTAGAAGGAGATGTATTGAAAAAAAATCAATATGTGGGTTATGTAGATAGTACACAGCTCTTTCTTAAAAAAATGCAGTTAATGGCTGCAAATAAAGCAATTCAGGTTAAGCGACCGGATATACCCGTACAAGTATCCTCGTTACAGGAGCAGCTATCTAAAGCAGAATTTGAAAAAAAGAGAATACTTAAGCTACTGGCAGATAATGCAGCTACTCAAAAGCAGCTGGATGATGCCAATTCACAGATAGCCGTGCTTAAAAAATCAATAGATGCTCAGGTGAATACTTTATCAACCTCTGTTAAAGGGCTCGATGAAGAAACCAACACGAACAAAGTACAAATTTCTCAAATTGAAGATCAGCTGCAAAAAAGTAAGATTATCAATCCTATTGAAGGTACGGTTTTAAATAAATATATTGAAGAAAAAGAAATTGTAACTCAGGGTAAGCCCTTATACAAAATAGCTGATACCAAAAATCTTTTTTTAAGGGCATATATAGTTGCCGGACAGCTGGAAAAAGTAAAAATAGGACAAAAAGTTACCGTTTATATAACTCTTTCCGAAAATAAGCAGAAAAGTTATCCCGGTACTATCAGCTGGATATCAGATAAAGCTGAATTTACACCAAAAACAATCCAAACACAAGATGAAAGACAGAATCTGGTATATGCTGTAAAAATTGCAGTAAAAAATACGGATGGACTTATTAAAATCGGAATGTACGGAGATGTAAATTTTTAATAAGATTAACTTTTATTTCTTAAAATAAATTTATGAGTAGTGCTATATCAATTCAAAATATAACTAAAATTTATCCGGGTAAGCCACCCGTAAAAGCCTTGGATTGCGTAAATCTGGAAATTAAAAAAGGAGAGTTATTCGGACTTATAGGCCCCGATGGTGCAGGAAAAACATCTCTTTTCCGTATTCTGACCACTCTGCTGGTTCCTGAGGAAGGAAAGGCAAGTGTAGAAGGTTATGATACGGTAGATAAATTCAGGGAAATAAGAGATAAAGTAGGATATATGCCAGGAAAATTTTCCTTATATCAGGATTTAACGATAGAAGAAAATCTTAATTTTTTTGCTCATGTATTTAATACTTCAGTAGAAGAAAATTATAATTTAATAAAAGACATTTATGTACAAATAGAACCATTCAAAAAAAGAAGAGCAGGCAAATTATCAGGAGGTATGAAGCAGAAGCTAGCTTTATGTTGTGCATTAATACATAAGCCGACAGTTTTATTCTTAGATGAACCTACGACCGGCGTAGACCCGGTTTCCAGAAAAGAATTCTGGGAAATGTTAGAAAGATTGAAAAAACAGGGTATTACAATTATGGTATCCACTCCGTATATGGACGAAGCCGGTTTGTGTGATAGGATTGCTTTAATACAATCGGGAAAAATACTTTCGGTTGACACCCCTCAACAAATTGTGAAGGAATATCCCTATCATCTGTATTCTTTAAAGTCCAAAAATAACTATCAGATGCTGCAGAAGCTTCGTAAACAGGAAGAAATTTCTTCCTGTTATATTTTCGGAGAATATCTGCACATAACCTTTAAAAATGATAAAGTAGAAATACCTGGAGCAGAAGTAAAAGAAATACAGCCAGGTATTGAAGATTGTTTTATTTATTTAATGAAGAAAGATGAAAGCCATAACAGCCAGTCAATTAACTAAAAAATTCGGAGATTTTATTGCTGTAGACCGTATTACTTTTGAAGTTTCCAAAGGTGAAATCTTTGGGTTCCTTGGAGCTAACGGAGCAGGAAAAACTACAGCCATGAGAATGCTCTGCGGACTTTTGTATCCAACATCGGGAGAAGGTAAAGTAGCTGGTTTTGATATTTATAAGGAAGCCAATAAGATTAAGCAAAATATCGGGTATATGAGTCAGAAATTTTCACTTTATGAAGATTTGACAATACGTGAAAATATGAGGCTTTTCGGTGGGATTTATGGAATGGAAACTAAAGATATTAAAAACAAGACAGAACATGCTTTGGCTGAACTGGGGTTGTTTTCAGACAAAAACACATTGATAAGTTCTCTACCTTTGGGTATTAAACAGAAGGTATCTTTTGCAGTTTCAACCTTTCATTCTCCAAAAATTGTATTTCTTGATGAACCTACCGGCGGAGTAGATCCCATAGCTCGAAGAACCTTTTGGGAAATGATTTATAAAGCATCGGAGCAAGGAATGACCATTTTTGTAACTACCCATTATATGGATGAAGCAGAATATTGTCATCGTGTTTCTATCATGGTTGATGGAAAAATAGAAGCCTTAGATACACCTGCTCATCTGCGGGAAAAATATCAGGCAAATACTATGGATGAAGTTTTTCAGCTACTTGCAAGAAAAGCAGAAAGAGATGAATAATTTCATTTATAAAAAAAATCACCTTAAATAGCTAATGGACAGATGAAACAATTTTTAAGCTTTATAAAAAAAGAACTTTATCATATTACACGGGATGTACGAACAATGTGTATGCTGCTGCTTATGCCCGTAGCCCAGCTTATGATTTTTGGTTTTGCAATCACAACGGAAATAAATAATATCCCCTTTGTTGTTTTGGATAAATCTCAAACTATTCAATCTCAACAATTGATTGAACGATTCAACGGGAGTAAATATTTTAATTTGAAGAGATACTTTAGTGAAGTCTCTGATATTGAAAATAGTTTTCGAAGAGGAGAAGCAAAGCTGGCAATTGTAATTCCCGCTGGATTTGCAGATGATTTGTATCATTCAGGAAATACAGATATACAGCTTATAGCTGATGCATCTAACCCTAATGAGGCTTCAACCGTAACCAACTATGCTCAACAAATAATCTTTCAATATCAGCAACAGCAAATAGCCAATGTTGACCGGGTACCTTACACATTAGAAGGTCAGGTGAAAATGTTATACAATCCTCAGCTTAAAAGTGCCTATAATTTTGTACCAGGGATTATGGGCTTGGTCTTAATGCTTATATGTGCTATGATGACTTCAATTTCAATAGTAAGAGAAAAAGAACAGGGTACTATGGAAATACTTTTAGTTTCTCCACTAAAACCTATCAGTATTGTTCTTGCAAAGGCTGTACCTTATTTGCTTATTTCTATTATTGATATAATTTCCATTTTAGTATTGTCTGTCTATGTGTTGGATGTGCCTATTGCAGGAAACTTAGTTTTACTTCTTTTTTTATGTACAATATTTACTTTGTCAACGCTTTCACTGGGGTTATTAATATCATCTGTAACTAAAACCCAGCAAACCGCCATGATGATTTCAGGTATGGGATTAATGTTACCCACTTTATTACTTTCGGGACTTATTTTTCCAGTAGAGAATATGCCATTACCTTTGAGAATTGTCTCTAATTTGTTACCGGTTACCTGGTTTATAACTGCTGTAAAGGACGTTATGATCAAAGGATTGGGATTATATTCTATACTTAAAGAATGTCTTATTCTTATTGGAATGACAGCATTTCTATTATTGGTGAGCGTACGAATGTTTAAAAACAGATTATGAAAATACTTAAATTTTTATTACAAAAGGAATTCATTCAGGTTTTCAGGAATAAGACCATGTTACGAATGATATTTATGATGCCTGTTTTACAATTAATGCTTTTACCCTGGGCGGCAACTTTTGAACAGAAAAATATACTTTTAAGTGTCATCGATAACGATCATAGTCCCGTATCGGAAAAACTCGTTGAAAAAGTAATAGCTTCCGGCTATTTTAAATTGGCAGACTATTCATCCTCTTATAATCAGGCAATTAAGTCAATTGAAAAAAATCAGGCTGATTTAATTCTTGAGATTCCCCGTAATTTTGAATCTGATTTTATCCGCGATCAAAAAGCTGAAGTTATGCTTTCAGTTAATGCTGTTAATGGACAAAAGGCAGGGCTGGGTGCTTCATATATGGCACAGATTCTGGCTTCATACAATCAAGAAATGAAAGGACAGGTAATTACAAATTCTCCTATAACTATTCAATCGTATTATAAATACAACAAAGAAATGAATTACCGTAATTTCATGGTGCCGGGTATATTGGTCATGCTGCTAAGTATAATAGGAGGAGCTATGTCAGCATTAAATATAGTTAAAGAAAAGGAAGACGGTACTATAGAACAAATCAATGTTTCTCCGGTTCCGGAATATATCTTTATAATTGCTAAAGTCATACCTTTCTGGGTTATCGGTATGTTTATACTTACGGCCGGAATATGCTTAGCCTGGCTGATTTATGGTTTGTTTCCGGCAGGTAATCTATTAGTAATTTATTTATTTGCCTTTTTTTATTTACTAGCCTTTACGGGTTTTGGTCTTATCATTTCTAATTATTCTTCTACGCAGCAGCAAGCTATGTTTGTGGTATTTTTTGCCATGATAATATTTTTTCTTTTAAGCGGTTTATATACTCCCATCAGCAGTATGCCTTCCTGGGCACAGAAAGTAACCTTACTAAATCCTGTTCGTTATTTTATCGATGTAATGAGATTGGTATACATGAAAGGTAGTACACTCAGGGATATATTTCCACAACTTTCAGTAATTGTGGGGTTTGCTATATTTCTTAATCTTGGTGCTATTGTAAGCTATAAAAAAACTAATTAAAATTTAAATAAAATTGGTTTTATTTTTGTACCTATGATTTAAAATCTGGAAATTTATAAACTAAACTTTAGTTTAAAGAGCTAGAAAAGTACAAAATAAATAAAAATAGAGCATCCAAATTATATTTAAATGAAATACAAATTAGTTAACTCCTTTTTTTGGGGTAATTCAGTAGCTTTATCCTGGTTGTGGGGATTAGGATTATTTTTTTCAGTGCAAATGACCTTTTTATTTGGTCTGACAGGTCTGTTTAGTTTTGCATTTTTAAATGCACTCGGATTATTTATGTTTGGATACGGAACACAAAAGATAGCACAGAGAGATAAGGGGCAAGAATCTCTGGAAAGATTTTTTAAAAGATGGTCCAAACCTTTTCGTTTAAGTTTATATCTATATCAGCTTTTAGCTGTAGCACTTACTATATTTGCCATTGTAAATTATTTACTTCGTCCGTTACTCATATCCTATTGGCCAGGATGGGATGAACAGGGAAGCATACTTCAATTATTTACTTTGCTTTTAGTTGTTGCTCTGGTATTATCCGCAGCATGTCTGGTGGGGGAAGAGTTTACCATAAAATCTATTAAATACTGGCATTTATTAGTAGGAATTCTTATAGCCGTTATAGCTAGTGCTTTACTTTTATATTTACAACCGCAGGTGCTTAATGACCCTGTAGCATGGATAACTGAAAATAACAGTAAACCTATATTTTGGGGATATATGATACCTATTCTCATAGGTTTTTTTGTAGGTCCCTGGCTCGATTTACAGCAGTGGCAGAGAGCTATACAAATGCGAAAAGAGAATACAAATATAGCCTCCGGATATTTTTTTGGAGCTTTATTGTTTTTTTTATTTCTCATTTTTCATGGAGTATTAGCCAGTTACGTATTCAATAGTGACTGGTTCACCCAGGATATGGCATCCGTTGGCTTAGGAGGACTTACCTATGGTCACGAAATGATTGTAAACTATATGGTGTATTTTCATTCTGTAATGCCCTGGTGGGTTCCTGCAGGTTATTATTGTTTTATAGCACTTGCCGTTTTGACTACCCTTGATAGTGGCTATGTTGCTACTAAATGGTTTCTTAAAGAAAATTCCAAAACCAGTAATAACCCGGTGCTTTCTATGATTCCATCTAATATTATAGACTCACCAATAGTTACATATCTTACCGCGGCACTTATAGCTGTTTTCGGGGTTCTTACCGACTGTGAAATTGAATATTTTATGGTGTTTTATGCAACGTTTTTTGTTGCTTATGCTGCCTTGGGAATTGCACGGTGTTTTGTGCCTAATTCACAGCATTCACTTCCTCAGGTTAAACTTTTTTCAATAGGAGCGTTTTCTTTAGTGGTTTTTGCCAGTGGATATTTTATGCAGGTAGCGTGGGTAATGATTATGGGGTCTATTTTACCTATATTTTACGTTATCTGGCTGGTTCTTAATACAGATTTACTTAGAGTTGTTAAGGAAAAAGTAGAAGAAGTTATGGATGCAGCATCAGAGATACCAGTGTTAAGGACTCTTTCAAAAGCTACACAAACGGTTATAAATGGTAAAACTGAAGAAGTAAGCACAGGCAGTCATTTTGAAGGAAAATGGTTTGTACACTCTTTTATGGCGACTTATGCAGATACTAACTCTGTAGGGAATGTTTATTTCGGAGTATATGCATTATGGGTAGGAAAAACAAGGGAATTGTTTTTTAATTACGTATTGCCAGATTTTAATTTAAAGGATACTACTTTTTTAATTCTTACCCGTTCATTCGAGCACAAATATATTAATGAAACCAGGGAATTTGAAAAAATCAGTGTTAAAATACGTGCATCAGAGTACAACCGAAAGTTTGCAACTTTAGAACATCAGGTTTTTGACTCTGCTGGAAATTTATTAGGAAAGGGCAAACAACAATTAATATTTGTTTCTCCTAAAGATTATAAAATTCTGGATATTCCGCCGGATGTAATTAAAGCTTTTATGCCTTATATGTAATTAATAAAATAAGTACTTTTGTTTGTGATTAAAATTAAGATAAAAAATTATCTTACAAATTTTGTTTTAAGTATTTTACAGGGATAAACTCTAATTTCATATTTTTTAACCTTTAATAACTGGACAAATTATTTATTATCCCATTATTTGAATTCAATAAACAGTTTTTGAATAAATTTACATATTTAAATAGTTTTTTTAATTAAAAGAATTTAATTTATTGTTTATATTAAAAAAAATAAACAATAAACAAAAGTAACAAAGGTTAATATATAAAACTATTTATATTATTATGAAACTTGTAAAGTGGTACATGGATTTTATCGATGATAAAGGAATGACATGTATAGCATATGCTGCAAAATTAAAATTAATGGGGATTCCTCTGGGTTACTCTGCATTTTTAAAAGGAAGTCCGAAAGAATCATTTACAGAAAAATACAGTCTCAAATATGAATTTCCTGAAGAAAATCAGGCTGAGTATTTTTGGAATTCAGACGAATTTAATAGTAAAATTATATGGAAATCCGGAGAGAGTAGAACTACTCCTGTTAGCCTTTGGAAATCCGGAGAAGGAGAAGTAATCTGGAATAACATTCTTCCAAGAGCACAAGCACAGGCAAAAATTTCAGAACAAAATTATACAGGGTTAGGATATGTGGAATGTATGAGTATGGATTTACCTCCTTGGAAACTTCCAATAAAAATTCTGCGTTGGGGACGATTTGTTTCGGAACAGATAGCTTTGGTCTGGATTCACTGGAAGTTAAAAGATAGCGGTGAAAAACAATGGTTATTTTTAGATGGAAATTTGCAACAAAATATAAAAATAAAGGATTCATTTATTGAATACAAAGCAGGAAGACTGGAAATTCAGCAGGGACATACAATACGAAACGGATTGTTAAAGGATACTGCATTTAAACGGACACCCATGTTAAAAATGCTCTTTCCTGAAAGTGTTTTAAATATAAATGAATACAAACGTTTGGCACCAGGGGAATTAAAAACAGAATCTGGGAATATACATAAAGGATGGATTATAGATGAAACAGTTATTTTCTAAAGACAGTACAATAGGTAAAATAGTTTATGGAGCAATATTTTGTTTTGTGCTTCCGGTTATTTTAGGGTTTTGGGCTTATCGACTGGATATTTTGATTCCCGGATTACCCAAAGTTAAAACAGGGATTTATCTTCCGGTTCTTTTTATTGTGTCTGGAATTTGGTTTATGATTAAAGGAATGTGGCATTTGTGGAAAGATGGAAAAGGATTGCCTATGAATGCATTTCCCCCTTCCGAATTTGTGCGAAAAGGAGTTTACCGCTGGATTTCCCATCCAATTTATTTGGGAAGTGTACTTACTTTAGCCGGAATCTTTTTTTTATTTGGATTAGCTTCCGGAGTATGGATCATAATACCTTGTTTTATCGTGGGAATTTTTGTTTTATTATTTGGATATGAAATTCCTGATTTGCAGAGAAGATTCGGCAAAGAATATAAAGAAGCCGAAACGGTTTTTCCAGCTTTCAGTAACAAAAAACCAACAGCAGGAAATCGTCTGGCAGCCTATTTTTTTATATTGATTCCCTGGCTGTTAATTTATCTGTATTTGTCAGAACTGCTTCCAGTTGAAAATTTACATGATACGTATTTTTCTGTAGAATATACCTGGAAAGTACAAACTTGGGCCGTAATTCCATATTTAGTAACCTATCTTTGGGTAGCCATAGTCCCGTTAGTAGCTAAAAGCCAAAAGTCATTACGAAGGTTTATGTTTGCCGGAATTTTAGGTAGCATGATCGGATTTTCCTGTTTTGTACTTTTTCCATTAGGAGCAACCCCGCGTCCGTTCATTGTACGGGATGTTTGGGGAGAATGGCTGCAAATACAACGGGAGATGGATACATCGGCCTGTGCATTTCCTTCCCTTCATGTATTCTGGGCTTGTCTGTCTGTGATTGTATGGAAGGAAATTATATCAAAATGGATATCTTGGGGAATAGCAATGCTTATAAGTATAAGTTGTATCCTTACCGGAGTTCATTCAGTATTGGACGTAGTTTCCGGATTTATACTGATGCTTGTATCTCTTCAATATTCACAGATTTACAAAATGATATTGCTTTATTGTGAAAAACTGGCAAATAGCTGGCAGGAATGGAAAGTAGGTAAGGTTCGGATTATAAATCACGGAGTGTATGTAGGTTTGGCTTCTGGTTTTGGATTGTTGCTGATGGGCCTTTTCTTACCTCAGATTCCTTTCTGGAAACTTGCAGTAGTCAGTCTGGCAGGATTGGTAGGAGCCGGAATCTGGGGGCAATGGCTGGAAGCATCCAGTCAATTGATGCGTCCTTTCGGTTACTATGGAGGAGTAATCGGAGGTTCCGTTGCGATGATTTTGGTAGGATTTCAGGATTTCTGGCAGTTAAGTGCGGCTTTTGCCTGTGTAGCTCCTTGGGTTCAGGCAGTAGGACGTTTGCGCTGTTTTGTGCAAGGGTGTTGCCATGGCAGGGTATGTAATGAAAAACACGGAGTACATTACCGGAAACCGCTGAACCGGGTGGTGCGTATTGCCGGACTGTACAATCGACCGGTTTATCCTACTCAGTTATATTCCATTATAGGTAATTCATTCCTTATAATTTTGTTATGGACTTTAGCATTTCATGGTTTACCTGCTTCCCTGATCATTGGGTTGTATCTGTTTTTTAGTGCCTGTTTTCGTTTTTTTGAAGAAGCTTTCCGCGGAGAGCCTCAAACACCTTCGTATTCACATTTGTCTGTTTATCAATGGTTAGCGGTAGGTTTTGCAATGGCAGGTATTATTCTCAGTATGTTTTCTTCGCCTGAAATGAATCTTCATTTTGTCTGGCGAAATGATGTTTTATTTACCTCCTTAGCATATGGAGTATTGGTATGGATGGCCATGGGAGTTGATGTTCCGGATTCCCAAAGGCCTATGTCCCGTCTGACTTGATTGTATGGAATTAAATGGATAAAACAATAAAATAAAAGCAATTAATAACTATGATTCATATTTAATTTATCATCACTTAATTATTTGTTGTACATATAAAGTATTAAAAAAGATTTTTAAGTTTACTGAATTTTAAGGTTAATAACTTGAAAATATTTCATTCAGTACCTTTGCCAGGCGAAGGCCGCCTTTTAGAAGTTGGAGATCCAGTATTTCCTTATGATAATATGCATATTGATAATCCAGTTTTTCGTAGGTTTTTATTTCATCATACACTTTATCGGCCAACAAATACGAATCATATATCCAGTATTTTAAATCACCACTAGCTAAATTTTTATTTACTTTTTTTGAATGAATATCAAGTAAGGAGGAATATTCAGTATAGCTATATTTATAATAATCAATTAATTTGGAATCCCATACAGAATGTAAATTAGTTTTTGATGAAAACCAGTTTACTTCAATCTTGTTGCCCCCTAAATCTTCCTCGCGACCTATGTGAAGAGGTTGTTCCAGATCTCCTATTAAATGAATCAAGAAATAAAGGGAAACCCTTCTTTCGCTTAAAGAAAGTGATTTATTTTTTAATTTTGTTGTATTTAGATTGATGGCGGAATATATATTTTCTACCGGGTAGTTTTCAAGATTGACAGAAAGTTGCTCGAAGGTAAGTCCTGATTGAAAGTTTACGTAATGCCAGTTAAAAGTATGTTGCCAGCTATGGGTAGAGTCAGATCTTATTTCATCGGGCCAGTTTGCCCAATAAGCCATAGAAGATCCTTCCAACAGTTTTTTTATTTCTTTTTTTGCCTTACGATTTAAATTTCTTTCGGCTATTTCAGCCACAACCCTATGTCCGGTTAGTCCCCAGGCATGAAGTTCAGCAGAAAAGGTTAAAAGCATAGCAAAAACTACCAGACAGAATCTTTTATTGCTTATTTGTCGCATATATTTTATATAAAAATAGTCTTATAAAATTAGTAAAAAATGCATTTATTCAAGGTTTTCACCTTTAGTGTAATTTTCTAAAGCTCCTTTAGGATCAAATTCTCCTTCCCACTTAGCTATTACAGCAGATGCTAAACAATTACCCAGTACATTGACAGTAGTTCTTGCCATGTCCATAAGTTGATCAATTCCCAGAATCATTAAAATAGGCCATTCAGGAAGTCCGAAAGAGGCTGCTGTTCCAGATAAGATTACCAATGATGCACGAGGAACCCCGGCAACCCCCTTGCTGGTTACAATCAGTACTAAAACCATAATCAACTGTTGGTAAAGAGACAGATGTATACCTGCTGCCTGAGCAACAAAAACACTTGCAAGAGATAAATATAAAGTAGTTCCGTCTAAGTTAAATGTATATCCTGTAGGTAGAACAAAAGAAACGATTTTTCTGGGAACTCCTAATCTTTCCATAGCAGTCATGGCTTTAGGTAAAGCTGCTTCAGAACTTGCAGTAGAAAATGACAGATAAGCAACATCTTTTAATTCATAGAAAAAGCGTTTCATAGGCATTCCTATAAAAAATGCAATAGGAATAAATACAATTAAGATAAATACAATTAATGCAGCATATAATGTTAGTAAAAGTTTCAATAATGGGATTAAAACATCAAGTCCCATTCCTGAGACAGTATCCGCCATAGCTCCCAGTACACCAAATGGAGCAACATACATGACAATATTGGTGAATTTAAACATGGTATCTGCCAGACTATCTGTAAAATCCACTAGTAAAGTACGTTTTTTTTCGCTTATCATGATGAGAGCTATACCAAAAATAAAACTAAAAATGACTATCTGTAGTACCTGTGCTTCAGCCACTGATTTAGCAATATTTTCTGGAAATATATCTAAAATATGATCTTCCCATGTTTGTGCGGTTTTTTTTTCAATTACATCATTTACTTTTACATATTTAACTCCTTCTCCGGCTTTAGTAAGATTAATAGCTACCAAACCTAAAAACAAAGCCACAGTGGTAATTATTTCAAAATAAACAATTGATTTCCATCCCATCCTTCCCACTTGTTTTAAATCGGAATGACCGGCAATACCGTGTACTAATGTGGCGAATATTAAAGGAGCTATAATTGTTTTAATAAGCTTTAAGAAAATTTTACTTAAAACTTTCATATTTTCACCTACTGTAGGAAAATCGTAGCCAATAAATGCTCCAACAGCTAAGGCTATAAAAATCCATACAGTAAGATTTTTTTTACCTATTCCGTAAATAAAAAGTCCGGTAAGACCAATCCAGCGGAATATAAATAATGCCAAATCAGAAATGCCTCCAAATAGATAGTCAAAAGCATAAACTAAGGCTGTTATAGTAAATAAAATTAAAGGGAATAAGGTAAATAAGTGAGATTTTTTCATATTAATTACTTAATAATTTAATGGTTTATTAGTTTGAATGCCTGTCAAAGGCGTGGTTTTGTGTGTATAGCCAAAAGTGGCAGTAGCAAATATATCAAATATTTGATAAATATAACTATAGTGTTTTGAGGTGATTACAAAGTTTTGTAATACACTATGTTAGTTGCTTTTTTTTAATTTATTCCGGACTATTTCAAAAATACCGGGAACAACAGAAGCGATGATTATGATAACCATAACCAAAGGTAAATTATTTTGAACCCAAGGTATATTTCCTACAAAATATCCTAAAAATAGGAATAGGACAACCCAGATAATTGCTCCAATGATGTTATAGGAAAAAAAGTATTTATAACTCATGCGTCCCATTCCGGCCACAAAGGGAGCGAAAGTTCTTACTATAGGAACAAAACGTGCGAGTATAATGGTTTTACCACCGTGTTTTTCATAAAAATCATGAGTTTTTTGAAGATAACTTTGTTTAAATATCTTTGAATTCGGGTTACTGAAAAGTTTATGACCGAAATATTTACCTATTTCAAAATTTACCGAGTCTCCAAGTATAGCTGCTAAAATTAATAACAAAGCTAAAAAATAAACATTGAGTTCGTTACTGGATGCTGCAAGAGCTCCTGCTGCGAAAAGCAAAGAATCACCTGGAAGAAAAGGAGTAACTACCAGTCCGGTTTCGCAGAAAATAATTAAAAATAATATAGCATAGACCCATACTCCGTACATTAGCATTAAGTTGTCAAGATGCTTGTTGATGTGAAGAATGAAATCTAGTAAAGAGTATAAATGTTCCATGAATATTCAGATTAATTGAATTTAAATTAGTAATAAGGCGTGTTTATAATATTAAAATTATAAAAATGAACTTTCGTATTATCAGCAAAGATAATAAAATCATTGAGTACAAGTAAATGAAACTTGATGAATATGTAATATTTTCATGACAAAAATTCCTTTTTTTTAGATATTTACGTAATCCAATAAGACAATATGTCTTGTTGGGTTTTTTATTAATATTTTAATTTATTGATAATCAATTAATTATAATATTATTTGTCTTATTTGGTCTGAGTTTTGAATATTTTGTTTTGTAAATCTTAAAAAATAAAAAAATTATGACTGATATAGTTAAAACAAACAACAAGAGTTTTGGGAATTTATTGGATGAAATTTTTTCAAATGCTCCTGCATGGAACAGAACTGAAGTGAAATTTCCACCCGTAAACATATCTGAAGATAAAGATAGTTATCTTGTAGATTTATTTGCTCCCGGTCTGGATAAAAATGATTTTAAAGTGAGTCTTGAAAAAGGACTTTTGACTATCAGCTACGATAAAAAGTCTGAAACCAGCGAGAAAAAGGCTCATAGAGTAGAATATTATCATACAAGTTTTAAACGTAGCTTTACTTTAGATGAAAATAATATTGATGAAACTAAAGTTGATGCCTCTTATAAAGATGGAGTGTTAAAACTTATTTTACCTAAAAAAGAACACACCGAAATGGCTCCTAAACAAATTGAAGTAAAATAGTAGAATCAATATGACAAATATTGAGAAGATAATTTGAGTTAAGGATAACAAGTATAAAGGCCGGTAATTTATATTTTCCGGCCTTTTTTTAGCAAAATTTATAATTTTTATTTCTTCTTTAAAGCAGCTAAATATCTTTTATTGACTTCTTTCCAGTTTACAATACTCCAGTAGGATTTAATATAATCAGCTCTTCTATTCTGATAACTTAAATAATAGGCATGTTCCCAAACATCAAGCCCAAGAACAGGTACACCTTTGAGATCAGCAATATCCATTAATGGATTATCCTGATTAGCTGTAGATGTTACTTTTAATTTCCCGTCTTTATCCACAATCAGCCATGCCCATCCAGAACCGAAACGGCTAGCAGCAGCTTTGTCAAATTCTGCTTTAAAAGTATCTAATGAGCCGAATTTTTTTTCAATTGCTTTAACAACTTCTCCTTCAGGCTTAGAATTGTTCTCAGGTGTTAAAACGGTCCAGAATAAAGAGTGATTATAGTGGCCTCCTCCATTATTTCTTACCGCCGTACGAATATCATCGGGTAAATTGTTCAAGTTCATAATCAGTTCTTCAACCGTTTTTTTAGAGTACTGCGGATATTTCTGAATTGCTGCATTCAGGTTATTTACATAAGCAGCATGGTGCTTAGTATAATGTATACGCATGGTAGTAGAATCAATATGAGGCTGTAAAGCATCATAGGAATAATCTAATTTTGGAAGACTGAATTGGGCAGAAATTTTTAATGCAAATAGTAGTAGTGTCGTCAGAAAAATGGTTTTAATTTTCATGTTAACTTATTATTTATTGGGTTTAATTAATTGGATTTATTTTCTGCAGAATACTTTATTTTAATATTTCTTTTTAAAATAGTTAATATCGGACAGTTAATTTGTTTTTTCATATTCTTTATGTAAGAGAACACAAAACGATTAACTTACCTTTATTGCTCGCGGGGTATAATTTGAAGCCATTTCTGCAAATAATTTAATATGAGATGGTGTGGTGCCACAGCAACCACCTAAAATATTTACTAATTCGCTATCCAGATATAATTTTACCTTTTCCGCCATCATTTCAGGGGTTTCGTCATATCCACCCAATGGATTTGGTAATCCTGCATTTGGATAGGCACTAACATAAAAAGGTGAATATTTAGCTAAGATTTCCAGATATTGATATAATTGGTCTGCTCCTAAAGCACAATTCAAACCTATCGATAGCAAAGGTAAATGAGATAATGATACTAAAAATGCTTCTGTTGTCTGTCCGGATAAGGTTCTTCCGGCAGCATCTGTTATAGTGCCTGAAGCCATTAATGGAAGTGATTTGCCTGTTGAGTCAAAAGCTTCTTCAATACCGAAAAATGCAGCCTTAGCATTTAAAGTGTCAAATATTGTTTCAACTAGAAGAAGATCCGAGCCCGCATCAATTAATGCTATAGCTTGTTCCTTATATATTTGGGCAAGAAAATCAAAATCGACTTCTCTGTATGCCGGATCATTCACATCCGGGGAAATAGAAGTAGTTTTAGAAGTAGGTCCTATAGAGCCGGCAATATACAAAGGGCGAAAAGTATGTTTATCGTAATATTCATCTCTTGCTTCCTTTGCTGCTTTAACAGAAGATATATTGAGTTCATTCACCCAATCCTGCATATCATAATCAGCCATTGAAATCCTGTTAGCATTGAAAGTATTGGTTTCAACAATATCAGCTCCAGCTTCAAAATATTCCAAATGAATATCTTTAATTATTTCAGGCTGGGTAATAGATAATAAGTCATTGTTACCTTTAATATCTTTATGCCAGTTTTTAAATTCTTTACCTCTGTAATCTTCTTCTTTCAGTTTATGCTGTTGGATCATGGTTCCCATGGCACCATCCAAAATAAGTATCTTATCTTTAATCAGATCTTCAATTTTCATTTGCTATAACATCAATTATACAAATATACATAATCTGCAGATGCAAAATTTATATGTATCATATACTCTATTGATAGCTCTATAGCCGGATAAATGAATAGAGCATATTTAAGCAAACTCATAGGAATACAAAACTATTTTTCGGACATTGGACGGGATAGTTTAATAGTAACAGGACCGGAACCCATAATTTTTTTAAGTTGAGAAGGTTTATTAATTTTTCCTAGTAAAGTATACTGATAGGTTGTTGGAAAAGTTTTATAAAAAATAACTAAAGTTTTTGTACCATAAAGCATGATATCTCCTTCGCTTATAATATTGGGATAATAATCTGAGGTAGGAATTTCAAGAGGAAGATTTCCATATTTTTCATTATCATTCAAATCATTCATTTTGATAGTTAAAGGTAATAGCTTTATAAGTTCTTTAGCAGCTTCAGTATTTGATAATGTAGCCTGTAAAATATGATCATTAATGGTAATAGTAAAAAACATTTTTTGATGGTCTTTTGAAGTTGAAGTAAATGAAGTAAAATTTTCCCTGTTCCTTTTTTTTAAGTCAGCACATGAATATAAAAACAATGATGTAATTAAGCAGATAAATGGTTTAACCACGTTATTCAGATTTAATTTTTCGAATTATTTTTGCAGGATTTCCTGCTACAATAGTAGAATCGGGTACATCCTTTGTGACTACAGAACCTGCGGCAACTATGGAATTTTCCCCTATGGTTACACCGGGTAATAGTATGGCAGCTGCACCGATCCATGCATTGGATTTCACGAGAATAGGTTTGGCATAAACGTTTGATCTTAATTCAGGAATTTCCGAATGATTTTCAGTAATAATATTTACATTAGGACCGACAAAAACTCCGTCTTCTAAAGTTATTCCTCCCCGATCCATAAAAATGCATCCACTGTTAATAAAAACTTTTTTACCTAAGCGTATGAATTGTCCGAAATCACTGTAGAAAGGAGGGACTATCCATGTTGACTTATCTATTTTTTGTTTTGTAAGCTTTTCTATAATAACCCGTGTTTCTTCTTTGGTATGATATGAGGAATTAAGTTCTCCGGTAATTCGCATGCCGCGAATCAATGCTTTATACAATTCTGGATATTCAGGATCACTGTCAAGTATAAGTTCTCCTTTTCGCATTCTTTCAAATATGTCCATATTAATTTTTGTATTATTAATAAATTAATTTATCACAAAATTAATGGAGATAATGCTACAAGCCTTTGTTTATAAGCTCAATGTTTTTTGTTTAAAAGCTCATAATTTTCGAGTGGGAGTAAATCACTGTAAGATATTTCTAAAAAATCATCTCTTTGGAGAATATCCATATTGCTTTTTAAAAGCCGAATAAAAATGAGATAAATTTTTAAATCCGACTTCAGAATAAATTTCACTTACCTTTTTGTTTTTATCCTGTAATTTTTCATAAGCGGTTTCTAATCTTTTATTGATAATCCATTTCTGAGGCGGAACCTTACTGATTTTAGCAAAATCCCTTTTAAAAGTTGCCAGGCTTCTTCCTGTATAAGCGGCAATTTCACTCATGGTAAGATCATCCGTATAATTTTCATTAAGAAAATCCAAAATATCAATTTTCCAGGGATTTGAAAAATCAAATAGTATAGGGAAGAAAACAGCATCGGTTCTTAATAGGCAATGAAGACCTTCCTGCTCTTTTAAATTTATAATTTCAGTAGAGGGCGAAACCGAAGAGTTAAAGTAAGGAGTCAAAGACTGGAAAAGACTTGTAACATCTGGTCGGGTAGGTATTCTGAATATATTTTTTTCAGGAGCTTTAATATCTTCAGGAATATATTTTTTATCAATTTTTTTAAAAAAATTTAGCAGAAAGTTTCGTTTAAAAGTCATAGAGATCCCTTTATACTGATCTTTTCCTGAAAAAACTTTTCTCATTTTAACTCTGTGATTACGTCTAATAAATACGCATTCTCCAGCACCAACAATAGTTTCTTTATTGTATTCTTCGATTATAAGTTTTCCCGAATACAGGTAAACCAGTGTATGGTCTTTGGTTGCATGAACACAACTGGTGTCATTATCGTAAAAGCAGGATAAGAAGACACCTGAATAATTCAATGTTTCTGATGTATTCATTTTTTTTAACAAAATTAAGAGAATTTTTTATTTGTTTTATTTCTGTAAAGCTCAATAAAAATCGTTGACAAGTTCAAAATAATTTTCAGGCTTAAGGTATAAAAATATCATTAATGAATATTCACTGTAACAACAATAAAAGTGAGATATAATCTCACTTTTATTATTAACTATAGTAAATATATCTTAATTACTGAGCAACAAATTCAAGATTTACTAAAAGTTTAACATCATTAGCTACAACCATCCCACCTGCTTCAGTTAACTGACTCCAGTTAAGACCAAAGTCTTTACGGTTTATTTTGCCAGATAGTTCAAAACCGGCTCTTCTATTACCCCATGGATCTTTAATAATACCACCAAAGTCTGCATCTAAAATTATTTCTTTTGTAACGTCTCTAATGGTTAGATTGCCCGATATTTTTCCATTTTGCAAACCAGAAGTACTTTTAAATGATAATTTTGGATATTGAGCCGAATCAAAAAAGTCAGCAGATTTTAAATGGTTATCCCTATCTTTCATTTTAGTATTTATGGATTCAATTTCTACTGAAAATTGAAATTCTGCATTTGAAAAATCATCAGAGTCTGATTCTACTGAGCCGTCAAATTCAGTGAATTCTCCGGTAACAGTTGAAATTACCATGTGTTTAACTTTGAAGAATACTTCTGAATGTGATTTGTCTATTGACCATTTTGTTGTCATATGTTTAAAGTTTTTAAAAGGTTTAATTTTCATCTTCTTCAAAAAGGGCAGACAAAAATAAATTTCATTATAGTGTGTTTATTTATAGAATAATGAATGAAGTCATGGATAAAGACCCCAAAACAATCTTATCATTAAAAAATTCTAATTTCTCCTGTTTATTTTTTACTGCCATTATATAAAGAAGTGGCAAATAGTGTTCCGGAGTTGGAATAGAATACAAAATTTCTTTACCCAATTTTTGGTATTCGATTAAAGAAGAATAATTTTCATTTACTATCAGCTCTTTTAATGTGTTATTTGCTTCATATGCCCAATCATAACCTTCTGTAGGTGAATTCCATTTTAGTTTTTGTAAATTATGAACTATATTTCCACTTCCGATAATCAATATGCCTTTTTCTCTTAAAAATGATAGCTCTTTAGCTATAAAGAAATGTTCTTTACTATTTTTAGAATAATCCAGACTCATTTGTAAGATAGGCACATCTGCTTCAGGATATAGATGTTTAATAACACTCCAGCATCCATGATCTAATCCCCAGTTTTCATTTAGCCCAATAGAAGCCGAGGTAAACTTTTGCTGTATATTTAAAGCTAATTCCGGATCTCCATGAGCAGGATAACTGAATTCATACAAATCTTTCGGAAATCCATAAAAATCATGTAAAGTCCGTGGAGTTTTCATTGAAGTAACCCAGGTTCCGTTTGTTTCCCAATGAGCAGAAATGCATAAAATTGCCCGCGGTTTTTGAGGGATTTTTTCTTTGATTTTTTTCCATCCCTGAGTAAATTCGTTATCTTCAATTGCATTTAAAGGGCTGCCATGCCCTAAAAATAATGCAGGCATTTTGTGGGAGTTTTTAAATGGTTGATTTAATATGTTTAATGAATTCAGACTCATGATATACTATTTTAATAAGCAGCAGTAAATAGTTTTTTTATAAATTGTTTATTATTAACTTCATCTAAAACCGCTACTGCCGTATCTTCTACCGAAATTCGGCTTATTCCGTTTTCGTCCGTTACAGGACTATCAGAACCCAGTCGATAGTTACCCGTCCTTCCTGTATTTACATTTGGATTCATCTCAGGAGCTGGAGCAAAATAAGTCCAATTAAGATAAATGTCATTTTTCAGGACATTAAAATAATCTCTGCAAGATCTTGCACCTGATACTATGGACGAAGGAAAGTCAGAATTGTCAACCAGCTGTTTACCGTCTACTTTTAAAGTTCCGGCTCCGCCAATCATGATAAGCCTCTCCACATCAGCTAGTTTAGATGCATTTTCAATATCCTGAAATCCCTGCATATTATCATTATATAAATTAGGGTTTCTCCATCCTGCATTAAAAGCACTGATTACGATATTTACACCGCTTAACGCTTTGGTTAAAGCTTCTACATTGTATATATCTATTGATAAAGATGAGACTGAAGGTAAATTTTTATTTGAAATCTTATCTTTATTTCGGGTAATTGATAAAACATCCAAATTTCTAAGTAATGCCTCATTTAAAAGTGCGGAACCTACAAAACCAGAGGTTCCGATTATAGCTATTTTCATTATATTCAGGTATTTATGATTTGAAAGAATGTAATGCTTAAATATAAGAATTAGCGTTATTTATGCAATATGATTTTACTCAGCTACAAATTCCAAATTAGATAGAAGATTTACCTGATCACTTACTACGGCTTCCGGGAAATTAGTACCTACACTAAAATCTGATCTTTTGAAAGTTCCGGTAACGGTAAATCCATAGGTTTGTTTCTTAGACATTGGGTTAACAGTAGTTCCGTTATATTTTAAGTTTAGAGTAACAGGTTTGGTTATGCCATGTATTGTAAGATTTCCTTTCAATATATAATTGTTGCTTTTTCCTTTAGTTGTAGAAGTAGTAACAAATGTAAGAGATGGATATTTTTCAACATCAAAAAAATCAGCACTTTTTAAATGATTATCTCTGGCCTCAATTCCTGTATCAATAGAATTAGTTTCAGCAGTAACAGTAAATTTGGCATCAGAAAAATCAGATTTCGTATGATCAAGCTTAACATTAAACTTTTTAAATTCCCCATCAACTGAAGATATGGTCATGTGAGTTACAGCAAATTGTAGCTTAGCATGATAAGGATCCATAGTTAGTTTTTGTCCGTTTACAAATAATGTAGCAAATGCTAATGTCAGAGTCAATAATAAATTTTTCATGTTTTTTATTTTTTTATTGAAACAAAGGTAATACCGGTTAGTAGTACAAATTCTTGATCTAGGATAAGAAAACGGGAAAATTGTAATAGAGAGGTTAAAAAATACTGAAATTTCAGGAGTATCGAATTTGGTTAAATAAGATAATTGGCGGATAAAAAATAAGGTTTTATAGATAAATTTTTTTAAAATTTATTCTTCAGCTGGCTAGGAGGTATTCCGAATTTGCGTTTAAATGCAGTGGTAAAATGTCTTTGATTTTTATAACCGATCAAATCTGATATTTCTTTGATATTTACATCCTGATGGATAATCATAGATTTTGCCTGTTCCATTTTTGTGTCATTCCAAAAATTAAAAACAGTAGTTCCGAATAGTTCTTTAAAACCTTTTTTTAGCATAAATTCATTCGTGCCTACCCGATGTGCTAATTCAATGAGAGATATGTTTTTATTAAGGTTGTTGATAATTATTTCTCTAACAGCATAGATCTTGTCTATATCCTTTTTCTTAAGGGAATGGATTTGGTTTTCCTGAGTGGTGATTTGTTCCAGCTGTACTAATAATAACTCAATAATTTTAGATTCGAGAAACATTTTTTTATAGATCCCTTTTCTCTCACATCCTATAATTTCCTTTATTATTTGATACATTTGAGGCTTCATACAGAAATTGTTTGGACTAAAAGAACCTGATTTTCCATTTTCCATAGAATTTTTAAAATCGTTGAAAAGTTTTTCATCAGGTAAAAAACGCTTGAAAACATTTGGATTAAAATTAATTTCACACAGATGAAATTCTGTGCTTTCCCATTGCATTTTTCCATTGATCTGATTGGCATAAATTAGATTATGCTGATTTGCCTCAAACCCTATACTAGAAGAAAACTTATCAGAAAAAGCCGTATTTTTACCCTTCAACGAAAAATGCATTTCTACAGTTTCATCATCACTTTCAAAGTAAAAGACAGTATTTTCACTTAGAGAAGCAGCACCAAAACCGATATGTATCCCTTCAAAATAAATTTCCTTATAATATCCTCTTCCAAAAGGAGGTTCAATACTAATAATATTTTCACAGATAACCCCATCTGAGGTATGAGATATACAAGGGAATTCGCTTTCCATAAAAAGTTTGGTTCCGTCTTTATTATACAATCGTAGAGCCATATAGTTTCATTTTTTATCTGCCAGATATTCTAATTATCCTTATCGCGGAACTATTACTCCGTTTAGCGTCCCTCAATGAATCCTTCAATCTGATATATTTGCAAAAATAGATAAATTATTTAGAATCATTCTTGATAATTAAAGATCTTTTGAATATGGATAAAGATAAAAACAGGAAAAACGGGATTTTACGATTGCTTGAAATTGCTGGAAGAAGAAAAGGTCTTCTTTTTATTTCAGGTTTTTTAGCAATTGTTCATGCTTTGCTGAGTATGATACCTTATATACTTGTATTCTACATCATAAAAGAATTAGCTCAGGAATCAATTAATTTTGAAATAATTAAGGAGTATATAGTCTATGCTGTAATAGCAGCAATTATAAGTATGTGCGTATTCTATGGTTCAGTTATATTATCTCATATTGCTGCATTTAATATTTTGTTTGAACTTCGCAAGCATATTACAGAAAAAGTGGGGAGGCTTCCTATGGGATTTCTCAATAACAACAATTCCGGATCACTTAAAAAAATACTTTCAGATGATGTGGAAAGGATTGAAAATTTTATAGCTCATCAAATACCCGATTTTATTAAAGGGATTGCTTTGCCGATTATAACCATTGGTTATCTGTTTAGTCAGGAATGGAGGCTGGCGCTTATCAGTTTTTTACCCTTATCCATACTGGCTGTCTGGATTCCTGTTTTGTACGGAGGTAGGAATAAAGCTTTAATCAAGCAATATCATCAATCTCTGGAAGATATGAATGCCGGTATTGTAGAGTACGTAAGAGCAATGCCCGTAATGAAGATTTTCGGGCAGTCGGCAGAAACTTTCAATAAATATGGAAATACAGTAAAAAATTACAATCACTTTGTAAATGAGTGGATACGGAGTAGTACGCCTGCATTTGCTGTATTTATGAGTTTTATAAGCAATGCTATGCTTCCTGTTTTAGCACTGGGGCTGTATTTATATTTTAAGAACGGAGTTACTTTACCTGTGCTGTTATTATTCCTGATACTAGGGACCGGATATATAAAACCTCTTTTTGTGCTGAGTAATATGGGAATGCAACTTTCCATTATTAACAGAGGAGTAGAACAAATTGATCAATTGGTTTACCAGGAAGTATTACCTGAAAATACAACTTTACAAAATTCAGAAGCCAATCATGTTGAGTTTGTAAATGTTACTTTCAGCTATAAAGAAAATCAAAATGTTTTAACAGATGTCAGTTTTCAGGTCAGAGAAAAAAGTATTACAGCATTGGTAGGCCCCTCAGGAGCAGGAAAAAGTACTGTAGGACAGCTTTTATCCAGGTTTTGGGATGTGAATGAAGGCTCTGTACAAATTGGAGGAATTAATATAAAAGAGTATCCGACAGAACAACTGATGAAATTAGTATCGTTTGTATTTCAGGACAGTTTCATGTTTCAGGACAGCTTGTTAGAAAATATTCGTATGGGTATGAATAAAACCTTACAAGAAGTTGAACAGGCGGCCAAAGCTGCCCAGATACATGATCTTATTATGAGTCTTCCGCAAGGGTATAACACCTTATTCGGACAATCGGGGGTACACCTTAGCGGAGGGGAGCAGCAAAGAATTCAACTTGCAAGAGCTATACTAAAAGAGGCTCCCATCCTTATTCTGGATGAAGCGACGGCCTTTGCTGACTCTGAAAACGAATACAAAATACAGCAGGCATTCAGTGAATTAATTAAAAATAAAACGGTTTTGATTATTGCACACCGGCTGAGTACCATTGTAGATGCTGATCAGATACTGGTTTTTGACAAAGGCAGAATTACAGATAAAGGTAAACATGCGGATTTGTTGCTTAGCAGCCAGCTATATCAAAGAATGTGGAATGCACACATCAGAGCTCAGGAATTTGTAATATAAATCATTTGTATAATGAAGAAGGAAAAAAATTATGAAGAATTAGCGGATCAGCTTCGATGTCCGAACGGTGAAAAGGCAATTGAAACAGCAGAAAATATGTTTAAGAGCAATAGCTTGATGATTTATAAAACCATTGATACTTTTACGCTTCAACCGGGATGGCGGGTATTGGAAATAGGTTTCGGAAACGGGAAGCACTTAGACTATTTGTTTGATAGGGAATCTGATATATTGTATTACGGAGTTGATATATCACAAGCTATGGTTACTGAGGCTCTTAAAAATAATGCGGTGAGACATTCTCTTCATAAGGCTTCATTTTTCGCTGCTGATGGACAAAATAAATATGATTTTCAAGATAGTTATTTTAATGTTTGCTTTACTGTGAATACTATTTATTTTATAGATAATCCCGAAGTTTTCTTTAAAGAAATATATCGTGTTTTAAAACCGAATGGCCTTTTCTCATTAGCATTTATTGAAAAAAGTTTGGGTGTAAAATTACCTTTCACACAAAAGGGTTTTACTTTTTATGAAAAAGAGGAAATTGAAATGTATGGTAAAAAAGCAGGATTTAAAAATTTTGAATATCAGTTTTATAGCGATAATGCTGTAAGTAAAGATGGTCAAAAATTGCTTCGTCCATATATAATATCAACTATGCAAAAATAAAGATCCATGATATGAAAAAGTTTATACCTATTCAGCTTGAACTCACAGTTACCAGAAAAGAATATATAACACCTCATTATATAAGGATTTACCTAACGGGAGATCAGGTAAATAAAATTATGAATACTACAGTCGGAGTGAACAATAAAATACTAATTCCCCCTCCAGGATGTAATAAAATCCATTTTCCGGAATTTGATTACGAAAAAATGCAGTGGACTCCCCAGCCTGATCATATTCGTCCCGTGGTTCGTACGTATACACATCGTGGAATAGATGTAGATAAAAATGAAATATGGATAGATTTTGTAGCTCATGGTGATGAAGGACCGGCATCTGCCTGGGCTATTAAAGCTCAACAGGGAGATATACTGGGTGTATTGATGAAAGAGGGCAAAGCCGAGCTGTATACTAAAGCGGAAAACTATTTTCTGGTTGCCGACTCAACCGGAATTCCGGTGATTGCATCTATACTGGAAGATTTGCCTGGAACGGCAAAAGGTATCTGTATTTTGGAAGTTTATGGAAAAGAGGATGAACAGGATTTACAGACTCAGGCAGACATTAAATTTATTTGGTTACATAATGAACACCCTAAAGAAGGTAGCAGGCTTGCCGAAATCGTAAAACAGCAACCATTGCCCGAGGTCTCCCGATCGGGGTATGTAGCTGCTGAATTTTCCTCAGTAAAGGAAATTCGTCACTATTTACGAAAAGAAAAAGAATGGAAACAGGAAGAATTGTACGCTTATTCTTATTGGAAAGCAGGAATATCCGAAGACAGGTCTGTAGTAGATCGTCAAAATGAAAAAAAAGAGTTCTAAACGTATAATTATGAAGATATGAACTATCCGACTAAAATTAACTTATCTTTTCTATCAGCAATTATAGCTTCCCTATGCTGGGTTACAGGAGATATTCTTATTGCGGGATTTAATGTAAATCCTAAAGATTATCCGTTGTTTTCAGAAGTTTATGCAGATAAAGTGGATCCCGGTATTGCTATGCTAATGCTACAGGGTTCAACAGAGCGGCTCATGGCAGGAGCCTTAATTGCAGCTATGACAGCCTCTTTGTTTTTGCCCGGGATATGGTTGGCTTTTCAGTTTGTTAAAGATAAAACCAAATGGTATGCCTATATAACCTACTTTATTCTAATCTTAAGTGTTATGCTGATGCCCTTAGGACATGCAGTATTTTTCTTTACCGGAGAAATTTATAAAGCAATTTACCATACCGATGCAAGTGCACATCCGTACTTATTGGAAACAGCCGCAGGATTTATGAAGGTGTTTTATATCACCTGGGCTCCGGCAATTATTATTTTATTTATCGGCTGGTTATTATATTCTCTATTGGTTTTTATGAAAAAAACCGTATTACCTCGGTGGGCAGGTTTTATAAGTCCGGTATTCCTTACATTATACCAACAGCCTATAAAATTACTTATGCCATCATCGGAATTAAAAAGCTGGGTAAATGCCGCCGGATTTAATATTTCTTATTTAGTGTTTTTCCTTTTACTATTGGTTCTATTCAGAAATAAATTGTTAGCCAGGAAGGAATAATGAACTAGTAAGCGTAAATAAAATGAGTATGATCAAAAATTTAAAGTACGTAACCTCCTATAATAAAAAGGATACACGAATAGTTATGCTGTTGGAAATAATTCATAGTATTTTCGTAGCTACTCCTTCAGGAATTTTGTTGGTGATTGTATGGGAGTTATTTTCAAGTCATCCAAATATTTTAAGAATATGGACGGTGGTAGGAATCATGTTTCTGATGCTTCTTATACAGTTTGTAGTGGCATCTAAAGCAATGGTCACCTCCAATATTTGGGTGTATGGATTATCTCATCGCTTACGAATCAATCTGGGAAATCGTATTCAGAAATTTTCCCTGGGTTTTTTTAAACAACGGGACCCCGGAGAAATAGCTTCCGTAATATTACAGGATGTAGCTAATTTTGAAGGTATTTTCGGACATAGTATCGGTAATATTGCATCAGCCGGATTTGGAACCTTTGTTCTTTCCCTGTTTCTTTTCATCTACGACTGGCGTTTGGCATTATGTCTGCTGGCTGCTATTCCATTAATTCTTCCTTTCTTAGGATTTGCAAATTACTTGCTGGGTCGTTTGGGAAAAAAACAGATAGCTGCAAGAAATCAGGTGGGAGCTAAATTTCTGGAATATGTTCAGGGCATTCGTCATTTAAAATCTTACGGACTTACCGGAGAAAGGCATAAAACATTAGAAAACGCTTTTGATGATTTGCGTAAAAGAAGCATACGTATGGAAGCTTTACCCGGACCTTTTCTTGTAACGGCAAGTATTGTCTTTGAAATCGGTTTTCTTTCTATGATTGCTTTAGGATTATATTATCTTTTCGCAGGCTCTATAACAATTCCTGTGCTCATCACCTTTTTAATAATGGGCTATAACCTGTATAATCCTTTAAAAGTCTTAATGGTTGATTATCTGACAATTCGCTATATGAACGAAAGTCTAAAAAGAGTAATAAGCGTTTTAAAAGAACCTACAATGGAAACGCAGGAAAATTTAATTCCTGAAAAATTTAATATCGAATTTAAAGGAGTAAGTTTTGGATATCAGGAAAAATTAACCGTTCATAATTTAAACTTTTCGATTCCTGAAAAATCAATGCTGGCACTTGTAGGGCATTCCGGATCCGGAAAAACCACCATAGCTTCTTTAATAGCTCGTTTTTGGGATGTTACTCAGGGTAGTATTGAAATAGGGGGGATCGATATTCGTTCCATAAATCAGGAAGATTTTTATAAAATGATAGCAGAAGTATTTCAGGAAGTGTACCTTTTTGATGATTCGATTTACAATAATATAAAAATTGGAAATCCGGAGGCTGCAAAAGAAGAAATATGGGAAGCTGCACGTAAGGCACAGGTATTAAGTTTTGTAGAGGAGTTTCCGGAAGGTATGGATACCCGGGTAGGAGAAGGGGGTGGAAAACTTTCCGGAGGTCAGAAGCAGCGCATAAGTATAGCAAGGGCTTTGCTTAAAAACGCACCTATCGTTTTGCTGGATGAAGCAACTGCAAGCCTGGATCCCGAAAATGAAATATATATACAACAAGCCATACAGGAACTGGTAAAATCAAAAACCGTTGTTGTAATTGCTCATAAGCTTTCTACCATTCAGAAAGCACAACAAATACTGGTTTTGAAAGAAGGAAAGATAGAAGAAAGAGGAACTCATCAGCAGTTGTTAACTCAAAATGGAACCTATGCACGGTTATGGGAAATTCAACAAAAATCACATGGATGGAAGGTACATTGAATATACAAAATCAGATCTCAGGAATTGAAAGGATAAATGTACATAATCTGTTTTCATTAGCGTATTCAGAGGTTTACAGAGAAAAAGTGAATAACGAGATAATTAAAAGTGAACGGGTATTCGAAGATTTACAAATTTTGCATTTGCAAAACCGATCGCCAATAGATTATAAATTTACTATTCCTCAAACAAAAGACACAATTATTTTCCATTATCAATTTTCTGGCAAAGTTGAAGTTAGCGGTTATTTCGGAAAATTACTTTTAAAATCTGACGAACAAAACATTTATTTTTCAGAAAATAAAAATATTTCATTTGCTTTGGATGCTGATTCTGAGTGTTGTTTACTTATAACTACGAATGAAAATACGATGAGTTATTTCACCAATATGGAAAATTCATGGGCTTCTCATTTTGAAAAGGAGGGAAGACTTCCCTTTCATGCCCATTTATTGCCGATAACATTCTCTATGCGCAATTGTATTGAAGAAATGTTTCATTCGGGCAGGGAAGGTTTCCTGCTAAAACTTCATCTGGAATCTCTCATGCTTAAACTGGTAATGCTGCATTTTGAACAAATTGAAAATCACGATTGCAAGGTTTTTTGTTCATTGAAAAAAGTTGAATATAAAAGAATGCATGAAGTGAGGAAGATAATAACAGATAATCTCAATCAATGGTATACCATTTCTGAATTGGCTTGTAAAACAGGAACCAATGAATGTTCACTGAAAAAGGGCTTTAAAGAAGTTTTTGGTATCCCTGTTTTTGAATTTGTAAAAAAATCTAAAATGGATAAGGCTTATAGCTTATTGCGAAACACAGAACATAACATTTCAACCATTGGCGAAAAATTGGGATATAAAAACCACACTCATTTTTCTGCTGCATTTAAAAAGAATTTTGGAATTACTCCTAAGGGAATAAGACAGTTGAGCTAAGTAAGCTTAGTTTTAATTTTATCATAAATAAAAATATTTAAAAAAAATACCGGAGTACGAATCCAGAGATTCATACTCCGGTATTTTAATTTAATGAAAAGTATAAATTTTTTAAATAATCATTATGAGTAGATTTTTCCTGAGACACTAACCCGTTATACCAATCAATAGCAGTAAGTTTCTTCTTAGATATTAAAGATTGTTTATAAAACGAATGAATTTGATTAAGAACATTCTGAGTACCAATTTTGGCTCCTGTTGAATAGAGAGTTTCTATTCCTTTGTGGTTGAATAAATACTCTTGATTTTCATCACAAAATAAAACAGGAAGTTCAGGAATTCCTGCAACTGCTCTCCCTTGAGAATATTTATCATGATTTTTTTTAAGAAACTTTTCTGTAGAATTTTTACCGTAGTAAGATTCAAGCTGTACAAGAGCCAGATAACCGGGTATAGATTGGGTGAGAAATGGATATCCTTGTACACGGGAAAAATTTCCCCTTTTTAAATATTGTTCAGCAATTAATCGGGTAGTTATATACCGTAAATAATCAAGATCTTCATTTCTTTTAATATCAGCAATCCAGCCATGATTTTCCGGAAGAATTATAAGATTTCCAGAGGTAGCTAAATCTTCATCATATCTTGGTCTTTCAGCAATGACCAGATTACTGTAAGGATATTCACCCAGATTTTTGGAGAGAAAAGTTAAGGCTTCTTTTGCAGATTGTATCCAACTATCTATAGCATAGGAATGGTAGGGGTGATAAGCAACTTCAATACGAATCGTTTTACCGTTAATATTTACATCAGCCCTTTTGAAAGCATAATGTGCAGATAAAATATTAAGAGGTAAGGTGACAGGTATTTCTGTTGTATAATTATAATAAGTCCGCTGATTTTTCGACCACTTTTTTAATAAAATTCCGGGCATAACAATATTTTGATTTTCAGAAGTGCTTATTGTACAATTATAGGTGAACTGTTGTGCCTGTGTAGAAGCAAAAAGCAATGAATTACCGTATGAATTATTTACTTCCGGCAATGAAGACTTCATCTTTTCTAGCCCTAGGTCTTCTCTATATTTATTTTCTGCCAGTTCCCGTCTGTCATCATACCCAAAAAACGGGAGCATATTTTCAGAGATAAAAGAGCCGTTAAATGTGAGGTCTTTTTGAGGATCATCATTAGTAAATCCTGAATATATCTTTTGAGCCTCAATTTGTATCTTTTGTAAACGTTGCGGCTGAATCGGATATTTAATTTTATAAACCGAATGTCTGTTTTCTTCATCTTGAGAGATGAGAGTGAGTTCATTATCAGGTAAGTTAATTTTTCGAATAACCAGAAAATCGTCCCAATCTACGTGTAACGTATCAACAGCAACAGAATGAGGGTTGAGAAGTTCAATTGTTGCCTGATAATTTATTTTTCTATTTTCAGGAAATAGATTGAGACTGATATCTATATGTTTAATTTGAGGCTGAGGTGTTTTCTGGTATTTTTTGTATTTCTTTTCATATTCCGCATCTTCATTTCTTTCCTGTTCTCTGCTTGAAAATTTGTTTTCGACATTTACAGTTTCATAAATATAATAAGAGGAATACATAAAAATTCCGGCGGATATAACAAGTAAGAAAAGAAATAGTTTGGAGAGGTTTCCCCTGAAATTTAATCTTTTCGCTAAAGGAGATACCAATCCTCGGGGCCATACCCATAAGCCTGTAAAAGTAAGTATAAGTGTAAAAGATATCCAGTAAAGACTGTAAATGAGATTGGCAAAGGCGTAAAAACTACTGCCATTCATATCGGTATATTTCAACGCTCCCGGAGAAAAACTAAAAGCAAACCTATGCTGTTCCAGTACTCCGATTTCATGAAGTATAATAGTAACTACCAGCACTAATATACTCAGGCCGTGGGTAGCATATTTATTTCCTGTAATTCCGGCTACAGCTACGCATAATAAAATATATTCTATGTATTTAGGAAGCCACCGTAAAATAATTTCTTTAAAATATACATCCAGCTCAAAATGATAATATCCTTTAAATATTTGTACTCCTATACCAAAAACGATAAGACAGATGGAAAGCAGCAAGCTAACCATAATCATAGCATTAATTTTAGAAACCGTAGTAACCCAGGAAGGAATCGGTAAGGCATCTGCGATCTTCCAAAAACCACTGGTTTGATTTCTAAACAGCAATTCTACGGTATTTATTATAATAAATAACTGAAAGTAAAAGGATAAGGCAATGGTTATATTAGTCACTTCAACAGTTACAGGTAAGGTAGGTGCTTCCGAATAATATTGCTGTTGCCAGACGGCTATATAGCAAACATACATAACTAATAATATCCCCAGAAAAATTTTAAAACCTGTAGGGGCAATTACACTTTTACATTCGGTTAATGATAAAGAAAAAACATTTTTCCAATAACTGGAAAGTGAAAATTTTTTGTTTACCGGTTCAAGTTGATTTTTGTTTGAAATTTTTAATGACAGGTTAGCAATAGTAGCATCTTTCTTTTTCTCTTTTTTACCGGAAGTTCCTTTGCTGAAATTTTTAAAACTAAACCGTATTCTGCTGTAAATAAGAAGAACGAGACAAAGTAGAATCCATCCTAATCTATTCCATAATAAATTTCCGGTAGCAGAAGGAAGGTAAGCGTTTTTTTCTGCCGGAGACATATGTTCTAAATCATCTATTAAAACTCCGAAAGAAGTAGGATCGTAAAAGGCTACCGAGCGGTCAAACTCATGCATGGAAACGGAGAAAATCATAATGAGCATTATGAACATGCTCATCAAATACGAACTTTTTACATCTCTGCTTAGAGAAGCAGCACAAAAACAAGAGGTGAAAAGTATAAAGGTATTAGGAAGTAAAATATATACTACAGCCATTAATAAAGAATAATAATCAACCGGGCCTATGTTTTTGACGGGTAAGAACGAATAAGAAAATGCACCGAGAAGATAAAAGAAATTCAAAATAAGTAATAAGGTAAAACCTGCCCAGTATCTACCCCAGAAATAACCGCTTTCGGAAACGGATGTGGTAAAGAGTATGGATGAAAAACGAGATTGTAAATCTTTAGTAATAACCGTACCGGCAATAATAGCCGTAACTATAAAGCCAACATACCCAATACCTGCAAAGACAGTGAAAAAAATGGCCGGCGCATTGGCATAGGTTTCATCATTAGCATAAAATTCTCCGCTGTGATGCATATAATATATCCCCTGAAGGTACATTAATAAGCATACAATCCAGATAAAAGGTCGTTTGAGCTGTTGTCTGATCTCAAAAAGGTATATGGATGTAAACATATCTTATTTGATATTTTGTTGAAACATAAGGTTAAAATAGACATCTTCCAGCGTAGGCTTTTTAAGAGTAAAAGAATCATTGGGTTGCAAGTCCGATAAAATAGTTATTACAGGTTTTCCTGCTTCATAATAAGTTGATATTACAGGATATTCTTCGTATGCTTGCTTCAGAGCATCCTTCTCCAGTGTTTTAATCCATAATTTACCAGCCAGTTCATTTTCTATTTCATTAGGTTTTCCGGTTTTAATCACTTTTCCGTCACCAATTATTGCCATATCATTACATAAAGTAGAAACATCTTCCACAATATGAGTGGAAAGAATAACAATAGTATTTTCCCCTATGTCACTCAGAAGATTATAAAAGCGGTTTCTCTCCATAGGATCTAAACCGGCTGTAGGTTCATCAACAATGATAATCTGAGGGTTTCCCAGTAATGCCTGAGCAATACCGAATCTTTGACGCATTCCTCCGGAATATTGTGATAATTTACGGTCTTTAACGTCAAATAAATTAACTCTAACCAATAATTCATTAACCGTTTCTTTTCGTTCTGCTGAATTGGAAATTCCTTTCATTTTTGCAATATGATGTAACATCTCGCAAGAAGAAACGTTTGAATATACTCCAAAGTCCTGAGGAAGATATCCGAGAATTTTTCTCATTTCTTCAGGTTGTTTTAAAACATCGATAGCCCCCAGTGTAATAGTTCCGGAATCAGGATCCTGTAAAGTAGCTATGGTACGCATTAATGAAGATTTACCGGCACCGTTTTGTCCCAATAGTCCAAACATTCCCTGACGGATAGTTAAAGTAATGTCGGATAATGCCTTTTTTTCTTTATTGTAAGTTTTGGATAGGTTTGTAATTTCAAGAGTCATGCTATAACAAGGTTTAATAGTTAAAAATTTACTTTTATGCTGGTTCCGTAAGTTGCCGGAAGTCCTAAGGATACAGGAGAGTTATGACCTCTGTAATTAGCATAAACAAAAGAAATATAACGACTGTCTGTTATATTTTTTGCCCAGAATTTCAATTCATATTTTTTATACTTTATACCGGCATTCAGGTTGAGTAAATGAAAGGGTTTTTGCGTAAGATCATTATAATAAGTCATATATTGTTTTCCCAGATACTTCCATTCCGGAACTATGAAAAATCCGATATTTTCTGACAATTTACCTGAATACGTCACCGATAAACCAAAGGATACATCGGGAGTAAATATCTGTTTATTTCCTTTGTAATCTTTATTGGCAGTTCCTGCCTCGTCAAGGAGTATAAGCTGATCATATTTTGTGTTTATAATTCCGAAATTGTAATTTATTTCCAGATTTTTCATTGGTAATGCAGCCAGTTCCAACTCTACTCCGCGGCTATACATTTTACCAATATTGGCAATTCTGTTTTCCGGCGTCATAAGTGTTTGCTGCTGGTCTTTCCAATAAGTGTAAAATAAAGCCAGATTAGCTCTTAGCCTTCGTTCGAACCATTCCGTTTTTACTCCTGCTTCATAATTATCTGTGTATTCCGGCTCATACGTTAAATTAGGACTTCCTTCATTAGTATACTGGTTAACTCCTCCCGGACGAAAGCCCCTGGCATAGTTAACATAAAGGGTAATATCCTCTTTTAAAAGATAAGAAAGGTTAACTTTAGGAGACCACGCATTGTCTGACGTATTGACCGACTTAGTAGGGTAGGTTAATACAGGGAATGGTTCTTTTTTATATTCATTATGAGCCGTTAATTCTTTTTCATCGTAGTCATATCGTAATCCGGCTGTAATTTTTAATTTAGGAGTCAATGAATAACTTACGTTTGCATAAGTAGCAAATCCTTTTCCCTTTTGTTTGGAAAATGAATAATAAATATAGGGAGCGTTTGGATCCATAGAAACTGCATCTTTACCATAGACCGTTTCAGTATTGGATTGATGATTATCTATAAAGCCGAAAATACCTCCTATTACTTCCCATTTTCCTAAATTTTTAGATACGGCTCTGATTTCCTGTGTCCATGTATTCTGAGGACGTTTAGGCGCATACCAGCTCATAATATCATAGGGGGAATAATCCTGGTCATAATCTTTGTATGTATCACTTAAATAGGTATATCCGGTCAATGAACTGATATCCCATTGACGAATTTGGTATTTTAGTTGCAATGAAGTAGTTGACAGTATACGATTCTCTATATTTTTTCCGTTTTGATTGATTTTAAAAGGTTTAGATAAAGCAACTCCTACGTTTGGCGCATAAGGGAAGGTTCCGGTAAGATCATTATTTTCCAGTTTTGAATTCAAAATAACAGTTAGCTGATCATTAACAAGATATTTTAGAAAAAAATTGCCACCAAAATTTTTATAATTATCAAAATGACGGTTATCGTATTCATTAGTAAATAAACCTTTTCTGTCAGTATAAAATGCATTCAATGAGGTAAATAATTTGTTTTTTATGATAGGCCCTGAAATTCCTCCTCTAATCTCATGAGTATTGTAATTGCTCACACCCATTTCAATAAAACTCTTAAAAATATTACCCGGTTGTTTAGTAAGTATATTAATAACTCCTCCTAAAGCATTTCTTCCATATAAAGTACTTTGTGGACCTCTTAAAATTTCTACTCGTTGAATATCTTGTAATTGAATGGAAGAAGCATAACCGTCAAACATTGGGACACCGTCTATATATATACCAATGGCAGGATCTGTAGAAAAGGTTAATATACCCCTGATAGACATAAAGTTTAAAGTAGGAGAACCTCCGGTCATTGATACTAGATTAGGAACTGTCATAACCATGTCGGTCATTTCTGTTATTTTGCGTTGTTCAATTTCTTTAGACGATATGGCTGAAACGGCTATAGGTGTTTTTTGAAGTTTCGTTTCCTTTTTTTCTGCGGTAATAATGACTTCTTCTAAACTTATTGGTTTTTGTTGTACGGACTCATCTGTTATCTCCTGAGAAGTAGCTATGGTATGGGGGAAGATGAGGCTGACTATTAATGCAGTAATAAATCGAATTTTCATATTTCTCTTTTATCGGTGTTATAAAATTTATCGGATACTATAGAAAATATATGTTCTGGTTTTTAACAAAATTTTCAACTTATTCAAAGTTATATAGTGATACGATCAATGTTATGACGTAATAAGGAAAAATAATGACGCAATACAGAAAAATCAAGCGTTTTCAAGTGTATTACAGCATAGATAAAATATGTATTTATAAAATTGCGTGGTTATACATGTTTGTTAAGAAGTTAAAGAATTTATAGTATAATTTATGTTAGATTGTAATATTTTCCAGGGAATGTATCAATTAAATTTTTGAGTTCCAGATTCAGTAGTTCATGCATAAGCTGGTGTGTGGGAATTTTAAGCTCATCCGATAAAATGTCAATCTGAGTTTTTCCTTTTTCTCTGAGATAATCAATTATGATAGATTCGGTAGCGGACAAATCTGTAAATAGCCGGGTTTGAAACTGTTTTTGCGTATTTTCATGGTAAAGCGAAATAATATCTTCAGGACGAGTTATAATTTGAGCTTCCAGATTCCGGATTAACTGATTACATCCCTGGCTGCTATGATCCGTTATTTTCCCGGGTAAAGCAAATACTTCTCGATTATAGGAATTCGCAAATTTTACTGTTGAAATAGCTCCTCCTCCATAAGCAGATTCTACAATTATAGTTGCTAATGATAGACCGGCAATTATACGGTTTCTTTGAATAAAATTTGCTCTTTCCGGATTAATATTGGGAGGGAATTCAGTAATTATACCTCCATTTTCAGCTATTTTTTCAGCTAATAGTTTATGTTGTGTAGGATAGAGGTTTTTTAGTCCGTGAGCCAATACTCCTAAAGTAGGGATTTTAAGCTCATAAGCTTTTTTATGAGCACATCCATCAATACCTAAGGCTAAACCACTTATAATGTTAATTTTTTTATTCTGAAAACATTCTACTAGTTTTTCCGTAAAATCTTTTCCATAAGAAGTAATCTTTCTGGTTCCAACAATGCTTAGAGCGGGTAAGTCCCAGTTTATATTTCCTTTGTGGTACAAAAGGACAGGGGCATCTGTACATTCTTTGAGCATTTTAGGATATTTGGCTTCCCATAAATGTACTATTTGTATATTATTTTTTATACAATACTCAATGTCTGAATAGGCTTGATTTAATGTGGATTTATCACCTATATATTGAATTGTTTTTTTTCCTATCTGGTATATGGTAAGTAATTCTTCAGAAGAAGCAAACCACGCTTTTTTTGCAGAACCAAATTTTGAAATAATTTTTTTTATAATTGATTCTCCTATATGAGGACAATGTTTTAGTGCGCTAAGGTAAAGAATATCTTGATCCATAGGCCGTAATTTTTTTAATAGTCAGGATAAAGATAACTATTATATGGCATTTTAAAAACTTTTTTATTATTATATACATTATATATACTGCCAAATCTTACTCTATTATTCTCGTCGCATTTTTTTAATACTCTTTATATATATACCAAATTATATAAAAACACCCTGATATAACATATCAGGGTGTAAATATTGGTTATTGTTTTTAAAGCATACTATAATTATCTAATCGAATCATGGTTTCTAATAGCAATCCACCCGGTCAGTCTTCTTCCATCGGTAAGATCTAAAATATACCAGTAACTGGAACTCGGAAGGTTCCTGCCTAAATATTTGCCATCCCAGATAAATTCTTTATCAATTTTCTGTTTTAGCAGAAGTTTTCCGTATCTGTCAAAAATAGTGATACTGCTACCTGAATATATTTCTAGCCCTTTAATATGCCAGACATCATTAATTCCATCTCCATTAGGCGTAATGACATTGGGCATATCCAGTATACTGAAAAACAAAGGACCATTTATACAACCCAAAGCATTTCTTACGTATACCTGGTATGTTTTAGGCGGTAAGCCTGTAAAAAACGGAGAATTTTGCCAATTAATTGAATCCAGACTATATTCCAATGGGGCTTTTCCTATGGCATATACTTCTACATCATTTCTATTAATCTTAATTTCTTTGATTTGTGTAGTTTCATAGTTGATCCTAATTGAGGAGGAGGAAGAGCAACCGTTTTTATTAGTAACGGTAACCTTATAGATTCCTGCTTGGGTGACTTCTATGCTTTGGGTGGTGGCTCCGGTGCTCCAAAGATAGGTGCTGCCTGCATTGCCGGCATCCAAAGTGGTAGAGCTTCCCTGGCAAATGCTTCGGTCAACTCCTAAGTTGACTACCGGAAGTGGATTTATACTTATCTTAATTTCACCGCTTCTCTGGCAACCGTTGGCATCGGTAACTACCACGCTGTAGGTTCCTGCCTGGATGACTTCTATGCTTTGGGTAGTAGAACCAGTACTCCACAGGTAGGTACTTCCTGCATTTCCGGCATCCAGAGTGGTAGAACTTCCCTGACAGATGCTTCGGTCGGCTCCTAAATCTATACTGAGCTGTGGATTTATACTTATCTTGATTTCACCTTTTCCCTGACAGCCGTTGGCATCGGTAACTATCACGCTATAGGTTCCTGCTCGTGAGACTTCTATCGTTTGAGTGGTGGCTCCGGTACTCCACAGGTAGGTGCTTCCTAAATTTCCAGCATCCAGAGAGGTAGAGCTTCCCTGGCAGATACTTCGGTCGGCTCCTAAGTTCACTACCGGTAACGCATTAACCGTTACTTTTACAGAATCTTTTCCCTGACAGCCGTTGGCATTGGTAACTACCACGCTATAGTTTCCTGCCCGGGTTATTTCTATGCTTTGGGTGGTGGCACCCGTACTCCATAGGTAAGAGCTGCCAGCATTTCCGGCATCCAGAGTAGTTGAGCTTCCCTGACAAATGCTTCGTTCGGCTCCTAAGTTCACTATAGGAGGAGGATTTACGGTAATAGTTACAGGGATTCTAGTACTTATACAACCGCCATCTTTTTGTTCCACATAATAGGTCTTCACCAATGGAGTATTACCATTATTTATTTGAATTCCTAATGAAAAAACAGATCCTGTAAATATGGGCTTACCTCCACTAGGAACATTATACCAATGAGTAGTTAGTCGTGAATTTTTTACTGAAAGCACTGCATTTTTTCCACTGCAAATAACAATAGGATCCGATTGAGGAGTAGATTGCGGTTGTAAAGTTAATTTTTGAATAATTGAGCATTTACCTTTGTTGCTTTTTATTAAAGCGTAAAAGATAGTTTTCTTATTTATATTAATCGGCATAATTAAGGACGCTGCCTCTTTTTCTGCCTGAGATAAATCATCATAATACAAAACGGTTTTATCTGGAGTGGCACTTAATAAATCATCATAATTATGTAAATCTATTTGATTTAAACAAACTGTGTCTTCAATATCATTTCCTACAGGATATTTGGTTAAATTTAAATTGATGGAGAGACTTGAGTATATATCATTATTAGGCTTAATGATATTACAGAAAATTTGTGTTCCTTTGTTAGTGACATCAAGAAAATTTATAGAATTTGTGTTTTTAACCAAATCTTTTTCATTTAGATAAAATTTAATAGAGTAATTACTATTTCCATTCAGATAATCGTTAATTATTGACTCTTTTATTTGATTAAGATCGAAATTATTCTCAATATTATCGTTATTTATATCACAAATATAAAATGGAGTAAATTCTTCAATACATAAGAACTCAGCATTTCCACCTCCTCCAGAATCTCCTCCGAAAGATAGTAAATAATCAGAAATTCCATTATGACTTTGTGCTAAATTTA
Source organism: Apibacter sp. HY039 (assembly GCF_004023655.1). NCBI lineage: Bacteria > Pseudomonadati > Bacteroidota > Flavobacteriia > Flavobacteriales > Weeksellaceae > Apibacter > Apibacter sp. HY039. The sequence goes on along the minus strand of NZ_SAYM01000004.1, from coordinate 67,915 downwards.
TTGCTAAGAGTATTTCATCACCTATATTTACATCCAAGGCAGCTACTAAACCGTCATTAAATGATCCATTTGATTGACATTTTAATGACTCAGGTTTTGAGATATCTAAGCCGGTATCCCAGTTTGATGTATATGTGGGATAAGAATTTATTCCATCATTAGCTGAAAAACGATCAGGTAAATTTTCAGAAATATTTTCACAATTATCAATATTTTTCCAAACTGCCCAATCATAATCTGCTGCTTTTTCAGGTTTAATTTTAAACGTAAATTTATTTCCACTTTTAATAATCAATTTATAAAAAATAGTTCTAGAAAAGTAAGTATAACTACAAATGGTTGTAATGTTAAAACTATTGCTTAGACCGGGGTAAGAATTATTTAAACTTTTAGTTTCACATAATCTTTCAGCTAAACAAGGATGATTATTTGTTTGAGAGTAACAAGTAAAGGATGTAGTAGAAAAAATAATTGCTAAAATTATTGTTTTGTAAGAGCGAAAGAATTTAATGAACAATGACATAATAGGAATTATTTATTCAAATATATTTAATTATTGTGAATTTACCTGACCAATTAATCAAGTATTTTAATTTATTAATGAATTTTTTAAATTATAGTATCGTTTTTTTATACTGTTAATTAATTTGTAATATTTGTTCAAACAATTTTTATTGTAAAAATTATTTATTTATTACAGATTGAATAAATTCATGAGATTTTTCAACAATTAAATCTTGGTCGTAATCAAGAGTCGCTACGTGATAACTATTTTCAAGATTTATAAGAGCTCTTTCAATGTTAAATAAATTGTTATAAAGATATATTGAAGTTTCAGGATTAACCACATGATCTTCAATGGATCTGAAAATTAGAACAGGGCAGGTTATTTTATTTAATTCTTTGCTGGTAATTTCTTTAAACTGATCCATTGATTCTCTGCAAAGTAAAGGTACTTTTTTATAAGCCCATTCAGTTACTCCCGGTTTTTTTATATCAGATCCGATACCGTCTAGAAATCTTGGGTATCCATCATATTCGGGAAGAGGTTCGTAAGGGGAGGTGGATACAGATGCATTAATAACAATGGCTCCATCAACAGGATAATTCGCAGCTAGATGCAGACTTTGTGTTCCCCCCATAGATAATCCCAAAACAAATATTTTATCGACTTTTGGCTTTAGCAAAGTATATGCTTGATGTACTGTATTTGCCCAGTCTTTATAAGTAGTTTTTTCCATTATTTCAGGAGTACTGCCGTGCCCTTCAAGTAAAGGTAGCATTATTGTATAACCTAAGTCATTTAATTTATGAGCTACTGGTCTCATACTTTGTGGACTTCCGGTAAAACCGTGGACAACAATGATTCCTATCTTGTTTCCTGCAAGAAATTCTGGTCTGGCTTCATAGGCGTATTGAGGTTGATAATCATCTTCATTACATGATGATAAAAAAAAAGAGACGAAAGATATGCAAAGAACGTGTAAAATATAATTTTTCATAATAGAAGTATTTATTTTAATATAGATTGGATAAAATGATGTGTTTTTTGAATAATTAATTCCTGATCGTTATCTAAAGTAGCTACATGATAACTGTTTTCCAGCTCTATGAGTTCTTTATTTTCACTTCCCGTGTGAGAAAATATATAATCTTGATTATCAGGAGGAACTATGTGGTCTTCTTTAGACTTGAAAATTAATAAAGGACATTTAATATAAGATAATTTTTCTCTTACCTGATTACTTAATGTTAATATATCCTGAATACATTTTTTAGGAGTTCTATCATACGCCCATTCTTTAATGCCTTCTTTTTTTATATCAGAACCTATTCCCGGAATAAATCTAGGTGATTGAGAATCGTCATACAATACTTTGAATTCCGGTAAATTAATAGCAGCATTAATGGTAATGGCTCCATCAATTTTATGATGTATAGAACAATATAAAGTTAAAGTACCTCCCATAGAAAGGCCTAAAACAAATAAGTTTTTAACTTTAGTTTTTAGCTCACTGTAAGCGTTTTCTACAGATTCAATCCAGTCTTTATAACTGGTAGTTTCCATATCTTCTGGTGTAGTTCCGTGGCCTTTTAGCCTGGGCATTTGTATAGTATATCCTAACCTGTTCAATTGATAAGCTACTTCTCTCATACTTTGTGTTGAGCCTGTAAAGCCATGTATGATGAGAATACCAATATCATTTCCTTTTAAAAATTCAGATTTTGTTTCTGGTGAAATTTCATTTTTCATTTTTTTTAATTTAATTCTATAAAGTTAGTACTTTCTTTATAGGATTAAAAATATTTTTAAAGTAAAATGAATAGAATGTTAAAATTAATGAACTAATATCTGTGTTTTTTTATGATAAAACAATAAATAATTAAATTATGTAAGAATTTATTAAATTGAATTTTTGTCAAGTATGTTAGTGAAAATTCTTTCTAATTCATTCCATGTTAAAGCAGATAAAATTTGAGTTTTATAGGATTTAAAATTATCAATTCCGCGAAAATAATTAGAGTAGTGTTGTCTCATTTCTAATAATCCGGTACGTTCTCCTTTCCATTCTATAGACCAGGTTACGTGATTTTTTACTGCTTCTATGCGTTGATTAAGTGTAGGGAGGGGAAGCAATTCACCTGTTTTTAAATAATGTTTGATTTGGTTGAAAATCCAGGGGTTTCCTATAGCTGCTCTTCCGATCATAATACCATCAACTCCATAAGTTTCTTTATATTCTTTGGCTTTTTCCGGAGAGTTAATATCACCATTGCCGAAAACAGGTATTTTAATTCGAGGATTGTTTTTAATTCGGGCAATATGAGACCAATCAGAATGTCCTTTATACATTTGGGAACGAGTTCGCGCATGAATAGTTAAAGCTTGTATTCCCACATCTTGTAGTCGTTCTGCTACTTCATCTATATTGATTGAGGAGTCGTCCCACCCTAAACGGGTTTTAACGGTAACCGGAAGATGAGTGCTTTTTACCACTGCCTGCGTTAACCTTACCATCAAATTGACATCTTTTAGAACACCAGCACCGGCTCCTTTACACGCAACTTTTTTTACAGGACATCCAAAATTTATATCGACTAAATCAGGTTGAACGGTTTCTACTATTTTAGCTGAAAGTGACATGGCTTCCTCATCGCCGCCAAAAATTTGTATCCCTATCGGGCGTTCATAGTCAAAGATATCCAATTTTTTTTTGCTTTTCATTGCATCTCTTATGAGGCCTTCTGAAGATATAAATTCAGAATACATAAGATCAGCCCCGTGCATTTTACATAATCGCCGGAAAGGTGGATCGCTTACATCTTCCATAGGAGCTAGTAAAAAAGGGAACTCTGATAGTTCTATATTTCCTATTTTAATCAAAAATCAAAAATTTTCTACAAATATAAATTCTAAAATTTAAATTGCTTGTATGTTTTTTGATAATAGGACAATTAAACTGACGTTATTGATTAATTTAAATTAAATATTTTGTATAATCATTTATGATATATAACCTTTTTTATATATTGATTTGTTATATTAATAGCCTTTTAAAAAAATAATTGAAAAATGTAATTAAAAAAAAATTTCAATTCGTGAAAAAATATATTATTTTTGAAGTTGAAAATTATATATCAAATATGAAAAAAATATTTTTGTGTTCTTTATTAATTACTTTGAACAGTGTTAATGCTCAAATAGGAATAAATACAAAATTTCCTAAGTCTGCATTTCATATTGATGGTCTTGGTAATAACCCGGAAGATGGTTCAAATCCTTCTTCAGATGAGCAGTTAGATGATTTTATAATAAATAAAGAAGGGCAGGTGGGTATTGGTACTATAAATCCTTCTGCTTTATCTTCATTAGAAATAGCTGTTAAAAAACCACTTCGTTTACCAAGATTGACGACAATTCAACGTGATAGTTTGTCGGGATCTGCTCCTATGAAAAATGGGTTACTTATATATAATTCGACCACTAATTGTTTCAGTTATTGGATCAAATCCATATGGACAGAAATCTGTAACGATTTGGTCAAAAACTAAATTTTAAATACATAAAATATTTTGAATCAATAGATATGAAAAATTGGTTCTTATGTCTATTGTGTCTAAAAAGTATATACTAAAATAATCAATTATGAAAAAGCTAATTTTATTTATTTTAATTATAACAGCCAAAATTAATTGGGCTCAGGTTGGTGTTTTAACGCCTTTTCCCAAAGCGGTATTTCATGTAGACGGAGCCTCTGATAATCCAAAGGACAGTCCTGCTACTAGTATTGGATCGAGTGAGGAATTAAATGATTTTATAGTTAATGCTCAAGGACAGGTAGGTATAGGCATTATCAAACCTACTACATCAACCTCAATGGATATTGCAATTTCAAAAGGATTAAGAATACCTCAGTTGAATAGCGCTGCTAAGTCAACACTAACGACTCTTATAAACAGTACGGCTGCAAATATTGAAAAAGCGAAAGGATTACTAATATTCAATACTGAAAATAATTCTGTTGAATTTTTTAATGGTCAAGAATGGATTGCGCTTCCACTATAAATTTAAAATTATGAAAAGAAAAAATATACTGTTTTTTATTTTGATACTTATATTTCCTGCATCTTTTTTTTCACAGGTAGGAATGAATACTCCTAACCCTCGTCAATCATTTCATGTAGATGGAGGAGGAGATAATACTACTCCTACAGATGATGAAATCAAGAATGACTTTATTGTTACAAAAAATGGAAGTGTTGGTATAGGTACAATAACTCCTTCTGATTTTTCTGCATTAGAAATTTTTTCAGATAGTAGAGGATTACGTTTACCTCAACTAACAACAGATGAAAGAAATAAATTATTTACAACATCTCCTTTTCCTGTAGGTTTGATGCTATATAACTTAGATACAAATTGTGTAAATATAAGTCAATCAACGAAATGGTTGCAAATTTGTTGTACTCCAATGATTGGGAAATTATCAATATCTCCGGCAGACGGAACAGAATTAAAAGCAGGGACAAATCAAAAGTTTACTGTTAGCGGAGTAACCGGTGCAACTAGTTACGATTGGTATTTTAATAATACAACTACTACTCCAACAGTTATAACATTTCCACCCGATACAACTACTACATATTCTATCCCGGCTAATATTACTTCTTTAGCTGTAAAAGTTATAGCTAAAGGATGTGGTACTGATACATTAAAGGCCAATTATACGGTTGTGCCTGATTGTAAATCCGTTAGTGGAGATCTGTCAATTAGTACTAATCCGGCATATTCCGGAAGTTTCAAAGTTGGAGATTTAGTTACATTTACTGTAGTTGAAAAAAATGTTCAAAATAAGATTGGTGATTATCAATGGACTATAACAGACAATAATGGTACTTCACAATCTAAAACGGGTAGTTCAATTACGTACACTATACCATCAGGAATCACTTCCATTACAGTACAGGTAAAAGCTGGAGGGTGTGATGAAATAACCATCAGTAAAGAAGAAGTATATAATGTAACTGCAATTAATACAAAAGATGGTACTTTTATAAACATGACAGAAGAGGGTGATAATAGTTATGAAACTCTTTGGTTGAAAGGAGCTACAGGTTCAAGGTTTGAATGGACTATGTATCTTACTCCAGATGGAGGAGCAACAATCGATGAAAATAATACATTGTATAAGGAAACAACTACAAATACAGTTGTATTTGACAATTATCCTGCTACTTCTCCTACTATCCAATACGCTAAAGTAGTAGTTAAGGTGTATGATTCGAAAGGTATACAAACCCATGAAAGAACTTATACTAATCTTCCTTGTAAAATGAGTGGTTCAAGTAGTAGCTCGATATGGATAAGGTTGCCATCTTCGGCAAATTGTAATGGATATAGAATTTGTACATACGATAGCAAAGGTAAATTATTTACAAGATATACTTATCGTTGTAATAATGGTGATTGGAGACTGAAAAAACAAATTTATTTTAGCCCATTAGATTATAATGGAGGTTGTACTGCACGAACATCAGCAGATACATGTGATACTGATTTGTAATTCAATAAATTATAATAAAAACCCCAAGCATTTTATTAGTAAATGCTTGGGGTTTTTATTAACTTCTCAAATTATAAGCTAGAAAAATAGTTGTTTCAAACTTAACGTAATAATTTAATAGGATAAAATTTAAAGTCTTTTTCAAATAATTATTTAGCTAATAAATAGGATGAATTAACATTCAAATTTAATGGGTAAACTTTTTAGAAAATAATATCTGGGCTTTTCAGCAAAAATAAAATAATATTTATTATTTATTTTTGTTTTATAAATCAGGTATAGAATGGATATATCACAAGCAACAACCATATTTAACTATAATGATATTATTTTTAGTTTTATCATTGATAATGAATCAGTTTGTACTCATCGAGCTGATTCACATATGTTAGTGTATGTTTATTCAGGAAAAATGGTAATCAATGATAACGGAGATAGTACTAAGATTACTTCGGGCGAATGTATATTTATAAAACGAGATCATCGGGTGGTAATAACCAAGGGGTCGGATAATGGTGAAAATTATCAGGGTATAACAATGAAATTTTCACGAAATTTATTACGAGAATGTTTTAAGAAATTAAATTGCAGTACAGAAATCTCAGTTCCGTTTACAGATTCTATTGTTAAAATATGTACATGTGAAGATATAGACAGCATTTTTTATTCCATAATTCCCTATTTCAATACTAAAAAGAAACCAAAAGAAGACTTAATGGAGCTTAAATTGTACCAGGGATTAATTTCTCTTTTACATATTGATAAAAGATTCTACTCAACAGTATTTGATTTTACTGAACCATGGAAAATTGATATTTTGGATTTTCTTTCTGAGAATTTTATGTATGATTTAACGGTGGAGGAAATAGCATTGTATACAGGAAGAAGTCTTTCCTCGTTTAAAAGAGATTTTGCAAAAATTAGTAATCTATCTCCTCAAAAATGGATCATTAAAAAAAGATTGGATTTAGCCTATGAAAAAATAAAATTAAATGGAGAAAAAATTGGAGATGTCTGCTTCAGGGTAGGGTTTAAAAATAGATCTCATTTTACCACAGCATTCAAAAAACAATTCGGATGTACACCAGATTCTATCAGTAAAATGTCTGAATAATCTAAATAAACTTTTAAGAAAAGCTTTTTTGGACTAATAAGAAAAATACATTCAGGCTTTAAGCATATATATTTGTTGATATAAAAATATATATACATAGAATCTAAATTTAATAAAAATGAAAAAAAGTGTTAATTTTTTTAATCGTAACATCCCAATTGCTGCTGATCTTTATCTTCCCGAAAATTTTAATGAGAACAGAAAATACGCAGTTATTATAACCTGTCATCCTGCTAGTGGTTGCAAAGAGCAAACAGCAGGTGTTTATGCGGAAAAGTTATCGAAAAAAGGGTTTGTGACTTTAGCTATAGATGCAAGTTACCAAGGGGCTAGTGGGGGAGAGCCTCGTTTTATAGAAGAGCCTTCAATACGAGTTGAAGATATTCGTTGTGCTGTAGATTATCTGGTAACATTACCTTATGTTGATGAAAATAGAATTGGTGTATTAGGGTTTTGTGCCGGAGGAGGCTATGCTGCAAATGCGGCAATGACCGAGCGACGTATTAAAGCGGTAGGAACAGTAGTTGCTGTCAATATTGGTAGATTGCAGAGGGACGAAGGTCAACAGTCGATACTTTCTACGTTGGAAACAGTTAGCAAGCAGCGCACCGCAGAAGCCAGAGGGGAAGAACCCATGATAGTTTCGTGGTTACCCGAAAACTATAAAGATTCTCAGAATATAGATTTGAGAGAAGGTTATGATTACTATCGTACATCAAGAGGGCAGCATTCAAATTCTCCAAATAAACTATATTTTACAAGCTTAAGCTCAGTTATAGCATTTGATGCTTTTCATCTTGCCGATATACTTTTAACTCAACCACTACTAATTATTACTTGTAGTACAAAAGGAGCTTTTGGGGCCAATAAAGATGGACACGAACTTTATCAAAAAGCCGCATCCGCAGAAAAAGAGTTAATTGTCATGGAAGAAGCCTCCCATATTGATTTGTATGATAAATGTGAATATGTAGATAAAGCTGTAGATAAATTTACTGATTTTTACCAAAAATTCTTAGTATAATTAAATCAGTAAAATCCGGATAAATTACATTATCCGGATTTACTTATATTTGGATAATAAATATTTTCTCAAAGAAAATTATTCCTTCGTATTTTCATTAACTAAAATGAAGTAATATTATAATTAAAATATCAGTCCATGAGGAATTGGATTTCCTCCATCATCTAAACAAACCATGATAATTTTGTCAATTGTGAGCATTTTTTTCTGAGTGGAATAATTAAATACTTCAGCTTTAAATGTAATTGAAGATTTTCCCATATTAATCATTTCAACACCAATTTCAATTACCTCACCAGAGCGTGCAGGACTAAGGAAATTAATATTAGAGATGTTTCTTGCTGCAAACTTATTATTTTTTAGATGCACAACAGTTGCTATTCCAATTTGTTCATTAACCCACTCCAATAATCTTCCGGCAAATAAAGTGTTATGTGGATTTAAATCTTCCGGTCTTACCCATCGTTTAGCCTGGTATAACATAATTATAACTTTTAAGATTAGTAATTTAGTAAAATATATCTAAAAATTTTTGATAATTTTTTTAAGATAAAGAAATAAGAAAACCGGAGTATATCCGGTTTTTATATTCATGAAAAAAAGTTTTCATGATTGAGATGTAGTTAGTTTACAATTAAAAATTAATATCCCATATTCCTACGGTTCTTTCCAGCTCAACTAAAGCAGAGCTATAATTAAATAAAGTCTGATAATAGTTTTGCTGTACATCATTATAAGTTCTTTGTGCATCCAATACCTCAAGCAAAGAGGTATTCCCTCTCTGATAGGAATATATTTTTCCCTCTAAAATTGCTTTTGATTCAGATAATAATCCATTAGAAAACTGTTGCATTTGTTTTTTTGTATTTACAAAATTATAATAGGCCTGAGTGACTTCGGTCTGAATGAGTAATTCTATTTGTTTGTATTCTGTCTCAGCTTTTTTAATTGTGTATTGAGCTACCTGAACTTCGCCTTTTCTATTATTTAAAAAGCGTAGAGGAATGGTTAACCCAGCAGAAAACCCGGTGTGATAAGGAGAAGGAGCTTCTTCGTTGGTTGCTTTTCCATTGAACTGCATGCCTGCACTAATTCCCAGATCCATCATTCGGTTTGCTTTTGCTAATTTTAACATTTTTTGGGATACATTTTTACCTTGTAGAGCGGCCCGTAAATCAGCTCGGTTATTTTGTGCTGTGATAATTAAGTCAGACAAAATAAAATCACGATTAAAATCTGAAAAATTACTATAGGCAGAAAACAGCGTATCTGTATGTTGCATTCCCATCAGCAAATTAAGAGCAACCAAAGAATTTTTCCAATCGGACTCTGCCTGGTAGACCTCATTAAGCATAGCCTGTGCTTCCAGTTTACTTTGTTTAAAATCTATAAGAGCAATATCTCCCAGTTTATAACGAATACTGTCGGAAGAAGATAAGGTCTGTAAGGTTTTGTACGAATTTAGCTGTACATCCAAAAGATTTTTATTCTGAATACTTTCAAGAAATTGTAAGGTTGCCTCAGCATGTAAATTTCGAAGAAAATCCTGAAGCAGATATCGAGTCAACTCCACTTCACTTTTAGCTAAATCAATCCGGGCTTTGCGTTTTCCTCCCAGTTCCAAGGTCCATCCCAGACCGGTTTCCAGACCATTACCCATTTGCTTTCTGTTGCTTGTACCTTCCACACTCCATTCAACATCAGGAATAATTTTAGCATTTTCTATTTCAGCTTCAGCCAGATTAATATTATACTTTTCAGCGGCATATTCCAGATTATTTTCTTTAACCCGTTCAATAAAATTTATATAATTAATCGGTTGCTTGAAGAAGGTCGTATCTACCTGGGCTTTCATTGATGGCGTAGTGATCAACAGCCATAGAACTATTTTAAATATATGTTTTACTAATTTCATAAATTTCAATTTTTAACTGTCTGCTGGTTTATCTTTTTCTCCCCATCTTGATTCAATCATATAATACAGAGCAGGTAAAGCAAACAATGTTATAATCGTTGAGAATAATAATCCGTAAACTATTACAGTGGCTAAAGGTCTTTGTACATCCGAGCCTATGCCGGTGGCTAGGGAGGCTGGAAGCAATCCTAAAATTGCTACTGTAGCAGTCATTAATACCGGCCGGAAACGATCTCTGGCCCCAATGATAACGGCATCCAGGAGAGAATAGCCCTGTTTTCTTAAAAAATTAATATGAGAAATCATAATGACTCCGTTTTGGATGGCAACTCCGGATAAAGCTATAAAGCCTACAGCAGAGGAAACATTCAAGGTCATATCCCTCACGTTTAACGCCAGCATTCCTCCAAATAAAGCTAAGGGTACAATACTCATCAATAATCCGGCTTGTCTGAACTTGCCAAACGCTGTATAAAGAATAATAAACATAATAGCAAGGGCTAAAGGTATGATGACCGCCAGGCGAGCATAAGCTCTATTTTGATTTTCAAATTGCCCTCCCCATTTGATGTGGTATTTTTCGTGATTGTATTTTACATCTTTCTCTATTTTATTCTGTGCATCTACTAAAAATTGTCCTAAATCCCTATCTCTCAAGTTAAGTTTAACTGTTAAATGTCTTTTGTTCATCTCTCTGGTAATAGTGCTTTCTCCGGTACTTAGCTTAATATCACATACTTGCGATAGCGGTATTTTAGCACCGGTTTCGGAGGTAAGCATAAGGTTAGATATTTTATCCGGAGTATTTCTGCTATTTTCATCGTAACGACATATAATATCATATACTTTATTTCCGATAAAAATCTGTGAAATAGCTTTTCCTCCAATTGCTACCTCAATAAGTTCTGCCACATCTGCTACGTTGAGTCCGTATTGAGCAATTTTGTCCCGGTTTGCATGAATTTGAAGCTGAGGCAGAGGAGGTTCCTGATCTATGGCTAAATCCACAGCTCCTTTTACCGTTTTCAGCGTTTTCAATACGTCATCAGCAATTCTTCGGGTTTCGTTAAAGTCATCACCGTAAATTTTCACCACCAGTTCGCTGTGTGCTCCGGATATTTTATCCATAACACCATCAATCATAGGTTGTGAAAAACCAACGTTAAATCCGGGTAAGCTTTCGTATTCTTTTTCCAATTCAGCAATCAGGTCGTATTTGGTTTTTCCCCGTTTCCACTCTTTATAAGGTTTTAATCCTACGGATACTTCAAAGTGTGAGGCCGTCCACGGATCGGTTCCGTCATCATTTCTTCCGGCCTGTACCATAACATAAGTAATTTCATCATATTTCATGGTTCTCGCACGCAAGGTATCACTGAGTTCTTTAGATTTTTCAACTGATATTCCCGGAGGTAATTGAACTTGAAGCCATATGGAGCCTTCATCTAGCGGAGGAAGAAAATCTTTTCCTACATAAAAAGTCAGTACGAAAGTAAACCCGAGAATAACTCCTAAAGGAAGAAATATTTTTTTAGGAGACCGCATAATATTTTTTATGCTTCTGTAATATTTATCCGTCAGTTTTTCCAACCATTTGTTGTGGTAAAGCTTCTGGGGTTTTTTATATATGAAATAAGCTAGTCCGGGTATTAATAATAAAGCGACCATGAGCGCTCCGAAAAGTGCATATCCAACGGTGAATGCCATGGGAGTAAACAGTTTTTTTTCAACTCTTTCAAAAGCAAATAACGGAAGGTATGCAGTTATGATAATTATAGTTGAGAATAATATAGGTTTTGCTACTTCTGTAGCTCTCTGCGCAACCGTTTTCTCTTTGAGTTCCCTGTCTGGTTCTTCTTCTCTTTTCCTTAATATGGTTTCCATCATTACAATGGCGCCGTCTACAATAATTCCAAAGTCAATAGCTCCCAGTGAAAGTAAATTGGCTGGAATATTAGTAAAATGCATAAGAATAAAGGCAATAAGCAGGGAAAGGGGGATAGTGATTGCAACGAGTAAAGCCCCCCTCCAGCTGCCTAGGAAAACAATTAAAACTACAACTACAAGTGACATACCTTCTAATAAGGTATGCGATACGGTATTTAAAGTGGTATTTACTAATTCTGTTCTGTCTAAAAATGTGTGTATTTTTACTCCTTCCGGTAGAATTTGTGTATTTAGATCATCAACCGCTTCGTGTATTCCTTCCAGTACTACGGAAGGGTTTTGTCCTTTCAATAGAAGTACAATTCCTTCAATACTTTCAGAATGATTTCGTTTTTTGTCTGTATATCCTAAAACTCCTTTTCGTTCAATATTTCCATATTTAAGTTTACCTATATCATTCAACAATATGGGAACTCCTTTTTCTGTTTTTACTACAATTTTACCTAAATCTTCAAGGTCCTTAACCAGCCCGATACCTCGTATTACATAGCCTAAATCACCACGTGGTAAAACACTTCCTCCGGCATTTACATTATTATTTTCAATGGTTTCAATAACTTCTCCCAAAGAAAGCTGGTATTGATCCAGTTTTTTAGGTTCCAGTTCAATTTGAAACTGGGTGGTAATTCCTCCGAAGTTGGTAACATCAGCTACTCCGGCCACTTGTTTTATCCGGGGGATAATGACGAAATTTTGTAAATCGGTAAGCTCACGTAAATCGTGTGTTTTACTTTCAATAATATATCGGTAAATTTCGCCAATCGGAGAGGTGAGAGGGTCAAGTTCTGGAGTTGCTTCATAAGGTAATTCCACATCGTTAAGACGTTCCTGTATCCTCATCCTAGCCCAATAATCGTCGATTCCGTCTTCGAAAACAATGGTAATCATGGAAAGTCCGAAAGTGCTTTTGCTTCGCATGACATGCATACCGGGAAGTCCGTTTAAGGCACGCTCAATAGGAATGGTTATTTGTTGTTCTATTTCTTCAGCTGCCAGCCCCGGAACCTGGGTTACTACCTGTGAGGTTACATCTGCAATATCCGGATAGGCTTCAATGGAAAGATGCTTCCAAGAATAATACCCGAAAATGGCAAGCAGAATGAACAGGGTTACTATTACCCAACGTTTATGTATGGTAGTTTGTATAAGTTTATTCATGTTATTTCTTTTTGTGTTATTGAACTTCCAGTAAATAAATTCCTCCTTCGGTCACAATTTTTTCACCTGCTTTTACTCCACTTTTTATTTCTGTTTTATCTTTAGAGATATCTTTGGTTTCCACTTTTCTTCTGACAAACTTATTTTTATCAACTTGTACTAAAACAAACTGTTCGTCATTCATCTGGTAAATAGCTTGGGTAGGAACTGTAACTGCTTGTTCCGGCTCGTTTAAGAAATGAACATTCACGTACATGCCCGGTTTTAGTGTTTTATCGGAATTAATACATTCAATAAGTACTTCCACACTTCGGGTTTCTTCATCTACCATTTCATTGACATGATAAATTTTCCCCGTTATTACTTTATCGGGAAAGGCTTCAAGTTTGATGTTAACTTCGTTTAATTTATTGATAAAGCCTAAATCTTTTTCTTTGATTTGTCCGGCAATCCATACTTTATTCAATTCAGCAATGGTAGCAATAGGCTCTGCATCTTCTTTCACATATTGTCCAATTACGATGCTGCTAGTGATAATTTCCCCTTTGATGGGTGAAGTGACTACCAGGGGCTGGCCTAATCTGAGATTGTTAGGGTTGATGTTAAATATTTTTAGTGCTGCAGTTGCATTTTCAAGTGCAGATCTTTTAGTTTCAAAATCTGTTCTGGCTTCTTCTACTTCCCTTTGTATTCCTACTCCGTGCTGTAATAAATCTCGTTGTCTTTTAAGATTTAAGTTGGATAAAGAGTATTCCTGCCGAGCATCAAAATATTCTTTTTGGGCATTAAAATATTCCGGGGAGCTGATGGAAAAAAGAGGAGAACCTATTTCTACCTTTTGTCCCAGTCTAACAAATGATTTTATAATTCTACCTGCAAAAGGAGGAGCTATTTCCGCATAACCGGTGGGTATAGCTCTTACAACTCCTACGGTAGACAAATCAGGGCTTAACCATTCACTTTTAACTGTTTCCAGTTTTAATTTCTTACTTATATTGGAATCTTCAGATAAGGTAATGGTATTGCCAGTTATCGTATAACTTTGCTCTTCTTCTTTGGATGTCTGTTTATGACATGAACCCATGATAAATATTCCTAATACAAGTAAGGACAGGTCGCGGATTTTTGTATGTTTCATTTTCTCCGTTTTTTTAGTTAGTAAACCTCTTTTTTCGGCTACAAAACTAGGAGAACTGTTTGTGGATGATTATTAGAAACCTTTTAAAAAAAAATTAGAATTTTATTAGAGCATTGATTTTTACAGATGAGGAAGCTGTAAAGTGAAGGTAGTTCCTTTGTGTAAATTGTTGCTTATGGTAACAGTACCGGAATGTAAAAGGATAATTTTTTTTGTTAATGACAGACCTATTCCGTTTCCATAGGTAAACTCTTTATTTTTTCCCCTGTAAAAGGGAGTGAAAATATGAGGAATGTCTTCTTGAGAAATGCCAATACCCCGATCTGCAAATTCGATTTGGATGGTGTTACAGAAAAATGAAATGGAAACCTGGCAAAGGTGGTCTTCAGAAAATTTACAACCGTTTTCCAGTAAATTTACAAAAGCTACTTTAAGCAGATATTCATTGCCGTTAACCAGAATCTGATTATCATGCAGAAAATCATTTCCAAAAAGCAGATTGGTTTTATATCCGGGATTTGCCTGTTGTACCTGCTGACATGCATCCAGCAGAATTTCGTCTATTCGTACCGGTTTATAAGCTATTTCTGAAGGATCATAGCTTGCTTTGGCAAAATCCAGAAGGCTATTGGATAGTTTGGTTATTTTTTTTGCATCTGATAATGAATTTTGAAGTATAATTTTATACTCTTCAGATGTTTTATTCTTATTTACGGAAAGTTCCAGCTCTGCTATCATGGCAGCTAAAGGTGTTCGTAATTCGTGGGAAATATTAGAAACAAAATGTTTTTGTGCTTCAAACGATTTTTCCAGCCGGGTAAGCATTTGATTAAAGGTAATCGTTAAATCGGAGAGTTCGTCTTTGCTAGGATTGGCTTCCAGTCTCAGATTCAGATGACTTGCGGATATTTCATTCATTCTGTCAGTGATTTCTTTAACCGGCTCAAAGGCTTTTTTAGAAAAGTAATATCCGGCAATAAAAATAAAAATGATGGAGATAATGAAAATGATACAGGTATTTTTTAGTAAAGTGCTTAATTCGTTATACCCAAATTGATCATAAGCCGCAGCGGTTATTACATAGTTTTTATTTTCAAATTTATAGAGTAATCCAATGACCTGCCAGTCTCCCTGATAAAATTTAATTTCTCCTTTTTTGTAAATATCATTAATCATGGCAGGAGTCTCTTTAACAAAATCTATATCTACAGCATCGTGATATAGAAGATGGAAAGAACTATTGTAAATTGCTACTTCTACTTCATTAATTGTTTTGGTATTGTTATGATAGATTTGTTGAAGCGTTTGGGAGGGTACTTTGGCATCGAAAAAAAGATTAGCCTTAGTAATTGCTTCTTTTTTTAATAAAGAATAAAATTCCGTGTTTCGGTTTTGTTTCGCAGAATAATAGATTACTGATGCAAATAGCAAAAGAATGGATGCGGTAACAAGAGAAAACAGGAGAGTTAATTTGGTTCGTATTTTCATACTTCCGATTTTAGTATGAAACCCATTCCTGACTTTGTATGTATTAGTTTATTGTCAAATCCTTTGTCTACTTTTTTTCGCAGATAATTAATATAGACATCAATAAAATTTGTTCCGGTATCAAAATGGGTATCCCAAACCTTTTCAGCAATTTCCGTTCTTGAGATAACTCTTCCCTGATTTTGCAGTAAAAATTCCAAAAGTTTGAATTCTTTGGGGGTAAGGCTCAATTCCTGGTTATTTCTCTTAACAATTTTGGTTTTTAAGTTCATTTCCAGATCAGAAAATTTCAAAATAAATCCTGATTTGTTTTTAGAACTTCTTTTCAGCAGAACTTTGATTCTAGCTGCCAATTCTCTCATTTCAAATGGTTTAACCAGATAATCATCAGCTCCGGCATCAAATCCTTCAATTTTATCATCAGTGGTTCCTAATGCGGTAAGCATTAAAATAGGAAGTTCCGGTTTAATTATTCTCACTTCTTTACAAAGATCCAGCCCGTTTATTTCCGGTAATATGATATCTGTAATTAATAAGTCATACTCATGCATTACTACGAGCTTTTTACCGGATAAGCCGTCAAAAGCTGTCGTAATAGTAAAACCTTCTTCTTCCAAACCCCTTTTTATAAGCTCGGAAACCCTTAAATCGTCTTCAACCAGAAGAATATTCATGGGTACAAATGTACATTTTCTTTTTGAGAATTTTATGGCTGGAACATCTGGATACCAAAAAATCCACGGTTAAGACAAAAAGGGAAAAAAACAGTATCAAAATCAACCATTTTTTAGAGGAGTTGTTTTTTAAAGCCATTGGTTAAATTTTTTGATAAACAGGTTTTTAACGAACTGAGTTAACAGGCAATAACCGGTAAGTATTCCTATCAACAACGGGAAGTAACTTAGAGGTAAAGGCTCCATATATATGGCCTTGGCAAAAGGAGTGAATGGAATAGCGATGCCTATAAGCATAATCAAAGAAGTTAATGCAACTACCGGTGCGGTTGCCCAACTTTGAATAAAAGGTATTTTTCGTGTACGTATCATATGTACGATAAGGGTTTGGGATAAAAGGCCTTCTACAAACCAGCCGGTCTGAAAAAGGTTTTGATGTTCAAGTGAATTTGCTTTGAATACAAAATACATTACGGCAAAAGTTATATAGTCAAAGATTGAACTAATGGGACCAATGTACATCATAAAGCGACTGATTCCTTTTGCATCCCATTTTTGAGGTTTTTCCATAAACTCTTTGTCCATTTTATCCCAGGGAATGGAAGTCTGAGATATATCATAAAGCAAGTTTTGGATAAGTAGCTGTATAGGGCGCATAGGTAAAAAGGGTAGAAAAATACTAGCTCCGATCATGCTGAACATATTTCCAAAATTACTGCTGGTGGTCATTTTAATGTATTTGATAATATTCCCAAATGTTCTTCGTCCATAAATAACTCCTTTTTGAAGAACCATTAAATCTTTTTCAAGAAGTATGATATCTGCACTTTCTTTAGCAATATCCACAGCAGTATCTACCGATATGCCTACATCGGCATTTCGTAACGCCGGAGCATCATTTATGCCATCGCCCATAAAGCCTACCGTATGGTTTTGCTTCTGAAGGAGTGTAACGATTCTTGATTTTTGTATGGGATTAAGTTTGGCAAAAATACTAATGTCATTAATTTTATCTGAAAGTTCGGAATCGCTTAAATGTTCGATATCTGTTCCTAATAAAATTTCCTGAAAGGGAATCCCTACATCCCGGCATATTTTTTTGGTAACAATGTCGTTATCGCCTGTCAAGACTTTAACTTTGATTCCCAGTTTTTGAAGGTTTTCCAGCGCAGGTTTTGCAGAAGGTTTTGCAGGATCCAGAAATCCGATAAATCCTGTAAGAATAAGATTAGATTCTTCCTCAACAGTGTAATCTGTATCATGATTTTCATATTCCTTGATTGCTACAAGTAAAACTCTTAGTCCGTCTTCATTCAATTTTTTAGAGGTTTGCAAAACGGTTTCCCTCATTTTAGGATCTATAGGAACGATGGAATCAGTTTCTGTATGAATTTTAGAGTTTTCTCCCGGGTAAAATGCATGGGAACATAGATTCAGCATTTCTTCAACGGCTCCCTTACAAATAAGAAGATGTTTTTTATTTTTTTGTTCCAGAATTACACTCATTCTTCTTCGTTGAAAATCAAACGGAATTTCATCAATTTTTATATAATCTTCTTCCACTTTCAGATATTCGTGAATTTCCACGTGTTCTAATACAGCAATGTCTAAAAGATTTTTTAATCCTGTTTGGTGATAACTGTTTAAATATGCCCATTTTAATACTTCATCATCTTCGTGTCCTAATACGTTCAGATGTCTTTCCAAAACAATTTTATCTATTGTCAGTGTACCTGTTTTATCTGTACACAGGATATCCATAGCTCCAATATTTTGTATGGCATTTAATTTTTTTACGATAACTTTTTGTTTACTCATGTTTTTTGCCCCTTTGGCGAGATTGGCAGTTACAATCATCGGGAGCATTTCCGGAGTTAATCCTACAGCAATAGCAACGGCAAAAAGCAAAGCTTCCAGCCAGTTTTCTTTGGTTAATCCGTTAATAAGAAAAACTAAAGGAACCATTACGAGCATATACCGGATCAATAACCAGCTTACTTTATTCACTCCTTTGTCAAAACTGGTTTCTGTCCGTTTTCCGCTTATAGCCTTACCAATTGAACCTAAATACGTATGGTTACCGGTTGTGACTACGATAGCCGTAGCTGTTCCGCTAACCACGTTGGTTCCCATAAAGCATAAGTTTTCAAGTTCAAGAGGTGACTTTTTATCAGCGTCGGGTATGGTATATTCTCTTTTTTCCAAAGGATGAGATTCTCCCGTAAGTATAGCCTGGCTAACAAAAAGGTCTTTGGATTTAATAATACGTACATCAGCAGGAATCATATCTCCCGCACTTAGATAAATAATATCTCCGGGAACAATATCTCTTATGTTTACTTCTGTTTTTCCTTTGTTTCTCCTGAATACGGTAGCAGTGGTTTTTACCATGTTTTTCAGGTTTTCAGCTGCACGGTTACTGCTGTATTCCTGCCAAAATCTCAATAAGGAACTTAATATGATCATAGAGCCCACAACAAGAATGGTTTTGTAATCGCGTTCGTCCGGAGGAACAATACATACATCCATGATTGCAGATATAATCACCAGTACAAACAGAACTGCAATAAAGGGGTTAAAAAAAGCCATCATAAATTGTTTATACCAGGAGGGGGCTTTTTCATGCTCTATTTCGTTGTATCCGAATTTTTTTATTTTTTCTTCTACGGTAGATGTACTTAAACCCTTTTCACTACTTTCTAACATAGCATAAAATAAATTGCTGTCATTTTTTGCTACCATCTGAAGTTTCGTGGTGGAGTTTTTTTCAAAGTTTGAAATTCCTTTGGGAGTAGTATGGTTCATGGGGTTCATTTTATAGTGGGTTAGATTTTTTATAATTCAGATTGCTGACCGATAAATTCCCAGCTTACTTTTATCACTTCCTGTTCTATGGTAAGGCGGCTTACCATTTGTTCCATCAGGTAGTCCTGAATGCCATTAGCTGTAATTTCTGCGGTAATAAGTGTGTTTTCTCCGTCTGCATCATCTTTACTGGAGAGAGAGCGGAGTAATAATTTTTCGTTATTTCCTAATTGTTGAATAAGTAATACGCGGATATGGTTTTCAATGTTATTTTTACAATGAATGGTTATTTGATATTCTGTGGTAGCGGTATGATCTTTGGGAGTGAATGAAATTTTATTCATTTTATTTCCCAACGGACGCAAAGAGATGTGGATAATAATAACAGTGAGCGCAGTTAATGATGCCTGAGTATATAATCCGATACCTGCTAAAGATCCTACCGCAGCAGAGCACCAAATTGTGGCGGCTGTGTTTAATCCCCGAACGCTCAGTCCGTCTTTCATAATTACTCCCGCACCTAAAAAGCCGATTCCGCTTACAATTTGTGCGGCTACCCGGCTGGGATCTCCATGGCTGCCACTTACGGACATGGATATGAGTATAAATGCAGCAGACCCTACTGCAACTAATGTATTGGTACGCAGGCCTGCACTTTTTTGTTTCCACTGCCTTTCAATTCCAATGGCCATACCTAATACGAAAGCCAGTGCCAAACGCATGGCAAATTCAGATATTTGTAACATAGCGATTATTTTTAAAAGGTGAATATGAATTTTGTATTGTAAAAATGGATATGTTTTTTCTGGATTTTAACCGATTTAAAATCCAGAAAAAATTATAGACAGTGTTTTTTAACAGCTTATTATAATAAAGATATAAAAATAGTAACCTCATGACCTGTACATTTATGTTCACTCAAGAACATTCTGGTCATTGTGTTCTTAGAGTGAAGTATTATTCAATTCAATTGCTTTAATTTTTTTGGGATACTCTTCCATGTTCCTTTTTTTGTAGTGCAAAAGTAAGGGATAATAATCCGGGAGCTTATTAGAAAAGATTTAAAAAATTATTAGAAAATTATTAGAAAGTGGATAATATTTTTTATTTAAATTCGCTAAAAAATTTTACAAATGAAGATTAAAATCTTTTTGATATTGTTTATTTTGATTAATTTTTCTTTTCTTAAAGCTCAAAAAATTAAAATTGCTTGCTCTCCTTCATCTGCTTGTTATGTTCTTAAAGGTCATTTATCTGTACATATGAAAAATGGAGAAGTCTGTGAAGGTGAATATAAAATAAAAGGGGATAAAGTTTTTAACAAAAAGACTAAAAGTGTAGAAAAACTTACTTATCAAGATATTGATTATATTATGCAGGAAGAAAAGAGATATGAGTATATTCGTACTGATGATAATAGAATGCTTTTATTAAAATTATATGATAATTTAAAGAATGATAAAATAGCTTTTTATGAAGGTAAAGAAAGGATAAGTTTTTCTGATCAAAGGTTTGTAACCTATTTTATGGTAAGAGAAGATTTATCAGGAGCTGTTGAATTTAGGTTTTTTGATCCAATAGTAAAAAAATATTTTTCAGATTGTTTAGGAGTGGTTGATCAAAAATATTACTCTATTAGTTTTATTTATAGCATGTACACAAATAATTGTTCAAAGTTGTAGCAATTAAAAAAACAACTCATTAAAAATTTTATTGGCACAGAAAGAATGAAGGGCTTTGATAATAAAAAAAATATTTCAAGAATTAGTTATTTGTATTTAATATTTGCAAAGTAAGAAGTTTTAATTTGCGCCGAAAGGATTATCAACGATATACAGCCAGGTTCCGTCTTTCTGTCTCCTTATCAATTCAACGCTTGATCCCGTAATGGTTATATCTTCAGATTTTTCATTCTTCGTTTCAATTTTCCAATCGGCTCTTAGCATAGCTATATCTTCTGTTTCAATGCAATATTTATTAACAGAAGTCATTTTACCTCCCAATTTTAAAAGGTTTAAATGTTCTTCATTCATTTTTTCAAATCCTGAAATGATGTCACCATTATATTTCACAATTTTTGCTTCTTTTTCAAATAATGCATTTATCCGGTTTAAATCTCCTGAATTATAGGCATCAGCAAAGCATTGATTCATTTGATCAGGGCTGTTAGGAATATTTATATGAGTCATAATTAATTTTTAGGTCTATTTATTGTAATTAGTCAGAGAGATAAAATACAATTACTAAAATATGTATTTAAATTATTATTAATCAATTAAAGTATTTTTTATTTCTTCTTTGTTTTTACATAAAATCCGAAATATGAAATATGACCTAGTATCACGAGGCTTAATGAGCATCTCATTAATAAATTATTAAACAAAATAATAAAAGTTAGAGAAACAGAAGTTACAGTTGTGAGAAGTATCAGCTTTTGTTTCAAAGTCATGGTTTTATCCTGAACGTAATCTTCCAGATACTTTTTGTAGATAGCTGAAGAGGTAAACCATGTATGAAATTTTTTAGAACCTCTTGCATAGCAGTAGGTAGTTAAAAGTAAAAAAGGAGTGGTAGGAAGTATCGGAAGAAATGCTCCAATAATGCCCAAAACTAATGAAACCGAACCTAAAGTAAGCCAAAAAAATTTCATGAATTTCAAAGGTACAATTTTGATTTTTAATATGTTCTTTTAAACTCAAATAAATATCAGGCTAAATTAGGCTGTAGCCAATATTTGGCATCCTCCAATTTTATTTCTTTTCGCTTAGCATAATCTTCAACCTGTTCAAGGGTAATTTTACCCAGTCCGAAATATTTGGATTTTGGATTGGCAAAGTAGTAACCAGATACTGATGAGGCTGGATACATGGCCAGACTTTCAGTGAGTTGTACACCTATGGCTGTATTCACATCCAGTAATTCCCAAATAGCAATTTTTTCAAGATGATCCGGGCAGGCAGGATAGCCTGGAGCAGGACGAATCCCTTGATATTTTTCTTTAATGAGCGATTCATTGTCCAGAGTTTCGTCATAAGCATACCCCCATATTTCTCTACGAATTTTTGCATGCATGTACTCAGCCAAAGCTTCAGCCAGACGATCGGCAATTGCTTTTATCATAATGGCAGAATAGTCGTCGTTATCAGCCTCATAATGTTTGGCTAATTGTTCTGCACCGAAAATAGAAACGGCAAAACATCCTATATAATCATGAGTGTTTTCTCCATTTTTAGGAA
Source organism: Apibacter sp. HY039 (assembly GCF_004023655.1). NCBI lineage: Bacteria > Pseudomonadati > Bacteroidota > Flavobacteriia > Flavobacteriales > Weeksellaceae > Apibacter > Apibacter sp. HY039. Next base: position 45,351 of record NZ_SAYM01000004.1, on the reverse strand, counting down.
GTATAAAATCAGATAACGCAAGATTAGGAATTCCTTCTGATTTTTTGTTTTGTTGGCGTAAAGTGCGGAATGTGTTTATCTTATGATTATTTTTATCGTAAATTTCTATATCGTCCTGTTCATTGGAATTGGCATGAAAAACACCTATTACTGCTTTAGGTTGCAAGAGATTTTCACTGACTACTTTTTCAAGCATTTCTAAGGCATCTTTATATAAACTGCTGGCTTCTTCACCCACAATTTTGTCAGTCAATATGTTAGGGAATTTTCCAGCTAATTCCCAAGCTCTAAAAAAAGGTTGCCAGTCAATATATTCTTTTAGCTCGTCCAGAGGTATAGAATCAAAAACCTGTACTCCGATTTGCTTAGGTGTATAGGGAGAAAATTCAGACCAGTCTAATTGAAATTTATTATTTCGTGCCTGTTGAAGAGTTAAGTATTCTTTTTCAACGCTTCGGTTTAAATATCCTTCTCTTAGATGAATATATTCTTCGTGTATTTTCTTTTTAAATTCTTCACTTTGGGAGGATAAAAGGGAAGAGGCTACTGTAACTGATTTGGAAGCGTCTAAAACGTGAATAGTTGTATGACTGTATTTAGGTGCAATTTTTAAGGCTGTATGAATTTTTGAAGTCGTAGCTCCCCCAATCATGACCGGATAGGATAGTTGCCGTTTTTCAAGCTCTTCAACTACACTGATCATTTCATCAAGAGAAGGAGTAATAAGACCGCTGAGTCCAATCAGATCTACATTTTCTTTAATAGCGGTATCAATGATTTTTTCTTTGGGAACCATAACCCCGAGATCGATAATTTCGTAGTTATTGCAAGCAAGAACAACACCCACAATATTTTTACCAATGTCGTGTACGTCGCCTTTTACTGTAGCCATCAAAATTCTTCCATTCGATTGGGTTTCCCCGTTTTTTTCCTCTTCTATAAACGGTTGTAGATATGCAACTGCCTTTTTCATTACCCTTGCAGTTTTGACTACCTGAGGTAAAAACATTTTACCTGCTCCAAAAAGTTCTCCTACGGTGTTCATTCCATCCATCAGAGGGCCTTCAATTACATCCAGCGGTTTACTGGCCAATTGACGAGCTTCTTCCACATCTTGTTCAATATGATCAGCATTTCCTTTAATTAAGGCATATTCCAGTCGTTTTTCTATAGGATAAGTTCTCCATTCCTCTATTTTCTGTTCTTTTGCTTCTTTGTCCTGTGTAATGGTTTCGGCATATTCTATTAGGTTTTCAGTAGCCTCTTCACTACGGTCAAAAAGAACATCCTCAATTTTTTTAAGCAGTTCAGGTTCTATTTCTTCATATATTTCCAGCTGAGTTGGGTTTACGATACCCATGTCCATTCCATGTTTTATAGCATGGTAAAGAAAGGCAGCATTAATGGCTTCCCTAACTTTATTGTTACCTCTGAAAGAGAATGAAACATTACTGACACCTCCTGAAACAAAGCATCCGGGAAGATTTTCCTTAACCCATTGGGTACCTTCGAAAAAATCAAGAGCATTTCTACGGTGTTCCTGCATACCGGTACCTACAGGAAAAATGTTAAGGTCAAATATAATATCGGAAGGGTTAACTCCTAATTTATTTACTAGTATATCATACGAGCGTTTAGATATAACTTTCCTTTTTTCAAGATTATCAGCCTGCCCTTCTTCATCAAAAGCCATTACAATCATTGCAGCTCCGTATCTTTTTATGATTTTAGCTTTTTGTATAAATTCTTCTTCTCCTTCTTTAAGACTGATGGAGTTTACGATTCCTTTTCCCTGAAGGTTTTTTAGTCCAGCTTCAATGACCTCCCAGTTGGAAGAATCAACCACAAGTGGAACCCTTGCAATATCCGGTTCAGAAGCAATAAGCCGTAAAAAGGTAGTCATGGCTTTTACTCCGTCAATCAAACCTTCATCCATGCATATGTCAATGATTTGAGCACCTCCTTCTACCTGATCTCTGGCTACTGAAAGAGCTTCGTCGTATTTTTCATTTTTAATTAGATTTAAAAACTTACGGGAACCGGTCACGTTGGTTCTTTCACCTATATTGATAAAGTTACTGTCAGGAAAAACAGAGAAAACTTCTAATCCGGATAATTTTAATGTATTCTGCATGGTTTGTAAAACTTTACAAAGGTACAATTTTGATGATTATTATAGTTGTTTTCTGTTTGTTAAAATGAAATCTATTTTGCCTAAAATGAATAGAATATGTGTCCAACCTTTTTTTGTTGGTTTTTTGAATTAGTTTTGGGTATTTGTATATACATTCAGGGCATGCGAAATCCTTTCTTCCACCATATTATGCATCCTGTGACAGGTAAGCTGGCCAGAATCAGGCTTATCAAAAAGACGATAATTTTTCCCGTAATGCCCGCAATAGAACCAATATGAATATCATAATTCATACGATATAATTTTTGTGCGTAAGAAGATTTTTCATAAGAGATGGAGTAGAGGCTGTTCATGTTTTGTATTTCTTGAATTTCGGACGAATTATAAAATTTAAATTCTCTTCGATAGTAATTTTTAGTATCGGGGTTATAGCCTATTCTAAAGTTGTGATCGTTGTCTGAAGGATAGTCAAAAATGAACATACCTTTTTTGTTTATAGGATATATTGATAATACTTTTTCCCATAATATAGAATCTGCGTGAAGGGTAGGGGGGGATTCATCCGGAGGAGGTTTGTAATGTATTATAATTTTCTGACCTCCGGATATAATTCCATAATACAAATGCGAAAACCATTGAAAACTCCAGTTTAGTCCTGTAACAGCAATTATAAGAGCAAATATACAGGTATAAAAGCCTAATACATTATGCAGGTCATAGTTTAACCGGAAAAAACGGGCATTCCATTTTACTTTAAATGCTGAATTCAGATGTTTTTTTTTCCATTTTTTTGGCCACCATAGTATGAGTCCTGAAAGGGTTGTAATAACAAAAAGAAAGGTTGCCCAGCCTACTATTAGATGCCCTGTCTTGTAAGGTAGCCAAAGGCTTCGGTGACCGGAAAGCACCCAAGGAAAAAAGCCTTTTTTGATATGTTTTTTGTCTATGTAGTTACCTGTGTATGGATTAAGGTACATGGCGGAATATCCTTTCTCATAATGGCTGTAAGCAATTGATGCTGCTTTGTTTTTTTCGTATGAAACCCCATATATTTTGTTAGCACTGTCTGCCTGTGTTAAAAATATATATTTTTCCGCTCTTTTTTTTAATACAAAAGGCTTCAACAAAGGTTTGTTTTGAGTTTTTATAATCAAGTGAGAATTTAAAATGCTTGTTATTTCATCTTTGAAAGAATATAAGCATCCTGTAATAGCGACTATGAAAACTATGATTCCGCATATAAGTCCTACCCATAGATGGAGCCAATGAAATAAGAATTTTAAATTATATTTTTTCTTTTTCACTGTTAAAATGTATAAGAGATGCCTAAACGATAGTTTCTGGATGCTTCTGTCTGCCATCTCCAGGTCATCACTTTTCCAATGTTACCGGCAGAACCACTGTATAAGTATTGGTCAAAAAGATTATTTATGTTGAGAGCTATAGTTATTTTGTTGTTAGTCCAGGAAATTCCCGCATCAAATCGATTGTAATCAGGAAGTGCTTTTTCACCTTCTACAGTATTCCAGGTTGAACGATCTGCCTGTAGAGTATATGCCGTATTAACTCCCCAGCCTTTTAAAATTCCTTCGGAAAACGAATATCTTAAAATTATATTTGCTACGTGTTTCGCATAACCGGGAACAAGAGTTCCTTTTTTGTATTGTTTGGTATCTTCTGTTATTTTAGATTCTGTAAAAGCATAATTTGCTATCATGTTGAATCCTTTGCTTAAAGTTCCTTGTATATCAACTTCTACTCCTTGGGTTCGTGTTTTTCCTAATTGAAGAACATAGGACTCTGAGGAAGTGTTATCCGGATCGGCAGAAAGTTGATTTTTCTTTGTAATTTGATAAACGGAAAGAGAACTGTTCCATTTTCCGTCAAACCATATTTTTTTTGCTCCCAATTCTATATTATTCCCAACGATAGGATCAATCTTACCTCCGTCTCTTTTATTTCCGGACTGAGGTACAAAAGCCTGATCGTATAAGGCGTATAAGGAAGTATTTGGGGTAAGGGAATAGCTAATGCCCAGCCTGGGTGTAAACCTGTTTTTTTCAGCAGTTACTCCGTAAGAAGTATCTTCAGCTGAAGTATATCTCGTAGCTATGGTGATTCGTAATTTATCATCAAAAATTCCTAGTTCATCCTGTACATAAATCCCTGTATATTTTAAAAGATATTTTGACCCACCGGATCTTTCTTTAATACTTTTACTTCTGTCAAAGGTGGGTAGACCCAGTGAAGCTGAACCGTTTCCGGGAGCGTAAATGTTATAAGAATCTTCTGTATCCAGAGCAAAAGTCTGTGACCAGTCTCCCCAATATTCTTTATTGCCTAAATCCAAACCGGCAAGTATTCTATGTTTTATCTTACCGGTATTTATTGAGCCGTTTACAAATAACTGTCCAAATTTCATTTCGTTTATGGCATCTCCAATGGATACTGTTCTCCTTAAATCTCCATGGGTGTTAATATAATTAAGCCATAATGAACTGCCTTTTTTATAATAGTTGAAGTAAGCTGCTTGAGCTGTAATTTTCCAGTTTTCGGAAAGGTTATGCTGCAAATTGACTGTAAAAGATTGATCTTCTATTTTGGTGGGTTCCATTCCTGGAGCTAATACAGAATAGTTTCTTGGAAGGCTGGCATAACCCGACGGAGAAAAGCTATAGTAAGATCCAATATTAGACATGTTTACGCTTTGGTAAGTATATTCCAATGTTAGTAAGGTGTTGTCATCTATTTGATAGCTTAATACAGGGGCAATTCCTGCTTTTTTATTAAATTCATATTTTCTGAATGAATTGTTGCTCTGCCCATAGATATTTAATCGGTACAGTAGCTTGCCTTTCTGATCTATTTTACCCCCGATATCCAATGCTCCTCTATAATAATCGTAACTGCCAAGCATAAGAGATATTGAGTTTTGATTATTTTTAACTGGCTTTTTCATTACTACATTATATATTCCACTGGGTTCTCCGTTAGACATCATAAATCCGGAAGGACCTTTCACAATTTCTACTCTTTCTACAAAACTCATATCTTCTGTTAACGGTCCCCAGGTGGATGTTACATTCATGCCATCTCTAAAGGCAGAAGCTCTTGAACCTCTCATATTTATTCGTACATAGGTATCTCCCCAGTGTTCCAAGCGGGTAACCCCACTAATATTTTTGATAAGTCCGTCACTCATGCTTGTTATAAGCTGATCTTTTATAATTGCTGAATTTACAATCTGTATATTCTGAGGGATTTCTAAAATGGGTTCTTCTAAGCGTAAAGAACCGGATATATTTCTTGAATTATATTTTTCTTGATTGTTTCTGATGATAATTGAGTCAAGATGGTTTTCCTTGAAAATGTTCGAAGTTTTTAAAGAATCCGAATTTTCAGTTGTCAGGGAATTTTGTGTAGTATCAACCTGAGATAGTACAACACTACAACATGTAATAAAAAGAACGAGAGATATATAAAGTTTCATATTATATTTTATACAAATATATTTATTTAGTCTAAATAAATATAATATTTTATTTACTTATCTTAATTTTTAAATTACTTTACAAATGAGTGAGTTATATGGTTGCTGTATGAAGCCATTTAAATGAAAGGTCTTCTTGATTTATAATCTATTTTGAAATTATAATGTAAAGTGTATTTTTGCCTAAAAATTAATGAAATGAAAATCATCAGAATGTTATTTATTTTATGTTCGGGTATCGCGTTTTCTCAAAACTATATGCCTATTGATACAGCGGACAAAAATAAACGAGAGGAAGCAGCCTCTTTATTTAGTGAATCAGGAAAAAAGTTTATTGAATCTTTAAAAAAAGAGTATTCGGGAAAGGAACTCAAGTTGCTGGTTAAGGAATTTGAAGAATTTAATAAAGAATTTAAAGAGGAAATTAAGGAAGGGAATTTTTGTTATGATTCGCGCTTTACGGATTATGCAGCTAAAATACTAGAGAAATTGAGAGTAAATAATTCCTCTATTCCACAAAACTTAAACTTATTAATATCTAAAGATCCTAGTTTAAATGCTTTCTGCCTTCCCGATGGAACTTTTGTTTTAAATATGGGATTATTTTATTGGATGGATAATGAAGATCAGATTGCTTCTGTTCTTTCTCATGAACTAAGCCATAATATGCTCAACCACTCTTTACGCAAACAGGTGGGAATTGTCAGGGAACGTTTATCTTCAACGAATAAAGAGAAAATAAAGGAGATAAAAAAGCAAAAATATAATCGTTCACAAGCAGCTTTGGATTTGTATAAAAACAGATTATATGCTGCAGGGGAATCCAGTAAAAAAGATGAATATCAGGCAGATTCTCTGGGCTATGTGTTAATGAAAAAATCTCCGTATAACGAAGGTGCCTTTTTAGGAGCGCTTGAATTGATGGCAAAATACGATAGTATACGTCCTAAAGGATTAGAAGATGAAATATATAAAAAGATATTTAATTTACCCAATCAACCTTTTAAAGATGAATGGTTAAAAAAGGAGGATTTTTCGCAATATGATTATTCTTTGTATAAAGAAAAAATAAATAAGGATTCCGTTTCTACTCATCCGGAAATAGAATTCAGGATTGCCAGGCTTAAATCTGAATTTAGTGAACTTAACTCTGATTTTAAGAAATCTACGCCTAACGAAGAGTTTAAAGGACTGGAGAAAATTGCGGGTTACGAAAGAGTTCCGTCCTTATATTTTTTTGAACAATACGGTGTAGGTATATATTTATGCTTGTATCAACTTCAGAATAATCCTGAAGATACTTATTATACAGAATGGCTGGGAAAATGTTTTGAAAAAATTTATGAAGGAAGGAAAAATTATAAACTTAACCGTTATCTGGCAAAGATAAATCCTAAAAATCAGTCTGAAAGTTATCAGCAATTTCTCAATTTTATGTGGAATTTATCATTGGATGAAATAAAGAATATTTCAGATTATTATAATAAAAAAGCACCTCAGTAGGGGTGCTTTTTTTACATTTGCTATTAGTTAAGCTTTTCCAGACGAATTTGATTATATTTATCGTTCTCGTTATATTCTCTTAATATGATATATCCCTCTTTGGCTTTCATTGGATATATTGTATATTTATCTTCTTTTGAATAAGTTGGAATTACTTCTTTTTTTAATTCGTTATCAGATATCGTATTAACTCCCAATATCCATTTTTTTTCAGATTTTATAAAGTTTTCATAGAAAAACACAGCTTCTTTTCCGTTTTTGGTATACTGAGAAAACCGATAATCATAAGATTCACTTGAAATTTCTTTTTGTATAATTTCAGTTTTTTCAAGATTAAAGTTTTCATCCATAAAAAATAGCACAAAATCACTGGTTAGTTTTTGTTTTTTGTTAACTAACTCTGTAAGTATGCAAATTCTACCTTCGCTAAAAACAAAAAACTTTATGGTTCTTAGTCTGAAGTTTTTTTTGAACCTTCCATTAGGAGTTATTTTAATTTTATCTTTGAAATCTTCCCAGACAGTATATTTTTTTGATATTTCTCTTCCTGTAGAATCTAGTACTATTTTATAAAATCCCAGATTTTTTTCTAAATTGAAGTATGTGTCTTGTTGGAAATTAGAATAATTTCCAACAATTATAAGTTCATTATTTAATTCTTTTAAATTTATGGTATAATTAAATTCACTTACATTATTTTCGAGAAGATATTCATATTTTTTATCCCCGGTTTTTTGATTTAAAGCAACAATTTTATAATCCTGTGGCAATAATTTATTGTATTTGGATTCTATAAGATACAAATTATTATAAGTTTTATGATTTACAGATGCTCTAACGTAGTTTTTCTTAGTTGCATTAGAATTGTAGGTATAATTCCATACTAATTGATTATCCGTATTGTAAAATTTTATGGAATTATTTTTATAATAAATTAAATTATTATAATTGTAATTCCATGTTAAACCGTTAACTAATCTATTAGCTGAATTGTAGTTTTTTATGGGATTATCACTATGAATCTGATGATCGTAATTATATTCGTATATGTAATAGCCATTAGTATTTATAGTAGCCAAATTAAATCCTATTTTTGAATTTTGGTTTAAGATTTTTTTATACTCTTTTAAATCCTCGGGTATTTCTTGTATTTCATCATTTATATAATAATATTCAGGACTTACGGTATTTTTAGAAATCGATATCGTTCTAAAAGAAAAAAGAACAAAAGGTACAACACCTTTATCATAATGTTTTAGGTTGATGAGTAGCTCATCATTGTTTATTAATGTACAATCTGTAATATATCTCACAAAATTATTATGATACTTTTTAGTAGTGAAAATATTATTTGATACCTTGTTCAGATTTTTATCTAATAAAATGTATTCAAATTGAATATGGTCCTGATCAAAGGAGCCTTGGTTGTAAAAATATATATAACCGTAAACTTGCTCATTAGAATCGTAAATAATAAAATTGGAGGCTAAATACCCTTTAGCCATTTTAGATAAATTCTGAGTTTGAGATTGAATAAAATGAGTAACTAATAAAAATATAGTAGCTAAAAATGTACTTTTCATGTCTGTTTAATAAATTGATTTTATCATTAAGAATTAATATAATTTTAGTTTATTTTTTCCAGACGAATTTGATTGTACTTTTCTTTTTCGTTGTACTCTCTTAATATAATATATCCTTCTTTGGCTTTCATCGGGTATATAATATATTTATCTTCTTCTGAATAAATCGGAATAGTTTCTTTTTTTAATTCATTATCAGATATGGTATTAACCCCCAGTATCCATTTTCTTTCATTACTTGAAAATCTTGTATAGAAAAACACAGCTTCTTTTCCGTTTTTGGTATATTGAGAAAACATGTAACCATCGCTATCATTATAATATGAAATTCCTTTTTGTATAATTTCAGTTTTTATCAGATTAAAATCTTTATCCATAAAAAATAACACAAAATCACTGATTTGATTTTGCTTTTTGTTAACTAACTCTGTAAGAATGCAAATTCTACCATCGTTAAAAACAAAAAATTTCAAGGTTCTTATTCTGAGATTTTTTTTAATCCTCCCATTAGCTGTTATTTTAATTTTATTATTAAAATCTTCCCACACAACATATTTTTTAGATATTTCTCTTCCTGTTGAATCTAATACTATTTTATAAAATCCCAGATTTTTTTCCAAATCGAAATATGTGCCTTTCTTATAGTTAGAATAATTTCCAAAAATTATAAGCTGGTTATTTAATTCTTTTAAATTTTTAGTATGATTAAATTGCCTTACATCCTTTTCAAGAAGATACTCATATTTTTTATCTCCGGTTTTTTGATCTAATGCAACAATTTTACAATCTAGTTTAGTTAATCCTTCACTGTTAGACTCTACTATATATAAGTTGTCAGAGGTATTGTGAATTATAGAAGCTGTAATATAATTTTGTCTAGTTGCAATAGGATTGTAGGTATAATTCCATACTAATTGATTATCCGTATTATAAAATTTAATGAATTTAGTTTTGTAAAAATGAAAGTTATTATAATTGTGCTCCAAAATATAGTAACCGTTAGTACTTGCTTTAGCTAAGCTAACTCCTGCTTTTGAAACAGGAGTTAAAGATTTTTTATATTCTTCTAAATTATCTGGTATTACTTTTATTTGCTCATCTATATAATAATATTCTGGGCTTACAATATTTTTAGAAATCGATATTTTTCTAAATGAAAAAAGAGCAAAAGATATAAAGAATGTATCATGATGTTTTAAGTTGATAAGCAGCTCATCATTATTAACTAATGTACAGTTTGTAATATATCTGACAAATCTATTAAGATATTTTTTTGTTGTAAAAATGTTATTTGATAACTTATTTAAATTTTTATCTAATAAAACGTATTCAAACTGAATATGATCTTTATCAACGGAACCTTGGTTATAAAAATAGATATAACCGTAAACTTGCTCATTAGAATCGTAAATAATAAAATTTGAATCTAGGTATCCGTTAGCCATTTTAGATAAATCCTGAGTTTGAGATTGAATAAAATGAGTAACTAATATAAATATAGTAGCAAAAAATGTGCTTTTCATGTCTGTTTAATAAATTGATTTTATCATTAAGAATTAATATAATTTTAGTTTATTTTTTCAAGACGAATTTGATTGTACTTATCTTTTTCGTTGTATTCTCTTAATATAATATATCCTTCCTTAGCTCGCATAGGGATTATTTCATAATTATCTTTTTCTGAAGAAATAGGGATTCTTTCCTCTTTTATATTTTCATTAGAAATCGTAGTAACTCCCAGGATCCATTTTTTTTCAGATTTTACATAATCTTTAAAGAAAAAAACAGCTTCAGTTTCATCTTTAATATACTGTGAAAACAGATAATCATAATTAAAGACTTTACTTAAATCTTTTTGTATAGTTTTAATTTTTTTAAAATTAAAATCTTTATCCATAAAAAAAAGTACAAAATCGGTTGTTTGTTCTTCTCTTTTAGTAGCAGCTTCAGCAATAACATTTATTATAGGCAAAGGAATAAAGTTACCAATACCCATTTTTGCCGGTTTATATTTTTCTGTTAATATGCAAATTGAACCATCTTTAAAAATGAAATATTTAGTAGGTAATAAACGGAAATTTTTTTCAACTCTTCCCTTTTCATCAATATCAATTTGTTCTTTAAATTCTTCCCAAGAAGTGTATTTTTTAGATATTTCTTTACCCTCAGAGTTTAAAACAATTTTATAGAAACCCAGATTGTTATTTAGATCAAAATTTTTATTTTTTTGATACTTTGAATAGTTACCTGTAATAATCAATTCTCCATTTAGTTCTTTCAATCTTATGTTATGACTGAATTCACTAGAATTATTTTCAAAGACATACTCATATTTTTTATGTCCATTGTTAGGATCTAGAGCAATAATTTTATATTCTTCGGCCATATCCGATTTAAATGAAGATTCAAGTACGTATAAGGTATTATTGGAGCTGTGATTTATTGAAATTTTATTGTATTTTTTTTTTGTTCCGTTAGGATTGTATTCATAGCTCCATAATAATTCATTTTTGAGGTTGAAAAAATTTAAATTTTTATTTGATCCTATTTTTCCGTTAATTGGATATTCTAGAATATAATATCCGTTAAAATTAGAAGATAGACCAGAAACACCTGAAAAGGACTTGTCTTTAAATTCTTTTTTAAATTCAGATAAATTTTGAGGTATTTCCTTTATTATACCTTCTGAATAAAAATATTCGGGGCTAATCGTTTTATTGGTTATTGATATGGTTATAAATGAAGATAGGTAATAAGGTACTTTTCCTGTATCATAATGTTCTAAATTAATAAATACCTCATCGCTATTGGTTAAATTGCAATAAGTTACAGTGTTTTTGAAATTATTATGATATTTTTTAGTTGTAAAAATATTGTTGCTTACTTTATTTAAATTTTTATCAAGCAATACATATTCCAGTTGAATATTTTCCTTGTCAACATCTCCCTGATTGTAAAAATAAATGTAGCCGTAAACTTGATCCTTAGCGTCGTATAATATGCTACTGTAAACCAATCTACCAGTAGCTAAATTGGCTAAATCTAGTGTTTGAGAATAAAAAATATTGCTCAGTAATAAAAATAAAGTGGCAAAAAATGTGTTTTTCATATGTGTATGTAATAAATTGTTTTTATCATTAAGAATTAATATAATTTTAATTAAGTTTTTCCAGACGAATTTGGTTATACTTTTCTTTCTCGTTGTACTCTCTTAACATAATATATCCTTCCTTAGCCGGCATAGGAATTATTTCATAATTATCTTTTTCAGAATGCAGAGGGATTATTTCTTCTTTCAATTCTCCATTTGAAATCTTATAAATGTTTAAATACCATTTTTTTTCTGATTTTATATAGTTTTTAATGAAGAAGAAAGCCTCGGTTTTATCCTTTATATATTGAGAAAATATAAAAGTATTATAATAGTTAAAACCCTTTACTAAATCTACTTTTATTGTATCAATATTCTTTAATTTAAAATCTTTATCCATGGATATTAATACAAAGTCAGAATTTAAAGTTTCTTTTTCTGTACTTGCATTGATTATATCTCCAATTCCGATTATTGGTATCAAAACACCATTTTTATAAGGTCGGTATTTTTGAACTAGAAATGAAATTGAGCCATCTTTGAAAATAAAGTGAGTCACTGGTCTTAAAATAAATTTTTTATCTACAATTCCGTTTTTTTCAATATCCAATGATCCTTGCAATTCTTCCCATAGTATGTAATTTTTAGATATTTCATTACCTAAAGAATCTAAAACAATTTTATAATATCCTAAATTATCTAAATCTATTGATTTGAAAAAATTAAATTTCTTATTTTTTTTATACTTTGAATATACTCCTGTTATGTATATATGATTGTTTATTTTATCAAAATTATTTTCAAAATTATACTCGCTCTGAGAATTTTCAATAACGTATTCGTTTTTTTTATTCCCGGTCATTATATCTAAAACTGATATTTTATGTTCTTCAGGGACTTCATTAATATATTTCTTTTCTAACATATATAAATAATTCTCAGTAGAAAATTCTACATAAGATTTATTATAGTTCTGTTTGGTAGCATTGGTATTATATTCATAAATCCAGAGTTGCTCGTTTTTGTGATTAAAATATTTAAGATAGGTTTCAGAACCAATGCCTTCAAATATTTCATCTTTTACATAATAACTATTTAATGTAGGAAAAAACCTAATGTAGCAGGGTTTGTTCTCTTTTGTGAAACTTTTTTTGTACTTAGAAAAATTGTTTGGAATTTCTCTTGACTGATCATTTATGCAATAATATTCTGGGCTAATTTTATTAGTAGATAAAGATATTTCAAAATAAGTCTTAAATGAATGGTACTGACTTTTTTCTTTGCCTGAATTAATGATAGATACCCTTAAGTTGTCGGTATCGCCAATACTGCATAAGAAAAGCATCTCCATGTTTTCGAAATATTTCTTGGTAGTAAAAGTATTGGTAGACAGCTTATTGAGATTTTTATCAAAAAGTATATATTCAATTTGAAGTGTTTCTTTATCAATTAAACCCTGATCAAAAAAATAAATATAACCGTATAGTTCATTTTTATTATAGATTCTGTCATAATCAATAAATTCTCCTGATGATATTTTAGCCAAATCTACTAGTTGAGAATAAAAAAAGTTAGTTATTAACAAAAAAAAAGTTACAAAAAGCGTATTTTTCATATATCTATGTGTAATAAATTGTTTTAATTATTTGAAGATTTATACTCAATATAATTGAGTATAAAATAAATTATATTTCTAAAAGTGGGTGAAATAAAGGTGGAGTAACTTAAATTGTGACTCGTAAAATGTTTTTATATAGAGAAAAGAATCAAGATCAAGCAAATGATTCATTAAAAATGAGTTTATTACAGGCATTTTAAAAATAGTTAGTAATTATTAAAAGTGGCAAAAATAATAAAAATTAGCATAAACTTAATTTACCTTTATATATTTTTGTTTTCAGGTAAAAAAACAATATAAATAAAGCGGATAAATTTTATCCGCTTTAGGCTTAATTAACTTTCTAAATTAATGTCTGAGATGAGTAGTATTAAAATTAAATTATGGTTATGCGGATTTTTCCAAAATTTCTTCTTTTATCGTCTGAAAAAGTTTCTCCTTATTAGAAATAGGAATGTTATTTTCTTTGATGAAGTAGGTATAAGATATCATAGCTTTTCTCATTTCCATTTTTATGTTTTCCTTGTCTAGACTTTTATTTCCTGTAAGGTGTAAAAGATAAAAAAGGGCTCTCTTTAGTATTTTTTCAGCCTTGTCTTTTTTATTTATTTCTTTGTACGTATTGGCCAGATTATTACAGGAGATAATATAAATCTGCACAAATGGTATTTTTAGTTTATTGCACAGTTCAATATGGTTATTTAAAACTTCAGATCTATAAAGAGCTTCTTCATAACCGTGCAAAGCACGTTCAAACTTTGAGTTATTAAAAAGTTCGTTGGAATAAAACGTTAATTTTTTCCAGTGATTTTCAATGTGATGCATGCAAGTGTCGCTCATATTATTTTAAATTTTGATTAGCAAAATCCCAGTTTACAATTTCCCAAAATCCATCAATAAATTTGGGTCTTGCATTACGATAATCTATATAGTAAGCATGCTCCCATACATCCAAAGCTATTAATGGTTTTTTTCCAAAAATAAGAGGATTATCGGCATTTTTTAATGGCAGGATTTCTAATTTTTTGTTATTATTTAAAGCCAGCCAGGTCCATCCACAGCCGAAAAGTTTACTTGATATGGTGGTGAAATTATTTTTAAAACTTTCAAAGCTTCCGAAATCACGGTTAATTAGGGCAGCAATTTCATTTTTGGGTGTCTTCCCCCCATGGGGGGAAAGACAGTTCCAAAAAAATGTGTGATTCCAATGCTGGGCCGCATTATTAAAGAGTCCTTCATTATGTGTTTCAAAACCGGTTTTAATCATTTCTTCAATAGATAAATTGTTAAATTTACTGTCTGAAACAATATTCATAAGATTGTTTACATAGGCTGCATGATGCTTTCCGTAATGATAATCTAAGGTTTCCTCTGTAATTACAGGTGCTAGCGCATGTCTGTCATAAGGTAACGGAGGAAGTATTTTTGTGATATGCATTATCTTAAGTTTTCTTGTTTGTACTATTTTTAGTTATTACAAATGTAATAAAAAATTAGATTAATCTAACAAATATGTTTTATTTGTACTTAAACTATTCGTTTTAAGATGTTTAATATTTGTTTAATGAGTTGGGAGGAAATAAAAAACCTCCGGTTATAAAATATTTACCAGAGGTTTGAGTATTAAATGATTATTGTATTAAAACAAATATTACCAGTCAAAGGATATATTAATAAAAAAATTACGTCCTTTTCTTAAAATATTATTCCAATCTGAATATGTTGTGTATTTTTTATCCAAAAGGTTTTCAACTCCTATCTTACTCACTAATTTATAAGAACCAAAGAGAAAAGAATAGCCTGTTGAAAAGTTATATATAATAAAATCAGAGAATTTCTGATTACCAAAATCCGGATCATAATTCTTTTGCCTTCCCGATCCTTTAAATAAAAATTCACCGGTAAATCGATTTTTATTGAAAAGAATGGAAGATGTGTAAGAAAACGGGGCAATGAGCGGTAAAGAAGTGCCTTTATCATCCCTGCCTTTTTGGTAAGAAAATCTGCTGCTCCATTTCCAACGATTACATATTGTATAATTTAACTGTAAATATGTAGTAAAGATAGATGCATACTTTAAAGAATTATAGATTTTTACACCTTTGGCACCCAGAGTCATTGGTGATAGTTCCTCATTTTTTTTACCTGTAATATAATCATTAAAATAAAAATAGGATGATCCTGTTTCCAGTTTTAATGACTTTATCTTCCCATGCATAATAAAACTACCTTCCCATGATTTTTCATTCTTTAAAGTCGGGTTTCCTATATAATCAAAATTATCAAAATTGTTAAAAAGGTAAAATCCATAGGCTTCGGAAACTGAAGGCGTTCTTTCACCATAACCGCCTCCTAAAGAAATATGAAAATCATTTGCCGTATACTCATAAAAAGCTGTTGCTTTTAAAAATATTCGATGATTAAATTGAGCAGTTTGAGGAAAAAAAATCTGTATACTTTTTAAACCAATTTCTTCATTTATACCATCTTTTTGATACCCCCATCTTGCAGAAATTGAAAATGAATTTAAGGCATCTAAAGTATAACGATCTTCAAGAAAAAAAGATGTATTAAATGTGCGAATATCCGGCCATGTATACATAAACATAGGAGAAACATCAGAATTTTTAGGGTACATAGTCATTTCCGCCTGGGAACGATTATAGAAACCGTCCCAGTGGGCAATAAAAGAATGACTTGAAGTTTTACCTTTTACTGTTGAATAAAACCCCAGAGTATTGCTTCGCCCTGGCATATCCATGTGGACGGGATTATTGGGACGGTGAGTATCATCCATAATATGAGTTATAGAATTAAAATAAATTTTAGACTCCCATGAATCTAATAGATAGGAAATATTTTCTTTTCTGTAACTCAAAGAGCCTATCCAGGCTTCTGCTTTCTTTACATCCATGGTAAGTGCCGGATAGCCGACATGGGTAGCCTTATCTAAAATAAAAGTACTTTCCAGAAACTGAGATTTGGATATGCGGTAGCCTAAATGAGTGTAAAGGTTAGTTTTTTCAAATTGTGAAAAGTATATTTCTTTTTGACCTCCGGATTTATAATTTTCACTTTTTCTGTGAAATAAGCCGGAAGAAAAATAGAATTTTTTGTTAGAGTGAGAGATGTCTATTCCATTGATGAAATAATTACCATTCGTTTCATAGCCGGTGTACAGGCTTTTACTCCATTTTTTTTGTAAAAATCCGGTTTTTTTTAAGTTCATGGTAATATTGCCGCCAATCGAATTACCTCCATGTATCCCACCCTGCAAGCCTGAGCTAACTTGTATGTTTTTAAGATTGGAAATTTCTACGTAGGAAGTTACAGGGTCCATTTTATCGGTACACGCATTAAATAATTTCATTCCATCCAACGTAAGAGAAATCCTTTCAGAAGTCATTCCGTTTAAAGAGGGTTCCCAGCCATAATTACCTCTACGAATTAAATCAATTTTCCCTGAATTTTCCATATATTCATCCATAGTAGCAAGAGGCTTGGATTCAGATGAAATATCCGGCTTTTTAGTTCCCAGAATAATTATATTTTCTATGGTTATATTCTTTAAACTATCTGCAATTTGTGTATAAAAAAAGTGAAAATATAATAAACATAGAAAAGTTAGAATTTTTTTCATCTTTTATAATTCTGTTTCCCAAAAAATGCTGCTAGAACTGTTGGTTTCGGTAATAGATTCACCTTTAATAGCTTGTCCTGACGCATCTAATACCTGTAAATTGATTTTCCAGTATCCGGTCATTGTAAAAGAAATTTTACCCTTGTAAAAACCGGGAAGTTCTGAATTAATTAAATCTGAGTTATTGGGAGAACCATGATTTCCCATTTCAGGCATTCTGGGATCAATTATTATTTTATAATTATTTACAGGGGTAAAAGTGAACATATTTTCCATTTTGTATAAATAGGCAGTCAAATCATTACTACCAATTGTTGGAGATACCGGCGAAACCCAAGCTAATAAATATTTGTTGTTGTCGGTACCTGTAAAATTCTGTATTACCTTGTTGGGTGAGTTTAAAACCGTGAGTTTAATTGAAGTGTTAAAATTCTGATTTTTTATTTTATAATCAAGTTCAAGTTCCCAGTATTCGGAATCGTTATTAGCCATTTGAAATATAATGAAACCTTTGTATAAAGTGGGTTCGTTATTTAAATGTACGATGCTTTCATATGGGCAAGAATGGCTTTTGTTAGTCATACGCATCAAAGGTTTCCAGGATATTGAAGCTCCGGATATAAACTCGCCATTGGTTTTGTTTTGAATGCGAAGAAAAATTTCATTATAACCCGTAATTATCTTTCCGGTTTTGCTATATAAAGTTATGATGTGATTTTCATTGGCTTCTTCCTGAATTTTAATTAATCCGGAAAGGACGGAATTACCTGAATCAGAAGAAGAATCCTCGTTTTTACAAGAGATAGTAATGAGTAAAAAAAAGATAGATAATGATAAGCTAAGAAAATTTAAAATTGATACGTTTTTCATATTCTAATAAATTAAATGATTATCCCAGGGCTTAATATGCTATTAGCCTGATTAAAAAAAGTTATTATTGATAAACAAGATTATCCTTCCGTTTATAATAAATTAAAACAGAAGAAAAAAAGGATAAGTTTATCGGGATAAAACGGGAGGTTTAAAAATAGAGGTTTGATAAATTATAGAATATAAATCTATATAATGATAAAAATTTGTAACAGGAGAGAATTTAATTTTATTTATAGAAAAATCCAATTTGTCTATTATAATAAAAACGTCTACAAATTTTATAGAATTGCTTGTTGTATTTTCTTGACTATCCTGAGCCGCTTTGTCAGCTATTTCTTTTGCTAACTGACATTTTCCGTTACAATGGGTTTCCGGTGTGTTTTTGTTAATACATAATACAGTAGAAAAATACTTGTAGTTAAGACCATAATCCAACAAAGGGATTAATGGTCTGAAGAATGTTAGTAATATCAACAAAATAAGACCAAACTTCATAAGACAAATATATAAGTAACCCTGATAAAAACAAATTAAAAAATCAATAAAGTTTGCTTAAGTCCGTTTAATGACATTTTCCAAAGAAAATTAAAAAATGATTTATCCTGACTTCTTTTAGTTTCACTGATTTCCAGCGTTTTTAAAGAATCTTTAGTGTCGTTGATAATTAATAAATTAGCTAAGCTGGACATTAATTTTTTTTCTTTAAGACCATTTTTATTAAATAAAGTAACATGTAAATCTTTATAATTTATTCCAAAAGTTCCATGACCTATCTCATTATTTCCATAAAAATCAAAAGAAACTTTTTTAAAAATACCCTCGGCAGAAGCATGCAAGTAAGGTTTAATAAATGGGTTAACCTGTTCTGCCGGCAAATCGTCTATATATCCTTTTACTCTAAATTTATTTTCCGGATCTGATATATTAAAAGTCCATTCCGCATTAAAAATTGCCTGCTCCATAAAATTACTTTTGAAAGTGACAAGAACATCATTAGGTATAGTATTAGGATATCCGTTATTTAAATTATGAATCACAGCGTTTATATTTGAAAAATTTATTTTACCTGTTCCTTTATTCAGTGATTCTTCCTCATAATTAATAGTTGAATTTAACAGAGATATTTGATCAATTTTAACTTTATGACTTAATCTTCTCAGCTTTTCACTAAAAAAAGGTTTGTATACCGCTTTGTATATGCTGTCAGGTATATCATATTGATGAATGGTAAGAGAAAGTTTATCTAAAGGTAGTTCAGGAACTGTGATAAAAAATTTATTGTTTATAATTTTAGCTGATAAATTAATAATTTTCGTTTCAGGAAGAAACAAAGAATACGCATCTATGCCATTCTTTTTCATGTAATTTGTTTTAGAAGGATCAGGTAAGATGGTAAGATTGTTCATTGAAAATGTGTGATTGGATAAATATATATATTTGATTTTTGAAATATGAAAACCCGAACTAAAGATTAAATTATTGCCACGTAAACTAAAATTTGAAAAAACAATTGGTAAATCAGTAACCTCTCGATTAGATGGGGTAAATTGGATCTTCTTAATAATTAAATCAAAATCTTGAATAGAAGATAAACTTTTTTTTGAATCAAAATCAAAAAGTTCCGCTGAAGAATTTATGACGCTCAATTTATCTACGTTAATCAGCCATTTTTTTGAATTGAGATTAATGCTATTAATTGCATTATGAGCTGTTTTATTTTGATATATATCAGCCTTCATTTGATTAATTTTTATATCAGGAACATCAATAAAATACTGATTTTTCTTATTACTCCATTGAATGTTATTGATATTTAAAGAGTTGATTTTTATATAAAATAAATTTTTAATGATCTTATTTTTGTTTGAAAGTTTAGGGAATAACTCAACTTTGGAGGTAACGAGATTATGATCAGAAAAACCTATATGTTCTGCTCTAATGCTATGACTTTGCAAGTCAGATAAAAAAACTGTATCAGCTGAAATGTTGTAACTTGCAAAACTTAAAGGAGGGATTTTTTTATTTTCAGGGATTAAAGTATTTATTTTTAATTGGTTAATATTCAAATTTAAGTTTTTAACCTGCAAAATATTTTGATTATTTCTATCATAATAATCAAAATTGGTAGAAGCTAAGGTAAATTTGTTAATTAAAAGTAAATCGTTAAAAAAATAACCCACTCTGGAATTTTCTGTAAAAGCAAGGTTAATGTTTTCTTTAATAATCACATAATTATTAAATAATTTAACAAGGTCAATCGTGATTTTTTCGTTTATACGATTGTTGATATTGCTCAATAAAATGTTTATATTTTTACTTTTAACATGATTATTCAGGTTGA
The DNA here is from genome assembly GCF_004023655.1 of Apibacter sp. HY039. Taxonomy (NCBI): domain Bacteria; kingdom Pseudomonadati; phylum Bacteroidota; class Flavobacteriia; order Flavobacteriales; family Weeksellaceae; genus Apibacter; species Apibacter sp. HY039. Next base: position 25,078 of record NZ_SAYM01000004.1, on the reverse strand, counting down.
GAATCGATCGGGTAATGAGAATAGTGTCAATATTTAAGTTAAAAGGTAAAATTCTTTCGGTTTCATAGTTACTAGTATTTGTCCGTTGAATATTCTTTTTTGTGCTTATTAAAATCTGGCTTGAATCTACTTCAATTTTTGATGTTTTTACAAATAATCCACCACGGTTATAACCCCAATCAAAATTTTTGATTTTAGCTGAAGGAACTTTTATATTTACTGATGTTTTCTCTGTATTTATATTTTTATCAATTCCTTGCGATGTGCTGTCGGAATATACATAAATTTTTTTAGCGAAAAGATTATCATTTTCAAAAACAAATTTTTTTAGCGATAAAATATGAGATTTGTTAATTTTATAAAATATTTTTTCAGCATTTATTTGAGCATTTTTGTAAGTAACAGGAATTCTTTTTTCTTTATTAACCATATCCCAGACCACTCCGTTTAAATGTATATTCAGATTTTCAAATGAGGCAATATTATTGTGATCATTGCTAGTAACCGATTTGAATTTTCCTTCTTTAATATGCAGGTTATTTATTTGTATAGATTTACCAAGACGATAGGACTTAAAACTTTTCAGATCGGTATTAGTATCAGATGGCTGGATACAAAGTATCTCAGGTTTAGTAATTTCAATATAATCAGCAATAAGATCTTTTCTGCTCAAAAAAGTAAAAAAATGTACCCCATGAATAAGGATTTTTTTAATTTGAATATGATATGCTTCATTTTTTTTAGTTTTAGGGGAAATGGCTATACCGTCAATGGTTATTTGTCGAGACCATAAAGAATAAGAAACTTGTTCATAATTGAAGTTATAAGGAGTATCATTTTTCTCTTTTATAAACATAGGAAGACTCTTATTGATCCACATCTTTAACCCCATTTGAATGAACAGGCATATAAGGAGAGTAGTTATTCCCCAGATTGAAAATTTTTTCCAGTTCATATTCTTTTATTTCTATCAAAAATATCAAAAAAATATAAAATAAATATATTTTTTTTTGTTTATGTTAGTATATGTGAATCGTTTTATTAGTATACAGAGGCTAATTTTGTGTTATTTGTATGTCAAAAAAAAGAAACTTATTTAGTATAAATTTTATAATTTTATGAATTTAAACCTAAGATATTATAAATGGAAAAGACTAAATTAAAGTCACATTACAATAACTTGTTAGATAGTCTGAAGAAGCTTGAAACAATAGATATAAATGAAAAATTAGATCATCTTTTATATAAAGATGATTATAAAAATAAAGAAAATTGGTTGCTGGGATTAGCACTTTGTGATTATGGTTTAAGTAACAATAGTCTTGTTGATAAAACTAAAGCTTTATACATAAGACTTTTCAAGCGAAACTGGAATCTTTATTATTCCTCTTTCCTAGATCAGGAAGATTATGAGTTCTGGTTTAAATTATGCGAAAGAATAAATGATGGATTTTTAGATATTAATTATCATAAAGCATATGTTGAAAGAGATTATATATTAGAGAATGCACGAAGACCTTTTCGTAACAGGAGTAAAAGCAGAGAATATTTATTAAAGGGAATTGAATTAGGAGATGCAGCTTGCAGGGCTGTTTATGGGTATAATCTGTTCTTTGGAGCAAGAGGTGAGGTAGAAAACAAAGAAGAAGGTCTTAAACTTATTCAGGAGGCGAAGGAATTAGGTTACGATCAGGCGGAAAACTGCCTTTTAAATATTGTTTTTTATACAGAAGAAGATAATACATATGTATTAGAAAAAATAAAAGAACAAATTGAAAGCAAAGAAAAGGAATCTGAAAAGCCCTATCATTTATTAGCAGAGTACTACTTATATAGAGAACAGAATATTGAACAAGCACTTGAAGTTTTACATAAAGGTATTGAAGTAAATAACCCGTATTCAAAATATATTTTTGGAATTAATATATTAAATGAAAGGCTACAGGGATATACGGTTGAACAAGGTATTTGTTTGCTAGAAGAAGCATACGAATACGGAATAATATATGCTGCAAACTGGTTAGGTAGGTACTATTATTACATACAGGCAGAAAATCATTCCTTAGAAAAATCTATTCAATGGCATGAAAGAGCTAAACTATATTATTTTGAAGACTCATTAGTCGAACTGTCACTCATTTATTTATACGAGGAAGAAGTTCAAGACGTAGAAAAAGGAAAAATATATCTGAATTGGGCTGTGCAGGAAGGTAATGCAAGAGCTATGTCTGAAAAAGCACATTGGTTATTAAACAATGAAAATTCAGATCCGAAAGAAGTGCAAAGTTTATTAGAAGATGCAATGGAATTGGGAGATTCATATGCTCCCTACCGGTTAGGCCGTTTATACGAAACCGGATATTTTGGAGAACCGGATTATTATAAAGCATTTGAATTGGTTAAAATTGCTGCCGAACGCGGACATGTTTACGGTTTGGAAATGATGGGGCATTACTACAGGGTAGGTATAACATCGCAGGAAGAAAGCGATCCTGAAAAAGCAATTGAATATTTAAACAAAGCAATAGAAATGGGTTCTGAGTATGCGCAAGTTGAAATGGCTTTTTGTTATGAAGCAGGTTTTGGTGTTGAAAAAAATTATGTGCAGGCTTACGATTTGTTCGAAAGAGCTGCTGTAAACGGTTACATATATGCTTATAATAAGTTGGGGTATTATGAAGAAGACGGATTAATTGGAGAAAAAAATCCTCAAAAAGCATTTGAATATTTTCAAAAAGCAGCAGAAGGAGAAAATGTTGAAGGCTATTACAATTTAGGTAGAGCTTATAAATATACGATAGGGATTCCGGAAAACCCGGAATTAGCCTTGGAAAATTACCGTAAAGCAGCAGAATTTAAATATGGTGAAGCCTGTATTGAATTAGCATTATCATATGAGGATGAATATGGAGGATTGTCTTTTGATGAGTCTAAAATAATGAGCTATATGCTAGTAGCTGCGGAGCAGGGGTATCCTTTTGCACAATATAAAGTAGGTTGTTATTACTATTATGGTCTTATAGAAAATAATAGAGAAAAAGCATTAGAATGGTTAAGCATATCTTGTCAAAGCGGATATCCTTATGCAGCTCTATTTTTAGGAGATTATTATTTATATGATGCAGAAACGGATAATAATAAAGCATTTGAATACTATTGCATTGCGGAAGAAAACGGAATAGTATCAGAAGGATTAGGAGTTTGCTATGAATATGGAATTGGAGTTGATGAAAATAGTCAGGAAGCATTCCGTTGGTATAAATTTGCAGCAGAAAAGGGGAGTATAGGTTCAAAATACAGACTAGGACTAGCCTATAAATATGGGATGGGAACAGAAGAAAATCTTGCAGAATCATTCGTGTGGTTTCAGGATGCAGCACAAGAAGGGAACTTTCATGCACAATATCATGCAGCAATGATGTTACTGAAAGGGGAAGGAGTAGAGCAGGATTTAAATAAAGCTATTACTCTTTTGTTGGAGATAGCGGAAAAAGGACATATCGAAGCTCAGTTCGAGCTGGGTAATTGTTATCTTATAGGAAAAGGAGTGGAAGAAGACGAAGTCCAGGCAATGGCATGGTATCAAAAAGCTGCGGAAAACGGACATGAACAGTCACTTAAAATCACAGGTAAAAGAGAAAGAAGAAGAAGGTGAATTTTTTAAAAAATTGTTTTAAATTGATGAAATATTACTAATATTGAATAATATTTCCAAAAAATGATTAAAAAACAAACTGTGAATTAATTATAATAAATTATTCGTATAAAATATTAGATAGTAATAATAATAAGTTACACTATTTGATAGTAGTGTAAAATAATAGGTTCTATACATTAAATTAAGGGCTTAGGTCATCAGATTTCTAATATATTTTAGCGTATTATTAAATGCAGGAGAAGTTTAAATGTAAAAAAAGTATGAAATTATATTTTAATTGATGTTTCGTACGATATTGAAATTTTCGGAATAGCACTTCAATTTAAGTTGTGCAGTAATATTGTTGAACAAATAAAAAACAACAAGCTTACTTGAAAGTGTATAAATAGTAGTAAGATGATCAAGGAATTTATAATTAGAGTTAAAAGAAATGGAACAGGAAAATAAATATCTCTTTCAGGTTAACCTGAAAGGGATGATAGAATTATTGTCAGAACATATATATAGCGCACCCAATGTTTTCATCAGAGAATTATTACAAAATGGCATTGATGCCATTACAGCCAGAAAAGGTATTGATGAAATAGAAGGAGAAATAAACATATACTTAAAAAAAAATAAAGAAGAACTGTTATTTATTTTTGAAGATAATGGAATAGGACTTTCGGAAGAAGAAGTTCACCAATTCCTGTCAGTAATAGGCCAGAGTTCAAAAAGAGGAGAATTGGATGAAAAAGATTACATAGGGAAATTCGGAATAGGAATGCTTTCCTGTTTAGTAGTCAGTGATGAAATTGTAGTTGAGACTCAATCATTATTGAAAAAAGAAGGTGTATGCTGGAGAGGAAAAGCCGATGGTACATACACTGTAGAAACCATTCCTAATAATCCGAGAGTAGGAACAAGAGTTATTCTTATACCAAAAAAAGAATGGAAGGTTCTTTTTCGGGAAGAAGAAATTAAAAAAAACATCCTTTATTTCGGAGATGCCCTACCGGTTAAAATAAACTTTATAACACATCAGAAATCTGAAGTTTTAATAGACAAAGAACCGGTTTGGTTAAATACACAAAGCACAAGAGAGGAGTTGCTCGAATATGGAAAAAAAATATTTAATATTAATTTCCTTGACTCCTTTAAATTGCATTCCGAAACAGGAGAAATCAAAGGGGTTGCTTACATAATGCCCCATAAAGTACAGTTTATAGGAAATACCAAACAAAACAAAATATATTTAAAAAGAATGTTTTTGTGTGAAGATGGAAAAGGATTACTTCCGGAATGGTCCACTTTCGTACGATGCATAATTAATACAGAAAGTTTGCGTCCTACAGCCTCAAGGGAAGCATTGATGAATGATGAGCAAATGGTAAAAGCGAAAAAAGAATTGACCTATTGTTTTAAAGACTATCTTAAGTATCTGACCGTTTCAGATACCTTTACATTAAATCAGATTATAAAAATTCATCATCTATATATAAAAGCGCTTGCAGTTGAAGACACAGAACTTTTAAAAATGTTTATAGATTACATTCCTTTTGAAACCAATAAAGGAATGATGAATTTTTTATCTCTCAGAACCTATAATGATATAATACATTATACACCTTCTATAGATGACTTCAGGCAGATCAGAAGAATTGCCGGTTCACAAGGTAAAACTGTAATAAATTCGGCCTATAGTTTTGAAACCGAATTAATAAGTAAAATGAGAATTGTAATTCCTGAGATTAGATTCAAGAAAATAACCCCGCAGGATATACTAAATAATTTTGGAGAAGTTAATGTAGAAGAAAATCAGACCTATGCTAAATTTGAAGAGAAAGTAAACAAAATACTTAATGATTTTTATTGTAAATCACAGATAAAAGAATTCAGTCCGGTTGATACACCCGCAATTTACGTAGCAAATGATGAAGCTATGAATAATAAAAACATTCAAAACTTATCCAAATCTTCCAATCCCTTTGCATCCACTTTGCACAATTTTATAAAAAAAGAAGACGAAAATATTCCAACACTTTGTTTTAATAAAGATAATGAAATAGTACAAAAACTTTTTCAGATAGAAGATTCCTTTATGTTTGAGTCCATAGTCAATATTATGTATGTTCAGTCTCTAATGTTAGGAGGATATCCAATAAATAAAAAAGAAATGGAAGTCTTCAACACTTCGTTATATCAACTTATTATTTTAGGAATGAATGATTTTATGCCTAATTTAAATAATTAAAAATTTAAATACCTCATATAGGGATTTTATCCGATTAGTTTTGGAATTAAAATATTGATTATAAAAAATAAATGCTTCTTATACAGAAAGAAGCAAAGAAAAATTCAATTTTATATCTTATAAAAAACCTTTAATTTCATTTCTTAAATTGAATTGGAGGTTTTTTTAGATACAACAAGATACCTATTGGATAAATTATTCGTGTAACAATTTTTTCATTATACGTAATCTGGATTGGCATACTTTGATATTACAATTTGAAATTACTATTTGTTTTAACTTAATCGGTTGTATTTAAAATAGATAATATAGCTATGTATTGACTTATATCGTATGGTTTGTCTAATGAATGTATTTTATTTATCGTAATATTTTATTAATTATATATTAATTATAATGTAATACACTTTTTGTGGAAATAAATGACATTTGCACAAAAAATGAAAAAACTACTACTGATTTTATCACTTTTCATTTGTTTTACTTCACTTGAAGCACAGGAAATAAGTGGTGCCATTGAAAATAAAAGTTCCGAACCTCTCTCCGAAGTTGAAATTTTAAATACAAGAACCAATGAAATTATTTATTCAAAAGAAGACGGAACTTTCTTTATAAAAGCACTTAAGCAGGATACACTCAATTTTACTCGTGATTTTTATCAACCATCGAAGTTAGTGATTGGCGATAATCAAACAATTAAAGTAATACTTGAAGATGAGATCGAAAAAAAGTTAGATGAAGTCGTAATAACAGCTTTAGGAATTAAAAAAGAAAAAAAATCATTAGGTTATTCGGTTCAGGAAGTAAAAGGAGAAGTATTTGAAAAAGTTAAAGAACCTAATTTTGTAAACTCACTAACAGGACGTGTTTCAGGATTGAACATTAAGAATAGTACAGATCTGTTTCAGGATCCGGGAATAACCCTAAGAGGAGCAAAGCCTTTAATTGTAATTGATGGAATTCCTGACAGAACAGCAGATTTATGGAAGATAAATGCAGATGATATTGATAATATCAGTGTTTTAAAAGGAGCTACAGCTTCAGCGTTATATGGTTCTGTTGGTAAAGATGGTGCAATAATGATTACCACAAAAAAAGGGAAAAAAGGTAAAATTACCATTTCAATTAATAATAGCACAATGTTTCAAACCTCCTTCATACGAATTCCAAAAGTTCAAACGGTATATGGTGCGGGAAATAATGGTAAATATGCTTACATTAACGGACAAGGTTCCGGAAGCGAAGGAGGAGGTTGGATATGGGGACCAAAATTAGATCAAAAAGATCCTTCCACTTTAAGTGGGTATTTTGAGACTAGACAATACAATAGTCCCGTCGATCCCATCACCGGGGAATTAATACCATTGCCATGGATATCAAGGGGTAAAAACAATATTAAGAATTTCTTTGATACAGGAATAATACAGTCTAATAACATAAGCTTGGATTGGGGAAATGAAAAAGCAACTTTCAGGCTTTCTCTTTCCAATATTTATCAAAAAGGAATTGTACCCAATACAGAGCTGAAAAATACATCAATAAGTTTAGCCGGATCTCTTAATCCGCTTCAAGGATTAAAGATTAATACAAACTTAACATATAATAAAGAATATACTGCTAATTTTCCCGAAGTAGGATACGGGCCTACAAACTACCTCTACAATCTGGTGCTATGGACAGGTGCAGATGTAGATGTAAGAGATTTACGAAACTACTGGGTAGCCGGAAAAGAAGGATTTCAGCAAAGGCATTATAATATATCCTATTACAATAATCCATATTTTCAGGCGTATGAATATTTGAGGCCTTATTACAAAGATAATGTGATGGGCAACGTAAATCTCGAATATCAGATTATTCCCAAATTGTCAGCTAAGGGGCGAGTAGGAACTAATATATATAGTTTAAATAGAGAGTATAAAGAACCTAAAAGTTATGTTGGATATGGTCAAAAATCTTTAGGTAATTTCACTCAAATAAATGCTAATTATTTTGATATAACTTCAGAATTTGGTCTTAAATATCAAAATACTTTCTCAAAAAATTTCACATTGAATGGAGAAGGATATATATCCAGTTTTTACAGTGAGAAGAAGAATAGTCAAATACAAACCGATGGATTGATTATTCCTGGGTTATATAGTTTTGCAAATAATGCCGGACCTTCATTAGTTGCTCCACCAGATTTAAACAGAAAAGAATATGAACGGATAAACAGTGTCTATGGTTTTATAGATATGGAATTTTATAAAATGTTCTTTTTAAATATTACGGCAAGACATGATAAAGTATCTACATTACCCAAAGGGAATAATACTTATTTTTATCCTTCAGTATCTGGTTCTATACTAGTTAACAAAATTTTACAACTTCCGGCCTGGATAAGTTTTGCTAAAATCCGCGGATCATTTGCCAAAGTAACATCGGGGAAAATAGCAAATAAAAATAATACAGGTTATGATAATTACGGTTATATAACTGCTTTTGAAAAAAGTGAAACAAGCTGGAATGGACAGCCGACATTCTATTTTGGTAATATTTTAATAGATGCGAATATTAAACCGGAGACAGTTAATTCATGGGAAATAGGAACGAATCTGGCGGTATTAAATAACCGAATAAACCTGGATGTAGCTTACTTTCAGACTAAAGATTATAATAATTTAGTTTATGTGCCTTTATCAGAAAGTTCCGGATACAAATATTTTCTAACTAACGGAGATGTTTATCAAAGGAGAGGTGTAGAAATAACATTAAACACGGATATTTTAAAGCGAACAGAAATAAAATGGAATTCACAAATCAATTTAAGTCAATATCGAAAATACCTCAAGAAAATTTACGGAGGATATAGTATTAACAGCAATTACATAAGAGTGGGAGAAAGAATGGATAAACTATCAACGGTAGTTTATGAAACTTCTCCGGATGGACAATTAGTTTTAGAAAACGGTTATCCGGTTAGGTCCAAAGCACCTTACCCTTCGACAATGGGATATTCAGAACCAGATTGGACATATGGTATATCAAATAGTTTAAGTTATAAAAATTTTACCGTATCATTTCTGTTTGACGGTAGAATTGGAGGTACGATGTATTCAACAACGAATCAAAAAATGTGGTGGGGAGGGATTGCCCCAGGAACTGTAAATCAGTATCGAGATGATGCTAATGCTGGTAATAACACCTACATAGCTCAGGGAGTCAAAATTGTTAGCGGGTCAATTAATTACGATGAAAGAGGAAATGTGGTTTCCGATACCCGTGTGTTTGCACCAAATGACGTTGCTGTCAATTATAACGGATATATGCAAAGTACTAGCAACGCTTTCAATGCAAACTATCATTATTACAAGCAAACATTTATAAAACTTAGAGAAGTGACATTGACCTATAATTTGGGTAAACCTGTGCTAGAAAAGCTTTCTCTAAATGCAGTAAGTATATCATTAATAGCGAGAAATTTATGGTTGGCCTCAAAAATTAAAAATGTAGATCCGGATTCCGGAGTTGATAACCTTCAGACACCCGCAACCAGAAGCATAGGAATTAATGTAAATGTTAAATTTTAATTATATAAAGTAAATAAATATGAAAAATATTAAAATATATATTTTTTTGTTATCCATATCATTTAGTATATCAGGGTGCAATAATGTAGATGATTATCAGGATGATCCTAATCGTGTCATACATGTTAGCCCCGACTTTTTACTTCCGGGAATACAAGTGTCTGCTTTCAAAAATATTGATGATAGAGCAGCCTTAGCTTCCAGACACTTAGCTTATATAAATGGATTAAATGTTCACCAGTATTATAACTGGCAGAGAGGTTCATTTCAATTATATGATAATATAAAACAAGTTGAAAAAATGGTTGAAGAAGCCGGTCGTTCAGGAAGTCAGGTTTATGTATCCCTGGCACGTTTTTACAAAGCCTATTATTTTGTTTCCTTAACTGAAACTTTTGGAGATATACCTTATAGCGAGGCCGTTAAACAAGGGGTTTCTTATCCAAAATACGATACACAAAAAAGTATATATAAAAATGTGCTGGAAGAATTGAAAGCAGCAAATCTGGAATTATCAACAGTTACAAATCAAATAAGTGGTGATATAATTTACGGTGGAGATGTCTTAAAATGGAGGAAATTAATAAATTCATACAGACTAAGAATTCTTATGGATTTATCCAAAAGATCAGAAGATACAACCCTGAATGTAAAACAGTCTTTTGCCGAAATCATAGACAATCCCTCAGAAAACCCCATCATGGAAAGCCATAGCGATAGTGGTTTACTAAATTTCTATAACCAGGCGAATAATCGTTATCCCTATTTCAATAGCAACGAATTAAAAACAGCTTTTTATATGGAACAGAGTTTTGTTGATAAACTCAAATTATATAAAGATCCCAGACTTTTTAAAATAGCTGAAAAGAAAACCAATTTAGCAGGAATAGATAATTCTGACCCGTTTAGTTATTACGATGGACTGTATGGAAGTGGTGATTTAGGAGCAAATTCCGAAAAAGCATCTTCAGGACTTGCATCCAGAATACATCCCAGGTATTTTGATGATCCGGTAAATGAACCGGGCATTTTAATGGGATATGCAGAATTGCAGTTTATTCTTGCAGAAGCAGCCTTTTACGGATGGATAAATAGGGATGTAAATACATGTTATGTAAACGGTATAAAAGCATCAATGAATTTTTATCATGTAGAAAATTCTGATGTAGAAACATATTTAGAACAACCGGTTATAAAGTTACAGTCAGGAAATATACTTGAGCAAATCATGAATCAGAAACATATAGCTTTATTTTTTAATACGGGCTGGCAAATATTTTATGACCAAAGAAGAACCGGTTTTCCTAAATTCAATACTGATGGATCCGGAGCCCTGAATGGTCGTAAAATTCCTCAAAGGTGGATGTATCCATCCAGTGAAATTACAAACAATAATACCAATCTTGCAAATGCGATTACCAGCCAATATCCCGGAGGAGATGATAGTAATGGAGTTATGTGGATACTTAAATAAAAATTCAACAATAAAATTTATAATAACCTATCTAATACATATTAAAATGAATAAAAAAATTATGTCAATTCTTCTGGTTTTATGTGTGTTTTTCGCAGAAGCGCAATCTGGTAAACCGAAATTAAGATTTGCTTTTATGACAGATATCCACCTTAATTATAAAAATAAAGGGAATTGTTTTGAAGGGTTTCAGAAAGCTCTAAAAAAGGTTGAAAAATCTAATGTAGAATTTATCCTTTTAGGAGGAGACTTAGTAGACGTAGATAAGCTGAATAAAAATTACAATAGAGCAGATAGTTTATATACAGCATTTAAAGCAGAATTAAATAAATCCTCTTTAAGTATTTATCCTGCAATAGGTAACCACGATCGTTTTTTTGATGAGGAAAAAGGATATACAAAAGGAGATGAGCTTTTTAATAAACATTTCAAACAATCATACTACACTTTTGAGAAAAAAAACGTTCGCTTTTTTGTTTTAAACAGTGTTCAGAGAGGCGATAAAGAAGGATATTATTATAACAAAGAACAAATAAACTGGTTAAATGATAATTTGAAAACTATTTCTCCAGAAACTCCTATTATAGTGGTGACTCATGTACCTATATATTCACTTTACTATCCTGTAGTTGAAGGCAGATATGTATTTCTGGACGTTGTAAATAATTATAAAGAATTACTAGAAGCATTCAAAGGATACAATCTTAAACTTGTTCTTCAGGGACATCAACACTTATATGAAGAAATATATTCTCAGGATGTTCAATACATTACTGCAGGAGCTATAAGTGCAGCTTGGTGGTATGGGCCATTTTATGGTACAAAAGAAGGATTTTTAACTGTAGATGTTGATTCTGCAAACAAAATAAAATGGGAATATATTGACTATGGATGGAAACATACTATTGAACCCTGATTAGAAGTAACATTTAGTACTATCTAAAAAAGGGTGAATCGTTGGATTCATCCTTTTTTATTCCAAGGTTTGTTCATGTTATCGAATCATCAAAGCTTGTATTCAATCATTTAATTAACAAAATTATTTGAACTAAAAAAAATATCCACGAATTATTCCCTGTAATTGTTGTAAAGTAAGATCCAATTATTGTGAAAAAAGTAGTTCCAGTCAGCTTCCGCTAGATTTACATCAGGATCAATAAATCGATGAAACGGATGGCCATTGACAGAGATAAAGCTATCAGCATAAATATCTACAATTATACCCTTTTTATAAAATTCATGTTTAATATATTGAGCGGTTTGCCAAATATAATCCGGGTAACAGTTAGCTTTATAAACCTGTTTATCAGTCAGTAAATCATATAGGTTAAAAGGAATGGTTTCTTTAGTTGATTTATCAATAACTTTATAATGAGTATTTCCGCTTTTTTGTCTGAGCATCATTCTCCAGCTAAGTCTGTGTCCTTCCTCTGTCCAGAAAACATCACCCTTAATAAAATAATGGCGAAGAGGTAGAAAAAGCTGAATTAAAAAATAGACTCCAAAAAGATAATAAAAATATCGGGGTTTATAGCTGGAATAATTTTCATTACTGACCCAGGGCCGTTTTCTGAAAAATATTTTTTTAATAGTTAACGGTGGATATACAAAAATAACAAAACTTAAAGCTAGATATGGAAATATACCTACCTGAAGAATGAAAGAATTGGAAAGATGAAATATTAAATTTGCAAGTAAAGCAAATGTCCTTGTTTTTTTCCATAACAATAAAGGAATTACTAGACCGTCAAAGAGTATCCCCAAATATGCTACTGGAAGATAAAACCACTTTTTTGTAAAATATTTACCAATTATAGGAAAATCAGTTTTATCGGAATAAAGAAGGCGGGTAAACGTCCCGTCCAGCCAGTCTGGATAAATTTTGGCTAGAGTCGCATAAAAATACAAAATAGCTACCTGAAATACCAATAAAACTGAGCACCACTGAGGCATAGTATATGAGCGCAATCGTTTATTTTTTTTTGAATCCAAGGAATAATAAGCATTTGCTGGTAAAAATAACATTAGAGAGCAAATCAGTATTAAAAAATAATAATGGTTATTATAAGCAGTTTTTTGCATTAAGTACTGGGATGTCCATAGTAAGGTGAAAAAAAATAAAGATATACGATAATAATATCCAACCATAACCATAAGACCTAAAATACCCATCACAATAAAATAATAATACATTCCGTCTCCTGGTAAAGGGTGCAGCCACTCAAAACCTATGAATGGGAAAAATACTTTAGGGGTAATAAAATTATTTTTAACCCACCCTGTAAGTATGGCACCCCAGGTTTCTGCGGTTAATAAAAAACCAAAAAATATTCGAAAGACAATAAGGGATGAGTTGTCTATTTCAAGAAACAATTTTTTTGAAAAAAATTTCACAGAAGTACATTTATAAATCACACAAATATACTAATATTAGACTACGAAAATAGTAAAGTAAAGTATGTTTACTTTATCACAATAGAAAGATAAATTAGGTATATTTGTGTGCGTATATTGATTTATCTAAAAGCAAATAAGATGAATTATAATCTGGAGATACAGAGGCTTCTAATTAAAATAAGTCAGGAAAACAACTCCTCAGAAAGAAAATTATTACTGGGCAGAGCTATAGAAATAGCTGATGATAATAATGATTTATTTGAAGGAATTGATTTGCGATATCAATTAATGGAAGAAATGGAAAGTGCAGATGAAAGGATTTCGTTATTAAAGCAATCAATACAGTTGGCAGACTCGCATAACGAAATTCAAGAGGCTTTTGACTTAAGAATACAATTAATAGAAGAGGAAAATGATACCTCGCATTGTACAGATAGTTTTTCTGCAATGGCGTGGCTGTTGGAAGCAGTAGATAATTATAAAGAATTGTTTAATGAAGAAGACATACTGTGGCAATATAAATGGTTGGCGGTATCGTCAATTGATAATTCATCAATAAGCTATCAGCAAATTCAAAATATATTACAAGATTTAAAAACTAGATTAGAGAATAATGGTTTTGGATTGGGAGGGTATTTTGTTCCTGAATTGATGTGGAGGGAAAATATAGGAGATATACATGGAGCAATGAATATAATTAAAGAACGTGATAGATTAGGAAGGGATGGTATGTCAGATTGTGAAGCCTGCGAACAGAATGCAAAAATCAAAATTAAACTATTAAATGGGAATTTTGATGAAGCTCTTTCTGATATGAAAGAAATGCAAATGAAAAAATTATTTTGTGCCGAAGTTCCGTTTAATACCTATTGTAATTTAGCCTATTATTTAAATAAAGGAAATCGCCCGGAAGCCCGGTTTTATTTTAATAAAGCATTGGAAGAATTAAAATCAGATAAAAATACTTCGGCCATATCCGATATATCAAAATTAATTAATTACAGTGCAGAACATAACAAACAGTTAGCTATATCTCTTTTCACTAAATATGCGCATTGGCAATTAAATGCTGAAGATAAAATAAGCTTTGAAGTATCTTTAAACTTTCTTAAACTATTTAAAAAAGATGAAGATATTGAATTGGAAAATTTGAGACCTTCTTTTCCTTTTTATAAAGAAAACGGTCTATACAGGACACATGTTTTTTTTGACTACTATAAAAAAATAGCAGAAGATTTGGCTTATAAATTTGATGCCAGAAATAAAACACAAAATTATAATAAACTATTACTTGAAGAATTATCGAGATTATAAGAACTTGAAGCATTATGAATTACAATCTGGAACTGCAGAAAATAGAACTCAAACTAAAAGAGGTAGTAATTATCGAAGATAGAATAGCTTTGCTCAAACAAGCTATAAATATAGCTGATGTAAATAATGATTTAGACTGGGGTTTTGATTTTCGTTTGAATCTGATAGCTGAAGAAGTAAACACAGCTCGTTGTGTAGAAAGTTTTTCTGCCTTTTCGTGGATATTAGATACTTGGGAGAAAAATCAGGATTTGTTTAGCGAAAATGAATTTTTATGGGAATATAAATGGATGGCTAATGCATCTTACAGAAATGTAAATATATCCAGAGAGCAAGTAGAGAAAATTTTGGAAGATTTAAAGCTGAGGATGCAAAGAAACGGCTTTAGCCTTAGAGGGTATTATAGTGTGTTAATAGCTTGGAATCAATTTTTAGGAGATAGTAAACAAGCGGAACATTTTATAGAATTGAGAGAAGCAGAAGCTAGAGATGATATGTCACATTGCCCAGCCTGTGAACTTGATACTAAAGTCGTAATGGAGCTTTTAAAAGAAAATTATGATGAAGCTATTGTTCAGGCTCACGATTTAATTAATAAAAGAGTTACCTGTGCTCATATGCCTTTTGTTACCTTGTGCGAATTGTCTTACTACTTGAATAAAGCAAAAGATCCGAGAGCTCATACTTATTATGAAATGGCTGTAAAGGAATTAGAATTGATAGATAAGTCAGATAGTTCTGTTTTGTCAACCGTATCGTTACTCATAAATTACATGATCGATAATGACAGGAAGAAAGGGCTTGAATATTTTGAAAAATATTCGTGCTGGGAACCTGAGGCCGAAGATTCAATTCGATTTACATTTTCTAAAAATTGTTTACGATTATTTGAAAGTGATAAAATTCAAAAAATGAATCTCAGCCCTAAGTTTCCCTTATATAATTCAGATGATTTATATAATTTCAAACAATTGTATATATATTATTTTGAGCTTGCAGTAAACCTTGCAGATAAATTCGATAAAAGAAATGGAACTGATTTTTTTAAAAATAATCTGTATAAAGAAATTAATAAATAATACATATAAAACTTTTTTATAAAAAATAAAAGCAACCGTACGGTTGCTTTCATTTTTTATCCATGGCAAACCAAATTACCATGAATTGCTCTCAAAATTATATTTACTATACAAAAATATTAATTAATTTTTATATAATAAAATTTTATTTCAATTTAAATTATTATTTATTAATTATATATTTTAATATGATAATATAATATTATTGTTTGTTAAAATAAGATTAAGTATAATTATTTGAAAATAAGCTTTTTATATATATAGAGCGTTTCCTTTATAAGAATATTTTATTTAATAACCTTAGCTTATTATTATCAAAATTATAGGTATTAATTAATGTCTGTGTGGTATGAAGTTTGTAACATTCAGATTATTAAATAAATAAAAAATGGACACTAAATCTAAAGAACAAGTTTTATATCAATTTTCAACTATTAATGCATTAATGAGTGGTATAATTAAAGGCAATTTTAAAGCAAAAGACGTATTAGCTTGTGGTAATTTCGGGCTGGGATGCTCGGATGGTATGTCAGGAGAAATTATTATTGATGGCGAAATGTTAGAAGGTAAAGACAATCATGAACTAAGAGAATTAAAAAATACAGATTTGTTACCTTTTGCCCAAATTACGACTTTTAATCCGGAAAAGTCTTTTCAGGCAACGCATTTAAACAAATCTAATTTACATGAAAAATTATCACAAAATGTGTTGTTGGATAATGTTTTTTTAGCTGTAAAAATTGTTGCAACATTTAATAAAGTTGTTATCAGAACCCCTAAGGATGGAGGGGAGAATTATAAAGATGGAAGTGAATTTGCGGATAATCAATTAGTCAGAACGTTTGAGAATAGCAGAGGAACACTTATCGGTTTTTGGAGCCCGGAATTTTTTGAAAATGTTTCTGTAGCAGGATTTCATCTACACTTTGTAAGTGAAGATAAGAAAGTGGGAGGGCATGTTTTCGAATTTGATTGTTTAGAAGCCGAAGTATCCTATGAAACTAAGTTTAATTTATCACTAAAATTATTTAATACTGAAGAATACTTGAAAAAGGATTTGGATAATGATAAAATGATGGAAATGGTTAAAAATGTTGAAAAATAATACAAATCAGAATTACGAGCTATAAAATTTTAGCTCGTAATATTTTTTAATGAAAGCCTAATTTAAAATGATAAATCAGATAAACCTCTAAGGTGTAATAAAAAAAATATAAATAATAAAATAGTGAAGGTTAATAAAATGTTTTCTTTTTTCAATTTAAAATTAAAAAGTTTTGTAAGTGTCTTCATGATATAATTGTATGCTGCAAATTAACGGAAATTTTAATATTAATATACATTAATATTATAAATATATTTAATACAATTATAAAAAAAATAAAATAAAATAAAAGTCTAAGTGTTAATTAGTTAGATAAGGAAATTAAATTATTTTGTTAAGTGAGAATCTTTAATAATATCTTTGCTTGATTTCAATTTTTTTCTATCAATTTTATATTGGTTTTCTAATTCTTCTTTCTTTAATTTTTTTTCCTCTTTAGATAAATTTGTATTATTTTCAATGTTATTTTTATTTACTTTATAACTGTTTTCTAATGTCTCAAGTTGGGATTCTAAATAATCATTATTTTGATCATTCACATCTCCCGACCAGTTTTCTGCAATTTTTCGTTGTTCAGCGTTCAAGATTTTTAAAATCTCTTCTTTACGCTCATAAGCTAATTCTCTTTTTCTTACTCCCTTTTCATATCCAGTTATATTTCTGTTTCTTCCCACTTCTTCAAATTTACCTCTGTATTTTTGGTATATTTCTTTTATTAACTGGTCTTGAGATGAAGATAACTGTAAATCAGATATGGGTAAACTCTGTTCTTCTGTACTCTCATTTTCAATTAAAGATGAATTTAAAGAATCTTTCGGAGGATTTGAAGATGATTTTTCACCACAGGAAAATAAAAAGATTGATAATAATAAAAATGTGAAACTGCTAATTTTAAAGGTATTCATAATGAAATTCATAATTTGCACTTCTACTTCTAATTTTGTGCCATAAATAAATATCTTTCAAATAGTGTATATAAAAACATAAATATTTTTATAAAACATAATTTATGATAATATTATTTTATTATTATGTATTTGATTTATAAATATTTAAACGCATATAAAATATAATCTATATTCATATAAATTTTTTTTATAATAAATTAACAAAAACATAAAAAGAATGTATCAAATTTGTATATAAGTAAATTTTAACTTGAATTAAAGTTAAAAGATTTCAATCAATAAGAATTATACGAATTAATAAGTTAGTAGTTTGGCCCTTTTTTTAAGGGTCTTTTTATATGCGGATTATTTATACATTAACTTCAAATGAAATTAACAATTAGTAAGGTTATACAAAAAACTCTAAAAGATAAATATTGTTGCTGATATTTACAATCATATAAGTCTTTACAATCCTGTAAATAAATTTCATACTTTTTTTAATTTTCAGTAGAAATAAAAGCTGGTTTTGATTTCTTTAAATTCCAAAAATCATTTTTTTCTGCTTTGTAGTATAGTATTTATCTTAGCTTTAAAAATAGCAACATCTTTATATTCTATTTTTAAAGTAACATAAATAAATAGCATAAATAAGATATTACCTACCAAAGTTCTCACTATTATAGAATTACTTAAATAATAAGAGAGTAAGCTTAAAATTGTACTTCCTCCTATATAAAAAATCAGTTTACGATGATTGTAAGGTATCGAGTAATATTTTTGCCCCCACAAATAAGAAATTAACATCATAGTGAAATATGAAAATAACGTAGCATATGCACAAGCCCAATAACCAAGATTAGTATATTTTAATCCTAAATAATTAAACAAAATAGTTATAAAAGCACCTATACAAGATATTAAAGCTCCATAATGTGTTTTGTCAGAAAGTTTATACCAGATAGATAAATTGAGATAAATACCAAGGAACGTTGAACCTATCAATAAAATAGGAACTACCTTAAATCCACTCCAGTAATCAGAGTTGCGAATATATAATCTACCTATCCAATCAAGATTAGCTACTAAAAAAAGAAGGATAACTGCACTGAAAATAGAAAAATATTTCATCAGGGTTGCGTATGTTTTTCCAGAATTTTTTTCTCCGGCATGAGAAAAGAAAAAAGGTTCAACTCCCAATAAATATGCAGTTTTAAACAAGGTAATAAAAGTTGCAATTTTATAAACGGCACTATATATACCCATCTCTATTTCTGCCTTTCCTTCCGGAAGCAAATACTTAATAAACTGGCGGTCCATCGTTTCATTAATAATTCCGGCCAGTCCGGCAATTGTGATGGGCCATGCATACGTTAGCATTTTTTCCCATAAAGAAGTATCAAATTTATAAGAGCCATTAAGTATGGTAGGCAATAAGGCTGCAAAAGTAATAATACTGGCAATCAAATTTGCTGCAAAAGCATATCCTATACCATATTCAAAGTTATAAATCTTTATAAAAAATCCACTTCCCCATCCATTATTGTTAATTTGATTCGGAATCCAGAAAATCAAAATAACAGTTAACAAAAACATCACAACCGAATTCATAATTTTTAAAGAAGCAAAATGTATGGCTTTGTTCTCAATTCTCAATTTAGCAAACGGAACGGCTGACATTGCATCAGCAGCAAGAATAAAAAGAAACCAAACCAGAAAATTTACTTCGTCCGGATGTTTAAAAGCTTTGGCTAACGGTTGTCTGGCACTGATTCCAAAAAACAAAAAAGCGATCGAAACTATAAAAACAGAAGTAAGTGAAGTGTAGTATACTGTATTCTGACGAGAAGCATTATCTTTAAATTTTTGAAAAAAACGAAAAAATGTAGTTTCCATTCCGTGAGTAAGCAGTACAGAAATAATTCCAGCAGCTGAATAAAAATCAGCATAAATGGAATATTTTGCGGGTCCAAAAGCTTTAACTAACATGGGGGTCAGTATAAAAGGAAATACTCTTACAAGTACATTGCTTAACCCATATATAATTGTCTGGCTGAATAATTTTTTATACAAGTATGTCTTTTTTTACTAATTGCTTTTAATGGAAAGTTAAAATTCGTCAAAACAATTAAAATTAATTACAAATTTAATAAATTTGATTAGGTTTATATCAATACAGATTAAAAATCCAAAATGAAAAAAATATATTATCTTCACGGTTATAGGACATCCGGAAAAAAATTCGAATGCATAAAAGAATTTTATTCAGATTTTCCAGATTTCCAACCCATATATTGGGAGTGGGATGAATATATGAACATACCGGAATTTTTAACACAAAAAGTAAACATCTTAAAAAATGAAACTTTCCCGCATATTCTTATGGCAGACAGTATGGGAGCAAATTTAGCCTGGTATTTAGTTAATGAGTTTCCAGATTTGAAATATGTTATGACCAATCCGGTATTTTCTGCCGAGCAAATTAAAGATCAGTATAGAATACTACCGGATATGAGAAATAAGATATTCAATGCTACCCACGAAAATATCGTAAATAAAAATGTAAGTCTGATAATCTCTAAAAATGATGAAACCCTTGATTCAAAATATTATAAACGCATTTTTGATGAAGCGGTAAAAGTGAATATCATTGAAGATGTTCATGCAATCATTCATATAAAAGAGTATATGCCCATGATTCATCAGTTAGTTGAAGAAGCATTTACATCATAAATTAAATCATAATCGAAATTCCGCATTAATAAAGAAATATTGTTCGGCATCTCTTCGCGCATAATTTAAATTCCTGAAATTAGGAGCTAATTTGATTTGCTTGATAGGGCAAAATTCGAAACCGAACATCAGTAATTGACCGTCAAGCTTACTCCAGTATGACTTACTTGTAGAAGGATTGGAAGAATCAGCCCAGTCGTACCGGGCAAAAGTTCTCCATTTAGGAGCAATTTTTAAAGAGCCGTAAAAAGAATAGCCGTAAAAATCTTTGCCATTTACAAAATCGCGATTAAACTGATGGTTATATTCTGCTCCGGCAGAGAATTTTGGATTTTGGTAGCCTAAAAACAAAGCAACATTACTCTGGTCTTTAGTACTTAAAGAATCCTTAGACTTGTTATAATAATCAGCATATACTCTGAATAAAGTGTTTTTCAAGGGTTTTACACTTATTCCGGCAGCATAACGGGCATTATTATCAGATTTTATTTTCTTGTATCCCTCACCATTAGTTAAACTAAAATCAACTGATATCTTTGGAGTTATGGCATATTCAGCTGTAAAACCTAAATCAACACTCGGAGCCATACTGTTCATATCCTGAAAAGATTTGGCTACATATCGATGAGTCCAGTAGTTTTCCTGAATGCTGAACTGTAATAATCCGGTCAAACCAGCATGCACGTTAAACTGTTTATCTTTCCAGCATAAATAAGCATTTCGAAGGTAAGGTTCCAGCTTCCCGGAAGAATTTTTCCCTGAAGCCCCATCTAATATGACCACACCTTCCAAACCGGGCAATATTTTATAACTGTATCCCAAAAATGCCCGAGTAATATTAAAACCGCTTTCATTTTTAAAGTTATTGCTATAATCCAAAAATCCTCTCGCAATTACATTGCCGCTAGGTTTAAAAGCAGATTCTTCTTTTACTTCCTGGCTGTTAACAAAAGAAAGTTTTATAAGTAAAAGAAAGGCAAAATAATAATTTAGTTTTTTCATTTTTTTATAGTATTCATTTCATATAACTCCCTGTTTCTTAACAGGAACGTAGTAATTAATTTCTGAGGCAAATCTAAGGAAACCAAAAAAAATAATTATTTCAATAGTAATTAAGATTTTGTTACGATTGTAATTGATCTATATGAATACCTGATTTATTGAGGGTTAATTTCAGGATATATGCTAAAATAAATATATACTTTATTTTAATAATGGATAGGGTAGATTATGGAATTGGAAATTAATTATTTTTTATTTTTTGCCAGTAATCAGAATTTCAATCATTTTTTATTAAAAGGTTAAAATATGATGGTAATTATTATACAATTCAGAAGCTTGAGTAAAAATAGAATTTAAATTGATTGAATGAGAATATTTGTTAATCTACATAAAGAAAATTTTTAAACGAATGAATAATATGTGTAATTTTATTCGAAAATATTACATCAACAATAAAATTTTGATAGATGCTGATTCTAAATATGAAGAAAATGTAATCAAAGATAAAAAATGGAAATAAATAAATATAAATTAGGAATTAGTTTAGGGGGTGGGGGAGCAAAAGGATTTGCTCATTTAGGAGCCTTGCAGGCACTTAACGAAAGAGGTCTTTATCCGGATGTAATTTCCGGTACCAGCGCTGGAGCTTTTGCAGGAACCTTATATGCAGACGGTCATCAACCTAAGGATATTATTTCTTTTTTTAAAAAAAGTACTTTTAATAAGTTTGCTAAGTTTTCTATGCCTAAAGGAGGGATTTTTAAAAATACACCCTTTCAATCCTTTTTAAAAAACAATTTAAAGGTTCATAACTTCGAAGAATTAAAAACTCCCATATATGTAGCTGCCACCAATATTGAAGAAGGGCGGGTAGAATTTTTTAATACCGGGCCCATCATTCCTGCGGTTATTGCTTCTTGTTCTGTGCCTGTTGTATTTACCCCGGTGGAAATTAATAACAAATATTATGTAGATGGAGGTTTGTTAAAAAAATTTCCCGTATCTGTCCTCAGAGAAAAATGTGATAAAATAATAGGGATAAATGTGAGCCCCTTTATAAAAAACCCATTTAAAAATTCATTAACATACATTGCAGAACAGTCTTTTCATTATATGTCCAATGCAAATATGATGCAGGATAGGAAAATGTGTGATTATTTAATTGAATCTGACGTGTTGTCCGAATATAGTCTCTTTGATTTAAAGCATGTGGAAGAAATTTTTGAAATGGGGTATAAAATTACCCATCAGTTTATGGGAAAACACGAAATAAAACTTAAAAATGATTTTCCCGATTTTATTTAAGTGTAGATTTTAATTATAGATATTTTAGCCATTTAATATTTTTATGTTCAGATTTGTATTTGGAAAACCACTTAACGAAAGGATATAAAATAAATGCAATAACTATAGTTGTGGTCCATAGTTGCCATACATGAGTAAAACCAAAAAAATCACCCTTATTTTTACCCCATACAGCAACACTAAGGAGATATAAAAGTTTGAGAAAATACAGATGTACGATATAAAAAAACATAGGAACGCTACCCAAAACCAATAGAGGTTTAAATTCCAGCTTAGAACTTAGTTTTTCAAATCCGAATAGTAGAAAAAAAGCAATAGATAGAGTAAATAACAGAAACAATAAAGATGGAGGATATTTGGTAATATTAAAAAAGCTCATAAATGTCAACCACGAAGAATCAAAATTCATCCAGGGCTTATCACCGTAGACGTTTATATATCTTAATATTAAAAATAAGGATAGGGAAATAAATCCTGAAATTAGTAAAAAACGTTGTCTGAATACGGGTTTTGTCGTTTTCTTAAATAAAGGGCCTAGGCAGTATCCCAGACTTATAACCCCGATCCACGGAAGGATAGGATAAGAAGTTCGTATGTTAATCCATCCCCAGTTTAGCCAGCTGCGATCATGTAGAATGGCCCAGGGTGTATACCAGGGAGAAGATTTGTCAAAGTGCAACGAATCTAAGGTATTATGTCCAAAAATTAGAATCAAAGCCAGTATAAGTAACAACTTTTCCGGAAGCCAAAGCAAAAGGGATAAAGAAATCATACTAAAGCCTATAGCCCAGATTACCTGTAAATATATTTTATGTGGAGGAAATTCACCGGTCCAGCCAAAATTGATTACTATAAGCTCTAATAAAATGAGAAAAACACCTCTTTTAAAGAGAAATAAAGAAATTTCTTTTCGTGAGCCACCCCTAGCCTGACCGTATAAAAAAGCAGAAAGTCCGGTAAGTAATATAAAAACAGGAGCACAGATATGGGCAAGCATACGATTGAAAAACAAAGGGAAACTTACCGTTTGAACATCTACAGGGTCACCCATCTGTAGATGCAAAAAAAACGTTTCTCTAACATGATCCAACAGCATAAACAACATAACCAAACCTCTAAGCATGTCTATAGAAGTTATCCTTTTTCTGAGAATTACTTTTTCCATATCAAGCCAAAGTAATAAAATCCTTTTATCAATTCCAAGAAAAATGGAATAAAATTTTAAACGTATAACCTGTTGACTTTATAGCTTTATCATAAAGATTGATCTCGATACGTAAAAGAATGTAAGAATAGAGTAAATTATGGATTTACTAATGGACCAAATCCTGAACCTGTGTTTCCAGTAAGTAAATTCCTTTTGCATGTGCAGGATGTATATATTGAGCCTTAAATACATATTCTCTTCCAATAACCGGATATACCTTCGGGTTTTTCAATATTTCTGCGTATATAATAGAACCTTCTTTAAGCTCAACTGAGGAAGAACTGGTTACCATAATTTTTACCAGTACAGCAGGGAATTTTCCTGCAGCAGCCCCTCTGCCGGTAGATATATTTTCTATATCAACAACCCTTCCTACCCATTGATAAGCTTCTTTTTTAGAATTAACTACTGAAAGAGGTAAATTTTCAGAATTTTTTTGTGTTTTAGAAACTTCTTTTATCAGGACATATCTAATAGATGATGCATCGGCAGGTGTGTTTTCTACAGGAATTTCATTAACCTTCAAGACGTATTCATAGCCAGGAACATAATCGAAGCCATCAATAGAGCTATACATATATTCCCAATTAGGTGTGTTACCTTTTTTTACTAGTAAACATTTTTGAGGTGCTACTCCAACGCAATCAATAGCTTCGGAAGCCACGGTATAAGTTACTGAACGGTTAGTTGTACATGATACGACAATAATTAGTATGGCCAGTAACATGGATGGGAAAAAAAGTGTTTTTTTCATGTGAAATTAAAGTTTGTAATCTTTTTACGTTGTTCAAAAGCTATGCCTTTTCAAAAAAGTAGTAAAAATTCATTCCTTTTTTTTGGATTAATTTAAAAGAAGAAGGATTTCAGAAAGAGAGAGTTGAAGTAGGGGGAGGGGAAGGGAGAAAAAATCCAGAGATAACAGATACATCCAGGTAAAATCCTTATCCCGTATTATTTTTTATATCAAAAAGATCATAAGGGGAGATGTAAAAGAAAAAAACGCAATATTTTTCAGTGATAAATATCCTGAAAAGCAGTAAAATAGGGTATAAAATATATAATAAGGATATAAAACAGGGTGAAAATAAGGATAATTTTTTTAACTTCGTCGG
>NZ_SAYM01000003.1:0-453327 GCF_004023655.1 Apibacter sp. HY039 | reverse complement strand
GCTGTATTACAACGGACAAAAAATCGTTTTTGGAGGCAGTGGAGGAAAGACCGAAGAACTGGTGGAAGAACAGGATATTTACAGCTATGAGCTGAGTATGCGACTGGTACCCCAGAAGTTTACCTATATAGGTTACGATGCCAAGCAAGCAAAAAACCATACGGTAAACTCGGACAGTGTGCCCATTACCCACCAGCTGGTGAATCCTTTCCAGCAGCATGCCATCAAAGCCTCTGAAGAAGTCTATTCCAAGGTACCTTTGTCCCTGTATAACCAGTCCTTATTAGAAAAAGGAGAGCCGGAACTCAAAGAGGCGGTAAAAAGACAGAAGCTGAGCCGCCAGAATGTATTCTTTCTGGAAGCCAGGACCAATAACCCGAACCTGAGACTGGGGGATATTGTGAAGATGAAAGCCTGGATGCCGGGGCATGAGATATTTAAAAACGGGGAAGTTCCGTTGGAATCCTATAAAGTCATAGAAATCAGCCACCATCAGGACATTACCGAAGGATATTACAACCAGCTGATAGGCGTACCGATGGACAATGAAGTGCCGGCCTACATGGATGAAAATGCCATACCGGAGTGCGAAGAACAATCTGCCATAGTAACCGATAACAACGATCCGGACGGCATGAGCCGTATACGGGTACAATTTCCGTGGCAGGAACCTACCCAGGGACAAAGTCCGTGGATACGAGTAACCACTCCGTATGCAGGAAAAGGCAAAGGAATGCACGTGATACCGGAGATAGGTGAAGAAGTTATTGTAAGCTTTGAGAACGGAAATGCAGAGAAACCGGTAGTTATTGGCGCCATGTTTAACGGAGAAGGAAAGAGCGGACACGGAGGCGCAGGAAATTATATGAAAGGGTTACAAACCGCAGCAGGCTCTAATCTCACTTTTAACGACCAGAAAGGAGATATGAAACTGGCTGATCAGGGTCCGGCAAGTTTGGTCATGGATGGAGCCGGAAATACTACGTTAGACTCCAGGGATAAAATTGTAATAACCTGTGGAGCTTCCAGTATAGAACTCCATAAAGACGGTAAAATCAAAATTAATGGTAAGGAAATAAAAGTAGAAGGAGAAGATAAAATAGAAACCAAAACCAAATCGCATAAGACCGAAGGCATTGATGTGGTAAAAACGGTGAGTAATACCCTCATAAAAGAAGAAGCACCTAAAATTACCGTAAAAGCCAAAGGACAGGTTGAAATTAAATCAGGACAAACCATTGATGTAGAATCAACCATATCCAATATTAAAGGATCCGGATCCGTAAATCTAAATTAACCTAAAAGTACGTTTATGACGAATGAGCACAACCCGGTGGCTGTGAGAATCAATCATATACAGCAGAAATGGAAGAATAAAGTACAGGGGAGGAAGTATAAAGTAGTACGTTTATCTTTAACGAATGAAGACGATTTGCCACTGGTTAACGGTTTTTACAAATGGGAATCTTCCGTACACCGCACAATAGACGAGGTTTTAGTGGTACTACTGACGGATTTTGAAACTGCAGATAATTATTCGTATCAATTAGCAAAGGATTGGATTAATGAATACGAAAAAAGCCTGGATAAAATCCCGGATTTACCGTGGATAGATTTTCCTGTGTATAAAGAAAAGGTATTAAAAGCCAATTCCCAGCAACCTCAGGGGCATCTGCTAATAGAAATGCTTACCAGTTATCAGCACTATATACCTGAACAACCTCAAAAACTAAGAATAGGGATTGTCCCCAGAAAAGTACACAGTTATAAGGACTTTGCCATATGGCTGGATAAATTAGCCTTACAGCTTCCGCAAAATATAGGAATAGTTTTAACGGACTATTCACAGGATTCGTACTATTCCAGACTGATGAAAAACCCGGATTATTCCGGATGTACCCTGCTTATAGAAGATCAAAATATGAAAGGAGCCTATGAAGAGCTCATTAAAGGAGGAAATCCTAATGATCCGCAGGTAAAATTCAGAACCTGCATGCTGGAGATGGGAAAAGAAGCTTCTTTGAGAAATAGCAAGGGAGTGCACCACTGGGGAGAAAGAATACTGGATATTGGACAGTCTACCGGACAAAAAGAAGTATGGGCCTCCGCCCACCTGATCTATGCAGGTTTCTTATTTGGATTTAAAGATAGTAAAATACATGGGTTGCTCGATAGAGGCATGCAAATTTGTAGCTCCCTGCAAGGGAGTCAGGCATCCTCAGCCCTAGGTATTCAGCTACAGTTGTATAATTACAAAGCTTCTTATTACAGTATTGAAGGACACCCTCAAAAAGCCTGGGAATGGTTTATAAAAAGCACCTCCCAAGCAGTAAAAAACCAACAGTACGGAGAAGCTGTCAGCAGTTGTAAAAACGCCATTATTCTGGCGGAGAAAAATTTCATGAAGTCGGATATGATGCGCTATATGGAAGCTGAATGCTTTAACGAACTGTACCAGCAGGAAGACGACTTTATAAAGGCAACCGAGTTTAGCTTTCTTGCCAATTATTATCTGAGTCATTCTTCCCGTATTTCAAAAGAAGAATACCAGAGAATTGATGAACGTATGATCCGGCTATATGGAAAACAGTGGAGACACCGGGCTTTTTCAAAACTGGAAGTATCTCCGCAGGTTAGTATAAATTAAAATTAAAAAAATGCTACTTACAGATAATCATTTTACCCCGGTACTGGGAATAGACATACACTTTACCACATTACCTCCGTTTAATCCTTTTCATCCTTACATAGGGCTGGTATTAGATCCGATGGATTATATTCCTTTTATAGGAGCCAATGTACATGTAAACGGAATCAAAAGGGGCGTATCAGATACCAGCGGCATCATTATTCCGTTGGTACATATTCCTTTATTTACACCTCCCTGGCTGATGGCTCCAATTATCGGGCACGAATCAATGAATTTTTTTGCCTCTCAAACCGTAACGGCAGAAGGTACCCGGCTGAGCCCTAAAGGGCATATGCTGATGACTTGTAATGATATTGGGATTCCCTTATCCATACAACCGGGAAAGAAAAAATTCTGGAAACTGGTACCCACCCTGTTTGCTCCTACGTCTTATTCGCTACCCATTCCCACCGGTTCCAATGTAAATGTAGGAGGCCCGTATCCGCCTGACTGGGGCGGAGTATTGAGAGGACTGGCCATGAGTTTCGGCTTTGGAGCCATAATGAATATGGGTAGAAAAGCGTTCAGCAAAATCTTAAAAAAATGCAAAGGCCCCAAATGGTTGAGAAAGGCCCTTTGTCATGCAGGTTTTGAACCGGTTAATTTAATTAACGGTGCTGTATTTTACGAGGGAACCGATTTTAGTCTTCCCGGGGTTATTCCTCTGGAATGGAAGCGGACCTGGTATTCTGATTCTTCTTATTGCGGAGCTTTAGGACATGGAGTACATGCCAATTACGACCTGGAAATTGAAATTATTCCCGAAGAAGATGCGATAGCTGTACGTGTCGAAGATGGCCGCGTGATAGCTTTTCCCCTGCTGGATGTAGGAGATGAATTTTACCTGAGACAGGAAAAAATGACGTTGAAGAGAAATCCGAATTCTTTTGACTTGCATCTTCATGAAAATCAACAAACCTATCGTTATAACCATAAAGTTTCCGAACGTGAATACAAACTCAGCACCCTTGAAAATCCCGCAGGATTTACCCTTGAATTCACCTATCAGGGGAATATCTTATCAGAAATTACCGATACGGCAAAAAGAAAAATTAAAATTTACTCTGCAGAGCAAAAAATAACCCGGATAGCCCTGAAAGGGGAAGATCCGACCACAGAAGAAACTCTGGTGGAATACCGGTATGATGAATCAGGAAATATGATCGGTATTACGGATAGTTTACAACAAACCACCCATATCCAATATCAGGGCACACTGATGGTAAAAAAAACCGATAGAAACGGGCAATCGTTTTATTGGGAGTATGACGGAACCACCTGTGGAGCAAAATGCGTGCATACCTGGGGAGATGGAGGGTTACAGGAAGGCCGGATGGAATATTTTCCGGAAAAAGGCTATAATCGCATTACCGATGCACAGGGAGCCTCAACCTATTACTATTATACCGCGGATCAGCTGGTTACCCAAATCAAAGATCCTTTAGGTAATTCCCGTTTTTTCCATTATACCGAATTTATGGAACTATATCGGGAAATTGATGAAGAAGGTAATTGCACGGGATATAGTTATGATGACAGGGGAAATCAAACAACGATTACTTTTGCTGATGGCAGCCAGCAGATTTTCATGTACGATGAAAAAGACCGTTTAACCCTCATGATTTCTCCGGAAGGACAAAAGCGTACCTACATTTATAATGAAGAAAGTCAATTGCTGCATGCCGTAATTGAACCGGACGATAGTTTTACCGTACTGGGATACAATGAGAAAAACCTGCCCTCAGAAATCCGGAAAAACGAAGAATCCCTGTACATGAGTTATGATGCACATAACAACCTTACGACCTTAACCGATCCAAAGGGAATAAGCACCCGGTGGGAATATGATTTTAGGGGAAACGTAACTCGTGTAAAAGACGCATCGGGTTTGTCACAGCATTTTAATTACGATAAACTGGGAAGAGTGTCCAGCGTACAATCCGAACAAATAAAAACCCAATTCCGCTATAATGCGTACGAAGAAATACTTGAAGCTTTTGACGGGAAAAACAAAATGACTTTCCAGTATACCCCTTTGGGAAGCTTACTTATGAGGGAGCAGAACGGGGTAAAGGTTCGTTTTGTTTACGACAAAATGGAACGTATCAAAGAGATATGCAACGAAAAAGAGGAAAGATTCCAATTGGTTAGAAATGCCAGAGGAGACATTAACCAGGAAATTGGGTTTGATCGATCACAGGTAAACTATAGCCGCGACCGTGCCGGAAAAGTAATAAAAGTACAAAAAAGCGGAGGAGCCTGGACCCTCTACGAATATAATTTGCGAGGACAGGTAATTCGCTCGGAACATTCCGACGGAACTTGGGAAACCTATGACTATAATAAAAACGGACAACTAACAGAAGCCCGAAATCAGGACCATTGCGTAAAATTAAACCGCGATGAGGTCGGACGGATTATAGAAGAAATGCAATCCTGCGGACTACCGGATGAAACCGGTTACAGGGTTGCCAGCCAGTACGATGAAAACGGAAGACGAGTCCAGATTACCAGCTCCTTAGGTGCCTGTATTGAAAATACGTATGACGAATACGGAAACCAGATTGCATTGACGGCCCACCTGAAAGACACGAAAGAATCTGCCGGATGGCAGGCCCGAATTCAAAGAAATCACTTAGGACAGGAAATTGAAAAAGAACTTAGTGGAGGAATACGGCTGACTACCCGTTACGATTCCTACGGAAGGGTCATCAGCAGTCAGGTGCATACCGGACGTAAAGAAACTTACAATCGGCAATATTCCTGGAATCCCAGCTTCAAGCTCTCCCAGGTGCTGAATGGCTTAACCCAGGGAAAAACCGAGTTTACCTACGATGCCTTCGGCAGTCTGGCCAGTGCCCGCTATGAAGATGGAAGTTACGATTATAAATTACCGGATGAAGTCGGAAACCTGTATAAGGATTCCGGAAAATCCGAACAGGTTTACGGAGCCTCCGGTAAGCTCCTGAAAGATAAGGATTGGTATTACGTGTATGACAAGGAAGGAAACCTCAAACGGAAAACCCGGCGAAAAATAGATATTTCAGCTTCCGTTTCCGCACCGTTACGCTCATCATCGCCTTTTGAAGTGACTGAAAGCCCCAATCAGTCGCAACAGGGCTTTTGGATAGAAGAAAATGAATTTGACCGGAAGGCCGAAATACGCAACTATTCCCGTGCCGAACGACGAGCCTATGACCGGTTGCGCCAGCCGCCACAGGAAGCGCAAGAGGCGGATACCTGCTGGAAGTTGGGAGACTGGGGCTACGAATGGCAGGGCAACGGAATGCTAAAGTCCGTACGTACTCCCGAAGGCAAGACTATATCCTTTACTTACGATGCCCTGGGCCGGAGAACCGCAAAATTTGCGGGAGATAAAATTTATCGCTACCTTTGGGAAGGCAATGTTATCTTGCACGAATGGAGCTATTTGAAATCACAACGGCCTCAGGTAGTTACGGATGAACTGGGAATGCCGACATGGAATGCACCGGAACCGGTGGAAAATCTGGTCACCTGGATTTATGAAGAAGGAAACTTGGTACCGAGCGGAAAAATTACGGAACGGGAAACCACTTCCATAGTCTCGGACTATTTAGGACGACCGGCACAGGCATACAACGAGCAAGGCGAATGTATTTGGGAAACGGAGTATGATATCTACGGGAACCTTAGGAATTTAAAAGGAGATTCCCAATGGATACCTTTCCGCCAGTTAGGACAATACGAAGATGTGGAAACCGGGTTATATTACAACCGTTTCCGGTACTACTCTCCTCAAACAGGTTCCTATATCTCCAAAGACCCTATAGGACTTGCCGGAAATAACCCGAATTTATACGCCTATACTCACGACTCCAATACGATGGTCGACCCGTGGGGGTTGGATGAAAGCCTTTTAGGATCTAAAGATAATCCCTTTACTTCTTTGAAACAAGCCATGAATAAGGCTAAAGATTTAGCAGGTATTCCTAGAAGTCAACAACCTGACAGACAATGGAAAATAGGTGATGATATTACTAAGAAAGGAAGTGATCTTGCTAATTATCAATATGACTCAAACCCAGGTTCTCATGGAAGAATGTATGAATTTACTGATGCTAATGGACATAAAAAAGTAATAGCAGTACACACCAATGATGGACAATTACATGTTCATGCTGGAAATCCTAAAGGAGAATACCCTCACGGATGGAATTCTTATGATTTTAAGACGAATAGATATGCAAAGATAGATGATCCTAATTTAAAAGATCATCATTTATTTGTTAAAGTAGAATGTAAATAAGAGGCATAATGAACCAATCAATACAAAATAGAAAAGCAGAAATATTACTCAGAAATAGGAAGAACAAAATATTTGAAGAGTATGATAAAAATAAATATTGTAAAGTCATTGATTTTTCAAAAGATGTAGCAATTAATTTATATTCTGAATATTTCAAAGAGACTATAAAAACTAATAATAATTTTTTTACTTCTAAATTACAACTGAATGGATTAACAAGTAAAAAGGATATTAAAAATTGGATACTAAATAATATTTTAATTCATACTGTCGATAATAATATTATTAATATTTTATTTGGAGAGTTTGGTCTTAGATTGGAATTAGTTAATAGCGAAAATTTTTTTTCAAATGAATTACAAAAAAAAATAGATAGTCATGTAGGTTTAGATTATGGATATATTAATGAGAATAAATATATTATACAAATATTTTCTGATGAAGAACATTATGTATATGAGTATTTAAAAAAATGGGATGAAAGTAATGTATTAATTAGATGATAGTACTTAAATTAATTATCAGTATAATAAACAAAGCCAACATTTAAAGTTGGCTTTTTTATTTTTTAAGCATTGAGTTTATCTAAGAGTTCGAGTTCGTCCTTGGGAATAAGGATTTTAATAAGGGTAAAGATATTGTATAAGTCCAGCGGTTTGTGGCAAAGTGTAAGGCTTTTGCATTCCGTTTCGGCCAGTAAAGCCGTTTTTGCAATATTACAGAGAGATTTGAGGGTAAAGCCTAAATTCTCGTAATCGGGAATAGATTTAAGTTTTTTGAAATCATAAATAAGATAAATTTTATATCTTTGAATGATAAATAAATTGTTTTTTGAAATAATCATTATTTAGGACGACCGGCACAGGCATACAACGAGCAAGGCGAATGTATTTGGGAAACGGAGTATGATATCTACGGGAACCTTAGGAATTTAAAAGGAGATTCTCAATGGATACCTTTCCGCCAGTTAGGACAATACGAAGATGTGGAAACCGGCTTATATTACAACCGTTTCCGTTACTATAGTCCTGAAACCGGCCAATACATAAGCAAAGACCCTATCGGACTGGCTGGGAATAACCCGAATTTGTATGCGTATGTGCACGATTCTAATACACAAGTTGACCCATTTGGGTTGTTAAATATAGCTTTGGGTATTGAAGATTTTTTAGATGATTTTGCTAAAAACATAGATGGACAAACTTGGAAACAATGGGCTAAAGATGATGTTTTTAATTGGAAAAGTAAATTTTTAGATTTAGCAAGTACTAAAGGAAATACTGTACATTTTAACCTAGATGGAGTAGATATATCGGAAGGTTTATCTAGACATGCAAGAGGGATTGGAGGTGCTACAGATTGGGAATTGTTCCAATTAAAAATGGATGCTGAGGCACCTATATGGGATGTGAAGTATTGGAAAACAGATGAAAATGGTGTTTTAAAAGAAGTTAAAAATCCATTTAAATGTACTTAAAATGAGAATAGAACTAAAAAATAGAATATTTAAAATTTGGAAATACAGTGTAACTCATTCTATGTTATTACTTAGAAGTCCAAAAAATTCAGAATTTACTACAAACATTGATTTAATTTTTTCAGGTGTCAAAATTATAAAACTTCCTAATATATTTAAAGGAAATAGTATTACCTCTATTTCTATACAAGAAGATCAAGTAATAATGAATGATTTTTTAAATCAAAATATTAATTTAGAAGAAGTCTATGTATTTAATGGGGATAAAATTAAATATTATGTTGTAGCATCTATGATAAATATTGAAGAAAATGATAGTGATATTTTTGAAACAAAATTTTAAAATATATCTAAAACCAAAAAACCGCTGAAAAGCGGTTTTTTACTTTTAACTGAGTTTATCCAGCAATTCGAGTTCATCCTCAGGGATAAGAGAGCGTAGGAGTTGCAGGATGTTGTACACGTCCCATTTATCATGTTCCGTATAATTAGGAAAAGATAGTTCTGCTAAAATGGCTGTTTGCGTAATTTTACAGAGAGATTTAATAGTAAAGCCTAAATTCTCATAATCGGGGATGGTTTTAAGTTTTTTGAAATCATAAATAAGATAAATTTTATATCTTTGAATAATAAATTACTTGTTTTTTGAAATAGTTATTATTTAGGACGACTGGCACAGGCATACAATGAGCAAGGCGACTGTATTTGGGAAACGGAGTATGATATCTACGGGAACCTTAGGAATTTAAAAGGAGATTCTCAATGGATACCTTTCCGCCAGTTAGGATAATACGAAGATGTGGAAACCGGGTTATATTACAACCGTTTCCGGTACTACTCTCCACAAAAAGGTTCCTACATTAGCAAAGACCCCATCGGGCTCGCCGGAAATAACCCCAATTTATACGCCTATACTCACGACTCCAATACGATGGTCGACCCGTTTGGGTTGGATATTATTACCGTTTATCGTTTTGATGAGCGATCTCCATTAGAAATAAAAGCTGGAGGAGGATTTAAGGCAAAGGAGCTCAATGCAAATGTAGACTTGTATAATTATGCTAAAAACAATGTTCCCTCTCAATATATTTCTACTAGTTATAGTTTAGAAAGTACATTAGAATTTGCAACAGATTATTATGATAGAGAAGGTTTCGTTTACAAAATTGAGATTGATGATAGCAAAGGGGTTGATGTAAATAAAACTTTAAAGGATTATAGTCCTTATCCACATGAAAAAGAATTTGCAGTTATAAATCAAATACCAAATGATAATATAAAAGGTCATGCCCATGCTAAAGATATTGCAGACACTAATCATGTTAAATGGAATTGTCATTAATGCTTATAATATAAAAATAATGAACAATAAAGAAAATTTTCAAAGCTTTAATATAAATTGTTTAGATTCAAAAAAGCGAAGTATAGAAGCCACAATTGGTATATGGACACAAAAAATTGATGATCCCGAAATAACTGATCTGATTTTTAATAAAAAATATAAATTTAACGGTACTTATAAAATTTATTTTATTGAATATATTGATGAACTAGGTAATATTTTTGAGAATAGTTCAGATAGGCTTAGTAATGCTTTTTATGGTTTGTGTACTAAAGTTGAAAAAAATAGAATAAAAATGCTTATAAAAGGTTGTTCATATGGATATTTTATGATACCTAGAGCTAATTATTCACTTTATACAGTCAAATTAGATTTAGGTGAAAGATTATCAACAAAGCCTATAAAAGTTAATATTTTTGCACCTAAAGATAGTTCTGATAAAATTGTAACTGTAATGAAATTACATGAATACTATGATAAATGGTTAGAGAGTATTAAAGGATTACCATATTAGATCTTAATTCTTGTTTGTATACAAATTAGTATAGCTATATATTAGAAAACAAAAGCCAACATTTAAAGTTGGCTTTTTTATTTTTTAAGCATAGAGCTTATCTAAGAGTTCGAGTTCGTCCTTGGGAATAAGGATTTTAATAAGGGTAAAGATATTGTATAAGTCCAGCGGTTTGTGGCAAAGAGTAAGTCTTTTGCATTCCGTTTCGGCCAGTAAAGCTGTTTGTGCAATATTACAAAGAGATTTGAGGGTAAAGCCTAAATTCTCGTAATCGGGAATAGATTTAAGTTTTTTGAAATCATAAATAAGATAAATTTTATATCTTTGAATAATAAATTACTTGTTTTTTGAAATAGTTATTATTTAGGACGACTGGCACAGGCATACAATGAGCAAGGCGAATGTATTTGGGAAACGGAGTATGATATCTACGGGAACCTTAGGAATTTAAATGGAGATTCTCAATGAATACCTTTCCGCCAGTTAGGATAATACGAAGATGTGGAAACCGGGTTATATTACAACCGGTTCCGATACTATAACCCTCAAACCGGCTCCTACCTCTCCAAAGACCCTATTGGACTCGCCGGAAATAACCCGAATTTATACGCTTATACTCACGACTCGAATACTTGGATAGATCCATTTGGATTAAAAGTTAAAGAAGTACCTTTACCACCAACAATTGATTTAAAACCAGGAACAGAGCATGTATTAGAAGGACATGTTAGTATGGGAGAAGATTGGGCACATAAAAGTAAATGGACTGGGAACAAATCAGAATGGAAAACAACTGCTAGAGATACATTTAAAAATCCAGATAGAGTTGTTCAAAGTGGAGATAGATTTATATATGAAAAAACATATAGGGTTAGATGCTGAAGGTACAACACCTTTACATAAATCACGTGTAGTTGTTGAAGCTGATGGAAAACTAGTTACTGCTTTTCCTCAAAAAGAATTCAAAGAATTAGCCGATCATGAAAAAATTAGATGTCATTAAAAAATTATGGGATTAGAAATTTTAACATATAACAAAAAAGGAGAAAAAAATGAAATTTTTGAAATCAATGAAAATTTTCATTATTGGTTATTTAGTAAAGCTAATTTAAACCCTAAAGAATTTATAGAAATTTTTAAAATAAAGGATTATTATAAAACTAATACCCAATATTCAGGAAAAGATTTACAAATATTTATTCAGGAACTTGAAAAAATTAAAAATCTAACACCATATAAAGATGAAGTTAAATTAATTTTAACTAAAATTAATGGTGAGAATATTGAAAAAATAAGGATAACAGGAGATTAACCATAAATATAAACAAAAGCCAACATTTAAAGTTGGCTTTTTTGTTTTTTAAGCATTCAGTTTATCGAGGAGTTCGAGTTCATCCTCGGGGATAAGAGAACGCAGGAGTTGCAGGATGTTGTAGATAACCCATTGGTTGTGTTCCGTATAATTAGGGAACGAAATTTCTGCTAATAAAGCCCGTCAAGTTATTGCTAGAGATGCTTTAAAGTCAAGAAGAGCATATTCAGAAATTCTTAATTTTACTTTACAAAAATTGATTAAGATGAATAAAGAAATGTATCTTGTGCGCTCAAAAAAATACAATAATACAATAATAAAATAATGGAATCAATAATTGATAGGTATTATAATCTTTCAGTTCAAGGTATTAAGGAAGATTGGTTTAGTGGTGAAATAAGTATTAAATGGTATGAGTATATATTTGAATTATCATTGAAATTAAGAATTACATATTTAGTTACTATTCTTCAAAATCAAGTTTTTAATGGAGGTTTTGATCAATACTTTATTAATGGTTATGGACAATTTTCTTTATTAACAATAAGAGCTCTTTTAGATATTGAAGCAGATGAAAAAGCATTTATTGTACAAAAGGCATATGATTCTGTCAATAAAGATAAATTAGATGATCAATTTTTTCGTAATAAGTTATTAAAAAAGCAAATAAAAGGTTTAATTGATGATTATAAACTTATAGATGAATTAGATCTTCTCAGTGATGAATACTATGAGACAGAAAATAAAGTAAAAATATTGGATTTACTAACTAAATATTTAAAGAAATAATAAAACCCTTTTAAAATAGTCTTTAACAAAAATTCAATAAAAATTAAAAAAAAGACCGATAATTATCGGTTTATTTTTGATTATTCTTTATTAAATATATTGAGTAATTCCAATTCATCCTCGGGAATAAGGGAATGCAGGAGTTGCAAGATATTGTAGAGACTCCTTTTAATTTGAGAAAGAAATTTTTATCAGTAAAGCTATTAGAGGTATTTTGTAAAGAAATGAAAGGATAAAACTAAATAATACTTTTGAGTCTACAGTTGGTTTATAAGCAAAAAGAAAAAAAGAAAGGTGTTAGCTTTCTTTTTTTCTCAGATATATTTAGCCTATATCTGAAATAGCTTCTAATTAGGTCTTAATAAAGTTTTAATGTTGAGTACAAAATAAAGACATTTTAATGAGCATAAAAAAAGGAAATCCGTAAAATACTAAATAAAATAAGATAAAAAAAATGATTATCTCATTTTTTATCTTGTATTTTGGGTTATATAGTAATAGATCATCAGCAGAGACTGATCAGAAAGAAATCACAAAAAGAATCGAATGTGTTTGACAAGTGTATTTTTATTATTTATAAGGAATGTTATAATAGAAATTTAGATAAGGAAATACAAGGATTCAAAAACTTAAGTTACAAAATTGAAAGTAGCTATGATTTTTTAATTGGTTTAGTAGCAAAAAGAAAAAAAGAAAGGTGTTAGCTTTCTTTTTTTCTTAGATACATTTTTGGGTATATCTAAATAGCCTCTAATTAGGTCTTAATAAAGTTTTAATGTTGAGTACAAAATAAAGACATTTTAATGAGCATAAAAAAAGGAAATCCGTAAAATACTAAATAAAATAAGATAAAAACAAGGATTATCTCATTTTTTATCTTGTATTTTGGGTGATATAGTAATAGATCATCAGTAAAGACTGATCAGAAAAAAATCACAAAAAGAATTGAATGTGCTTGACAAGTGTATTTTTATTATTTATAAGGAATGTTATAATAGAAATTTAGATAAGAAGATACAAGGATTCAAAAACTTAAATTCACAAAATTAAAAGTAGCTATGATTTTTTAATTGGTATAGTAGCTAAAAGAAAAAAAGAAAGGTGTTAGCTTTCTTTTTTTCTTAGATACATTTTTGGGTATATCTAAATAGCCTCTAATTAGGTCTTAATAAAGTTTTAATGTTGAGTACAAAATAAAGACATTTTAATGAGCATAAAAAAAGGAAATCCGTAAA
The DNA here is from genome assembly GCF_004023655.1 of Apibacter sp. HY039. Classification (NCBI taxonomy): domain Bacteria; kingdom Pseudomonadati; phylum Bacteroidota; class Flavobacteriia; order Flavobacteriales; family Weeksellaceae; genus Apibacter; species Apibacter sp. HY039. The sequence goes on along the minus strand of NZ_SAYM01000003.1, from coordinate 439,681 downwards.
ATACTAAATAAAATAAGATAAAAACAAGGATTATCTCATTTTTTATCTTGTATTTTGGGTGATATAGTAATAGATCATCAGTAAAGACTGATCAGAAAAAAATCACAAAAAGAATTGAATGTGCTTGACAAGTGTATTTTTATTATTTATAAGGAATGTTATAATAGAAATTTAGATAAGAAGATACAAGGATTCAAAAACTTAAATTCACAAAATTAAAAGTAGCTATGATTTTTTAATTGGTATAGTAGCTAAAAGAAAAAAAGAAAGGTGTTAGCTTTCTTTTTTTCTTAGATACATTTTTGGTATATCTAAATAGCCTCTAATTAGGTCTTAATAAAGTTTTAATGTTGAGTACAAAATAAATATATTTTAATGAGCATAAAAAAAGGAAATCCGTAAAATACTAAATAAAATAAGATAAAAATAATGATTATCTCATTTTTTATCTTGTATTTTGGGTAATATAATAGTAGATCATCAGTAGAGACTGATTAGAAAGAAATCACAAATAGAATTGAATGTGCTTGACAAGTGTATTTTTATTATTTATAAGGAATGTTTTAATGGAATTTAGATAAGTAGATACAAGGATTTAAAAACTTAAATTCACAAAATTGAAAGTAGCTATGGTTTTTTAATTGGTAAAGTAGCTAAAAGAAAAAAAGAAAGGTGTTAGCTTTCTTTTTTTCTTAGATACATTTTTGGGTATATCTAAAATAGCTTCTAATTAGGTCTTAATAAAGTTTTAATGTTGAGTGCAAAATAAAGACATTTTAATGAGCATAAAAAAAGGAAATCCGTAAATATAAAATATAATAAGATAAAAAGTATAAAAATATAAGTTTTTACATTTTGGCTAAAGAATAATAGTCTTAAATTTACAGGAATAAAAAATGGGAGGATATCCACAATGTCAAAATTTTAAATGTAATCATTTATATAAAATTGAATTATTGTATAAAGGATCTATATTTTTCCTTACAAACTCAAAAAAGTTATACTATTGTTTAATTTCCGTATAAACATGAAATCAATTTAATAACACTGCATATTAGAAAATTTTAAAAAAATTTTCTGTTTATCGTTACGTTCAGAATATAAGCAATTAGATAAATTTAATTTTTATGATATCTTTAAAACTATGCAGAAGTGGTATATCTTAGTATTTGTGAACTTAATATTATCCTGTAATCGTGAGGTAGAAATGCCTAAGGGTACCAAATACTATGAAAGTTTTTCAGGTTATAATCATCCGGTACAGATGATCAATGAAATTAGTTTTCATGAGGTAGAACATTTACAATCATACATTAAAAGTACTTATAAAAATCAAAAGTTACAGGTGGTAGAAAAATATATAAATAATCGATTATTTTTTAAATATGTTTATACCTACGAAAAAAATAAGCTTATAAAAGTAGAGCTATCAAACAATTGTGGCTATAATAAAACAGTAAATTACTAAATATTGTAACTATAAATTATTAAAATGAATAGTTAGTATTGATTAGGATTTTAATTTTTTAGCAAGTTTTCTTTTTGCAGAAGACTTTTGTATCAGGTTGATTGTAAAAAAAAGTAACCCGGTCCATATACAAATAAAACATACTGCATGAGCTGATGTAAACTTTTCTTTAAAAACATATACCCCTATAATTAATTGTATGGTAGGGCCAATATATTGAATAAATCCCAGCGTAGAATAGGGGAGTATTTTAACAGCTGATGCAAATAAAAGGAGTGGTATAGCCGTAACAATTCCGCCTAAAATTAGTAAAACAGTTGTTAAAACAGGTAATTCAGAGATAATGAACTGACCGGTATTCATGGCAAAAAACAGGTAAATAATTGCGGCAGGAGTTACGAGTAGGGTTTCCAGCGTTAGTGCTTGGACAGGGGGCAGATTTGCTTTCTTTTTAACCATTCCGTAAATTCCCATGCTGATAGCCAGCATAAAGGCAATAGAAGGAAATTCTCCATAACTGAAAGTAAAGTACAATACCCCGATACAAGCTAGTAAGGTTGCCAGTTTTTCCAGGCGGCTTAGCTTTTCCTTAAAAAATAAAACACCGAGTAAAACATTTATTAAAGGATTGATATAATAACCTAAACTGGATTCTACGATAAACTGATGATTCACAGCGTAAATATAAGTTCCCCAATTACAGGTAATTAATACCCCAGCAATAAACATATAATAAATATTTCGTCTGTTGTTCATTACCTTCCACAAAGATCCAGGATTTAAAATAACACAAAAGGCTAAAAGAAATACAGAAGACCATAGCATCCGGTTCGATAATATAACTAACGAAGGAACATTGATTAACATATGCCAGTACAAAGGGAAAACACCCCAGGAGATATAACAAAAAAGAGCATAAAAAAAACCTTTAGTAGATGACGGGGACTCCTGCATAAAAATAATTGATTTGAAATTTTTAATGAATCAACAAAGATATTAAATATTGTTTGAGTCTAAATTTTTGAAATAAAATATTTTGTGTAAAGTGTATGTCGTTTTTATTGTTCACGATAAAAGAAAACAGACTGGTTTGAATCCTGAAGAATATAAATTTGAAAGTAAGAGTATTTTAGGAGTGCATAAAAATTTTCTACGAGTATTGAAGGAGATGATATTATAATTAATTAGATATAAGGCTAAATGTTTTTAAACTAGATGTAAAATACTACAAGAATGATCATAAGTTTATTTTTGGTGTTATAAATATAACAGTAAGATGTATCATCTTGATAGATTTTTTTTATAGCTATCATAAAAATTATGTAATAAATGAATTATAACAGCTTTATTTAATTTAATAACTAAACCAAAGGTTTAGATACACATTAAAATCACGTTAAAATATACAGCACCCTTGACTAATATACAATTAAAATATAATTGGGTATTCCCATAAAATAGGATTTATGGAAATATTTAAAAATAGGGCTTATTTTCTTACTAACTAGAAATAAATTTATTCGGAAAAAAGACTTATAGCCTGTTGTCTGGCACTATCTGTTATATCTGAGCCACTTAAGAGTTGGGCGATTTCCTCAATTCTTTCCTCATGGTTAAGTTCCCTCACCTGAGTAATAGTTTCCCTGTTAACTTCTTTTTTTTCGACTTTAAATTGAGTATTCCCCTTGGCAGCAACTTGTGGTAAATGGGTGATGGTTATCAACTGCATATGAAGAGCCATTTCTTTCATAAGTTTTCCCATTTCATTAGCGATACGTCCAGATACACCGGTATCAATTTCATCAAAAATGAGAGTCGGCAGTTCTTCATTTTCTGCCATTATTTTTTTGATAGCCATCATTACTCGGGAACGTTCACCTCCTGATATAGCTTTTGATATAGGTTGAACTTTCATTCCGGTATTTGCAGAAAATAAAATGGAAATCTTATCCCTACCGGAAAATGTAAATTCCTGAGCATCTGTGATATCAATGGTTAAAGTAGATTTATCCATACCCAGACGGGCCAGTGTTTCCACGAGCTTGGTTTCAAGCAACGGAATATGACTCTTTCTTTTTTTATGTAATTTTTGGGATAAATTAGTAAGTTTTTCCGTAAGACTATGCAATTTATTTTGTATGTCAGCTATTTCTGTTTCAAAATCGGAAATACTGGAAGTTGCCGTTCGTAATTCGTCACGTACGGATACCAATTCCTCTATTGTAGAAACTTTGTGCTTAACCAGAAGGCCGTGTATCAAATTTACTTTTTGAGTATACTCTTCAAACTTGGCGGGATTAAATTCTAGCTTTTCCAGCATAATTTCAGCTTCATCCGAAATATCCTGAAGTTCAGCTTTCACACTTTGAATTCTGGATTCTAAATTATCCAAATCTGAAGAGATTTGAGTTCCTTTATCCAGCCGTGATAAAATTTCTTGTATCTTGACCAATAGACCTAAATCATCATTATCCAGAATTTGTTTAGTTTCTGATAACAGCTGAGCTAAGAATTCGGAATTTTTCATTACATTTAATTCCTCCTCAACTTCAGTAAAGTTTAGATGATCCAGTTCAGCACTTTCCAATTCGTTTAACAAATATTGAGAATATTCAAAATCCTGATTACCTGCTGCAAGCTTTTCCTGAAGGTATGCCAATCTTTTATTTACATCCCGAAAAGAGTCAAAAACAATTTTGTATTCATTCAGATCTTTCTTTAGCGATGAAAAGTTGTCAAGAAGTCGAAGTTGATAATTTTCGTTCAGCAATTGAGAAGTTTCGAACTGAGAATGTATATCCAGAAGATGAGCAGATAATTTTTGCAAAAAATCCAAAGTAACGGGACTGTCATTTACAAAAGCTCTTGATTTACCGGAGGGAAGAATTTCCCTGCGTAGATAAGTATGCTCTTCAAAGTCCAGCTCTAATTCTTTAAAGATACCAGCAAACAGATCCTTATTCAGAATAAATTCAGCTTCAATAATACATTTGACATCTTCTTTTTTTAAAGATTTAAGATCTGCTCTTTCTCCCATTACCAACTTTAATGCACCCAGTATGATCGATTTACCTGCACCGGTTTCACCAGTCAGGGTGGTCATTCCTGAAGGAATGGAAATATCAAGCACATCAATCAAAGCATAATTGCGGATTGATAAATGGTGTAACATAAGAATTAATTTTTAATTTTATCCCAGTATTCGGTACTGTTAATAGGGTTTATGGTCTGAAGCAGAGCTTTTAAATCGCTGACGTTTACAGATGTTGCCGGTTGTCCTCCGGAAAATATATTTTTTATTTCCTCTTTTTTTGCTGTTAAAAATATATCCAGAGGAAAAAATAGATAATTACCTGAATAACTATTAAGTTTCATCAAATTGGATGCGATAACATTTTTAGCCTGTAATTCATTGGAAGGCATATTATCTAATCCTAATCGATGATACTGATAGGTGATACCACGAAGGGTGTTCGATTGATCGCTGATAAGATCAGCAATTAAACCTCCGCGGGTTTTAGGACCGTCAAAGGAATTCCATCCGTTAAATCCCTGATTCACCGCATTGTTTGCTACTTTCTGAGCTATGGTAAAATATTCCGTTCCGCCTCGCTGGGAAAAAGTATCCGCATCATAGCCTAACACCATATACACATAAAAAGAGATCACATCAATAAGATTTTTACCACTGAATTTTCTATCATTAAAAATCAGAGGTTCAAATTCTATATAGTCAAAGCTAAAATGATTATCCTGAAAATTTAAAACCGGTGTAGAGTAGGTAGAATTATACACAGGTCGTGAAGACTGAATAAGGATGGATCCTTTAAATTTATCGGTAGATGGACGTTCGTCTATTAATATACTGAACGAACAGCGAATTCTTTCCTGCAATGCCAGTGGCGGTTGATTGGTCCAGCTGGTATTATTTATAAAATCTTTCAGACTTTTTTCAAGAGTTTTAAAAACCTGGGTATTTGAACCCTGTACTTTACTATAATTAACAACTACCTCTGCCAGTAATTCCTGTGAAAAACTGAAAACAGGCAGTAATGACCATAATAAAATGTAAAATAATCGCTTCATTTACAAATTTTTAAATTCTTGAATGTATATATTTTAAAATATCCTCAGCAACTTCTTCTTTAGATTTGAGTGAAAAAATTTCTTTGCTTTCGGTTTTATCAAAGATAGTAATTTTATTTGTATCGGACTTAAAACCGGCACCCTTATCCTGTAATGAATTGAGAATGATAGCATCCAGATTTTTCTTTTTTAGTTTTTTTAAAGCATTGCTTTCTTCATCGTTAGTTTCGAGAGCAAAACCAACCAAAAACTGATTTTTCTTTTCTTTACCCATACGAAGAAGAATATCTTCATTTTTTACCAGTGAAAGAGTTAATCGATCATCGTCTTTTTTTATTTTAGTGTCAGACACAATTTCCGGTCGATAATCAGAAACTGCTGCGGACATTATAGCTATGTCTGCAGAAGAATAATGTTCAAGTACTGCCTGAAGCATTTCGTGAGCAGAAGTAACCGAAAGTAATTCAATGGAAGAGTAAGAACCTGTTTTTTCATGGGTAGGTCCTGAGATAAGAGTTACTTCAGCTCCCCATTTTTCAGCAGTTTTTGCCAGTTCAAAACCCATTTTACCCGAAGAATGATTGCCAATAAATCTGACCGGGTCAATAGCCTCATAAGTGGGGCCGGCAGTTATCAATAACTTTTTTCCATAGAAAATAAGACCTTTTTTTATATAAGATTCAACAAAAGAAACAATTTCCTCAGGCTCAGCCATTCGGCCTTCACCTTCCAATCCGCTGGCAAGTTCTCCTTTGTTGGGTGGAATAAGAATATCTCCTTTGTTTTGAAGTCGGTTTATATTTTCTTGATTAAAAGGATTTTTATACATATCCAAATCCATGGCAGGAGCAAAAAAAACCGGACAAACTGCGGATAAATAAGTGGCAAGAACCAGATTATCTGCTTCTGCACTGGCCATTTTTGATAGAGTGTTTGAAGTAGCAGGAGCGATAAGAATATAATCAGCATGAAGTGCTAAATCAACATGATTATTCCAATCCCCGGTTTCACCATCAAAAAATTCGGTGTAAACAGGGTTTTTAGATAATGTAGATAACGTAAGAGGGGTTACGAAATGATGGGAATCCGGGGTCATAAGAACCTGAACATCCGCTCCCTTTTTTTTTAAAAGTCTTACAAGGAAAGAAGTTTTGTAAGCTGCTATTCCGGCAGTTACGAGCAATAATATCTTTTTTCCTTGTAAAACCGACATAATTTTATATGTACTTTTTACTGAGCTTCGGTTTTTCTGAAATAAACTTCATTATCCAGCCATTCCTGAATAGCAATAAGTGCCGGTTTAGGAAGTCTTTCATAATATTTGGATACTTCAATTTGTTCTCTGTTTTCGAATATTTCATCAAGAGAATCACTGTTTGAAGCAAATTCATCCAGCTTTTGATTCAAATCATTTTTAATAATGGTATTGATTTGTTCTGCCCTTTTTCCTATAATAACAATGGCTTCATAAATGTTTCCTACCTTACTTTCAATTTGTTCTCTGTTGAAAGTAATAGTTGTAGAGGGTGCATTTAATTCTTTTAGGTTCATATTTGGGATACTATTATGTTGTATTATTAACTTATTTTTTTTCTTTCTTTATTTAAATCCTTATTCTTTTCATCTAATTTATCATTTGCTTCATTCAAAAGTTTTTCTTTATTTTTAAATGAATCACGTGCATTGTCCAAACGATTATTTAAACGTTTTGCTTCATCTGAATATTCAGATGAAGGATATAATTTTACAAAAGCTTCATAAGATTTAACCGCATCATTAATTCTTCCTTCCTGTAAACGGTGGATCGAATTTACTGCAAGTTCAGTTTTTGCTCTTAAGGAATAAATAAGAATATCTTCTTTAAACTTGGTATCTGGAAAATCTTCCAGCACATTGTCAAAAGAAACAATAGCTGCTTTGTATTCAGTTATTTTATAAAGAGTCTTGGCATTTTCAAATGCTTTCTTTTCCAGTTTTTTGTTCAGATCACTAATCATTTCATTGCAATAAGCAACCTTATCAGAATTCGGATGTCCGTCTATGTAAAGCTGTAATTCACGCAAAGCATCATAGGTATTGGTTTGATCCAGATTGTAATCCGGAGAATTTGAATAATAACAGTAAGCTGCCATATAGGAAGCTTCATCAACTCTACGATCTTTAGGATAGGAAACAACAAAATTTTTAAATTGATGGGCAGCGAGCCTGAAATTTCCATCTCTGTAGTTTAGATTGGCAGTTCGGTAAGCTACTTCAGGAGCTTCATCGGTACCTACCACAAATTTGGCCGCATAATCATACAAGCTTATAGCCTGCGTATATTTCTTTTTTTGCTCATACTCCTCGGCAACTTTGAGTATAAAGTCTTTCTTATCACTTTTTAATGCTTGATTAAGTCGTCTTTCACAGCTTGTCAGAAGCACAAGCGGTAAAATTATAAGAATTAGTCTTTTCATCAGCTTGCAAAAATACATATTTTTAATGTTTTATACAAATAAATATCCATACGTCTTTTAACTCGAAGTTTAAAGAAATATTGTTTAATAAATAATACTATTAAGTTTACTTAAATTTGAAATTATGACAGAACTGATATTTTCTCCAATTCTTTTTCAATAGATGAAATAAGACTTTTAGATGCCGGAATCAGTGGTAACCGGGTATACGGTTTGCATATTCCTTTTACAGATAATAATGCTTTTATACCAGCAGGATTTCCTTCTTTAAATATTAATCTGAATAAACTATGTAGGTCGTAGTGTATTTTATAGGATTCTTCCACCTGTTTATTCTGTCCGAAATGAATCATTTTCGATACCATTTCAGGCATACCTTGTCCTAAAACGGAAATAACTCCGCTTCCGCCGGCAAGAGTCATTGGTAGCGCAAATTCATCATCACCTGAAATTACCAGAAAATCAAACGGTTTATCTTTAATAATATCTGTCGATTGTAAATAATTAGGACTGGCTTCTTTAATGGCAATGATATTGGATACTTCATTCGCCAGCCTTAAGGTAGTGGCGGCTTCCATATTTGAACCTGTTCTTCCAGGGACATTGTACACGATAATCGGTACAGGAGACTGAATGGCAATCGTTTTAAAATGCTGATAAATCCCCTCCTGGGTCGGTTTATTATAATAAGGTGAAACAGATAGCACCGCAGCAAAATCTTCAAGATCTGAATCAATTATTTGTTTCGTTACTTCTACAGTATTGTTTCCACCAATTCCAAGAACCAAGGGTAATCTTTTATTGTTACTCTTCTTTATTACCTCGATTACCTGTTTTTTTTCGTCAGAATTTAAAGTAGCTGTTTCTGCTGTAGTACCTAAAACTACCAGATAATCCACTCCATTATCAACATTATAATTTACTAAATTTTCAAGAGAAGGAAAATCAATCGTCCCATCCTCGTTAAAAGGTGTTATTAGTGCAACACCTAAACCTTGTAATGATTTCATAAGAGTAACAATTTGTTCATTTATTGAAAAAGTAAAAATAGAATAATTTTCAAAAAATAAAAAAATTATTTTAAAAGTACTTCTAGTTTCACATTTAATTGATAAAAGATAGCTATTTCTTTTAAATGGAAAGTAAAAAATTTATTGTGTCTATGCCATCAGCATATTCTGATATATCTGGATTTTGACTTTCACCAAACGGAATAGTTTTAAACGGAAACGCATGGGAGCCGGATACAATACATTGTATTTTATCTGAATGACTATTCATGAAGCTTTCAACTGAAAGAAGGGTGTCGTACCTTGTAAAATACAAAACACCTATGGGACTGTACAGTTCCTCTGAATTTTTAAGCATAATAAAGTTATTGTCCCAGAATTGATCATTATTCATCAAATAAATAGCTTTATTATAATCATAGTTATTAGCGTATTTATTATGGTGGATGACATCCTGCTGTTGAATAAATGATTGAAATAATCGATCCAAATCAAAATTCTCAGGAATAAATACCTGGGTAACACTTCGGCAACCTAAACCAAAATAAGTAAATATATCATTACTTAACTTTATAAGCTCGTCTTCACTTTCATTTCCGGTAAGTATTGCAGCGGAAGTTCTGTTTTTTCTTATAATATGAGGAATGTATTTGAAATAGTATTCAAAATACCGGGCAGTATTATTACTTCCGGTTGTTATGACAGCATCAAACTTCTCAAGTTTTTCTACAAATTCAAATTCCAGTTCATCACAAAACTCTTTCCATAGATTCAAAATAAAAGGAATCAAAACATTGTCTTTAGACGAAAGTTTAATTTTAGCTTTAAAGCCAAGGAGTAGTACGCATAGGCAGTCATGCAGTCCTACCATAGGAATATTTCCTGCCAGTACAAGACCTATTGTCTTAGTTTGTACATCTTTGTAAGAGTATTTTTCAAGCCAGGAAAAAAGGGTATTGCTTGTCAATACTCTGTCCCAATATTCCAGTGCTGTTAATATATTTTTTTTTGTAAACCATGGGTTTTTAATTTCTGCAAGTCGAAGAGAATTCTCAAATTCAGAATAAGAAGGGGTATCTGTAACCTCATTTTTTATAAATTGATGTAAAATATTTCGTACACCTTCCAGGGACTTTATTCTTAGCTCTAAACTCATTTATAATATAAATTATGTGAAAAAAAATGATTAATTTTGCACAAAAATAAATTAAAAAATAGATATGGCTATAAAAATTACGGATGAATGCATCAATTGTGGAGCATGTGAGCCGGAATGCCCTAATAACGCGATATATGAAGGAGCTGTAGATTGGAAAATGTCAGAAGGTACGAGCTTAAAAGGGATGCTAGTAACTAAAAGTGGTCTTTCCATTGATGCAGATGCCCCCCAAAGGCCAGTATCGGATGATGTTTATTATATTGTAGCAGATAAATGTACGGAATGCAAAGGTTTTCATGAAGAGCCTCAGTGTGCCGCCGTATGTCCGGTAGATTGTTGTGTTCCTGATGAAAATGAAGTAGAATCGGATGAAGAATTGCTGGCAAAAAAAGAATTTTTACATATAGACTAATATTCACCTTAATAAATCACCCAAACTAAACAAAAGAAATATATCTTAACTAATGAAAAAATATAACTTTAGTGCAGGTCCTTCTACATTACCGGAGGAAGTTCTTCAACAAGCAGCACAAGCCGTGCTTGATCTCAATAACAGCGGAACCTCTTTAATAGAAATTTCGCACAGAAGTAAAGATTTTATCGCTATTATGGATGAAGCCCGTGCATTAGCTAAAAAGCTGATGAAACTGGATGACGATCACGAGGTTTTATTTTTACAGGGAGGAGCCAGTCTTCAATTTGCTATGGCACCTTATAATTTGTTAAATGATAATTCCAAAGCTGTATATGTGGATAGTGGAAACTTTGCATCAGCAGCTATTAAAGAAGCAAAAAAAATAGGTGCTATTGAAGTTATTGCTTCTTCAAAAGAAAATAATTATACTCAGATACCTAAAGGGTACACAATTCCTGAAGATGCTGCATATTTACATATAACTTCTAATAATACGGTGTATGGAACACAAATGAAATCATTTCCTGAAACGTCTGTTCCTGTAGTATGCGATATGTCATCAGATATATTAAGCAGAGATATAGATTATAACCAGTTTGGAATCATTTATGCCGGAGCTCAAAAAAATTTAGGACCAGCTGGGGTAACAGTAGTCGTAGTAAACAAAAATCTTTTAGGTAAATCTGGAAGAGAATTACCTTCTTCTTTAGATTATCAGGTTCATATAGCTAAAGAAAGTATGGCAAATACACCTCCTGTTTTTGCGGTTTATGCAACATTATTGAATTTAAGATGGTTGGAAAAACAAGGAGGAACTGCGGGTATTGAAAAAAGAAATATAGAGAAAGCAGCACTTCTTTATAACGAAATTGACAGAAATCCACTTTTCAGAGGAGTATGCGTTGAAGAAGATCGATCCCTGATGAATGTATGTTTTTTCCTTAATGATGAAGAAAAATATAAAGCAAAATTTGACCAAATGTGGAAAGATGCCAATATTATAGGGGTAGGAGGATATAGAACTGTCGGAGGATACCGGGCCAGTATCTATAACGCAATGCCGGTGGAAGGAGTGGAAGCTTTGGTTAATGTAATGAAAGAATTAGAAAGAACTGCATAAAAATTATATATAAAAACATGAAAATATTACCTAACGATGGAATATCGGCTTCTGCTATAGAAGTTTTGGAAAATAACGGACTGGAAGTTTTAAATCATAAAGTTGCTCAGGAACAATTGGCAAACTTCATTAATGAAAATGGAGTTGAAGTTCTATTGGTAAGAAGTGCTACACAAGTGAGAAAAGAACTTATAGACGAATGTCCGGGACTTAAAATTATAGGAAGAGGAGGAGTAGGTATGGACAATATAGATGTTGCCTATGCAAAGGAAAAAGGAATTCAGGTTATAAATACGCCGGCAGCTTCTTCGCGTTCGGTTGCAGAGCTAGTGTTTGCCCATATGTTTTCACTTTATCGTTATCTTCAGGATTCCAACAGAAATATGCCTCTGGAAGGAGATACTAATTTTTCTGCACTTAAAAAATCATATGGCGGAGCCATGGAATTAGGAGGTAAAACTTTAGGAGTTATCGGGTTTGGACGTATAGGTGTAGAAGTGGTAAAAATCGGTTTGGCACTAGGGATGAAAGTTTTAGTTACAGATGCTGTGGATATAACTAAAACTGTAACACTGGATTTTTATGATGGGCAAAAAGTTAATTTTGAAATATCTACCGTATCTATGGAAGAAGTTCTTAAAAACTCAGATGCAATTTCAGTACACGTACCTAAACAGCCAAAATATGTAATAGGTAAGGAGGAATTAGAAAAAATGAAAAAAAATGCTATCATCGTTAATGCTTCGCGCGGAGGAGTTATAGATGAAGTAGCTTTAGTAAATGCTTTAAATGAAGATAAAATTTTTGGTGCAGCTTTAGACGTTTTTGAAAAAGAGCCTAAACCTGAAATTACCTTATTAATGAATCCTAAATTATCTCTTTCTCCTCACATTGGAGGTAACACTCTTGAAGCACAAGAAAGAGTTGGATTGGAATTAGCCGATCAAATTATTGAATTTTATAAAAAATAATTGAAGATTCGTAAATATATTTTATGCTAAGTTTTAAACCGTTCAAAGGAATTCATGCAAAAGAAGAAAATACTTCTGATTTTCCAATGTATTCTCCTGAAAATTATTCAGAAGAGCAAATTAAATCAAAGCTCAGAGGGAAAACACCCTCTTACGTTGATATAATAAAACCAACCTTTTTTAAAGGAGAAAGTCCCCTTGAAAACAGGTTTAAGAAAGTAAGGAAAAGATTTGAAGATTATCTGAATGAAAATTTTGTTGAAAATGACCCTGCCTCAATATATATTTATGAACAAAAAAAGAGAAACGGAGAAATATTTAAAGGTATTATCGGTTTAATTTCAGTAGATGACTTTAAAGAAAATAATGTTAAAGTTCCGGAACAAACCAATGAACAAAAACAAAAAGTGTTTACTCAGTTTCTGGACATTACTTATTTACAATCTAATCCAGTACTGTTAAGTTATGATTCCAACTCAAAGTTGGAAGTAATGATGGACTTGGAAATGAAAAGTAAGCCTTTAATTCAAATTATAGATGAGCTGGAGATTTCTCATAAGTTATGGAGAGTGGACAATCGGCTAAAACTGGCTCAGTTCAAAGATGCTGTGGAAAAACTTCCTGCTCTGTATCTTGCCGACGGACATTACCGTATGGCAGCTGCTGTAGAGCATTCTGATAAAATTAAAGAAAAAAGTAAGTCCAAAGATTTTTTATTTGATCAGAACCATCATGTAATGTCACTGATTGCTTCTAGCCAATCTATCAGAATTCATGAATATAACCGGTTAATAAAATCTTTAAACGGATTGACACGTGATGAATTATTTGCCAAACTGGAAGAGCATTTCACAATTAATGAAAAAGGAGTACAGCCTTATTTTCCATCGCATAAACATCATATAAGCATGTATTTTGAAGGAAAGTTTTATGGATTATATATTAAACATGAATTCAGGGGAACACCGGAAGGATTAGGAAATATTGATACTTATCTTTTTAATAAATTTGTTTTAGGGCCTATCTTTGATATTTCAACAAATAAAGAAGAAAAACAAAAGGTTTCTTACATTAAAGGTTCTGGGGATATAAAAGGAATAACTGATATAAAAGTCGCAGTTGATAACGGTGATTATAAAATTGGGTTCGCATTTTATCCTGTATCTTTTTCAGATTTACAGCTTATTTCTGATTTAGGATTAAAAATTCCGGCAAAAAGTACGTTTATAGAACCTAAATTGCTACTAGGATTATTAATGTTTGACATGAAGTAATCCATGTAGTTATAAAATAAAAATCCGGATTTTTACTAATTTCCGGATTTTTTATTTTATGAATCTAAAGTATTTTCTCAGTTTTTGATTGATTGTATTTGTTTCGCATAAGGAGTATCATCAACAACTTCCCAGTCATATAACTTAGCTGTAGCATATAGTTCTTTTAAATTGGTTATAAGCTGGTTTTGAGCTAATGTTTTTATATTGGATTTTTCAACTTCGTTTTTAATATCATTTTTTCCTTCTTCCATAACCGTATTTAAGTCGGACTTAGAAAAACGATTAAATAAACCGTCCTCCATACTGTAAATTTCAACATTAGGATATATTTGCAATTCGGGAGCAGGAATCGAAATTAAATGAATTTTTTTATGGATAGAATCTATATCAACCTTCATTTTTTTCATATCATAAGTTACCTGAGCTTTAGCCGTTATATATAATACAATATTTTTATTTAAAAAGCTTAAATATCTGGGGTTATAATCATTATATTTTTTGGTACGAAAAGCAGAATAATTTTGCTCAATTACAATCATTTTATTTAGTCTTTGCAGTTCATGGTTTATGATACGTGTATCAGCTACAGTATTTTCACTTCCACTATGTTTAAAAATTAAAAAAATGACTAATGAAACAATTATTACTATTAAAAGAGTGATGGATATTTTTTTTACTAAACTTAACATATTTTTATACATATCAGACAATTAATTATTTTAAAAAGGCAGTATGTAAGTTATTTTTTTCTAGTACTTTTTTTTATCTTTATATGTTTAGGCTTGTTTGTAACTTCATTGAATTTTTTGCCGGTTACTATTTTATAAAGGTCTAATTCAAATGTTTGATTTGGTTTTCCGCTAATTCTTCCTATCTCACAAAGACCGCGTTTTTTATTAATATTTCCTTTATATATAATAAAGGTAGGTATTTCATTAATATTTTTTTGATTTTGTTCTCCGTAAAAACTTTCTTTATTTCTATTGACAGCATATAAAGCTAATTTGCTCTCGGGGAATTTAGAAGTTTCAAGAACCTTCATAAATCTGGGAAGTTGTTTCTGAGTTTCTTCTGACCAGGTGCCTAAAAAAACTTCAATATTATAAAGCTTAAGTCTTGATTTAATTTTTTTTACAACATTGAGATCAGGAGTGTATGAGTCATATTGTTCTGAGTACCAACTATTGAAAACAGAATCAGAAAGAGCTTCTTGGGTGATTCTTCCCACAAGCATAGGTTCTCCTTCAATATCGATAATTTTTTTATTTACAATAATTCTTTCACTGGTACCACAACTAATTACAAGACTGAAAATGATAAATGAAAATGCAAGTTGCTTTAAATTCATGCGATAATAATTTTTGTAAAGATACAAACTATCATAAATGTTGACAATAATTATCTGTAAATAACCTTCATAAATGAATATTTGATAGTTTATATATATTTAAATAATGATAGTTGATTTAAAAACTAAACTTTTGTCCAGTCAAAGTGTATAATTATTTTTAATATTCTATCAAATATTAAATAATGTATATTTGTTAAAACCTTAAAAAATGACAAAAGAAAACTTTGCAATATTTATCAAAGATCATTTACCCATCGCAGAACTGGCAGGTATAACATTACAATTTTCCTCAGAAACAGTAGCAAAAACGCAGGTAAGTCTTGCTTTTATAAATCAGAATCCGTTTAAATCCATGTTTTGGGCAGTTCAGGGAATGGCTGCTGAATTATCTTCAGGTGTATTGTGCATGAATGCTGTAAATAAATTTAAACATGATATTTCCATGTTGGTAATTAAACAAGAAGCTGAATTCTTTAAAAAAGCGATTGGCACGTTAACGTTTACTTGTGTACAAGGAAAAGAAATAGAAAATATAATAGCAAAATCCATTATTTCTCAAAAGGGAGAATCCATAATTGTTAAATCTGAAGGAATTGATGAATCGGGCGATTGTGTAGCAATCTTTTATTTTACATGGAGCTTTAAAGTTAGGCAATAAAATATTTATAATATACTAGAGAATTCAAGTATAAACACATTCAATCTAGGATAAAAAGGTTCTATTACGAACCTTTTCTTTATATTTTAAATTTATTACTATTTATTCCAAAATGGTTATTGGTATAATCATTTCTTCCATTGAAATACCTCCATGTTGATATGTATCTTTATAGTAATTTACAAAATGATTGTAATTTTTAGGATAGGCAAAGAATTTGTTTTCTTTAACAAAAATATACTTGGAATTAACATTTACTTTAGGCAAATAATACGATTCAGGATTATTAACGACAAAAACATCCTTATCCTCAAATTGTAAATTTTTACCCAGCTTATATCTCAGGTTTGTTGATGATTCTTTATCACCAATTACCCGGCTAGGTTTTTTAACATATATAGTTCCATGATCCGTAGTTATTACAACCTTAAATCCATCTTCGGCTGCTAGTTGAATAATTTTTAAAATACTTGAGTTTTCAAACCATGTATAAGTTAATGAACGAAAAGTCTTATCATCCCTTATAAGTTCATTAACAATATTATTATTCGTCTTTGCATGAGAAAGGATATCAATAAAATTATAGACGATAGTTATGAAATCAGCATTGCTGCTATGCGATTTAAACTCTTCATAAATTTTCCTTTCAAATTCAGCATTTAAAATTTTAAAGTATTTATTTCTGATTCCCTTTAAGCCTAAACGTTGTAACTGCATAGATAATAATTCATTTTCATATTGATTTTTATGCCCTTCATCATTTTCTCCTATCCAATATTCCGGATATTTTTTTTCGATTTCCAAAGGCATTAATCCTGCAAAAAACGAATTTCTTGCATATTGGGTGGCAGATGGTAAAATACTGAAATAAGATTTTTCTTTAGCAGAACTAAAATATTTTGTAAAAAGAGGTTCTATAGTTTTCCATTGATCATATCTTAAATTATCTATCATTAACAATAAAACTTTTTTATTTTCAGAAATAACAGGACGTACAACTTCTTTAAATGCAGTGTGAGACATCACAGGCTTCTGATCAGAATGTAGCCAGTCGTGATAATTATTTTCAATAAATTTAGAAAATAAATTATTGGCTTCTTCTTTTTGATTCTGAAGTATATGACTCATCTCCAAATCTGAAAGTTTATCAAACTTTAAGTCCCATTGGATTAGCTTCAGGTAAATTTGCACCCAGTCTTCATAACTTTGGGCATACATTAAGTCCATTGAAATTTTCCGAAATTCCTGTTGATAATTTAAAACAGTTTTCTTTTCAATAATTTCTTCACTCTTTAAAATTTTTTTCAGGCTAAGCAAAACCTGATTAGGATTGACCGGTTTTAAAATATAATCTGCAATCTGTTCGCCAATAGCCTCTTCCATGATATCTTCCGCCTCATTTTTTGTAACCATTACAACAGGCAGACGAACATCTATTTCTTTAATTTTCTGTAAAGCTTCAAGCCCTCCGATACCTGGCATATTTTCATCAAGCAGAACTGCCTGATAGTTACCTTTTGGAATTAATTCAAGAGCATCTGCGGCATTATTTATACCCGAAACCTCATATCCTTTATTCTTTAAAAAAATGATATGAGGTTCCAACATTTCTATCTCATCATCAATCCACAATATTTTTACAGCCATTTGTATATTCTTTATTTATTATATTTTTGCAATAAAAATACAAAAAATATACCCTTTGGAACAAAGTAAAAAAAATAAAAGGAAAATCTTTAATGATCCTGTGTTAGGATTTATTTCAATTTCAGATGATTTATTATTTGATTTATTGGAACATCCTTATTTTCAGAGATTAAAAAGAATTTCTCAAACAGGATTAAGCAACTATGTCTATCCCGGATCTACTCATACCCGATTTTTGCATGCTTTGGGAAGTACACATTTAATGCAGCTGGCATTGCAGGTGCTTAAAGATAAAGGTGTAATAATATCTAAAGAAGAAGAAAGGGCTGTAGTAACAGCTATACTGTTGCATGATATAGGACATGGTCCGTTTTCACATGCTTTGGAATCTACGCTTATGGAAGGCATGCATCACGAAAAAGTTTCAATCACTTTCATGAATTTGCTTAACAAAGAATTTAACGGAGAATTGCAATTAGCTATTGATATATTTCTAGATCAATATCCCAGAAAATTTTTTCATCAGCTAATATCCGGACAAATAGATTTAGACAGATTAGATTATTTAAGACGAGATAGCTTTTTTACAGGAGTTTCTGAAGGTAATGTAAATTCAGAAAGAATTATAACAATGATGAATGTAGTAAATGATGAATTAGTCATTGAAGCAAAAGGTATTTATTCAATTGAAAAATATCTTACTTCCCGATTGTTTATGTATTGGCAGGTATATTTTCATAAAACCTCAATGACTGCTGAATTTTATCTCATAGAGGCTTTGAAACGAGCAAAATTATTAACAAAAAAAGGAGTAGACCTGCCTGCATCTGGAATTCTAAAATATTTTCTCAATAAATCTGACTACAGTAATTTAACGGTTGAAGACATCAATAAGTTTGCTCAGCTAGATGATTCAGATATATTATCTGCTTTAAAAATTTGGCAGAATCATGAGGATAAAATTCTGAGTATTTTAAGTAAAGTAATTATTCAAAGAAATTTACCTTATTCAAGAATAACTTCTCAACCTATTTCTGCTTCTGAATTGAAAAAATTACAAAAGAAAGCGGCTGATTTTTATCAGGTTGAAGACGGTAGCTATTTTGTACATCAAAATAAATTAAGTATCATTGCTTACGAAGACAAGAAAGATCCTATACGGTTAGTATTGAAAAATGGTACCGTAATAGAGTTGCAGGATATGGATAATCAGGTATTCATAAAAGATCTGAAAAGGAAAATTTCCCGCTATCATTTTTGTATTCCCAGAGGCTTAGAGTCTCTTTAATAAACATTTTTGTAATTTTAATAAAATCATTACATTTGCCAATTATGGAATTTAGCGCTGAGCAAATAGCAAATTTAGTCAAAGGAGAGGTATTAGGAAATCCGGATGTAAAAGTTTCTTATATTTCAAAAATAGAAGAAGGAAAACCGGGAACTCTAACTTTTTTAGGTGGAGAAAAATTTCAGGCTTATCTTAAGGATACACAGGCCTCCATTGTAATGATTTCAAAAAACTTATTACCCGAAGATATTTCGGGATTACCCACAATTATCTTAGTTGAAGATGCTTATTCGGCATTTAATCAATTGTTGAGATTTTACAATGAAATGAAATCTCAGAAATCGGGTATTGAACAACCTTCTTTTATTTCTGATTCTACAACTCTTGGAACTGACATATATATAGGTGCTTTTGCATATGTGGGAAATAATGTTAAAATTGGTAACAACTCAAAAATTTATCCCCAAACATATTTGGGAGATAATGTTAGTATAGGTGATAATTGTTTTATAGGTCCCGGAGTTAAAATTTATAATGATTGTATTATAGGAAACAACTGTGTGATTCATGGAGGAACAATTATAGGTGGAGATGGATTTGGTTTTCAGCCAACCAACAATGGGTATGAAAAAGTACCACAATTGGGTAATGTAGTGCTTGAAGATAATGTCGAAATTGGTTCTAATTGTTCCATTGACAGAGCAACCATAGGTTCAACCATAATAAAAAAAGGAGTAAAGCTTGATAACCTTATTCAGGTAGCCCATAATGTTGAAATAGGAGAACACACTGTTATAGCTTCTCAGTCAGGAATCGCAGGATCTTCTAAGATAGGAAGCTGGAGTATGCTAGGTGGTCAGGTCGGCATTTCAGGACATATTAAAATAGGAAATAAAGTAGTTATTCAGGCTCAGAGTGGAATAACCAATGACGTACCTGACAGTCAACGATTGTTTGGTTCTCCGGCAATGCAATATATGAAATATCAAAAAAGTTTTATCTACTTCAAACAATTTCCAGAAATAGTTAAAAGAATTGATCAGCTTGAAAAAAAAATGGAAAAATAAAATAAAATCGAATATCTAAAGTTAAATAAAATATAACAAAATATAAGACAATGTCAGAAAAGCAGAAGACGCTAAGACAGGAGTTTACTTTAAAAGGTAAAGGACTTCACACAGGTAAAGAAGTAACCATGACCATTAAACCAGCTCCGGTAAATACAGGATTTGTTTTTGTAAGAGTTGATTTAGAGGGACAACCTACCATTGAGGCAGATGCTACTTATGTTACATCTACCGAAAGAGGAACTGTTCTTGAAAAAAAAGGTGTGAAAATACATACTTGTGAACATGTTCTGGCAGCTCTTACAGGTATGGATTTAGATAATGCATACATTGAGCTTAACAGCTCTGAACCTCCGATTATGGATGGATCTTCCAAATTTTTTGTTGAAGCGATAGATGATGCTGGTATTGTTGAACAGGAAGCAGAAAGAGAATACTTTGCAATTAAAGAAATAGTATCCTATACAGATCCGGAAACCGGCTCTGAAATTACAGCTATTCCTTCCGATTATTTTGAAGTAACCACAATGGTAGATTTTGGTACTAAAGTTTTAGGTACACAAAATGCAACCATGAAGAATATAAAAGAATTCAAAGAAGAATTTGCTAAAGCACGAACATTTAGTTTTCTTCATGAATTAGAAATGCTATTAGATTCCGGACTTATTAAAGGTGGAGACATAAATAATGCCATTGTATACGTAGATAAGGAACTATCGCAAGAAACACTTGAAAAATTAAAGCTTGTATTTGAACAACCGGAAGTAAGTGTACGTCCAAATGGTATTCTGGATAATGTGACTCTTTATTATCCTAATGAAGCTGCCCGACATAAATTATTAGATGTTGTTGGTGACTTGACTTTGGTAGGAGTTAAATTAAAAGCGAAAATTATTGCTACTAAACCAGGACATCACAGCAATACTCAATTTGCAAAAAAATTGAATAAATTGTATAAATTGTTCAAAAGAAAAAACATTCCTGAAATTGACTTTGAAAAAGAACCTGTGTATGATATCAATGATATTATGCGTATGCTTCCGCACAGACCACCGTTTTTATTGGTAGATAAAATTCTTGAAGTGGATAAGAAGCATATTATCGGAGTTAAAAATGTAACAATAAACGAGCCGTTTTTCGTAGGTCATTTCCCAAATGAACCTGTTATGCCAGGAGTCTTGCAGATTGAAGCAATGGCACAAACCGGAGGAATATTTGTTTTGGAGAATGTGGATGATCCTCAGAATTATTCTACCTATTTAATTAAATTAGACAAAGTTAAACATAAAAGAAAAGTTGTTCCTGGAGATACCCTTATACTTAAAATAGACTTACTTGAGCCTATTAGAAGAGGAATTGTTCATATGCAAGGGTATGGATATTGTAACGGTCAGATGGTCGTTGAAGCTGAAATGATGGCCCAGGTAATAAAAACAAAAGAATAAAAGATGATTCAACCACTAGCATTTGTACATTCTGATGCAAAAATAGCAAATAACGTTGTTATTGAGCCGTTTTCCTCTGTATATAAGGATGTTGAAATAGGAGAAGGTACCTGGATAGGTTCTAATGTAACTATCATGGAAGGCGCAAGAATTGGTAAAAACTGTAAAATATTCCCCGGATCAGTTATATCTGCTGAACCACAGGATTTAAAATATAAAGGTGAAAGAACCTTTACCTATATAGGAGACAATACAGTTATTCGTGAGTGTGTGACAGTAAATAAAGGAACTACTGCTTTAGGATATACCAAAGTAGGAAGTAATTCCTATATTATGGCCACTGCCCACGTAGCCCATGATTGTGTCATAGGTGATAATGTTATTATAGTAAATGGAGTAGGTCTTTCCGGGCACGTTATAGTTGAGGATTTTGCTATAATTGGCGGAATGGTTGCAGTTCATCAGTTTAATAAAATAGGAAGACATTCAATTGTTGCAGGAGGCTCATTAGTAAGAAAAGATGTGCCACCTTATTCTAAAGCAGCAAGAGATCCGCTTTCCTACGCAGGAATAAACTCGGTCGGTTTAAGAAGAAGAGGATTTTCTTCAGAAAAAATTGCGGAAATTCAAAGTATCTATCGTGTTATTTTTCAGAAAAAGTTAAATATTTCTCAGGCTTTATCTGTCGTTGAAGGAGAATTTGAAGCTACTCCGGAAAGAGATGAAATTATTCAGTTTATACAATCAAGTATGAGAGGAGTAATGAAAGGCTTTAATGCAGTTAGAAATATAGAATAAATATAAATTTAGATTAAAATATAGTTTTATGGCTACAATGGGAGACATTAAAAAGGGTCTTTGTATCAATTTTAATGATGATATTTATAAAGTAATTGAGTTTTTACATGTTAAACCAGGAAAAGGACCTGCTTTCGTAAGAACAAAATTAAAATCTTTAACCTCTGGAAAAGTTGTTGAAAATACATTTTCTGCAGGAAGCAAAATTGAAGAAGTAAAAGTTATTACCCGCAAATATCAATATTTGTATGATGACGATCATGGATTCCATTTTATGAATAATGATGATTTTTCTCAGATTTATATTGATAAAAATTTAATTGAGAATTCTCAATTTATGAAAGCTGGTGAAGAATTAATGATTGTTTTGAAGGAAGAAGATGAAACACCGCTATCAGCAGAATTACCAGCGAGTGTTATTATGGAAGTTATTGAAGCCGAACCGGGTGTAAAAGGGAATACAGCTACTAATGCACTTAAAAATGCTATTATAGAAACAGGAGCCAGAGTTTTAGTACCTTTATTTATTGAAGCTGGAGAAAAAATTAAAATTAATACCGATGATGGTTCTTATATTGAAAGAGTAAAATAGTAAATTTTTTAATCTTTAATCAGATATGAAATTTCCAAGACCTTATACACTTAAAGAAGTTGCTGACATAATAAAAGCAGATTATGTAGGTGATGACAATTTTCTTATTTATGGTACCAATGAAATCCATAGAATTGAAAAAGGAGAAATTGTTTTTGTTGATCATCCTAAATATTATGATAAAGCTATTCAAAGCAATGCTACTACCATTTTAATAAATAAGGAAGTAGAATGTCCTTCCGAGAAAAGTCTGATTATTTCTGAAGATCCTTTCAGAGATTTTAATCTTATCAATTCCTATTTTAGAAAGTTTGAAAAGCAAGAAGAGATAATTTCTTCTGATGTAAAGATAGGAGAGGGTACGACTATTCAGCCAGGGGTATATATTGGAAAACAAGTAAAGATTGGAAAAAATTGTATTATTTTTCCTAATGTAACAATACATGATTTTACTGAAATAGGAGATCATGTGATTATCCAGTCTGGAACAGTTATAGGAGGAGATAGTTTTTATTATAAAAACCGGGGTGATTCTTACGATCGATTAAAGTCGGTAGGTAATGTAAAAATTGAAGATGAAGTTGAAATCGGTTCAAATTGTACTATCGATAGGGGAGTTACCGCAACAACAATTATAGGAAAGGGAAGTAAACTGGATAACTTAATCCAGATTGGCCATGATACTATTATTGGAAAAAAATGTTTAATTGCTTCGCAGGTTGGAATAGCAGGATGCTGTAATATTGAAGATGAAGTTACTATTTGGGGACAAGCAGGTTTTGCTTCTTCTTTAACTATAGGAGCAAAAGCAGTAATATTAGCCCAATCAGGTGTTTCCAAAGATTTGGAAGGAGGAAAAACCTATTTTGGTTATCCGGCGGATGAAGCCAGAAAGATGCTGAAAGAATTAGCCGCATTAAAAAAATTGGGTAAATAATTTAGGAATAATATAAAATAAATATATTAGTTTTACACAAAAAATGAGAAAATATGTCAGTATTAGTTAATAAAAATTCAAAAGTTATAGTCCAAGGCTTTACTGGAAAGGAAGGTACATTTCATGCAGAGCAAATGATAGAGTTTGGAACCAATTTAGTTGGAGGAGTTACTCCAGGAAAAGGAGGTTCTACACATTTGGAAAGACCGGTTTTTAATACTGTTAAAGAAGCAGTTGAAAAGACTCAGGCCGATACATCAATTATTTTTGTACCTCCAGCATTTGCTGCAGATTCAGTCATGGAGGCAGCAGAAGCAGGTATTAAAGTTATTGTATGTATAACAGAAGGAATTCCTGTAGAAGATATGGTAAAAGTAAAAAATTACATAAAATCATATAATTGTACACTAATTGGACCTAACTGTCCGGGAGTGATTTCTGCAGATGAAGCTAAGGTGGGAATTATGCCAGGGTTTGTATTTAAAAAAGGAAAAGTAGGAATTGTTTCCAAATCCGGTACATTGACATATGAAGCTGCTGATCAGGTAGTAAAAGCAGGATATGGTGTTTCTACTGCCATAGGTATCGGAGGAGATCCAATTATTGGAACTACGACCAAAGAAGCAGTTGAATTATTAATGAATGATGGAGATACAGATTGTATTGTTATGATAGGAGAAATCGGAGGTCAGCTTGAGGCTGATGCAGCCCAATGGTATAAATCTATAGGCGCACCTAAACCTATTATTGGATTTATAGCAGGTCAGACGGCTCCCAAAGGAAGAACTATGGGACACGCCGGAGCTATAGTAGGGGGAGAGAATGATACGGCACAAGCTAAAATGAAAATTATGTCTGATTGTGGAATACATGTTGTTAGTTCGCCTGCAGATATAGGTAAAACAGTTGCTTCAGTATTGAAGTAATGATGTAAAATGCATAAATATTTCTAAAGATGAAAAAACAAATTTACAAAGCTCTTTTTATTATATTATTTTTGGCTTTATTACCATCTCATTTATGTTCTCAAGTAAGATTTGGAATTAGAGGTTCAGTTCACAGAACGAATATTTCTAAAGTTCATTGGGAATCAGTTGGAAGAACAGCCGGATCTTTAGGAGGAGTTATTCAGATTCCTCTTGGATACGACAATCAGTTTTTTTTCCAGCCTGAAGTTTTATATTCTTTGGAAGGAGAAAAGGATGATGGAGATTCTCATGGAATTCTGATGCGTCAGGATTATTTCCAAAACTACGTTAATATACCATTAATGTTCAGAGCATATTTTTCTGAGTCTGATAATGAATTTTTTGGAGAATTAGGACCTCAAATCGGAATTTTAGTTTATGAGAAAAGTAAAAAGGAAGATCGATTAAATTATAGTAAACCAGAATCTTTAAACTTATCAATTGGTGCAGGAATCGGATATAGTTTCTTGAGAAAGTACGAAATTTCAATAAGATACAATTATGGTTTAACAGATGTTTATAAAAAATATCCAGAGCAGCAAAGAACTTCAAATATAGGAGTTGCATTAGCATATATGTTTGAATAAATTAAAATTAAAAAAAATATAAGGTCGGAATTTGTAAAATTTCGACCTTTTTTTATAAAGAATATATAGTTGAATAAGCTTTATTAAAATCATTAATTAGTTCATTAAAAACGCTTTTTACTGATACAATATTATCAATCAAAGATGAACATTGACCTATTTCCAACTCCCCATCAATTAAGTTTCCTTCGAGCATCCCCGTTTTTGCTCTTCCTTTTCCAAGTATAGATCTTAATTCCTCTGATGAAACACCTTTTTCATAAGCAAATTGTATCTCTTTAAAAAAAGAATTTTTTATTAATCGAACAGGAGTTAATTCTTTTAGTGTAAGTTGCGTGTCTCCTTCTTTGGTCTGCACAATAGCATTTTTAAAATTTATATGTGATGATGATTCAAGAGTGGCGGCAAATCTAGAACCTATCTGCACTCCTTCTGCTCCTAATACTAAAGCTGCCAAAATTTGTTGCCCAGTAGCAATTCCACCAGCAGCTATAACAGGTAAGTTGATATGCTTTTTAAGATTAGGAACCAGACAAAATGTTGTGGTTTCTTCAATGCCATTATGTCCACCTGCCTCAAATCCTTCAGCAACAATGGCATCAACACCTGACGCTTCTGCTTTTAGTGCAAATTTTAAAGAAGATACTACATGAAAAACTTTTATGTTATGTTTTTTAAATAGATCGGTATAAAGTTTAGGGCTTCCAGCGGAAGTAAACACAACCGGAATTTTATTTTTTACAATTATATCTATATGTTCATTAACCTGAGGATAAAATAAGGGAAGGTTAACACCAAAAGGTTTATCCGTATGTTTCTTACATTCAGTTATTTCTTTTTGTAATTCATCAGGATACATACTGCCTGATCCCAGCAGACCTAAGCCTCCGCAGTTACTAACTTCAGATACTAATTTCCATCCGCTGTTCCATACCATGCCCCCTTGAATAATCGGGTATTTAATATTTAAAAGTTCACTTATTTTTGACTTTTTTATCACTTTCTCTATTGTTGTTATATACGTTTATTAAATATATTGCTTTTAATTGAAATAAAAATAAAAATTACAGAATAATTTGGCTTGAAGTTTGCTCTGTCGAACCTAAATTATTTATAATATAAAGCTGACATTTATGTATTGGACTTTAGAACTTGCATCTTATTTAAGTGATGCACCATGGCCCGCAACTAAGGATGAATTAATAGACTATGCTATCAGAACAGGAGCTCCACTCGAAGTAGTCGAAAATCTTCAGGCAATAGAAGATGAAGGTGAAATTTATGATAGTATAGAAGAAATATGGGCTGATTATCCTACCGATGATGATTTTCTCTGGAACGAAGACGAATATTGAATATTAAGGCCCTAGCTCGATAGGGCTTTACTATTTAATTACCTAGGATAATACATTTTTTACTACATTTGTAAGCTTAAAATTAATCACATACAATGAACATTTTAAATTCTGTTCTCAAATTATTTATTGGGGATAAACATAAAAAAGATCTACAACTACTAAATAAATATTTGGATAAAATTAAAAAAGAAGAGGAAGGAATATCTTCATTATCCATAGATGAACTTAGACATAAAACTATTGAATTCAAAGAGCGCGTTTCTCAAGCTACTTTCGATTTAAATACGAAAATTAATGAGTTAAAAGATCAAGCTCAACAAACCGAAAACATAGACGAAAAAGAGTCTCTTTATACGGAAATTGAAAAACTTGAAAAAGAATCATATAAAGTAGAAGAAGAAGTTTTAGAGGAAATTTTACCTCAGGCTTTTGCGCTTATCAAAGAAACCGCAAGGCGTTTTACAGAGAATGAAAGCATAGAAGTGACTGCTACTGATTTTGACAGAGAATTGGCCGATAGCAAAGAATATGTATCACTGTCAGGAGATAAGGCTGTTTGGAAAAATAGCTGGAATGCTGCTGGTAAAGATGTGAAATGGGATATGATTCACTATGATGTTCAATATATAGGTGGAACTGTTTTGCATCAGGGAAAAATAGCTGAGATGGCAACAGGGGAAGGTAAAACCCTGGTAGGTACTCTTCCTATGTATTTAAATGCTTTGCCGGGTAGAGGAGTTCACGTAGTTACAGTAAATGATTATTTGGCTAAGCGGGACTCTGCATGGATGGCTCCAATTTTTGAATTTCACGGACTAAGAGTTGATTGTATCGATAATCACCAGCCTAATTCCTATTCCAGAAGACAAGCTTATCTGGCAGATATTACTTATGGAACCAATAACGAATTTGGATTTGATTATTTGCGTGACAATATGGCAAATTCGCCCACTGATTTAGTTCAAAGACAGCTCAATTATGCAATAGTGGATGAGGTGGACTCAGTATTAATTGATGATGCCAGAACTCCATTGATTATATCCGGTCCAATACCGCAGGGAGATAAACAAGAATATCAGGATTTAAAACCTGTGGTAGAAACTATTTATAATGCTCAAAAGAATGAAATATCAAAAATATTTCAGGAAGCTAAACAATTGTTGGGTACTGGCGATAAAAAAGAAGGAGGTCATAAACTCTATCAGGTATACAGAGGTATGCCTAAGTATAAACCTTTAATTAAATTTTTATCTGAAGAAGGAAACAAAGCTATTTTATTAAAAGCGGAAGCTTACTTTATTTCTGATAACAATCGGATGATGCCGGAGGCAGACAAAGATTTGTATTTTTCAATCGATGAAAAAAATAACCAGGTAGAACTTACAGACAAAGGAATTGAGTTTTTATCTAAAGGAAATGAAGATCCAAACTTTTTTGTTTTAGAAGATTTTGGAACTGTACTAGCTGAAATTGAAAATAAAAATCTTTCAAAAGAAGAAGAACATAAAGAAAAAGAGGAATTTTTAAGATACTTTGCTATAAAGTCAGAAAGAATTCATTCTTTAAGTCAGTTACTAAAAGCTTATACAGTATTTGAAAAAGACGTAGAGTATGTTGTGATAGATGGTCAGGTTAAGATTGTTGACGAACAGACCGGCCGTATTATGGATGGAAGAAGATATTCAGATGGTTTACATCAGGCATTAGAGGCTAAAGAAAATGTAAAAGTTGAAGCGGCTACACAAACGTTTGCCACTGTTACTCTTCAGAATTATTTCAGAATGTATAACAAACTTGCAGGGATGACAGGTACAGCTGAAACTGAGGCTGGTGAGTTCTGGGAGATATACAAACTAGATGTTGTAGCTATTCCTACAAATAAACCAATTATTCGGGATGATCGTCAGGATTTGGTTTACAAAACAAATCGTGAGAAGTTTAATGCTGTATTGGACGAAGTAATTCGTTTATCTAAAGAGGAACACAGACCGGTTCTTGTAGGTACAACTTCCGTTGAGATTTCAGAATTGCTAAGCAAAGCTTTGCAAATGAGAAAAATTCCTCACAATGTATTAAATGCAAAATTGCATAAAAAAGAAGCAGATATAGTTGCTGAAGCAGGTAAAGCAGGAGTTGTAACTATAGCAACCAATATGGCAGGTAGGGGTACAGATATTAAATTGACAGATGAAGTAAAAGCTGCAGGTGGTTTAGCTATCATAGGTACAGAAAGACATGATTCCAGGCGAGTTGACAGACAGTTAAGAGGACGTTCTGGTCGTCAGGGGGATCCAGGTTCTTCTCAATTTTATGTATCACTTGAAGATAATTTGATGCGTTTATTCGGTTCGGATAGAATTGCTAAAATGATGGATAGGCTAGGACATAAAGAAGGAGATGTTATTCAACATTCTATGATAACCAATTCTATTGAAAGAGCCCAGAAGAAAGTAGAAGAAAATAATTTTGGTATACGTAAGCGTTTGCTTGAATATGACGATGTCATGAACAAACAACGGGAGGTAATATACAAAAGAAGAAAAAATGCATTGTTTGGTGATAAATTGAGTATTGATATTGCTAATATGATTTATGATACGTCATCAGTAATTGTAAGAATTAATAAAGCAAACAGAGATTTCAAGAACTTTGAATTTGAATTGGCTACTATTTTTGCTATGGATACTCCTATAGATGAAAATGAATTTAGTCGATTAAATGAAAATGAATTAACTAACCAAATATTTGAACAAGCAGAAGCTAATTATAAAGAAAAGTTAGAAAATACATCTAAAACAGTATATCCTTTCGTTTCAGAAATATTTTTAAATCAGGGAGATAGATATAAAAATATCTCAGTTCCGTTTACTGATGGAACTAAGATTTTGAATGTAACAACTAATTTGGAAGAAGCATATAATTCGCAGGGAAGAGCTTTATTACAGGATTTTGAAAAGGGAATCACTCTTGCTCTTATTGACGAAAACTGGAAAGAGCATCTAAGAGAAATGGATGAATTAAGAAAGTCAGCTCAGTCAGCAGTATGGGAACAAAAAGATCCATTAGTAATTTACAAACAGGAATCATTTAAATTATTCAGTGAAATGCTGGATAAAACCAATAAAGAAATTATTTCATTTTTATTTAAAGGTGGTTTTCCAACAGAGCCAGAGGAAACAAAATTTGAACAAGCTAAAGAAGTGAAACAGAAAACTGTTGAAAGTAGAGATTTTGAAGAAAATAAAAATACAGATTCAGAAGATAAAGTACCTTCAGAACCTTTACGAGTAAATAAAATTGGAAGGAATGAAATGGTTAATGTTAGAAATTTAAGAAGCGGAGAAGTGAAATCATTAAAATTCAAACAGGCTCAAAGTCTTTTAGATGAAGGAGGCTGGATAATAGAAGATCAGGATTAAGATTATATAGTTTATATCAACTAATAAAATAACCGGAATAAAATAGTTTGTTCCGGTTATTTCTTTAATAAAAATTGTAAATTTAGTTTATGAAAACATTAGGACAGTTAAGAGAACAATTTTATAATCAGTTATCTCAAAAATATAATGCTAAAGAAATTGACATTATCTTCTATTCTCTAGCGGAAAATTATCTTCATAAGTCGCGTTCTGTTTTAAAATTGGGTTTAAACGAGCAAAGAGATGATTCGGATATTCAAAATATTTTATTTCAGACAGCATTGTACAGATTAATGGAAGATGAACCTTATCAATATATTTTAGGAAATACAGAATTTTACGGTTGTGAAATTTTAGTAAATTCAGACGTTCTTATACCTCGTCCTGAAACTGAAGAACTGGTAGAGTGGATAGTTGATAGATATAAAAATAAGATCAATCTGAACATTATAGATTTATGTACAGGTAGTGGATGTATAGCTATTGCATTGGCTAAGAGCTTACAGAACTTCAGAGTATTTGGATTGGATATTAGTGAAAAAGCTTTAGAAACAGCCAATAAAAATAAAGATTTGAATAATGTAGAAGTTGATTTTTTTTCTTATGATTTATTAAATAGCAATCAACTCTCTAATAATGAACGTTTTGATATTATAGTTTCAAATCCACCTTATATAAGAAATTCTGAAAAAGTAGCTATGGATAAAAGAGTGTTGAACTTTGAACCTGCTCAAGCATTGTTCGTTACTGATTCTGAACCTTTAATTTTTTATCAAAAAATAATTGATTTTGCAAAAAATAACTTAAAGGACAATGGCGAAGTGTTTATAGAAATCAATCAGGAATTGGGAAGAGAAACTAAAGAATTATTTCTTGACTATTTTAGCTTTGTCGAATTAAAACAGGATATTTCTGGCAATTTCAGGATGATTAAAGCCCACGGTATACAAAAATAAATTAATACATAGATTCAGATATTTCATTTGGTTATATAGTTTCATATATAAAAGATTTAAAACTAAGCAGGAATTTATCGATAATTTATAACTCATTTTTATCTATAATATAGAGTATAGGAGGTGCTTTAAAAAGTGAATAATTCATTTCTTCACCTGTAATATAAATTTGGTTTTCAGTCACAGCAATCCCTTCAATCTGACTGATAGCTGCAGTCAGTCCTAACAATACTTTTTTTGAATTTCCGGAAAAAAAATGATGATCGGTAAAGTTCATAAATTTCCATAAATAAGCTGCTCCTTCTTTAGTATATCCAACTAAATAAAGTTCTTTATTATAAATGTCTGCCCCTGTGATTACACATTCAGTATCAAATGATTCAATTTTTTTTGCTACCTGAACCGAATCGTTTATTTTGGGATTTAATATATAATGAACGGTTTTATTATCTCCCCATCTTTTTGAAAATAAGTGCAAAAGATTATTGTAATAAATCATAGCTTCACAATCGAAATTTGTTTTTAAATGACCATAATTTTTAAAATCCATTTGATCTTCGTAAACAAATTTTAATTTATTAATAATTGTAGTAGAAATATTTTCATTGGTGTTGTTTTGTGGTATTTTAATAGAATAAATGGTTAAATCTTTTCTTGTCCCTAAATTATTTCCGAAGTCGCCGATATATAAAGTATCATTATTTCTTGTAATTTCTTCCCAATCTATATTAATAGCTTCTTTTATATCAATAGTCTGGACAATTTTTCCATTTGAAGAATTTAGTTTATATAGTTCTGGTTTACCACCACTATCGTTAAATGTGTAAAGAAAATTATTATAAAATTCAACTCCGGAAGTTTCATTAATAATTTTAGACAATTCATACTTATTTTCATATTCTGATAAATCTAAAGTATCAACTTGATTCTGGCCCCAACTAACCAAAGGGATAAATAATAAAAATAATAAAGCTTTATTCATGCAGTTAATATACATAAAATTCAGCATGAGATTTTAAAAAAGAATTAAATTAATTTATTATTGTGATAATAATAAATTAATATCTCAGTTTAAAAAATAGTTGTTATTCCTTAAGAGTAAACTATTAAAATTAAAAAATATTTAGAATATGGTTAACTGTAAAAAGTATTTAATTTTTTTTAAATTTTTATTTATTGTTTTTATTTATTCATTAGTAAACCAATGTAAAAGTATAGATAGTAACAAAGTAATTATATTGCAGCCATTTGAAAAATTTTCAGATGATGAACTCAATAAACTTTATAAGCAATTTACCGGCATATCTTCCAAAGTCTATATAAATCCGTCTATACCATTACCAAAAAATGCATATAATCAAAAACGAAATAGATATAGAGCAGATTCTCTTATAAAATTTCTTAGGGGAAGAGTAAAGAATGATACAGTCATTATTGGAATTACTAATAAAGATATTAGTACAAGCAAAGGTAAAATAAATGATTGGGGGGTCATGGGGTTGGGTTATAGACCCGGAAAATCTTGTATAGTATCTACCTATCGTTTAAATAAAAAGCAATTATCTGAGCAATTATATAAGGTTACAGCCCATGAATTTGGTCATACTCAAGGCTTAGATCATTGTCCGGATAAATCATGTATTATGAGGGATGCTGAAGGAAGAAATCCGTTAAATGAAGAAAATGAATTTTGTCCTAAGTGCAAATCTTATTTAATTAATAAAGGATTTTTTGCTGTAACTGAAAAAAAATAGTAATTGTATAAACTAAAATATTTCTTGATTCATACAGATTATTCTTTTTTATTATTTAGTAAAATTTCTTCAATTAAACGTTGAAAATCTTCTTTAGGCATAGCTCCCTGCGCCATCTGAGGTTCACTCTCCATAGGAATAAATAAAATAGAAGGAATACTTCTGATTCCAAACATAGCGGCTAATTCACGTTCAGATTCGGTATCAACTTTATAAATATAAATTTCAT
This sequence comes from Apibacter sp. HY039, assembly GCF_004023655.1. Taxonomy (NCBI): domain Bacteria; kingdom Pseudomonadati; phylum Bacteroidota; class Flavobacteriia; order Flavobacteriales; family Weeksellaceae; genus Apibacter; species Apibacter sp. HY039. The sequence goes on along the minus strand of NZ_SAYM01000003.1, from coordinate 406,665 downwards.
CTTCATACTCTTTTGCAAGTTCTTCGAGCATAGGGGCTATCATTTTACACGGGCCACACCAATCAGCATAGAAATCAATAATAGCCGGTTTATCACCTAAATATTTCCATACCTCCGGATTACTTTTATAATCCATAATTTTTTTTGCAAAATCTTCAATTGTTAAAGGTATGGTTTTCATGGTTTTATAATTTGATTTTTTAGTTGATGCTGATTCAGTATATTTTGAATTAGATAATATCAATAAAATTACTAAAGTAAAGAGGCTATATATAAGTAACCGGGTATTTTTTAATTTCATTTTATAAAGTAATATTGATATTTAAATGATGTTATACTAATTAAGAAGCTAACTTATGATTATTTTTTTAGATCTCAAAATGATATATATATATATGATAATAAATAAATCAATTAATTAAAGCTTGCTTTGCTGCATATTTTGCATGTAATTCTGCAGTTTTAAAAAGAGGTAATTGAATTTGATCTTGTTGTAGCAAAAGTTCAAGCTCTGTACATCCCAATATAACTCCTTGAATATTTTCCTGCTCAACGGCTTTGTTTATAATATTGATTAACATACTTTCCGATGAATGTAAAAACTTACCAAGACATAATTCATTGTAGATAATATCATTAACTAAGTCAATTTCCTCTTGCCAGGGTATTACAATATTAATTCCATTTTTTATGTACTCCTCTTTATAAAAAGTCTGTTCCATAGTATATTTTGTACCTAACAATAAAAGTTTATTTAAATTTAATTCTTTTAGCTGAGCTAACACCGGTTCAGCAATATGGATTAAAGGGACACTGACAGATTTTTGTATTTGTGAAAAGACTTTATGCATAGTGTTTGTGGCTATAATAATAAAATCAGCTCCCGCTCTTTCAAGATTTTGGGCTACCTGACAGAGAAAATTACCGGCCTCATCCCATTTGTTTTCAGACTGAAACTTTTCAATAACGTCGAAATCTACACTATATAAAACAATTTGAGCAGAATGAAAACCACCGGCCAGTTCTTTAATCTCCTGATTAATAATTTTATAATATTCTGCTGTGGATTCCCAACTCATTCCACCAATAAGACCAATGGTTTTCATTTTGTTATTATTTTATGCTAATATATTTAATTTAGAATAAATAAATTATTTTAGATAATTATTTTTCAAGTTTAGTGAAATGAGCATTTTGAGTTAATTGATTCTTATTAAATTCTTTTAAAGAATTTTTTAAATATTCAATATCATTGAGCTCTGTACTTGTACTAAAAATATAAACACATGCTCCACCTGTAGTACCACTGATTGCTAATTTTCCTATGTAACGAACTCTATGATTAATTTCCCAATATCCTATCTCAACCCAGTCTTTATATAAATCATCAGAAAACCATTTTTTATAAATAAATGCTGCCTTTACATTATTTTTTTTAATTTCATTGATAATGACAGGATTAATATTTTTAGATTTATTTTTTTTTGCTAAAGCTATTTGGGTATTGCCTAAACCATAAATGTCAACTATATGAGTATTATTAGATAAATATGAAGGATAGCCTATGTCATTTATTGCAACACTTTTATTAGGATAATATTTCTGAATAAATAGAGCAGTTTGATATTGTTGATTATGTATTTCTTCAGCTCCAATTATTATTTTTTCATGATTGATTAAACTTCTTTTGGTAAAAAAACAAGAAGGATAAATTAATAAGATAAATAATGAGAAATATAACAATTGATGTTTAAATGATAGATTTTTTGATTTAATACAGGCTTGTTGTATAGAATAAAATAATATGCATAATATACTTGGAAATAAAAAAGCTTCATACCTATTCAGCCAACCAAATTTTGAATACATTACATGCAAAATTATGCCTATTGATAATATTATAATAATCTTTAATATATTTTTTTTCAGCTTGAGTTGTACTAAAAATGAAAATGTTAAAACGAATATAAAACATATAAGAAGTTGTCTTGATGCAATATCCTTAATATAGTATAGGAGTATATTTTTATAAGGTAGAAGTTTATAAAAAACAACAGAATTAGAAAGACTTGTTTTAATGATAACTGAATAAGGGAAAAAAGTACCTCCATTGTATATAAAGTATAATCCAAAAAGGGAAATTGATAATATTGAACATAAAACCCCAATGATAGAGATTCTGAATTTTTTAGAAAAAAATAAAATTAAATTTCCTCCAATAATTATAAATAAGCCCTCATATCTGGATATAGGTAATAGAAAACTAATGAGATAGTATAAATAAATTATTTTTTTAGATTGATTGTTATTGATTAAAATTTCCCAAATTAAAAGTAAATAAAAAAGGGTTAGGAAAGCATGAATTATATGCTCCATAGCAATTATCGTTAAACCGGGAAGTGGAGTCCATATTATTATGGAAATCAACAACAGGCTCAAAAGTATATAAGATAATTTATCTTTAAAATAGTACCATGCTAAATAAATAGTAGATAAAGAAAATAATATATTTAATATAAGAGGTATATAAGAATTATTTCCAAAAATAAATAAAAATAATGATAATATGACTGTAAATAAAGGAGAAGATGAAGCTGAGCTAAATTCATTAGAATTAATACCCCATACGCCATGTTCAGCAATATTTTTAGCTATAGCTAGGTGAATATAAGAATCATCTAATGGATAAGTAAAATTATTATTTACATATCCCAGTATTGACTGATATAAATTACATAATAGAAAAAAATAAAGAACTATAGATAAAATTAATATTGTACTTTTAATTATTTTAGAATTCATCTATAAATTTTTTAATTTAGTTTCTAAAATTTCAATTTTTTCTAAAGTATCGGATTGTTTTTTTCTTTCCATTTCAACTACTTTCTCAGGAGCACTTGTAACAAATTTTTCATTGTTAAGCTTGGCATTTACACTTTTTAAGAAACCTTGAAAATAATTAATTTCTTCTTTTAATTTTTCTTTTTCTGCTTCTAGATCCAGACTTTCGGCAAATGGAATCGAAAATTCGTCTTTTCCAACAAGAAAACTAAATACAGGAATTTCTAAAGTGTTATAAGTATGAATGGTAGAAATATTGGCCAATTTTTTTATTGAATTTGTATTTTGCAACTCATAACTTGTTTTTATATAAAGTTCAACTGAATCTTTAGGAGATATTCCTTTACCGGATCTGAAATTCCTAATAGAGGTTACTATTTCTTTTGTAGTCTCAAAATTTATTATGCAGGATATGTCAAAATCGGTGGCTACCGGATATTCTGATACTATTAAACTTTCCTGTGTTTTTCTTTCATTAAGATTCTGCCATATTTCTTCTGTCAAGAAAGGCATATAAGGATGTAGTAATTTTAATAAATCCTCTAAAATAGATACAGTTTGCTGATAAGTTTCTGCGTCAATTGATTCACCATAAGTTGGTTTTATTACTTCCAGATACCAGGAGCAGTAGTCATCCCATATAAGTTTATATATAGACATTAATGCATCTGAGATTCTATACTTATCAAAATCCTGGTTTATTTGATGAATAGTTTGTGCTATCTTATTTTTAATCCAGGATATAGCTTCTAAACTTTCTGCAGGAGATTTTTTTGTATGGTCTACATCCCATGATTTTACCAACCGGAATGAGTTCCATATTTTGTTAGCAAAATTTCTACCTTGTGTGCATAAATCTTCATCAAACATTAAATCATTACCTGCTGAAGAACTTAATAAAACTCCCACACGTACTCCATCTGCACCATAGGTTTCGATTAAATCAAGAGGATCCGGCGAATTTCCTAGCTGTTTGGACATTTTTCTTCGTTGCTTATCTCTTACTATTCCTGTAAAATAAACATTGGAAAAAGGGCGTTCATTGCGAAATGCATATCCAGCCATAACCATTCGGGCAACCCAGAAAAATATAATATCCGGACCTGTCACTAAATCTTGTGTAGGATAATAATAATTAATTTCTTTATTTTCTGGTTCATTAATACCATTAAATACGGAAATAGGCCATAACCATGAGGAAAACCAGGTGTCTAAAACATCTTCCTCTTGCTTTAAATCTTCAAGTACAAGAGAAGGGATCTTTTGTTGGGCCAAGGTTAGAGCTGCCTCAATAGTTTCTGCAACTACATATTCATTTTCTCCTTTTCCATAATAATAAGCTGGTATTCTGTGTCCCCACCAAAGTTGTCTGGAAATGTTCCAGTCATGAATATCTTCCAGCCAGTGTTTGTATGTATTTTTAAATTTATCAGGGTATAATTTTAGTTCATCATCCAGTACAGTTTTTAAGGCAGGCTCAGCAAAATCTTTCATTTTCATAAACCACTGTATTGAAATTTTAGGCTCTATAACAGCTCCCGTTCTCTCTGAAGTACCCACTTTATTGATGTGTTCTTCTTCTTTTTCCAACAAGTCAAGATTTTTTAATTCTTTAACTATTTCTTTACGTACTGTGAAACGATCTTTACCCTTATAATTAAGCCCTAATTCATTTAAAGTGGCATCGTCATTGAATATATCTATGGTTTGAAGCTTATGTTTTTTTCCTAAGTTATAATCATTTACATCATGAGCAGGGGTTATTTTTAAAACTCCTGTACCAAATTCAATATCAACATATTCATCTTCAATAACCGGAATTTCTCTTCCACATATGGGTATAATGACTTTTTTACCTTTAAGAAATGAATATCTCTCATCCTGAGGGTTTATACATATGGCAGAGTCACCGAATATGGTCTCGGGGCGGGTAGTAGCAACTACAACATACTTGTTTTCTCCTGCAATTTTATATCTAAGAAAAAATAGCTTTCCATTCTGTTCTTTGTGAATAACTTCTTCATCAGAAATGTTGGTTTTAGCTTCAGGATCCCAATTAATCATTTTATGTCCCTTATAGATGTACCCACGATTATATAAATCAACAAAACATTTGATTACAGAATCATACAAATCATCATCTAATGTGAATTTTGTTCTTTCCCAATCACAGGAACATCCTAGCTTTTTTAATTGTTCCAGAATAATACCTCCATGTTTGTTGGTCCATTCCCAAGCATGTTCAAGAAATTTTTCTCTTCCTATGTCAAATTTACTAATACCTTCTTCTTTTAGCTTATTTACCACTTTGGCCTCTGTAGCAATGGAAGCATGGTCTGTGCCAGGTACCCAGCAGGCATTATAACCTAACATCCGGGCTCTTCTGATGAGAACATCCTGAGTTGTGTTGTTAAGCATATGCCCCATGTGAAGTACTCCTGTAACGTTAGGAGGAGGAATAACAATAGTATAGGGTTTTTTATCGTTGGGTTCCGAATGAAAAAAATTGTTTTCAATCCAGAATTTATACCAATGATTTTCTACTTCTTTAGGTGAATATTTTGCAGCTATTTCTGACATGGATTTATTTTATTTTTGAGAATAATGCAAAGATAATATTTTAGGTTGTTTTTGGAAGCATTTAAATTCCAAATACAACTAATTAGAAAGTATATATTATCTTTTCTTTTATAATAAGAAAGATTGAGTATTTATTAACTTAATTTTAAATTATTAAATTCCTAAAAAGACTTAAAACTTGATATTTATTCTGAACGCAAAGCTTCAATAGGTTTTACCTGTACAGCTTTTTGAGCAGGTATTAACCCGATAATTAGTCCTAAGGTAACCATCAGGCAAAGTGCTGCAAAAACATTCCATAAATTTACGGTTGGATTGTAAAAAGGAAACGCTTTTGGATCATCTACTAATGTTGTAACCAGCATTAAGCACAATACTCCTCCAATAAAGCCGATTACACCTGAGAAAACAGTTAAAAATACACTTTCAATAAGTATTTGTTCTTTAATTTCTCTGGGTTTAGCACCCAAGGCCCTACGGATACCTATTTCAAGAGTTCGTTCTTTTACGGTTATAAGTAATATGTTGGAAATAGCAATAACACCGGCTAAAATAGTTAGCCCGCCTACTATCCAGGTAAGTATTTGCATTCCGGAAAGAAAACCGGTAAGCTTACCATATTCTTCAGCAAAATTAAAGCCTCCGAAAGCTAATTCATCGGTTGGAGATACATTATTTCTTTCTTTTAAAATACTTTTTACTTTTTTTTCAACATCTTTTACATTATACTGAGGTTTGATGGAAATAATCATCCAACCTATTTTATCTCCCTGATTGTATAAACTTTGAAAAGTGTCAAAAGATATATATATAGTTGATTCATTAGACATTGTAGCCGCTGAAATTTTATATACTCCGATAACCTGAAAGTAAATCCCGCTAATTTTAATATTTTTACCTATAGGATCTTCATTATTTTTAAATAATTGCTCTGCAACCTCTTTTCCTATAACAGCAACTTTTCTTTTCTGATTAATATCATCCTGATTAATGAATCTTCCTTTAATTAAATCTTTTTTTTCAACTTTAGAAACGATGGGATAGTCTCCATAAACAGTATAAACTTTAGTAATATTACCTCTGGAAACACTGCTGGGTTCTGTACCAAACATTCCACTTACATTTCTGGGGGCTATGAAATCAATTTCCGGTATTTCTTGTTTTAAAGCTTGAACATCTTTTAAGCGGATACTCATTTCCCGGCCTTTAGGATATCCTTTATAGGCTTCTCCAGTATTCGCCGCCCATATAAACATACTGTTAGTAGCAAATCCTTCAAATATGCGGTTGAAACCGTTTTCAACTCCTTTTGCAGCACCCAGTAAAAAAACGTAAAGAAACATACCCCAGGCAACCCCAATCATGGTAAGAATAGTTCGCAATTTATTTTTACTTAGAGAATAATATATCTCGCTCCAGGTTTCTTTCTCAAAAATTAACATTTTAATACATTTAAATAAGGTTTAAGCATATTATTCAGATCTTAATGCTTCTATAGGTTTAATTTTGGCTGCTTTCTTAGCGGGAATAAATCCTGCAATTGCACCAAAAAAAATAAGACAAATCGTAGCGGTAATAATAGTGCTCCAGTTTACAGAAGGATTTAATATAAAATATCTATCAAATTTATTCCCGATTAAGTTCAGTGTTAGTACACCCAGACCTACTCCGGCAAAACCAGAGATTATAGTTATAAATATAGATTCTTGTAATATTAATCCTACAATGCTGGATGGACGCGCACCTAAAGCTTTTCTTATACCTATTTCTTTTGTTCTTTCCTTAACAATAAAAACCATAATATTACTTATACCTATGATACCAGCTATAATAGTTCCAAACCCAATGAAAAGTACCAGAACGGTAATTACGGTCAATATTGCAAAAGTGTTGCCCATTGCCTCAGCCGTGTTTCGTAAATATAAGCCGGATTTGTCAGTAGGTGAGATTTTTAATTTGGCTCTTAAGTCCCTGTCAATGTTTTTTCCTAATTCTATAGCCCTTTTTGGATCCATAGTAGGAGTATAAGAAATATCGATTTGTTTGATTGTATCAGAATTTTTATCATTTAACTGCATGGTGGTAAGGGGAGTATAAATAATCCTTTCTTCAGCATCACCTCCTTCATCAGTATAAGTTCCTATGACTCGATAATTTATTCCGGCAATGGATATATATTTTCCTAAAGCATTTTCTCTCTTAAACAAATCTCTTTCAACCAATCGACCGATAACTGCAAATTTATTTCTGCTGTCCATATCATTTTTCGTTATAAATCTGCCGGCAGTTAGGGTAACTTTTTCAATATATTGTTTGTCCGGGTATGTTCCCTGAACAGTATAGTAACCGGTTTCTTTACCAAAAACTATAGGAGTGTTTGGTTTTGAAAATTGTGAAGTTTTATATTCTAAATTTTTTCCGTGTTCTTTATCAATTAAATCTAAATCTTCGTTTTTAAGTGTAATGGTTCGGTTTTCCTGTAAACCCAGAAAGGCTTCAGAAGCTTTACCCGGCTTAAAAGTGATTACATTGCTGGCCCTATTAATAAACTGCTCCATAAACCCATTTTGAAGACCGTTTCCCATGCCAAACAATATTATGAAAATAAATAAACCTAAGGTAATAGTAAAACCGGAAAGGAAAGTTCTGAGTTTATTTTGACTAATTGAATAAAATATTTCCTGCCAACGCTCTAAATCAAACATAATTCTTGTTTATTTTAAAACTTCTTGTTCAATGATTTCATCACTTTCAATAACTCCGTCTTTTAGGAAAACAATTCTTTTACATTGCTTTGCTACTTCAGGCTCATGTGTTACTATCAGGATAGTTTTGCCTTCATTATTAATTTGCTGAAAAAACTTCATTACATCGTAAGTAGTCTGGCTATCCAGAGCTCCGGTAGGTTCGTCAGCAAGAATTACTTTAGGGTGAGTAACAAGAGCCCTAGCTATAGCAACCCGTTGTTTTTGTCCACCTGAAAGCTCATTAGGCATATGATCTGCACGATCATTTAATCCTACCTGAGTAAGGTATTCCATTGCTATTTTATTTCTTTTAGATTTTTTAATTTTTTGGTAATATAAGGGTAAAGCAACGTTTTCAAGTGCATTTTTAAATCCTATCAGATTAAAAGACTGGAATACAAAACCTAAAAACTTATTTCGATAATCTGCGGCTTTATTTTCACTGATAGTATTACCTATATTTACTCCGTCTAAAATATAGTCTCCGGAATCTGCATAATCAAGAATTCCTAATATATTAAGTAATGTTGATTTACCAGAACCTGAAGAGCCCATTATTGCGACCATTTCACCTTCTGCTATTTCCAAATTTATTCCTTTGAGTACATGTAGTTTATTGTGGCCAATGTCGTAATATTTTTGGATATTTTTTAATGAAATCATGATCTTCTGTTAACTTGCTAATTGTATAAGTATTGATTAATTTATAATTGTTACATTTAAAAGATCTAAATTAGTCATTTTATAGTAAGGATTTATGAAAAATGATATTGAGGGAATAAATGATATCAAACAAATGGTTGATACTTTTTACAGTAAAATAAGAAAAGATGATTTGTTAAAAGATATTTTTGAAAATATAATCCAAGATAACTGGACATCTCATCTGGAGAAGATGTACCGATTTTGGCAGACAGTAATTTTAAAAGAACATACGTATTATGGTAGTCCGTTTGCTCCTCATAGTACTATGCCTGTAACAAAAATACATTTTGATCGCTGGATAGATATTTTTATAAAAAATATAGATGAACAATTTTCTGGTATTAATGCCGATGAGACTAAAAAGAGAGCTGTAAGTATGGCTAATTTATTTAATTCAAAATTGGAATATTACAGGCAGAACAATAACAAACCTATAATGTAGAAAAAATTCTCATGATAATTTTTGATAAGAGCATATAAGAAAAAAAATCGGAATTTTTTCCGATTTTAATTTTTATGTATACGAACTAATATTTAATTTGAAGAAAGTGAAGATACTTCTACAGACTCATCAATTTTTTTAATTAGTCCTTGTAATACTTTTCCAGGACCTGTTTCAATAAAAACAGAACAATCATCATCAATCATATTTTTAACTGTCTGAGTCCAATTTACAGGAGAAGTCAATTGTTTAATCAAATTTAGTCTTATTTCATCAATATTTTTTACAGCAGAGCTGGTTGCATTTTGATAAATAGGAACGCTAGGATGATTAAATTTTGTATTGTTTATAGCAGAAGCTAAGCGATCTTGTGCACTTTGCATAAGGGGAGAATGGAAGGCACCGCTTACAGGTAAAAGAAGAGCTCTTCTTGCTCCTTTTTCAGTAAGTATTTCACAAGCTTCTTTTACAGCCTCAGTATGTCCGGAAATAACCAGTTGTCCTGGACAGTTATAATTTGCTGGAACTACCAGATGATTTTCGGAAGAAATTTCTTTACATACAATTTCTACAATTTCATCAGATAAGCCTATTATAGCAGCCATAGAAGATGGATTTTCTTCACAGGCTTCCTGCATTGCCAACGCTCTTTCATATACCAATTTTAACCCATTGTCAAAAGAAAGTACACCATTACCTACCAAGGCAGAAAACTCTCCAAGAGAGTGTCCGGCTACCATTTCTGTCCGGGCATTTTCAATTACTTTAGCTGCTGCTATTGAATGAATGAAAATAGCTGGCTGAGTAACTTTTGTTTGCATTAATTGCTCTTTAGTTCCATTAAACATAATATCCAGAATATTAAATCCTAAGATATCATTAGCAGAGTTCATCATTTCTTTAATGTCAGACCTGCTGTCATATAAATCTTTCCCCATTCCGGGAAATTGAGATCCCTGTCCGGGAAATATTAATGAATTCATTTAGTATTCGTATGTTTTATAATTTAGTTGTTATTTTAAAAGTTGTATAATTCTGGCACCCTGATTGGCCCAAGCTCCATTCTTTTTAACCCTTATAAAGGAATATTTGTTGCTAAGTTGTTTTCCTTCTGTTTTCATGGCAGAATTTGACAAACTTCCCTTAGAATCCATGCGGCTTATAATATCATAAGTCACATCAAAACCAGCAACAGCATATTTTCCTGGAATAGTACAGAATTTTTTCTTATAGATGTTAATTGTTTTTTGTTCATTAAAACCGTATTCGTTTACATAATTAGTATCAGAATATATAAGCCCTAAATCTAATAATTTATCCATATATTTTTTATCATCAAATAATGAAGAATAAAAAAGAGAAATTGGTTGAACCTGATCTCTGTCAAATTCAATCAAATGATCCAAATAGTTTTGAGTTAAGCTATTTTGATCGGAAACTAAGATTGTGTAAAACTTATTGTATTCATCTGTAACTAAATTTTGAACAGGTTTTATATCATCAACATTTTTAGTAAGAATAATCTCGGCTTTACTTTTTTTATTTAGAATATAGGATTTAAAAAATGCTGCTGTTTGATTATGATCATCATCATAAACGATATAGACTTTTTCGTTATCGTATTTTTTAAGCATTTCATTAACCAATTTTTCTGCAAGTATTTGTTCTTTTGTATCATACAGAATTAAATTATCGTAAGTATCTAAATCGTCACTGGAAGTAAAAGGAGAAACAATCGGTATTTTGTTCAAAACGTCTGCTGCCTGTTTTAAGCTAGATTTAAACAGTGGACCAATAATCAGGTGAGTATTGGAAAAGTCATAAGTAGAAAGACTATTTTGAAATTTGGTGTCATTTCCACTATCAAGTATTTCAAGATTAATTTTTTTCCCTTTATGAGTTAGAGAGTCTAAAGCTAGCCTTACTCCAGAATAAAATTGGGTTGAGATTTCCTTTTCTTTTAAAAAACCTGTGGTATCCGGGTAAAAAGGTAAAAATAGCACAATGTTCAAAGCATCTTTTGTTATACCAGGTTTATTTTCGTCAACCGTGGTATCAGGGACAGTACTGCTGATAATTTCAGTTTCTGTAGTTTCCTGAATATCTTGTTTATTTTTTGTTTTGTTTTTTTCTTTATCTTTTTTAGTAGTAGATTTATCAGAGTCGGAATTACTACTAGCTATAGCCGGAACTTTTAAAATCTCACCAATTTTAGGACCTTTTTCATCCATATTCGGATTGAGCTTTCTCAGATTTTCAACCGTTGTACCGTATTTTTTACTTAATCTATATAAAGTTTCTTTAGGTTCAACTGTTATAAAAATATAATCAGATGAATTCTCTTCAGTTTTGATGGCATTATTAGAAGTAATAACTTCTTTAACAGGTTTTGAAGGTTTGGTCGTTTCAATTATAGTGTTTTTATCCGGGATGATCAAAGTTTCTCCTATTTGAGGAACTCTGGTATTCAGCTGTGGGTTAGCTTTTCTAAGATCATCGATCGTTACATTATATTTTTTACTAAGACCATATAATGTTTCTTTAGGTTCAACTACATGTTTTTTTTGCTGAGCAATAAAAAATGAGCTAATAAAAAATGTTAACAATATTATAAAATACTTTTTCATTTTATTAGAATACTTTGATGCAAATGTAATTAAATATTTAATTATAAGGTAGATAAATTTATAACTGATTCATATTCAGATATTTCATTGTATAGAAGTTTAATAAAATCGTCTCCATATACGGCAAAATATTCTGAAAAATTAACTCTTCTTTCTTGCCAGTTCTCAGCAGGAAATAGTTCAGAATATAACTGTTCAAAATTTTTAATTAGATCATGATACTTTCGTCTTTCAGCTTTGTAAAAGCGTTTATTTATTTTATTTAATCCGTTTAATTGCTTTTTTTGTTGTGCAAGAATCATATTCTTCCATGAATCATCAGTTTTAGAAGATTCAAGAAGTAAATCGTTGAAAATAGTTGCTAATCGTTCTTCATATTTATTAAAATCAAATTTTTCTTTTGAATTTTGACACACAAGATTTTTGATTATTTTTTCTTTTGGTAAGAATAATTTTTCACTATCTAATTGATATTTATCTAATTTTTCTTTTTGATTTTCTGTTATTAAGAGAAATGAATTTCTGGGAATCAATATAGGGTAGGGCAGATCCTGATGATCAAAGTAATTTTTTAATTCCAGCCAATAGGCAACTTCGGCATTCCCTCCAACATAAGCCACATTTGGTAAAATAAGTTCTTGATAAACAGGGCGCAAAAGTGCATTAGGACTAAATCTTTCAGGGAAGTTTTCAAGTTCTTTTAAAATTTCCTCTTGTGTAAAATTTTTACAGGTACCTAATATATAATACTTTCCATTTGTTTCATCAATTCTATTACGTTGTTGATTTAAGTGATAAAAGAAGTTAATTTTTCTTGGGTTTACTTGTATTTTATAATCTGACTTGATATCCTGAATGGTTTCTGTAACTAGTTGGTAAGATTTTTTTTCAACAATATCATCCTTAACAAAAGATGAAAAAAGCGATTTCAGTGATTTATTATTACCATCAATAGATAACAAACCGTAGTTTTTAAATAATTCGTGCACAAGAACCCGGGTAGCATCAACTAGATTTTCTTCAATAAAATATGATTTTTCAATAATTTCTCTTAACTCTTTTCCTTTAGGAAAATATTTAAGTTCATTATAAAATTCTGTTAGTGTGTTTTTAAAGTTGGAATTATTAATTGAAATTTCACCTACAAAATCATTATAATCTCCATTCCACTCAATTTTTTTATTTTTAAAATAAAAATGATTTATTTCTTTAAAATCATGATCTTCAGTTGCCATCCAAAAAATGGGTACAAAAAATAATTCAGATTGTTGCCTGTTCATACTTTCACAAAGCTTTATAACCTGTAATATTTTATAAATAAAATATAAGGGCCCTGTCATTAAATTAAGTTGATGACCAGTTGTAATTGTGACGGTATTTTCTAATGATAACTTATGAAGATTGTTTTTTTGTATCTCTGTTAAATCAATTTTTTTATATTGATTGAGAAGTTCTGTAACTAAAACTTTTCTGTGTTTATATTTTTCAACTTTTTCTTTACCTTGTAAAATTAAATTTTCAAAGCTTAGATTTTTATCATAAAGCGAAGAAACAGAGTTATTCCCTTGTAGGTAATCTTTGATTAATGGGGAAACTCCCGATATGTTAGTTAGATTAATTGACTTTCTCACAAAACAAATTTACATTAAAATCTCAGCGTTTTTTAAAATTTACATAGTTTTAAAATGATGAGTATTAAATAATATGATTAACTTTCTTTTCATTAACTTAATACTAATGTCAAACCGTCATTGAAAAGAGTTTAGTTTGAGGAGCATTTTCCATCATTCGTAAATCAAAAGCCATACAAATATTTCTGATAAATGACCTTCCTTCTTCTTTGACAAAGATAGAATTATCAGTGATTTGTATAAGATGATCATCTTCAAATTCACGCAATCTATCAAATATTTCAGGAAAATCATTCAAAAATTTAGTATCGTAGTGTGTTTCAAGTAAACACATCAGATTAAGAATATGTCTTCTAATGAGTAGATCTTCATTCGTTAAAATATGACCTTTAAAAACAGGAAATTCATTATTTTCCAGTTTGGCATAATATTCTTCCAAAGTTTTTACATTTTGTGCAAAAGCATACCAGCTATCAGAAATAGATGAAACACCCAGACCTATCATCACTTGAGTAGAAGATGAGGTATAACCCATAAAATTCCTGTGAATTTTTTTATTAAGCATTGATTGATAAAGAGAATCGGTTTTTAAGGAAAAATGATCCATACCTATTTCCCAGTAACCTATTTTTTCTAATAATTCCTTTCCTTTTTCATACAGTTCACGTTTTTCTTCTCCACTAGGAAGATCTTCTTCTTTAAAACCTCTTTGTCCGACGCCTTTAATCCAGGGAACATGAGCATAGGAATAGAAAGCAATTCTATCAGGGTGTAAGCTTTCTGTAATTTTTATAGTATTTATAACTTTATCCAGGTTTTGAAAAGGTAATCCAAAAACAAGGTCATGACTGATACTATCATAGCCAATTTCACGAGCTATTTCCGTAACTTCCTTTACATTTTCTACTGGTTGCATTCTGTGTATCGCTTTTTGTACTTCTGGATCGTAATCCTGAACGCCGAAGCTTACCCTTCGAAAACCCAAATCATATAAAGTTTTTAAATGATCATAAGTAGTGTTGTTAGGATGACCTTCAAAACTAAATTCTTTATCCGGATGAACTATAGCTTCAGATAAAATATTTTCTAATAGAAAACGTAAATTATCTGGAGAAAAAAATGAAGGTGTTCCTCCTCCTAAGTGTATTTCTCGTATAATTGGTTTTTCTGGCAAAAGGTTAACATAAAGCATCCATTCTTTTAAAACAGCTTCTATGTAAGGGGTTTCAACGTTGTGTTGCTTTGTAATTCTTTTATTACAGGCACAAAATGTGCATAAGCTTTCGCAAAAAGGCAAATGAAGATATAAACTAATACCTTCTTTTGTATTACTTTCCAAAAAGGATTTTTGTAGAGAGCTAAGCCAACTTTCTATTGTAAAATTATTTTCGTTCCAGTATGGCACTGTCGGGTAACTCGTATATCGGGGCCCGGGAACATTATATTTTTGTATTAAATTCGTATCCGTCATAATTTATTTAAACCAAGGATCTCCAACCTCTTTTTTCAATATTACGAATGTTTGTGACATTCTTCAAAGATATCAGATAAGGTAATAAGTAAGTAAGTTCTTCATCAGTGCTTTCTCCGTTAAATTCTTTTATATAAACGGCATTCCCATAATTAACACGTACTTTTTCCGGAGTATCGTCTACAATGATAGTTTTTTCAAGATTATATTTTTTACTTTTAATTTTGTAGAGCCTTTTTTCATAGATATATCTGTCCATAAAGCTATCTCTTTTTGGAGAACATCTTGAGCGTCCCCATACAAATTCATAATTTAAAGATTCAGGTTTAATCTGATCTGCTATATGTGAAACATAATTGTCATCAGCTGAACTCCAGATTGCAATTTTGAAATGTTCTTTTATTTCATTTAGAAAATGGCTTAAATATGGCCTTTTGTATACATAATAAGGTTCAAAATAAAAATCAGGCTCTACATCAAGTTTTGTTTCAATAGAATGAATAAGTGTTTCATCTAAATCTAGAATTAATAAATTTGAATTCATACCGAACAATAAATAATCGTCATAAATTAAAAATTGCTAAGCAATTAATTATATGATAGCTTCTCGGATTTTAACTAACTTTTCCAATAAACTTTCAAGTAAATCTAATCTCAACATGTTGGCACCGTCAGAAAGGGCTTGGGCTGGATGGGGATGTGTTTCAATAAAAATACCGTCAGCACCTACAGCGATTCCTGCTTTAGCTATGGTTTCGATCATATCCGGACGTCCTCCTGTTACACCGGTTGTCTGGTTCGGTTGTTGCAAGGAATGCGTAACATCCAATATTACAGGAGCATAATTACGCATCGTAGGTATACCTCTGAAATCTACTATAAGGTCATGGTAACCAAAAGAAGATCCTCTATCGATAATTGCATAGTTATCATTTCCTGAATCTTTAATTTTTTGTGCAGCAAATTGCATAGATTCAGGGGAAAGAAACTGACCTTTTTTAAGAGTAATATATTTTCCAGTTTCGGCTGCTGCAACTAATAAATCGGTTTGTCGGATTAAAAATGCAGGTATTTGTAATACATCAACATATTTAGCTGCCAGAGATGCATGCTCATTTTCATGAATATCGGTTGTTGTGGGAATAGAAAAAGTATCACCCACTTTTTTAAGAATTTCTAAAGATTTTTGTTCTCCGATTGTAGTAAAACTATCTACTCTCGATCTATTTGCCTTTTTGAAGGAACCCTTAAAAATATAGGGTATTCCAAATTTATCCGTTATTTCAATAACTTTCCCGGCAATATCCATTGCCATTTGTTCTCCTTCTATTATACATGGACCAGCAATTAATGCAAAGTTATTTTTATCTGTATTTTTTATTTTAGGAATATTATATAAGCTGTTTTTCATATTACAATATTACAATGAATTACAAATTTATTGTTTTTAATTTAAAAATGTATTGATAAATAAAAAGTATTAATAATAAGCCAATCAGTAAAATTTATTCCTCTGATGTTCGCGTGTTGGTATAGATTCTCCATTTATCAAGAACCTGATTCATATCTTCAGGTAGTGCCGCTTCGAAATGCATCTCTTTTTTAGATGTAGGATGTATAAATCCTAAAGTTCTTGCATGCAATGCTTGTCTGGGAAGAAGTTGAAAACAATTTTCAACAAATTGTTTATATTTAGTAAAGGTAGTTCCCTTTAAAATTATATCACCACCATATCTTGCATCGTTGAAAAGAGTATGGCCAATAGATTTCATATGAGCACGTATTTGATGAGTCCTTCCTGTTTCCAGTTGACATTCCACCCACGTCACATATCGGAATCTTTCTATGACCTTGTAGTGAGTTACAGCATGTTTTCCTTGAGAACCATCTTTAAAAACAGCCATTTGCATACGATCTCTCAAATCTCTACCTATATGCCCAGTTATAGTACCTTCATCTTCCTCAAAATTCCCCCAAACCAAAGCATTGTAAACTCTTTTAGTAGTCTTATTAAAAAACTGCTTGGCTAAATGATTCATTGAATACTCGTTTTTAGCAATTACTAAAAGTCCGGATGTATCTTTATCTATACGATGCACTAAGCCGGGGCGTTTGTCTAAATCTGTTTGAAAAAAGGGAAGCTGGCTGAAATGATAGGCCAGTGCATTGATCAGTGTCCCTTCAAAATTACCAAAACCGGGATGCACAACCATTCCTGGCTCTTTGTTTACCACCAGAAGATCTTCATCTTCATATATAATTGTAATAGGAATATTCTGTGGAATAATGGTAGTATCACGCGGAGGGTGTGCCAGAACAATAGAAACTTTATCGCTGGGTTTTACCTTATAATTAGATTTTACCGGTAGATTATTAACCAATATATTTCCTGCTTTAGCAGCCTGTTGTATTTTATTTCGGGTAGCGTTTTCAATAAAGTTGATTAAATATTTATCAATTCGTACCAGACTCTGACCTTTATCAACAATTAGTTTGAAATGTTCATACAATTCATCCGTTTCATTTTCCAATGAACCATTATCTAAATCTTTCATATAAATTTCTTGGTTATTCTACAATAACTCTGTTAGGTCTTCTACTTTCTTCTTTATTTACGGAATTTGGTTTAGTATGATTTTCCGTCGGCTTAGGAAATTTATTATTTGTACTTGAACTATTTGGCTGGCTACCAGAAGAGCCTGAAGGACTTGACGGTGGAGCGGCAGGGTGTTCCTGCGTAGTAAAATCAGGTTCATCAGGTATGCTTAATGAGTCTATAGGTTGTTCAACATAATTACGGTTAAAAGTAGCATCTAAATTTTGTATTTTAATTCTCAATTCCTCAATAGGTCTTGAACTTAAATATAAGTCTATAGGTTGCCCCTGATCGTATACAGAAGCAGCCGCAGGCACCTGATAATATACTCGGGTGTTGGTCTTGTCTTCAGGATCATCGTAGATAATAGAGCCTACAGAGAATAAGTTTTCAGTAATAACTCTTTTTGCTCCTTCTTCATCCATACCAATAAAACTTGGTACAGATACATTTTTAGCCAGGCCTTTGGCAAGCACTACTGTTAATTGTGAAAATCGGGGAAGAGTTACACCCGGTTGAATCTCTTTTCCTTTGTATAAAAGTTTTATTACCGTATTCACTGCTAAACTAGGTTCATAGATAGTATCAGATACTTTAAGTCCTACCAGGTTAAGCTGGCTAAATGCAAGATATTTATATTTTCCAATGATATTAGGAACAGCTACAGGTTTCCATGTTTTGGCGTTAGCTCTTATAAATATCCTTCTTCCTTTTTTAACATTTGAGCCTATAAGGGGATAAATATCTAAAATTTCATAAGGTTTATATTTAGGATCGTATTTAGATGTGTCTATTTCGTATTCCAGTGAAACTTCATCCAGTTTAATTACAGCTTGATCCAAATTTAAATTTTTAATATTAGGAACTTCTACCTGAACTCCATGATTAGTATAGGCGTTCAACCATAAAAAAGTTCCTTGCATAAGGCCGAAAAATATTGCTACTGCAAGGATTAAACTAACCCAAAATTGCCAAGTGGCTAACAATTTGATGATTTTCATACATACTTTTTACAAAGCAAATATATAAATAATAAAAATAATATAGTTTATTCATGAAAATATGTTTTACTTTTGTAGTGTGGGCTGTTAAGCTGAATTCAGCCTCATGCAACGAAAGTAGTTAATTAGCAGTACAATATATGTTAACAGTAGGAATTGTAATGGGAGGTTACTCAGACGAAAGTGTTGTTTCCCTAAAAAGTGGTAATTATTTTTTTTCACAGATAAACAAGAATAAATATAAAGAGGTTTATCAGATACATATTTTAAAGAAAGGCTGGGAAGTAATTGTTGGGGAAAATCATTACCCTATAGATAAAGGAGATTTCAGTTTTAATTTAAATGGTAATAAAGTACGCTTTGATGTTTTGTTGAACACAATTCATGGTACCCCCGGAGAAGATGGCTTGCTTCAAGCGTATTGGCAATTACTTGATATTCCTTATTCAGGATGCTCATTTTACAATTCTGCCCTTACATTCAATAAAAGAGATACTTTATCTGTATTGAAAAAATTTGGTGTATCTATGGCTCAATCAGTTTATTTAAACCAAGGGGAATCCATACAAGCAGAACAAATAATCAGTCAGGTAGGACTTCCATGTTTTGTTAAGCCTAACCAATCAGGTTCCAGTTTGGGAGTTTCAAAGGTAAAAAATGTTGAAGAATTTTTTCCTGCTTTAGAATTAGCCTTTAAAGAAGATCGTTCTGTGTTAATTGAAAGTTTTTTAGACGGTAGAGAAGTTCAGGTTGGTGTAATGAAATATAAAGATCAGGTGACTGTAGTAAGTACCACTGAAATAATTTCGCAAAATGAATTTTTTGATTATGAAGCAAAATATATGGGTGCTTCAGAAGAAATAACTCCAGCAAATCTTTCTGATGTACAGAATGAAAAAATTAGAGAAGCGGCTGCATTTATTTATAAGTCCTTAGATATGACGGGTTTTTCAAGGCTGGATTTTATTCTTATAGAAAATGAACCGTATTTTCTTGAAATCAATACTAATCCGGGTTGTTCGCCGGCTAGTATATTTCCGCAACAAGTAAAAGAAGCAGGATATAATTTTTCAGATCTTTTAGATAACGAAATTTCTTTAGCTATAGAAAGAGCACAAAAAATAATAAAATTTAACTAAAATAATGAAAAGAGTTGCAGTATTTCCAGGCTCTTTTGATCCTATCACCCTCGGTCATTTCGATATTATAGAAAGAGCCGTACCCTTATTTGAGAAAATAATTGTAGCTATAGGTAATAATTCAACCAAAAGTTATATGTTTCCTCTTGAGAAGAGAATGGAATGGATCAGAGAAACTGTAAAGAATTATCCAAACGTGGAGGTAGATTCTTTTGAAGAATTAACCATTGATTACTGTCACAGAAAACAAGCACCTTACATCATAAGAGGGCTTAGAAATCCTGCCGATTTTGAATTTGAAAAGGCAATTGCTCATACCAATCGTACACTATCTAAAAAATCAATAGAAACCGTTTTTTTTCTGACTTCTTCCGGAAAATCCTTTATTAGTTCCAGTATTGTAAGAGAGATAATCAAGTACAAAGGGAATTATGAAGCTTTTGTTCCTGAGTCAGTAAGATTATTGTAAAATAAATAAACAGATAATTACGTAATAAATATTTCGAAGAATCATGGCATAAATATTGTGAATTTTAAGCTTTGCTTTAGTTAAACTTAATATAAACTTAACATAAACTATTGCTAGTTAAACTTTTTTGTATTTATTTTACGTAAATTTTTAAAAATCATTAAAAAATTAATTTAATATCAGATGGAAAAACAACAATTAACTCAATCAAACACACCAGCCAGAAAAGCAGGGGGATTAAATCCTTTTATTACAATTGTTATTTTACTTGTAATAGGAGAATTAATTTATCATCTAATTTTAGGAAATTCTTCAAATTTTGAAGGAGGTACCACTGATGGTAAACCTACTACCTTTATGGGGATTATTCACAAAGGAGGTATTATTGTACCATTCTTAATTTCTTTTGTACTAATGGTACTTGTGTTTTCAATTGAAAGATTTTTTATTATCGGGAAAGCAGAAGGAACCGGAAGCTTAACCAATTTTGTGAATCAAATCAGAAGTTTGTTAGACAAAAATCAAATCAATGAGGCAATCAGTCTATGTGACAAGCAAAAAGGCTCCATAGGAAATGTTGTTAAAGAAGGATTGATTTCATATAAGAATCTGGCAAACGATACTACTTTAGATAAAGAACAAAAACTAGCATCATTAAGTAAAACTTTGGAAGAAGCTACTACGTTAGAGATGCCTATGTTGGAAAAGAACATGACTATTCTTGCAACGATAGCTTCCGTTGGTACTTTAGTAGCTTTAATGGGAACAGTAATAGGTATGATTAAAGCATTCTTTGCTTTAGGTGATGGAGGAGGTTCTCCGGATGCAGCAGCTTTATCAGTAGGTATTTCTGAAGCATTGGTTAATACGGCTTTAGGTATTGGAGCTTCTGCTTTAGCAATTATAACTTATAACTTTTTTACTTCAAAAATCGATACTTTAACATTCAAGATTGACGAAGTTGGTTTAAGCATTCAGCAGTCTTTTGCAGCTCACCATTAATTATTTTTTACTTTCTATTCGTATAATAGACATAAAAAATTAATAATAAAATTATTATAATAATTTAAAAACAAAAAATGGCAAGAGTTAAACCAAAAAGACATGGGATACACATAGACATGACGCCTATGAGCGATTTGGCTTGGTTGCTTTTGACGTTCTTTATTTTGACCACTCAGTTCAAACCTAAAGAAACTGTCACAATTGATCCGCCTTCATCTGTATCTCAAATAAAATTAAAAGATCATGGAATGATGAAAATTTCCGTAACTCAGGATGGAAAATATTATTTTTCAATGGATGATGATAAATATAAAATTCCGTTATTAGAGGCTATGGGAAATAAATATAAAATTCAATTTTCAAATAAAGAAAAACAAGAATTTAAAAATATTTCTGATTTTGGAGTACCTGTTCAGCAGCTAAAAGAATATTTAGCACTGTCAGAAAGTCAACGAGAACGTGTGCAGATTCCGGGTATTCCGGGAGATAGTATAAATCCTCAAATAGTGGATTGGGTTTTTGAAGCTAGACAGGTCGTGAAAAAAGCAGGGGATTCAATAGATTTAGGTATAAAAGGGGACATGAAAACCCAATACCCTATGTTTAAAAATCTTTTAGCTCGTTTACAGGAAAAGAGTATGAATAAGTTTCAGTTAATTACTTCATCGGAAAGTAAACCTGAATAATTTCGTTTATTTTAATTAAAAAAAGAGATATACAATATGTCAGCAGGTGTAGATACAAGCAGTAGCGGTGGAGATAAAGGAAAAGTACGTGCAAAAAAAATGAATCTAAATGTCGACATGGCTCCCATGTGTGATTTAGGTTTTTTGCTTATTACTTTCTTTATGTTTACTACTACGTTTACTAAGCCCAATATTATGCATTTGAATATGCCGCCTAAGGTGGATATTCCACCAAGTGAAATTCCTGAGATTAAAATAAAAAACTCCCTGACACTGATTTTAGGTAAAGATGATAAAATTTATTGGCATCAATTAGAACAAAGTGACTTAAATGCTTCTAATCTTAATGTTACTGATTATTCTAAAGAAGGTATCAGAAAAGAGATTTTAACAGCACAAAAGCAGGCCGATAAAGATAAATTTACTATTATTATTAAACCAGCGGATGATTCAAATTATAAAAATCTGGTTGATATTTTAGATGAAATGGAGATAACTAATTCCACAAGGTATGGTATTAAAGATTTATCATCTAAAGAAAAACAGGTTTATCAGGAAAAAATAAAGTAAAACAGAAAAATTAATAGAAATGGCACAAAATAAACTAAAGTCTTTAGATGATATAGTATTTGAGCAAAAAAACAAAAGCTATGGAGCCTATAGACTTAGACAAAATGAGAAGGGGTATCTTCTAAAAGCCTTTCTTATAGGAACGACTATTTTTGTTCTGTTTGTGCTGGTGTTATTTTTTTATAACAGATGGCAGGCAGGCAAAAAAGAAAAAGAAGTTTCAGTGGTTGCTAATCTTACGGAAATAGAAACTCCCAAAGAAGAAGAAGAAATTTTTGAACAAAATAATGAGCCACCACCTCCACCTAAAGTAGAACAGGAAGAAATTGCTTCTATAAAAGTAGTTGTTCCGGAACCTAAGAAAGTGGTTGTTAAAGAAGAAACAGTTCCTGAGGCAAAAGAAACAGAGAATAAGGTTATATCAACTGAAACCAAAGAGGGGAAAGCTACTAGCAGTCAAGCTGGAAATCCGGGTCCTAAGGTTGAAGCTCCCCCAGGACCACCACCACCAAAACCACCGGTTGATGATAATCAAATATTTGATAAAGTTGAAGTAAATGCAGAGTTCACTAAAGGAAATGTAACTCAATATATTTCTCAGTTTATCGAATATACAGATCGGGCACGTGATAACGGTACTCAAGGAAATATTCTTATTAAGTTTGTAGTTGAAAAAGATGGAACTATAACTAATGTACGGGTGGCAAGTAAAAAGTTGGGTGATGGTTTAGATGAGCTGGCAATTAAAGCCGTTCAGAAAACCAACAAAATGTGGAAACCAGGTAAAATAGATGGAAAGCCTGTAAGAACAAACTTCCGTTTGCCTATTACTTTCCGTTTACCTCCAGAATAAAATTTTTTAAAATTTAAAAAAACTATCTCTTAAAAGAGATAGTTTTTTTTTACCTATTTGTTAATTCATATGAATTAACATTGCGATCAAAGTCGAATAATTGATGTTCTAATTTTGATATAAAATTATTATATAAAATTGTATAAACATATATCAACATTTTTTATAGTCTAAATTTAGCTAATCATAATAATTCTGAAGCTAATAAGTTAATGATAATATTTAATACAATTAATTTGTGTCGGAATAAGAAAAAAATTAAAAGTCTAAACAATCTTGGTTTAGCAAAAATTAAAAGTAGTATTGAGAGAAACATTGTAATCCTTTTTGAGTTAAAAAAAAAGAAAAATTAAAGTTTGTTTTGTAGGAGCAAATTAGAATATGCTCTGAAAAGTATTGCTACTGAATCCATTATAAAAATACCATAATATAAATTATGGTAAATTATTGTTATTGATTTAAATAGATCTCTAAAAATCTATTATCCTTTGTCTATATCCTTACCTATTTTTTATGATAAATAATATATATAAATTTTAAGGTATCTTAAAATAGGTTACTTTTGTGAGAACTATGAAAATTTAAAATTGATTATGAAAAATAAATGGTTATTCTATATCAAAAAGAGAATTGACATTGTAATGATTATTTTCTTACTAATCGTATTAGGATTGATATTTTTTTATTTAAAACCAGAAACTGAAAATCAAAAAAAAGTTTTTAATGTGTATAGAGAATCCGATAATAAAAAAGTATCTGAAACATTGTTAGTTCCTGTGGCTAAAGAAACAGAGAATAGGGTTTTATCAAATGAAACCAAAGAAGGGAAAGCTACCACTAGTCAGGCAAAGAATCCTGATCCTTCTCCAGTACCTTCGGTTAATGATGATCAAATATTTGATAAAGTTGAAGTAAATGCAGAGTTCACTAAAGGTAATGTAACTCAATATATTTCTCAGTTTATAGAATATACAGATCGAGCACGTGATAACGGTACTCAAGGAAATATTCTCATTAAATTTGTAGTTGAAAAGGATGGAACTATAACAAATGTACGGGTGGCAAGTAAAAAGTTGGGTGATGGTCTAGATGAAATGGTTGTTAAAGCAGTGTATAAAACCAATAAAATGTGGAAGCCTGCTAAAGTGGATGGAAAGCCTGTAAGAACAAACTTCCGTTTGCCTATTACTTTCCGTTTACCCCCAGAATAAAATTTTTTAAAATTTATAAAAAACTATCTCTTTTAGCAGGTAGTTTTTTTACCTATTTGTTAATTCATATGAATTAAGATTACGATTAAAGACGAATGATTGATGTTCTAATTTTGATATCAATGAATAATTTTAAATCAATTATCTAAATTTAAAATAGTTCCTAATAAATATTTAAATAAAATTATTAGAGACAATTGTAGAAACATAATATAATTTTTTTTTATACTCTAAATTTAACTAATCATAATAATTCTGAAGCTAATATGTAAATGATTATATTTAATACAATTAATTTGTTTCAGAATAAGAAAAATTTTAAAGCAAAAAAAATCCTGGTTTAGCAAAAATTAAAAGTAGTATTGAGAGAAACATTGTAATCCTTTTTTGAGTTAAAAAAAGGAAGATAAATTAAAGTTTATTTTGTAGGAGCAAATTAGAATATGCTCTGAAAGGTATTTCTATTGAATCCATTAAAAAAATAATGTAATTTATTCTAATTGATTTGAATAGCTCTCTAAAAATCAATTATCCTTTGTCTATGTCCATACCTATTTTCATGATAAATAATATTTAAATATTAAGGTATCTTAAAATAGGTTATTTTTGTGAGAACTATGAAATATTAAAATTGGTTATGAAAAATAAATGGTTATTCTATATAAAAAAAAGAATTGAAATTGTCATGATTATTTTTTTATTTATCATATTAGGATTGGTATTTTTATTTTTAAAACCGGAAACTGAAAATAAAAAAAAAGTTTTTAATGTGTATAGAGAATCCGATAATAAAAAAGTATCTGAAACAATGATAATTCCTGAGCCCAAAAAAAAAGTTACATTATATGAAACTTCTGAGTCAAATGCCATATTTATTAAAGGAGACGTAACTCAATATATTTCTCAGTTTATAGAATATACTGATGAAGCAAGATATAATGGTATCGAAGGAAGAATTTTAATTAATTTTATAATTGAAAAAGACGGAACAATCAGTAATGTAGGGGTTTTCGGTAAAAATCTAGGTTATGGTTTAGATGAAATGGTTGTTAAAGCAGTGTATAAAACCAATAAAATGTGGAAGCCTGCTAAAGTGGATGGTAAGCTTGTTAGAACAAACATCCTTTTGCCAATTACTTTCCGTTTACCTCCAGAATAGAAATTACATAAAATTCATATGAACTATCATTTTTTTGAAAGTATCAACTTTATATTATTCAAAACAAATACTATATATTTTTTTTGATAAATATTACTTTTTTATAGATTTAGAATTTATACTTTTAATTATAACTGTTAAACCTAATGTTACAATTAAAATATCTTAAATTTAATAAAGTCTAAATAAATCTAATGACAAAAGATAAAACTTACCTATAGATAATTTACTCATATAAAACAAGCTGTCTGTCCTTAAATTGGTCTTTTGGTAGTTATGAGAAGAACATGTTTAAAGCAATAATTAATTCATATTTTTAATGGCTTAAAGTTAATTACTACTTACTGGAAAATAGTTGAAGTAAGCGAATGATTAAATATAAATATTTAAATTATTTATAGAATATAATATATTTTTTTATAAATTTTGAATTTATATTAGTCCGGAATAACAAATTCTTTATTTAGATGGATTCTAAAAGAATAAAATGTGATATTTGTCATAGCATCCTCAGGGGTTCATTACTTAAATTTGTTATCCAAAATAAAACATTGAAATATTATGACAAGATTTTACTCTTCCTCGATTGGGAGAAAGTTTATGATGGCTTTGACAGGGTTCTTCCTTATGATTTTCTTACTAGTTCATTTAAGTGTTAATTTAACTTTATTTATAGGTAGAGAAACATTTAACGAAGCTTCTCATTTCATGGCTACTAACCCGTTGATTCAGGTTATGCAATATGTGCTGGCTTTTGGTTTCATCTACCACATTCTTTTAGGAATCGTGCTTACATTAAAAAATCAAAAAGCTAGAGGAAAAGAAAGGTATGCTGTAAATCAGTTTTCAGCAAACACCCCTTTTAATTCAAGAACGATGATTTATACAGGAGTGCTGATTCTTGTATTTCTATTATTGCATTTATATAATTATTTTGTACCCATCAAATTTGGTGAGGTTAAAGATGATTACTTATTAGTTACCGAATTATTTAAAAGTCCGGTATATACTCTGATATATGTAGTAGCATTCATCTTTTTAGGATTACATTTAAGTCACGGTTTTGCATCCTCATTCCAGTCAGTAGGGTTTAATCACAGAATTTATACTCCGGTTATAAAAATTCTTGGTAAAGCTTACTTTATATTTATAGCAATTGGTTTTGCCTCAATTGCCGTATATTTTTTCTTAAAAGGCAATGCTTTAGTTTAACTATAATTACTAATCTTAAGACAATACCCAATGAGTATAAAATTAGATTCAAGAATTCCAGAAGGTGATATCCATGAAAAATGGAAAAATCATAAAGATCATATGCGCTTGGTCGCACCCAATAATAGAGGAAAAATAGATGTTATAATAATTGGAACCGGCTTAGCTGGTGGAGCTGCAGCTGCTTCTTTAGCAGAAATGGGATATAATGTGAAAGCTTTTTGTTATCAGGACTCTCCGAGAAGAGCGCATTCCATTGCTGCCCAGGGAGGAATAAATGCTGCCAAAAATTATCAGAATGATGGAGATAGTGTTTACAGACTTTTTTACGATACTATTAAAGGAGGAGATTACAGAGCTCGTGAAGCAAATGTATATAGACTTGCTGAAGTTTCCGGATCAATTATAGACCAGTGTGTAGCTCAGGGAGTACCTTTTGCCAGAGAATATGGAGGGCTTTTGGATAATCGTTCTTTTGGTGGAACTCAGGTTCAGAGAACTTTTTATGCCGCAGGTCAAACCGGTCAGCAGTTATTGTTAGGAGCGTACTCTGCAATGAACAGACAAATTGGAAAAGGACGTTTACAAATGTTTAACAGGCATGAAATGCTGGAGCTGGTTGTGGTTGACGGAAAAGCCAGAGGAATTATTGCAAGGGATTTGGTTACCGGAGAAATTCAAAGACATTCTGCGCATGCTGTAGTAATAGCGTCAGGAGGATATGGAAATGTTTTTTTCTTATCAACCAATGCTATGGGCTCTAACGGGACTTCAGTATGGAAAATTCATAAAAAAGGAGCTGCATTCGCTAATCCTTGTTTCACCCAAATACATCCGACTTGTATTCCGGTTCACGGAGATCAACAATCTAAACTTACATTGATGTCAGAATCTTTGAGAAATGATGGACGAATCTGGGTACCTAAGAAAAAAGAAGATGCAGAAGCTGTTAGAGCAGGTAAACTTAAACCTACCGATATTGCAGAGGAGGATAGAGATTACTATCTTGAAAGAAGATATCCGGCATTTGGTAATTTAGTACCAAGAGACGTAGCTTCCCGTGCAGCTAAAGAAAGATGTGATGCTGGTTTTGGTATTGAGAATAATGCTACAGGTGAAGGTGTTTATCTTGACTTTTCAGCATCCTTTGTTAAATATGGAAAAGAAAAAGCAAACGAATTAGATATTCATAATCCTTCTCAGGAAGAAATCATAAAGTTAGGTAAAAAAGTAGTAGAAGAAAAATATGGAAATCTGTTTACCATGTATGAAAAAATTACAGGGGATAATCCGTATGAAACTCCGATGAAAATTTATCCGGCAGTTCACTACACTATGGGAGGCGTATGGGTAGACTATAATCTGATGAGCTCAATTCCGGGATGTTTTGTCACCGGAGAAGCTAACTTTTCGGATCATGGCGCTAACCGTTTAGGAGCATCTGCATTAATGCAGGGACTGGCTGACGGATACTTTGTATTGCCTTACACAATCGCAGACTATTTAGCAGATGATATCAGAACGGGTACTATTTCTACTGATACACCAGAATTTGAAGAAGCTGAAAAACAGGTTAATGAAAGAATACAGCATTTCTTAACAAACAAAGGTTCGAAAACCGTTGATTATTTCCACAAAAAATTAGGAAGAGTCATGTGGAACAAAGTAGGTATGGCCAGGGATGCTGAAGGATTAAAAGAAGCTATAAAAGAAATAGAAGAGATTAGAAAAGAGTTTTGGAGAGATGTGAAAGTTCCTGGATCTGACAAAACAATCAATATGGAACTTGAAAAAGCCGGAAGGGTTGCTGATTTTCTTGAATTAGGACAATTAATGGCTATAGATGCATTAAATAGGAATGAATCGTGTGGCGGACATTTCAGAACGGAATATCAGACAGAAGAAGGTGAAACTTTACGTGATGATGAACAATATTCTTACGTTGCGGCTTGGGAATATAATGGTGAAGATATAAATCAGGAAATTCTTCATAAAGAAGACCTGAATTACAAGTATATTAAAATAGCAGCAAGAAATTATAAATAACCTGTAAAAGATAAGAAAAATGGCAGGAAAATTATTAAACCTAACATTAAAAGTTTGGAGACAAGCGGGTAGTGGACAACAAGGAAAATTTGAAGAATATAAATTAGAAGGAGTATCAACTGAAAGTTCATTTTTGGAAATGCTGGACATGCTAAATGAACAGCTGGTTGAACAAGATAAAGAGCCGGTATCTTTTGACCATGATTGTCGTGAAGGTATTTGCGGAATGTGTTCTCTATTTATTAATGGGCGAGCACATGGTCCTGACCGAGGGATCACTACATGTCAGTTGCATATGAGAATGTTTAATGATGGAGATACAATTGTGATAGAACCTTGGAGATCTGCTGGTTTCCCGGTGATTAAAGACTTAATTGTGGACAGAACTGCATTTGACAGGATTCAGCATGCCGGAGGATTTGTTTCTGTTAATACTTCAGGAAATACCATTGATGCCAATGCAATACCTGTAGAAAAAGAAAAAGCGGATAAAGCATTTGCAGCTGCAGCTTGTATTGGTTGCGGAGCTTGTGTAGCAACTTGTAAAAATGGTTCTGCGATGCTGTTTGTATCAGCAAAAGTGTCACAATATGCCTTGTTACCACAAGGAAGAGTGGAAGCTACCCGCAGGGTTCTTAATATGGTTCGGAAAATGGATGAAGAAGGTTTTGGTAACTGTACAAATACCGGAGCCTGTGAAGTGGAATGTCCAAAAGGTATCTCATTGGAAAATATAGCAAGAATGAACAGAGAGTTCTTATTTGCCAGCTTA
Organism: Apibacter sp. HY039; assembly: GCF_004023655.1. Classification (NCBI taxonomy): domain Bacteria; kingdom Pseudomonadati; phylum Bacteroidota; class Flavobacteriia; order Flavobacteriales; family Weeksellaceae; genus Apibacter; species Apibacter sp. HY039. The sequence continues at coordinate 376,902 of NZ_SAYM01000003.1, read as the reverse complement.
TCTAATGATATTAAAGCGGAATAATTGTCAAATATTTTAGTATAAAAAATGGCTCGAAAAAATTTTTTTTTCGGGCTGTTTTCTTTTCATTAATATAAAAGGGTATGGAAATAATAAATGCTACTCAAGAACATTATTCAATAATTAAAGATATTGCACACAAAACCTGGCCTGATACTTTCGGCCAAATATTATCTAAAGATCAAATTGATTATATGCTGAGTATGATGTATAGCATCGAGGCAATGAAAAATCAAATCACTGAATTAAATCATAAATATTTTCTGATTGCAGAAAAAGGAATTTTTTTGGTTATCTGTCATACCAAATCAATTACAAACCCCAGATAACTAAAATACATAAAATCTATGTATTACCAGATACTCAGGGTAAAGGTATTGGGAAAAAACTAATCCAAGAAGTTGAAAAACGAGCAATAAAAGAAAAAAATAAGTTATTAATTTTAAATGTAAATCGATTTAATAAAGCAGTATCATTTTATAAAAATATGGGTTTTTCCATTTCTGGGAGTGAAAATATAGATATTGGAAAAGGATTTTTAATGGAAGACTATATAATGGAAAAAGAAGTTTAAAATATTAATTATCATAAGTCCTTTTTCTTCCCCAAGTAATATTACGCTTTATTATTTTCCCGGGAATGCCTCCGATAATTACATTATTTTCAACAAATTGTTGCGTAACTAAACTTTTAATACCTACAATTGAATTTGAAGAAACTTTTGATCCTTTTAAAAATGTACTGTTTGCACCTGCCCAGACATGGTCACCAATAGATATATTTTTAGCATAATTGATCCGCTTATTTGTATTTATATCATAAATTGAATGAGAATCTCCGGTTCTGATTTCAATTCCATGAGAAAACATACAATCTTTACCTATTATAATTTCAGAATTAGGTTCTGTTGAAGCAATTAAAATATCTTCAAAAGTACTATGGGATCCAATTATGATTTTCCCATGATCATCTTCTATCCACAACGTTCCTTTTTCATTAAAATAAATATGTTCATCTAGTTCGATGATACAATTATTACCCCTTATATAAAAAGTAACATTATTAAGCTTGCAATTACCATTAATTACTACTTTATTATTATTTCCTTTAATATCAAAAGTTATATTAGAAAAAACACAATTTGGACTATAAAAAATCAGATTATTTTCACCAATTATGTCATTATTAATTTTAAAACGAAGTGCGCTTTTTTTTATAAAATAATAAAATTTATAAAAATATTTATTAATAAATTTATTTTTATTTATTAATCCTTTAATCATTATATTTCTTTATAATATGTTATTCTTCTTTTATGATTTACCGGATTATAATCTTTCCATAATAACTGAATACTTTTATTATCGTCAAGTTCAGGATTAGTTTCCAGATATTTAATTCCTTTAGAAGTAAATAATTCAAAAAATTCTTTAAGAACAATGGCAGTAATACCTTTTCTCTGATAATCCGGGTGTATACCTATTAAGTAGAAATTAGCCCATTCATTATTTTTAGAAGCACGTAAGAGATGAAACCATCCAAAAGGAAAAAGCTTACCATTAGCTTTTTGTAAAGCTTTGGAATAAGAAGGCATTGTTATTGCAAATCCGACCAGATTATTATTTTCATCTGCTATACATATAACGTAATCTTTATTAATAAAAGGAATATATTTTTTTTTGTAATAATCAATTTGTTTTTTTGAAAACGGAACATAGGTAGGTAATACTTTGTAGGTATCGTCAAGTAATTGAAAAATCTGATCGCTGTATTCCATTAACTCTTCTTTAGTCTTGAATTGAAGAGCTTTCAATTTATATTTTTCTTTCAAAAGTTTAGAAAAACGAATTACCTTTTCAGGTAGTTCAGATACTACTTCAATATAAAATTCAACCCATTCATTAGCCTTTAAAAAACCTAAATTTTTGAAATGTTCATGATAATAAGGAAAGTTGTAGATACCAATCATAGTAGCCAATTTGTCATATCCTTTGCTGAGCAGACCTGCTTTATCCAGATTGGTAAATCCTACGGGACCTTCAATTCGGCGAAACTGATTTTCGTTTGCCATATCGTAAGCCTTAGCTAATAAAGATTTTGTAACCTCAATATCATCTATAACATCAAACCATCCAAACCTCACCTTTTTTATTCCAAGATCTGTAACTTCTTTTTTGTTGATTATTACGGCAATGCGTCCGACAATGTTTCCGCTTTTATAAGCAAGATATTTTTTGCATATAGAAAACTCAAAAACAGGATTTGTATTTTCGTCAAAAATAGCCATCTCTTCTGAAATCAAAGCCGGAACATAATACGGATTGTTTTTATATAAATTATTCGGAAATTTTATAAACTTTTTTAAATCTGATGATGTTATAACCTCTCTAACTTCAATTGAGTTCATAGGCATGATTTTATTTTTACTGTCGATTTGTTATGTTAATGAAAAAAGGCATAATTTTAGCAAATATAGTTATGAATTATGAATATTAAAATTTAAGTACGAAAATTACATTTATTAAAATAATATTTAGAAATTATATAGTATGGCATATGATCCAATTTATTTATTAATAACTGGAGCTATCTTTGTGATAAGCTTAATAGTCCAAAACAGGTTAAAATCTAAATTTGATAAGTATTCAAAGACAAGATTATCCAATGGGATGAGCGGTAAAGAGATAGCTGAAAAAATGTTGAGAGACAATGGAATTACAGATGTTGAAGTAATTTCCACTCCGGGAATGCTTACAGATCACTATAATCCGGCTAATAAAACAGTTAATTTATCTGAAGGAGTTTACAGTCAGCGATCTACAGCTGCAGCAGCTGTAGCAGCTCATGAGTGTGGACATGCAGTTCAGCATGCCATAGGATATTCGATGCTTCAGTTACGTTCAAAATTAGTGCCTGTGGTTAGTATCAGTTCTAATCTTCTGCAATGGGTTTTGCTTGCAGGAATAGCAATAATGGCTTATTCAGGTAACACTATTGTTTTGGCTATAGGTATAGCACTGTTTGCAGTCACTACTCTTTTTGCATTTGTAACCCTACCGGTAGAATATGATGCAAGTAATAGAGCATTAGCCTGGTTAGAAAACAATCAGGTTGTACAGCCTAATGAATATGATGAATGTAAAGATGCTCTAAAGTGGGCAGCAAGAACTTATTTAGTAGCCGCTCTAGGGTCTTTAGCTCAATTACTTTATTTTGTTATGATTTTATTAGGAAACAGAAGAAGCGAATAATTATATATACCAAAAAATGAACGTTATTAATCCCATATATTACGCCGAGGAAGGAATTAAACAAATTAATCAGTTTATAAAAACTAATAATCCTACCAAAATAGTTTTTCTTGTTGATGAAAATACGCATGAATTTTGCCTGCCTCAAATTATATCAGAGATAGAATCAGAATCTGAAATTGAAATTCTGGAAATAGAATCCGGTGAGGTCAATAAAAATTTATACGTATGTATCAATCTTTGGGAAGCTTTGACTGAACTAAAAATTGATAGAAAAGGTCTTATCATAAATATAGGAGGGGGAGTGCTTACAGATATGGGAGCCTTTGTAGCCAACTGTTATAAAAGAGGTGTAAGTTTTATAAATGTACCGACCACCCTGTTATCTATGGTAGATGCTTCTATAGGGGGGAAAACCGGGGTAGACTTGGGCAGTCACAAAAATCAGATAGGAAATTTTGCTCTTCCTGAATTGGTTATGGTAGATCCAGGTTTTTTATCCACTTTATCAAAAGAACAAATCCTCAGTGGTTTTGCAGAAATTATAAAACACGGATTAATTGCAGACGAAAAATATTGGAAAGAAATAACTTCTCTTAACGGAATACATCTGGAAGATATGGATGACTTAATCAGAACCAGTATTGAAATTAAGAAAGAAGTAGTTTCTCAGGATTTTACAGAAACAGGATTAAGAAAAATATTAAATTTCGGACATACCATTGGACATGCTGTTGAAAGTTTCTTTCTGGAACAGGGTAATCCTATTTTACATGGGGAGGGTGTAGCGATGGGAATGATAGTGGAAAGTTACATATCTGTTAAAAAAGGATTATTATCAGAATTGGAGTATGAAGATATCAAAGAGTATATTTTGTCATTGTATAAAAAGATAGATATTAAAGAAGATTATTTTAAGGAGATATTTAACTTTATGCAGAATGATAAGAAAAATACAAATAATGAAATCAAATTTGTATTACTGGAAAGAATAGGAAAAGCCGTATTCGATGTTACGGTAGATGAAGATATTGTAAAGCAGGCCTTGCGTAATTATAATCAATTGTAAATATAGATAAATAAAAAGAGAGAATATATATTCTCTCTTTTTATTTTGAAATACTATGCTCTAGTTAATTTAATTTTGTAAAATCAATTAAACGCCCTATATTTGCCGTTCGAAAAAATAATAAAAAATTTGATTTATGAATCATTATGAAACTGTTTTCATATTAACTCCCGTTCTATCGGATTCTCAGGTAGAGGAAGCAGTTAAATCTTTTGAGAACCTTCTCAAAGAAAACAACGCAACTATTGTAAACCAGGAAAACTGGGGATTAAAAAAATTAGCTTATTCAATTCAGCTTAAAAGAAACGGATTCTATCATCTTATTGAGTTTCAAGCTCCCGGAGATATTGTGAATACTCTGGAATTAGCATTCAAAAGAGACGAAAGAATTTTAAGATTTCTTACCGTGAAATTAGATAAACACGGAGTAGAATGGGCTAGAAAAAGAGAAGAAAAAGTTAAATCTTTAAAAAAATAAGACATGGCAATAGATGATCTAGCAAAACAGGCAGCAGGAGGAAATGCCAGCGAAGTTAAGTTTTTAAGTCAGTTAGATATTGACACCAAAACAGAAAAAAAATATTGCCGTTTCAAAAAATACGGTATTAAATACGTTGATTATAAAGATCCTGATTTTTTATTAAAATTTGTAAACGAACAAGGTAAAATTCTTCCAAGAAGACTTACCGGAACTTCTTTAAAATTTCAAAGAAAAGTATCTCAAGCAATTAAAAGAGCAAGACATTTGGCATTATTACCATATGTAGGAGATCAGTTAAAACCTTAATTCAAAGAAAAAAGAAATCATGGAAGTAATTCTTAAAAAAGACGTAGAAAATTTAGGATTAGAGTTTGACGTGGTTAATGTTAAGCCAGGTTATGCTCGTAATTTTTTAATTCCTCAAGGATTAGCTTTACTAGCTACACCTAAAAATAAAGCAGCTTTAGAAGCTACTTTAGAGGAAAGAGCTGCAGAAGAAGCAGCATTAGTTAAAACAGCTAACGAAATTGTTGCCAAATTAAAAGAAGTTACCGTTACTATTCCTGCAAAAGTAGGTACAGGTGACAGACTCTTCGGTTCTGTAAACAATAACGATTTAGCAGAAGCTTTAGCTAAAGCAGGTGTTAAAATTGAAAAAAAATACATCAAAATTCCTGGAAATACAATCAAAAGATTAGGAAAATATACTGCTAAAGTTCGTTTACACAGAACTGTAGAATATGATTACTCATTTGATGTTGTTTCAGATGGAGTAACTGCTGAAGATTAATTTATCCGAGTATAATCGGTAATAATATAAACGGCTGATAGATTTATCAGCCGTTTTTCTTTTTATTTATCTTGCTATTTAGATGGTCATATAATATATTTGAAAATAAAATAAAAGAAATGAAAGTAGCCGATATATCTAGCTTGTTAGAAAAAATAGCTCCGGTTTCCAATGCTGAATCATTTGATAATGTAGGTTTACTTGTTGGCAATCAATCCGATAATATTAAAGGAATCCTTATAACATTAGATTGCCTGGAAGAAGTAGTAGAAGAAGCGATACATTGCGAATGCAATCTGATAGTAACGTTCCATCCTATAATTTTTTCAGGTTTGAAATCAATAACTGGTAAAAACTATGTTGAAAAAGCAGTGATTAAAGCAATTAGAAATAATATTAATATATATGCTATACATACGAATTTAGATATTGCCAAAGAAGGAGTAAATTACGAAATAGCAAAACGTTTAGGAGTACACAATTTAAAACCTCTAATTCCTAAAATTCAAGGAATAAAAAAAATACAAACCTATGTCCCTGTTTCACATGTAGAGAATGTTCAAAAAGCATTGTTTGAATCTGGAGCTGGTGAAATTGGAAATTATAAGAATTGTAGCTTTAAAATTGAGGGTAAAGGTTCATTCTTACCCACGGAAAATTCTCAGCCTTATATCGGAGAGATTAATAAACCGGAAGAAGTTGATGAAATACAGGTTAGTGTAATTTTTGAAGATTACAAACAATACAAGATATTGAATTCCCTGCGTGAATCGCACCCCTATGAAGAGATTGCATATGAAATATATACTCTGGAAAATGAAAATCAGGATTTAGGTATGGGTAGGATTGGAGAGCTTGAATATGAGATTTCCGAAACTGACTTTTTGCAAAAATTAAAATTATCATTACCTACAAAGTGCATTCGTCATACATCTTTTACAAGTAAAAAAGTGAAAAAAGTGGCACTGCTTGGAGGTTCAGGTAGTTTTGCTATAAAAAAAGCTATAGCAGCCGGAGCAGATGCGTTTGTAACTTCTGATATTAAGTATCATGAGTTTTTTCAGGCAGAAGGAAAAATTTTACTAGCAGATATAGGTCATTATGAAAGTGAACAGTTTACCAAAAATTTGCTCTTCAATTATTTAAAAAATTATATTTCTGAATCTTGTAAAATGGTAATTTCTGAAGTAAAAACTAATCCGGTAAATTATTTTTTATGAAATATAATAAATAGTAACATGAGTAGATGACATTAGTCAGATAAAGTTGCTAGTTACTAAGCGGAAATCTTTGATTAAATATCAAATATATCATAAAATTTAGTAATTTTGCAATCTTAAAGAAAGTTGAAAATAAATTCTAAAAATAATTATACCAACCCTATGGCTACAAATAAAAAAGCGGATACCACTACAGTAGAAGAAAAGCTGAGAGCATTATATGATTTACAAATCATAGATTCTCGTTTGGATGAGTTAAAAAATTTACGGGGTGAGTTACCTATAGAAGTTGAGGATTTGGAAAATGAAATTGCTGGTTTAGAAAAAAGAATTGGAAAAATTGAAGATGAAGTAGTAAACCTGACGAATGATATTAAAGTAAAAAACGAATTAAACAAAAATTCTGAAGCTCAGATTAAAAAATACAAATCTCAGCAAGATAATGTGAGAAATAACAGAGAGTTTGAAGCTTTAACAAAAGAAATTGAATATCAAGAGCTGGAGATTCAATTACAGAACAAGAAAATTAAAGAGCTTAATGCTAAAATCGAGTTCAAAAAGTCACAGATAGAAGAACAAAGAGTAAAATTTTCTAGTTTTGAAGATCACTTAAATCATAAAAAAGCGGAATTATCCAACTTAATAAAAGAAACTGAAAAAGAAGAAAATTTTCTTTTGGAAAAATCTCAGGAATTTGCTTCTAAAATAGATGAAAGACTTCTTAATAGCTATTACAGAATCCGAAAAAGTTCTAAAAACGGTCTAGCTATAACCAGTTTAGATAGAGGTGCTGTAGTAGGTTCATTCTTTACTGTACCTCCTCAAAAACAAGTAGAAATTGCTTCGAGAAAAAAAATAATTTTAGATGAGCATAGCGGTAAAATTCTGGTAGATGAGTACTTAGCCAGAGAAGAACAAGAAAAAATGCAAGATTTATTGAAATAAATATTTCTTTAATAATAATAAATTATAAGCAATTCTATTTTAGAATTGCTTTTTTTTTTAACTTTAATTATAAATTTTAAGATTTTAATTGAACCAATTTAATGGTTAAAAATTAGAATTAATAAAACCTGATTAATCTTAATTGACAAATAATGAAAAAATCATCAGACAATGATACTATTCCCTCAGATATAAATAAACGGATAAATGAATTTATTACTCAGTTTAGATCCAAGCCTATTTATTTACCTATTAATAAACAAGAGCTGGAAAATGTTGTTGAAAAATTATTCTCTCAAATGTTTCCAATTTGTGAAATTCCGGATAATAATCAATCAGAAGCAGAACTATTACTTATTTATAAAATTTTGCTTTCCAATTTTTCAAGACTTATGGAAGCTGATAAAGCTGAAAAGATAATTATTGATTTTTTTACTAAAATATCAAGTATTCAACAAAGACTTTATAATGATGCAAAAACATTCTTAGCTCATGATCCGGCCGCAGAATCACTTGAAGAAATTGTATTGACCTATCCAGGATTTTTTGCATTATCAGTTCATCGTATTGCACATGAATTTTATAAAATGCAGGTGCCTATCATACCGCGTCTTTTTTCTGAATATGCTCATGCTAAAGTGGGTGTTGATATACATCCGGGAGCGAAAATAGGAGATAATTTCTTTTTAGACCATGGAACTGGGACAGTGATAGGAGAAACTACCATTATTGGTAATAATGTTAAAATTTATCAGGGAGTTACTTTGGGAGCTCTTTTTGTAACTAAAAATCTATCTAAAGTTAAAAGACATCCAACCGTTGAGGATAACGTAGTCATTTACGCAGGAGCGACTATTTTAGGAGGTGAAACAAGTATTGGTCATGATTCTGTTATAGGAGGAAATGTTTGGCTTACACATTCTGTAGAACCATATACTTTGGCTTATTATTCATCAGAAATGAAAATAAAAACGATCAAAGATTTTAAAGAACCTCTAAATTTTATAATATAAAAAGAAGAAGATAAAAGTAAATTTTGAGTAACCTAAAATATATTCAAAAGCAACAGCTAAAAAATAATAGAAGATTTTCCTGAAGGAGTAGATTTTTTGATAACAGGGTTTGGTTAAGTGCTAAAAAAAGTCATTCCATAAAAGTCAATTCCGTTAAGCCTTCAGATTCTCCGATTATTTCGGGAGGAATTCCATGTTCTCATTCACAGCAAGGATTAGGTGCGTGTTTTATACCTCAAACATTAATTATATAGTATAGATCACTACCGATCCAAATACAAGGGAATAAGCCAAATATATATTATTATATTGATATAAATAAATAAAATAAAACCCCAAACTATATACCATTTAATTTTTTCTATAGGACTATTATTAATTTTAAATATGATTATTAAAAAATCTCAAATAGTAAAGCAATCAGGTAAAAATACCATAAAAAGATAAGTAAATAGAATAATTAAATCCAAAGTGGATATATTAAGTGAAGATATAGATTAGTTTTTAAGCTTTAACATTACAAAAAAATTTAACCATTTGTATAACATATTTATGATTTAGTTTTATAGTTTACAAATCAGATTATACTAATAAAAAAATGTCTGATAAATTCAGACATTTTTTTCTCGTAAAAAGAACTAACTTAAAAATTCTTTTATTTTGTGAATTTTATTTTTCGCTTTGGCTAATTGAGCATTAAATTCATTTTTAGATGATAGTGAATCCTGTACAGAAAAATAAAATTTAATTTTAGGTTCTGTTCCTGAAGGACGGCAAGCAAGTTTAGTACCTTTATCTGTATAGAAAATCAACACATTAGAATTAGGAATATCAATAGATGTTTTTTCACCTGTAAGAAGGTTTAAAGATACGGAAGACTGATAATCATCCATTTTGGTTACTTTTTCACTTACTAATTCTTTAGGTGGGTTCATGCGGAATTCTTCCATCATTTTTGCAATTTGTTCTGCTCCATCTTTTCCTTTCTTTACGATAGAAACTAATTCTTCATAAAAATAACCTGTTTTTTCATAAATTTCAATAAGTTTCTCAAACAACGTTTTACCTTCATTTTTAGCCTCTTGTGCAGCTTCACAAGCAACTAGAATAGAAGATATAGAATCCTTATCTCTAACATAATCGCTAGGCATGAAACCAAAACTTTCTTCACCTCCGCAAATAAATTTTTCTTTACCTTCCGCTTTTCTAATTAAATCGGCAATCCATTTAAAACCGGTTAGCCCAACTTTACAATCTACATTATACAATTTAGCTAATGAAAAGAAAATATCAGATGTAACAATAGTAGAACCGATAAATTGTTTCCCATCAATTTTTCCATCGGCTTTCCATTTTTGCAATATATAATCAGTTAGTATAGTATTTGCCTGATTACCGTTTAATAAAACTAACTTACCATTTAAATCCCTAACAGCAATACCCAGCCTGTCTGCATCCGGATCCGTACCAAAAACAATATCGGCATTTTGTTCCTCTGCATATTTTAATGCAAGAGAAAGGGCCTCAGGTTCTTCAGGGTTAGGAGATTTAACCGTTGGAAAATCTCCGTCAGGATTTTTTTGTTCCGGAACTATAAATACATTTTCATAACCTGCTTTGCTTAAAGTTTCCGGAAGTATTGTAATTGAAGTTCCATGAAGTGAGGTGTAAACAATCTTTAAATCTTTCTTTCCTTTTAAATACAGATTATTTTCAATAGCTGCATCTATAAATTTTTCATCCTCTTTTGCACCTATATAAGTAATTTTTGTCTCATCTCCGTTAAATTTTATATCCTTAAAATTAACGTTTCTAACTTCTTGAATAATAGCAGTGTCGTGGGGAGGAACAATCTGTGCTCCGTCATTCCAATAGACTTTATAACCGTTATATTCAGGAGGATTATGCGATGCAGTTAAAACGATTCCTGCATTACAATTGAGATCACGTACTATATATGATAGTTCGGGAGTTGGTCTGAATTCATCAAATAAGTAAACAAAAATACCGTTAGCAGTAAGTACATCTGCCACCAATTTGGCAAATGTGTCACTATTGTGACGAACATCAAAAGCAATAGCTACTTTTATCTTACCCTCAGGAAATTGCTGATGCAAATAATTTGCTAAACCCTGAGTTGCCTGCCCATATGTATATTTATTTAATCTATTGGTTCCCACACCCATAATTCCACGCATTCCTCCAGTACCAAATTCCAGGTTTTTATAAAAGGAATCATCCAGTTCGGTAGGATTTGTATCAATTAAATTTTGTACAGCCTTTTGTGTTTCAGAATCAAAAGGTTCCTTTAACCAAGTTTTTGCAATTTCTAATGAATTCATTTTATGTAATTTTTGTTATTGCTTTTTCTTTATTTGAGCTAAATCTTTTTCTTTTAAATCTTTAGCTGGATTTCCCAGTAAAGTAAGTTGTGAATTGTCAGATATAGTTCCTGTAAGTTTGTTTTTAACATTAATTTCAGCAGTCGCTACATTATAAAGTAGTATTTGAGCGTCAGAAATTTCAAGATATGGAGCAGAAAAATCACTTTGGTCTTTTCCTGTAAGAATAATTTTATTAGCTGTGCCTTGTAAACTTATTTTAGAAGTATTGGACGCTTTTACAACTAATTCATCTGTAATTATATTATTTCCTAAAAATTTGGAAGTTTCAGAAAGAGTTAAATTTAATTTGGAAACTCTTAACTGAGAATTTATATCTACGTTTACAGAATTATGTAAATCAAATCGTTCAATTTCGGGATTATAAATATAAATGTTATAAAGATCCGTATCTTTAACTTTTCTGGATTCTGAAAGACTTAACTGCCCTCCGGCATTATTGATTTTAAGATTTTCAATCAGATTTTTATAAGTTTCAATAACCATTCGCGGATTTTTATTATCATATAAATAGATTACGCGATAGTTTCCTTCAGCTTTCAATTGTGAAATATTGTTCAACTTAATTTCCTTTGTAGTAACTTTACCTTCTCCTTTTACTGAAAAACTGCATGAAGATAATACTAAAAACAGAGCGGAAATAATTGTAAAATTCAATAAATATTTTTTCATTATTATAAATTTAAATAATTAGAAATTGTATAATCTTCTTTTTTACCTCTCTTTAACTGGACTATAAGTTCACCTAAAAAACCGGCAATGAACAACAGTACACCTAAAACCATCATGGTTAAGGCAATATAAAATAAAGGATCGGAAGTAATTAAACGGGCAGGAATATTATTCCATACTTTAACCAGTTTGTTTACACCCATCCAGGCAGAAGATATAAAACCGATGATAAACATCAGCGTACCTATAAAACCAAAAAAATGCATCGGTCTGGAACCAAATCTGGACATGAACCAAATAGTAATAAGATCTAAAAATCCTCTTACAAAACGATTAGCTCCAAATTTTGATTTGCCATATAACCGGGCTTGATGAGGAACTTCTCTTTCTCCTATTTTAGAAAAACCTTCGTTTTTTGCAAGCACAGGAATATATCTATGCATATCTCCGTAGACATCAATAGCCTTAACAACGCTATTTTTATAAGCTTTGAGCCCACAATTAAAATCGTGCAGTTTTACTCCGGAAGTAGACTGAGCAGCCCAATTAAATAATTTGGAAGGAAGGTTTTTTGTTAATACGTTATCGTAACGCTTTTTCTTCCAGCCGGAAACTAAATCAAAATGATCTTCAAGAATCATCTTTTTTAATCCGGGAATTTCTTCTGGAAAATCTTGTAAATCAGCATCCATGGTTACTACTACTTCTCCCTGTACACATTTAAATGCTGCATTAAGAGCTTGCGATTTTCCATAGTTGCGGGCGAACCGGATTCCTTTGACTTGTGGATATTCCTGATTTAATTTGGAAATAACTTCCCAGGAACTATCCGTACTTCCGTCGTCAACAAAAACAACTTCGTAAGTATAATTTTCTTTTTCACATACTTTACGTATTCTTGTAAAGAGCTCATCAAGAGATTCAGCTTCGTTGAGCAGGGGTATTACTATGGATAATTGCATTTGGATTTCTTAGTCTAAAAAATATTGACAAAAATAAGGATATTGTTAGGTAAAATAAATATATAACGCCTAAAATAGCAAAAGAATTTTTAAAATTAAATAAAAGTTCATTTTTTGTAGTGTCAGAAGATAAACTTTTTACCAGCTCTTTATACAAGGCTGTTTCTTCTTTTGTTGGTTCTTTTAAAGAATTATAGTCACTATGAAGATTATTTAAGTTTTGTTCTATTCTTTGATGTTGTAATAAAATCTGTGCATCCGGATCTGCATAATTCAAAAATAATATTATTAAAAGTAAAGATAAAGTGCCTCCAATAAAAAGAGTAGTAAATGAAATTTTGAAACATTCTTTAAATGATAATCTGTATTTTGAGGTACGTTTATATAATAATACAACAGTAAATAATACATATATAGAAGGTAAAACAAATACATTTACCCTCAGACTTATTAAATAATAGTTAAAGCCCGAAAAGAAAAAGTAGACAGCAAAAAACAAGGCTAAAGTTAGAATTGCAAGTGAGATTCCGTAATGTAAAGGTGTATTTTTCATAATCAATAAACGCAAATTTACTGTTTTTTTATGGAATGGAAACTTACAGAAACATGGTTATAAATTAATAGAAAGCAAAATGAAAAAATCCGGTCATTAGACCGGATTTTTTCATTTATAATCTACAAAACTAATTTTTTAAAAATCTGTTTTTATATTCCAGCGTGACATAGGAATCTATCCAAGAATAAAACTCCTGAAGTGCCTGTTCGTTGGGTTTACCTTTTTCATACCATTGAGTTAATATTTCTGATGATTTATCAAAAATTGAATTTTCAATAGAAATTAACTGAGGTGTTACTGAAAGTAGCAAAGGAACTTGAATATAATCATTTCCTTCTCCTCGTTCAATAGGAAAAAGTTTATTTTTGATTTGAGTTGCCCACTGGTCCATAGGTGTATTTTGTTTAGAGTCAGCGGTCAGTATTTTTGGAAAAGATTTTTTTCCGTTTATCCAGATTGGGATAGTTACTGACCCTAAGGTTGAACCCAGAACCGTCCAAGCCGTGGTAAGGGAAGGAGACTCTCCAGGCTTTACTCCCTGAAAAATTACGCTTGAAGCAGTATAATATCTTGGAATAAAATCCCTGAATGCAGCATACGTTTCTTTATATTGATTTAAATCAGTCTTAGTAAGTCCATGTACAAGGCTGCGTGAAATATTCTGCATAAAGTACTTAGGAGTTAAAGAATTTGAAAGAGAACCATTGTATATCAATTCTTGAGCCTGCAGATATCTGCTATATCCTTTTCCTTTGGAAACATCACCGGAAAATGAATAATTGGTGCGAATAATATATCCGAAAGGAGCAGTCTGAGGATTATTGGCATCAAATTTCACAAAACCATTAATTCCGGTTTCGTAATAAGCAGCTCCTCCGTTTGCATCAATAACACCAAAATTAGAACTTAATTTTAATGGTTTAGGAAGAGAATTAAGCAGATTTTCAAAATCTTTTAACGTAGCACAAGTTTCAAGAGCAAGTCTCATTATTTCGCCGTCTTGTCTGTCATCTTCTTTTAACTCAACAGAGTTAATATTGTAACTATCGGAATTCATTATCGCAAATCCGGCACTATTGTGACCATTAAGAACCTGCTTATTTTCAATATCATTAGGGTTAACCATTCCTATAAAAGTATATTTTCCCTTATCGGAATAAATTAAACGGCTATGTAAAGAGGGAGTATCTCTATTTTTGTATAGTAATGGTCTTCCATCCGGAGTTGCTTTTCCAGAGATAACAGCCGTAGTACAAGCAAAACTGTATACTCCAGATACGGCCATTATAAAAAGTGTAAAAACAACTAAAATATTTTTTTTCATGGTTTAGTGTATTAATTCATTAATTAAATTTATAAGTTCTGCTTCATCCAGTAATCCTGCACGTTCCCATTGTATGGACTTATCTTTATAAGCAATAAGTAATGGAAAGCCTCTCTCAATATAAGGTTTAGCTAAAACTTTGTTTTCATCGGCATTAATTTTTACAATAGTCAGACGGTCTTTATATTGTTCGGAAAGTCTTTTAAACATAGGCTCCATTTTTAAACAAGGACCACACCAAGGCGCATAAAAATCTATAAGGACAATTGCATCTGATGAAATTATTTTGTTGTATTCTTCGGAAGATATTTTATCTGGCTGTCCTCCTGTAGTTGGCATACTTAGTTGGTTCCAAGCTGTTATACCTCCTTTCAAATCATATAAATTTTTAAATCCCAGTGATTTTAAAGAATCTATTGCTGAAGCACTACGTATTCCGGTACGACAATAAACAAGATAGGTTTTATCCGGATCAAGCTTTTTAATCTGTTCCTTAAAATCTTCATTCCTGTAATCAACGTCAATAGCATTTTCAATATGACCGGTAACAAATTCTTTAGGAGTTCTGACATCTAAAATTACAATATTAGGATCATTGAATTTTTCTGCAAATTCTTTAGGATTTAATAATTGGTCGTTGGTTTGTCCAGACAGGAAAATTCCCAATAAAGATACTAGTGTTAAAAAAATATATTTCATAGGTTTAATAATTTAAAAATCAAAATTTAAACGGGTAAAGATATAACGTCCGTTAAAGCCAAACTGACTTACATATCTGGAATATACGAACTGACCACTATTGCTGTTAGCCGCAATGTCTACTTTTTCAGGATAAGTATTAAATATATTATTTGCTCCGACTGTTAATTTAATTGCTTTATTTATTTGATAACTGGCTGATGCATCAGTGACCCATCTTGGATTATAATACTGCTGAAAAGCCAGAGTAGATGATGGTTCAGTGACACCTCCGAAATAATTATTTCTAACAAAGAAATTCCATTTTGTAATTGAATAAGTCACTGAAACATTAAACTTTTGATTAGGTATTACATTTTCAATATAAACTTTACTGGCGTTACTAAAATAAATATCCTCTTTACCTTTCAACAATTCAGATGTATTAATAGTACCCACTTGTTGAGTATAAGATATGGTACCGGCTAAATCAACGGATAATTTTCCTTTACCTAACGAAGAATGATACGATATAACAGCATCTAAACCTTTAGTTTCTGTATTAATAGCATTGGCAAAGAAACGAGCTTTTTGAGCCCCCGCTTTTTGCAAGATTTCATAAATTTCTTTATCTGTTTCCGTTCCGTTTGGATCTCCACCAAATAAATCGGTATATATGATTCGATCATTTACACGTGTAAAATATCCATCTAAACTAAAATTGAACCTACCAGCTTTCGCAGTTAGTCCGGCACTTACACTCCTTGATTTTTCAGGTTTCAGGCTTGGAATTCCCAGAAGTTTAGCGACTTTACTATCATTAGTAAACGTTCCCACTTCATACATGTTACCATTTATATATAATGAACTGGTACTGGAATAATTTTTTTGTTGCAGAGAAGGAGCTCTGAATCCGGTACTTCCGGATCCTCTGAATGTTATTTGATCCGAAATTTTATATCTAAATGCTAGTTTTCCATTTACAGTGGAACCAAAATCATTAAAATACTCATATCTCCCTGCAAGATCAATCAAAAATGAAGGAGAAAAATTAATTTCTACATCTGCATATCCGGCTAGGGAATTTCTATTAGCATCAGTTTCATTTTGGGGAGAAAAACCGGCATTACCTTGTGCGCCTCCAGGCAAAGGAGTTTTTCCGTCAGGACCGAATTTAATAGGAATTGTTCCATTTATATCCGGAATTACAGAAACAGATCCATCTGGATTAACCACTTCACGACCTAATGCATAATTAGCATAAGATGTTTCTTCTCCTGCAATAATTTGGTATCTTTCATATCTGTATTCTCCTCCCCAGGCAATATTAACGTCGGAAAGCCAATCAAATTTTTTCGAAACATCCAGGTTAACGACATTTTGAGTAAATTGTAATTTTCCTCCCTGAAAACTGGTCGGAGAATTACTTCCCATCGAGGCATTTAATGAATGAATGGTTTTATTGTTAAATGTGTTTTGTCCAAAGGTATTACTTAACTCAACATTCCACGATGCAACAAGTCCTTTTATTCCTATTGCAGCAGACTTATCATATATACTTGCTTCAGCCTGAGGCCTGAATCCAGTTGGGTATATTTCCTCAACATTGTTAACTGAATTGGGATATCGATAGAATAGAGAAGCAATACTGTTTCTGTACCCGAAAATACCAAACGAATAAATTTCTGTATTTGTATTTAATGGAAGGGAAGCATTATAGGATAATTGACCGTTTAAGGCTTTGGATTGTCCAACAATTAAGCTGTAATCTCTTCTATTTGTATTGGTTGATTCTAAAAATTCATCAGTTTTGTCTATGGCAGTACCACTTGAATAATCTTTGTAAATACTTCCGTTATATATTCCTCCTCTATCCGTAGGATTTCTTTGATCATAAGAAGCGGAAAAATTAATATATCCTCCATCGTTTCCCAGAGGGATACCATAATTTAGACCTACCTGAATATTTTCACCGTCATGGGATGTTTTTCCTTGTGCATCATTTTTACTTAGGTATTGTCCGGCTGTTACACTAGCACTGAGTTTATTTATTGATTTTTTTAATACAATATTTATAACTCCGGCTACGGCATCACTTCCATATTGTGCAGCTGCTGCATCCCTGAGTATTTCAATTCTTTCTATTGCAGATACAGGAATGGAATTTAAATCGGTTCCCACGGTTCCTTTACCGAAAGTTCCGTTTACATTTAATAATGCAGAATTGTATCTTCTTTTGCCATTTACCAATACTAGCACCTGATCGGGACCTAGCCCTCTCAATGAAGCGGGGTCGGTCATATCTGTTCCTCCACCTAATGACTGTGGAGTAGAGGTAAATGATGGAGCAACATAGTTCAATATTTGATTAACGTTAACCTGTGCACCATTATCTGCAACCTTTTTTATGTCTATTATATCAACAGGAGTAGGAGAATCTAATAAAGTTCTGGGCTTGGATCTGGTTCCTATTACAATAATATTATCTATTTGATGAGTATTAATTATAAAATTAACATTTTTAGAAGGCTCATTATCAACGATGATTTTTTGCGAAGTTTCATCATTGTCAACTGTTATAGCAGTTAAAGTATAATTACCTTTAGGAAGTGTTAAATTATACTCTCCATTTTCGTCAGTATACGTATCTAAGTTATCTATTCCCGATACGGATATACGAACCTCAGCTATACCTGATTGTTTCTCATCCTGAACTTTACCTTTAATAATAGTTTGAGCTGATATTAAACTGCTTATTGAACTAAATAGAATGATTCCGGCAGTTTTTACAGATAATAAATTTCTCTTCATACTTAAGTTACTAATTTTATATAGGTAATTCCTATCAATGTAGTAGGAATTTCATGCAAATATAATCTCTTTATTTTATATTTAGCTAAATTTTTATGATAAAAATCATGAAAAACTTATAATAATATTTTCAATAAAAAATGATTATTGTTTAATTAATTATATTTATTAAACAATAATCGTAAAATAAAAAGGGGATATATGTCTATATCCCCTTTTTTATGTTCAGTAAAACTATTTTGTTTTAACTAATTCAACTTTAAAGAGTAACCATGCATTAGGAGGTATTACTCCTCCACCGGCACCCTGTGCCCCATAGCCTAAAGCTGGAGGAATTAAAAATTCAGCTTTGTCACCTTCCTTTAATAAAGCAATTCCTTCTTCCCAACCCTGAATAACCATTCCTTTACCTAAAGGAAACTCAATAGGTTCATTACGGGCAAAAGATGAATCAAATACATTTCCATTGGTTAAAGATCCTTCATAATGAACAGATACTGTATCCCCTGCTTTAGCTTGCGAACCATTTCCATTTTCTGTTATTTTATAAAATAAACCTGATGGAGTTTGCGTCATACCTGATTTAAGTTCTTCAAGTTTAGTTGTAGCAAGTTTATCTTTCTCCTCCTGCCACTTTTTATTTCTTTCAGAAATTAAATCTTTGTTTTCAGCAAAAAAATGGGCAGCATCATAATTTTTATATTCATCACCTTTAGTAATAATGGATACTTTTTCCATTGATATTGTTTCAACAGGTTTATCTTGAGCACCCGTTTTTGAATTCGCAATTGTGTTGACAACTTCCAAACCTTTAATAACAGTACCGAAGATTGTATGACGTCCATCTAACCATGGAGTCGGAACTTCTGTGATAAAAAATTGGCTGCCATTAGTATTAGGTCCTGAATTAGCCATGGACAAAATTCCTGTTCCACTATGCTTTAAATCGTTTTTTTCATCCTCAAATCTATATCCGGGGCCTCCCATTCCAGTACCTTGAGGATCACCTGTTTGAATCATAAAGTCTTTAATTACACGGTGGAATATAATTCCATCATAAAAAGGAACACCTGCTTTTTTAGCATCGTTTGGAATTTTACCTTCAGCTAAACCTATAAAATTAGCAACTGTCACTGGAGATTCTTTATCATAGAATTTTACCAGCATATCTCCCTTATTTGTTTTAATGTTTGCGTAAAGTCCGTTTTCAAGACTATCGTACGTTTGTTTGTCTATTTCCAATGTTTTACAATTTATTAAAGTTAATATTAGGCATACGGCCATTATTTTTTTTAGCATGATACAGAGTATATCTAATAAAACTCAAAATTAGTAAAATTAAATGACACTATAAATAGAAGAGTAATCATTTGATTTACTAAATATTTTGCAAAGGTTCCTTTAATAAAAATATTATAATGAAGTGTTCTCAATCTAACAGCTTAGCTTATACACACGATGCTTTTTTCTTTAAAGGAGTAAGAAATATAAGGATAAATTTTTTTGTGGTATGATATTTGAAAATACAATAGAAACCGAAAATAATAAACTATTTCTTATAAACTTTGTATAATATATTTTATATAGCATGTTTATTTAATTTAAAACCTTTTAAAAAACCTTAAACCTCTAATATTGGAGGTTTTTTTATTTTATAGATTTAATGTAAATTATAAAAAGTACTAATCAAAACTTTTTAATAAGAAAATAAAAATGTTAATTAATATATTTTTCTTTTCTTATTTTTGCATCATAATAATAGAGTAGCATTTATTCAATAGAAAGTAAAGAATATAAAATGATCGAAAATATCAAAAATTATTTGAAGGAAGTTGAAAGTTTTGTTTCGGCAAAACCAGAAGAGGTTGAACAATTTAGAATAAAATATTTAGGAAAAAAAGGGATTCTTAATGATCTTTTTTTAAAATTTAAAGAAGTTCCTAACGACGAAAAAAAAGAATTTGGTAAACAGGTAAACGATTTAAAACAACTGGTTACACAAAAAATCGAATCTCTTAAAGAATTGACAGCTGGCCAAAAAAATACAGACATTCAATTAGATTTATCCAGACCCGGAATACCTTTAAACTTAGGTAGCAGACATCCGATTAACATAGTTAAAAATAAAATTATAAATATTTTTAAAAAAATTGGTTTTACTGTAGCAGACGGACCCGAAATAGAAGATGACTGGCATAATTTTACAGCTCTAAATATGTCAGAATATCACCCTGCAAGAGATATGCAGGATACATTCTTTATTGAAAAAAATCCAGATACAGTTTTAAGAACTCACACCTCTTCGGTACAAATCAGATACATGGAAGAGAATGAACCTCCAATTCGTATTCTTTCTCCCGGAAGAGTTTATCGAAATGAAGATATTTCTTCACGTTCGCACTGTATGTTTCACCAGATTGAAGGATTATATATTGATACGAATGTTTCTTTTGCCGATCTAAAACAAACATTGCAATACTTTACAACTGAACTGTTCGGGAAATCCGAAATTAGGATGAGACCTTCTTATTTTCCATTTACTGAACCCAGTGCTGAGGTAGATGTTTATTGGGGATTGGAAACAGAAACAGATTACCGAATAACTAAAGGTACCGGATGGTTAGAGATTTTAGGATGTGGAATGGTTGATCCTAATGTTTTAAAAAATGTTAATATAGATCCGGAAAAATATAGTGGTTTTGCATTTGGTATGGGAATTGAAAGAATTGTAATGCTTATGTATCAAATTGGAGATATAAGAATGTTTACAGAAAATGACATAAGAATGTTGCAACAATTCAGCAATGAAATTTAATTAAAATAAAATAATTGAAAGCCCTGTTAAACGCAGGGCTTTTTTTGTTGTTTATTTATCTGTTTTTTTAAACGTATGGAATAAAATTTGAACTGTAGATCTAAAAATAATTAGCATGGCAAAAAAAGTAGCAGACCAGTTGGTCGAAATGTTAGTAGAGGCAGGTGTAAAAAGAGTATACGCTGTAACAGGAGATAGTTTGAATGAATTTAATGCAGCAATAAAAAGAAATGGGAATATTAAGTGGATTCATGTTAGAAATGAAGAAGTAGGCGCTTTCGCAGCAGCAGCAGAAGCTGAATTGGATGGAATTGCCTGCTGTGCCGGTAGTTCAGGGCCGGGACATGTTCATTTGATCAATGGTTTATATGAAGCAAATAGAGGGAATGTTCCGGTTATTGCAATAGCATCTACATGTGCAACCCAAGAATTTGGTACAGAATATTTTCAGGAAACCAATACAATAAAACTTTTTGATGATTGTAGTATTTATAATAGAATAGCAACAACGCAGGAACAGGCTCCCAGAATGTTACAGGCAGCATTACAGCATGCAATTTCAAGAAAAGGAGTAGCTGTTTTTGGTTTACCGGGAGATTTAGAATCTAAACCGGCGGTAGATATAGTAAGCTCAATTAAAACATTTAAAACCAGTCCTGTTCTTCATCCTTCTGAAGATGAATTACATGAATTAGCAAATATTTTAAATGATAATGATAAGGTTACAATTTATTGTGGGATAGGAGCGTCCAAAGGACATAGTCTTCTATTGCAGCTAGCTGAAAAATTAAAATCTCCAGTAGGATATTCTTTCAGGGGGAAAATGGGAATACAATATAATAATCCTTATGAGGTTGGAATGACAGGATTATTGGGGCTACCTTCAGCATTTCAAAGTATGCATGAAGCCGATGTCGTTTTGTTGTTAGGAACAGATTTTCCATATGCTAATTTTATGCCTGTTAATAAAAAAATCATTCAGATTGAAGAAAGACCGGAAAGATTAGGAAGAAGAGCCAAAATAGATTTAGGTCTATGTGGAAAAGTTGAGGATACATTACATGTATTACTACCATTAATAAATACTAAAACAGAAGATTCGTTTTTACAAAAACAATTGAAAAAATATGAAGAAGTAAAAAGCGGATTGAATGTATATGTAAAAGATCCAGGTAAGGAAGATTTAATCCATCCAGAATACGTTGCTTCTGAAATAAATCGTCTGGCTGATAAAGATGCTATATTTACAGTTGATACGGGGATGTGTTGTGTTTGGGGGGCTCGTTATATTCATGCAACAGGAGAAAGAAAAATGTTAGGATCATTCAGTCATGGAACTATGGCTAATGCTATGCCGATGGCTATAGGAGCCGCACTAACATGTCCATCTAAGCAAGTTATAGCATTTTGCGGAGATGGTGGAATTTCTATGTTATTAGGAGATTTAGCGACTATACATCAATATCAGTTGCCGATAAAACTTTTTGTTTTTAACAACCGATCATTAGGTATGGTTAAATTAGAAATGGAAGTAGATGGTATTCCGGATAACGAAACAGATATGGTGAATCCTGATTTTGGCCTTATAGCTCAGGCAATGGGTTTTAAAGGGATAAATGTACATAAACCTGAAGAGGTTGAATCAGCTATTTTAGAATCATTTTCAACTCAGGGACCTGTACTGGTTAATATTATGACAAATCCTAATTCATTAGCATTACCACCAAAAATCGAATGGACTCAAATTAAAGGTATGGCTACTTCTATGGCTAAAATGATGTTGGGAGGAAATATTAGAGAAGTTGCTGATACAATAGAAAGCAACATTAAGCATATAAAAAGTATTTTATAAGTTTACTTGAACTAAAAAAACAGATTAAAAGTAATCTGTTTTTTTAGTTTTTTTAATTTATTTTTTAGAACCATCCTTTATGATTTAGCTGATAAGTGTCGTAAAATTCTTCATCGGATTTAGTTAAATAAATAATACCTTCTATTAAACCAATAATTCCCATTACACCTGAGGCAATACCACATGAAAGTACAGATACAAGTAACATGATAAGCCCTTCTTTAGTGTAACCTAGATAAAACTTATGAATGCCTAATGCTCCAAGTAATATAGCAAGTATTCCGCTGACAACTTTTTTGTTTTCCTGTTTAGGAGTTAAATTAAATTCGTTGGAAGTACTATCTTCCTGATAATATTTTTTTTGATCCATTTTGGTATGATAAAATTAGTAACAAAAATAAGACAATATTTTTTTACTTTGAATTTATAATAAACAATTTATAAAAATAATGTATTTTTGTCCTTAAAAATACTTGAGATAATGAATTATGATATTGTAGTTATCGGCAGCGGACCTGGAGGATATGTGGCAGCTATCAGAGCATCACAATTAGGGTTTAAAACAGCTGTTGTAGAACGTGAGAATCTTGGAGGAATTTGTTTAAATTGGGGGTGTATCCCTACAAAAGCGCTTCTTAAAAGTGCTCACGTTTATGAATATATTAAACATGCAGAAGAGTTTGGTTTGAATAAAACTGAAGCCTCTTTTGATTTTTCCAACATTGTTAAAAGAAGTCGGGGAGTAGCTGATAAGATGAATAAGGGAGTAGGCTTTCTCATGAAAAAGAATAAAATTGATGTTATTCAGGGAAATGCTAAAGTAAAATCTGGTAAAAAAATTGAAGTTACTGATAGTGAAGGAAAAGTTTCTGAATATTCTGCTTCACATATTATAATTTCAACCGGTGCCAGATCTCGGGTTCTACCTAATCTTCCTCAAGATGGGGTTCGTGTTATAGGATATAGAGAAGCATTAACTCTTCCTGCACAGCCAAAATCTATGATAGTTGTAGGTTCAGGAGCAATCGGAATTGAATTCGCATATTTTTACGCAACTATGGGTACAAAAGTAACCGTTGTAGAATTTTTACCTAATATAGTACCTGTAGAAGATAATGAAGTATCTAAATATCTTGAAAAATCACTCAAAAAACAAGGTATAGAAGTTATGACAAATTCATCAGTCGAAAAAATAGAGACTCATGGTGAAGGTGTTAAGGCATATGTAAAAACTGCCGCTGGTGAAGTTACATTAGAAGCTGATGTTGTTCTATCAGCAGTAGGAATTGCTGCTAATATTGAAAATTTAGGATTAGAAGAAGTTGGAATCGCTACTGACAAGGGACGTATTCTTGTAGATGATTATTATAAAACGAACGTACCGGGATATTACGCAATAGGGGATGTTATTCCTGGACCAGCCTTAGCTCACGTAGCATCTGCAGAAGGTGTTTTATGTGTTGAGAAAATTAAAGGTTTAGAAGTAGAACCAATTGATTATGGTAATATTCCAGGTTGTACTTACTGTTCTCCGGAAATAGCTTCTGTTGGAATGACTGAACAAAAAGCAAAAGATGCCGGATATGAACTGAAAGTTGGAAAGTTTCCTCTTGTAGCTTCTGGTAAAGCAACAGCTAACGGAGATACAGAAGGATTTATCAAAGTAATTTATGATGCTAAATATGGTGAACTTTTAGGATGTCATATGGTGGGAAATGGAGTTACAGATATGATTGCAGAAGCAGTTGCTGTAAGAAGACTGGAATCTACCGCTCATGAAATTTTGACAACGGTTCATCCACACCCAACTCTATCTGAAGCTTTTAAAGGTGCTACTGAAGATGCATACGGAGAAGCAATAGATTTATAAAAAAGTACTTTTAAATAAAAAAACCTTGCAATAAAATTGCAAGGTTTTTTTATTTGAATATTGATTATTGTAATCTAAGTTACATATATTAACTTATAGACAAGCTAAATAATTCACTATTTAATAGGTATAGAAATAAATTTCATAAAAATTTATACTTTCTGTTATTCAAAAGATCATAATTAAGAAATATAATGTATTTTAGCAAAAAGATAGAAAATAATTATTAAATTTTTAAATTATGAATAATAAGACTTTAGCACTTGTGTCGTATATTACACTTATTGGATGGCTTGTTTCTTTTTTTACATACAAAGGACAGCCTAAAGATTCACTTGTTTCCTATCATTTAAGACAATCATTTGGTCTAATGATAGTTGCAGTTGTTTACAATGTACTGACTAGTATTTTAATGCAAATCTCTAATGTTTTTTCCATATTAGGAATACTATCACTTGTTTTTTTAGTATTGATGATTATAGGGATATTAAATGCCAATAAAGGAGAAGAAAAACCTTTACCTGTTATAGGAAAAATGTTTGAAGGAAAATTTAATTTTATTCCTTAATTCAAATAATTTTAATAGATAGAAAAAGCCTTTTTTTAAGGCTTTTTTTATTAATAATATTTAATCTGATTTTTTGCAAAATTAAATAGTCTTTATAATTTAGCAAATTATATAACAACCTATGGATTATCAAATTGTATTAGCGTCTCAATCTCCGAGAAGAAAGGAATTATTAAAAGGTCTTGGATATGAATTTGATACCATTAGTTTAAATATAGATGAATCTTATCCTGGAAATTTGAAAGCCGGAGAAATAACCGAATATTTAGCATATAATAAGTCAAAGAGTTATGGGGAAATTCCGGAAAAGACAATACTGATTACAGCTGATACCATTGTATGGTACAACAATAAAGCATTAGAAAAACCTAATAATTCATTAGAGGCCGAAAATATGTTGAAAAGTCTATCAGGTCATTCTCATGAAGTTTTTACCTCTGTTGGATTTAGTACTAAAGATAACTACAAAGTTTTTACTGACTCTGCTAAGGTGCATTTTTTAAAGCTTGATCAAAAAGAAATTAATTATTATGTTAATAACTTTAATCCAATGGACAAAGCTGGCTCTTATGGTATACAGGATTGGATAGGTTTATCAAAAATTGAAAAAATAGAAGGTTCATACTTTACCATTATGGGATTTCCTACACATTTAGTTTATAATTACTTAAAATCTTTTGAATAAATTTTAGCAATGAAATTAATTGAAAATATTGGAGATGTATTTAATCGTAATTCAGCAAAACTCTCTGATAAAATTTTAATAAATTATATAAACCGATTATCAGAAATAGGTTTTTTTGCTATTGATTTAGGATTGTTTGATTTAAATAATACAATGTTATTGAAAAAAACAGATGGTTTTATAAATTCAATAGATAAAGCCAAGACTAAAATATATATAAGAGTTTCGGATGAAAAAAACTTTTTTAAAGCTTTAGATATTGATAATATTGATTTTATAGAAATTTCTTCGAATTTGATTTATTTAGTTGAAAATTTAAATTCATTACAAAAAGAAAAAATTGTAGTAAGAATAAATATTGATTTTTCAAACGGTGAGCTTATAATTTTAAATCAAATAGATACAGAAATAGATGTTCTGTATAATAACAAAATTTACGCTGTTAAATTTAGTAATGAAAATTCTTTATTAGATTTAGATATAGTAAAAAATGTTTTTGATTTCTGTGATAAAAATTTTCCTGGATTGTCTTCAGGAGGACATTTTTATCTAAACAATGACATGGTAATTAAAGAATTATTCATGCTCTTGAATTCATTGAAGTGTAAATTCCTGGAGGTAAGTACTGATGGTCGAGTCAGCAACAATTTTGGTTTCTTACCCCCGACCGAAAAAATACTAACATTTTTAGCGGATAAAAATACTAATTTCAAGTTTAATATGTTAAGTTTTGAATCGTCATACAATGAAGCCAAAAAAATATTTTCAAGGTCTTAGGAGTTTCTCTATTTTTGTATAAAAATAATAATAAAATGAAAAAAATATTTTTTTCAATTTTTGTTTTATTGTATGGGATCTCAATGTATTCTCAAGCTGTTTTGATGAAAATCAACAGTGATACTATTTTTACAAAAGATTTTGAAATTCAACAACAAAAAAGTTTAAAATTAATAGGTGTTCAGCAAACCATTAATAATTACATTGATTTTAATTTACTTAAACAATATGCTTTATCATACAAAGTAGATAAATCAGAAATGTATGAAAGACTTTTAATAAAAGAAGGCGAAAAATTGAAAGATAGTCTTTATTACAGAAAAGATTTAATTGAACCTTTACTACAAGATTATTATCAAAAGATTATTAAAGACAGGAAAATTCAAATTCTGTTTTTTGAAGACAATTTTTTATCCTCACATGGAAAAAACCGAAAAAAGTTTGTTCAGGACTTAATAAAAAATATTAATAATAATACAACCAAATTTAGTGAAGCCGTTGAAAAGTATTCAATTTTGCTTAATTTTAAAATTCCAGCATATTATGACCTCTTTATATTAAATAAATCTTTGGTTAATGAAATTTATAAAGCTCCTTTAAACAAGGTGTATGAAGTAAATCAAGATCAAGGTAATTACTTGATTTTAGTTTCTGAAGAAAGAAATTATTTAGGTGAATTAGAATTAAAGGAATACAGAATAAAAAATAATTCACCTTCTAGCAAAAATATTGCTGATTTAATATACGATGATTTAAAAAATAATAAAAGTGTAGATAATATTCTGAAAAATAATGATTCAATTTTGCTTTTCCATGATATAAAACTAAAAGTTATTAATAACGATGATTTATACAATCAGGTTTTAAATAATAGTTCAGCAGTTTTAAAGCCTATTCGTACAGATAGTTGTTATTCTGTCTATGTGGTAAAAGACAGAATTCAATATGATCAATATTCTAAAGTCAGAAAAAGACTATACAACAGATTGTTACAATCTAATATGGTTGGAGATTTAAATTTGAATCTTATAAATGAATTAAAAAATAAAGTTTCTTTTAAAGAAGATGAAGATGAAATTAAACTTTTTAAACAAAATTTACCTAAAAATTATAATGATTTTAAAAATTTCACTCTTTCAGACACAAAAACTTTAGTTAATATTGGAAATGGTGAATATTTGTATACTAATCAAGACTTGCTTAAGATACTTAAACAGAATATTACTGATAAAAATATTAATGAAATAGAAAATTTAATTAATATTTATATTAATTCATGGGAAAATACATATTTAGTTCAATATTACGATTTTTTTTATTTTGAACTTGATAGATATAAAGAGGAATGGAAAAAATTGAATGATAAACTCTTGATCAATGCAGCCATATCAATAATCACAGATAAAGCTATAAATGATACAGAAGGTCAAAAAAAGTATTTGAAAGAAAATCAGCAACAGTTTATTTGGAAAGAAAGAATCAATGGTGACTTTTACTATTGTTTAAATAATGAAGTTAAAAATAAAGTTTTAGAATTACTAAACGATAAAAAATCTGTTGAAGAAATAAAATTATTGTATAAAGATAAGGTAAACGATCAAAATGAACCTTTGCTGATAATTAATCAAGGGAAATTAACTAGAGAATCTTTGAATTTGCCTAATGATACCAAACTCGATAAAAAAGTTTACACAACAGACTATAAAACTAAAAAATTAGTTATTAATATTAAAGATATTAAAAATAATGATCCTATGGATTTGGAAGAGTTTAGAACAAATTATATAGATTTATACATTGATTTTAAAATAGATCAGGAAATAAAAAAATTGAAAAGTAAAGCTAAAATTGAAATTGTACCTTCACAAGAAAAAGAATTGGAGACTAAATACTCAAAATAAACAGGTAACAATATATTAAGAACAGTAATAAAAATTAAATTATAGAAATAGAAAGACAGAAATGAATAAATTATTTATAACGCTCATGTTTTTTTCGTTCACATTATTGACTTTTGGTCAGGAGAAGAAAATTGACGGAATTGTAGCAGTAGTCGGTGATGAAATCATTACAGAATCAGACATTAATGATGCTGAAAATTATGCTCGTTCAGAAGGGCAAATAGTTTCAGACAAATGTAATTTTGTTGAAACCATGATGAAAGAAAAAATCATTCTTTATAAAGCGAAACAAGACACATTGGTAACCGTAGGTAAAGATGAAGTTTCCAGAGAAGCCGATTCTCGTTTAGATGGTTATAGGAATTATTTCGGATCCGATGAAAATGTTTTAAAGAATTTCAAGTTTAAAACCATGGGAGAATTAAGAAATGTTTTGGAAACCATGATAAAAAATCAAATGTATACTCAGAGAAAAATGATGAGTATTACTAAAAATGTGGATGTTTCACCCGAATATCTTAAGAAATTTTATAATTCACATGAATCTGAATTTCCTAACCTAAATGAAGAAATTGAATATGCACAAATTTTTTTATATCCTGAATTATCAGAAACGCATAAGCAGCAATTAATTGATCAGCTTAAAGGCATCAAGAAACAGATACAGGAAGGTGCCAGTTTTTCTGATATGGCTAAAAAATATTCTCAGGATCCGGGTTCAGCAGAAAGTGGTGGACTTATAACCAACGTTAAAAGAGGACAAATGGTTAAAGAATTTGATGCTGTAGCTTTTAGTCTGGATGAAGGACAGATTTCGGATCCGTTTGAAACAGAATATGGTTATCACATAGTGTATCTGGAAAAGAAAAAAGGGCAGGTACTTAACCTAAGACATATCTTGCTTATGGCAGTTCCTGATAAAGATGAAATCAGAGAGGCTACAAAGAAATTAGAACAGATTAAATCAGATATAAAAGCTGGTAAACTAACATTTAGTGAAGCTGCTTTAAAGTACTCTAATGATAGATATACAAAATATAATGGAGGAGTATTGTCTAATCAACAGACGGGAGATAATAGATTTGAGAAAATTAAGTTACCTACTAAAATATTATATAATTTGTCAGGATTAGTTAAAGGGGATGTTTCTGAAGTATTTGAAGATACAGATAATAATAGAACAGTAGTTAAATTATTAAAAATTACAGACGTTATACCTCCTCATAAAATGAATTTGGATATAGATTATAATAGAATTAAAAACTTTGCTCAAAAGACCAAAGAAAATGAAATAGTAGAGAAATGGGTTGAAAATCAAATACCAACCACTTTTATAACTGTTCAGGATCAATATAAAAAATGTAAATTTTCTTTAAATTGGTTGCAAACAAATAAAAAATAATTTTAAATATATATTATTTTATTTAAGAGTCTGTGATTACACAGACTTTTTTTTGTGCAAAAAATTATTTTGTATACTAATATGATATATAACATTTATATATATAAATATTTATGGGATAGATTACGTATATTTGTATCCTAATAATAAAAATAAGCTATATGAAAAACTATTTTTTACTTTTAATAATGTCATTCAGCCTGTGGCAGGTAAAAGGACAAAATTTAACGAAGAACGAAGTATTAAAATTAGAATACCAGGTTCGCGATAGTAAGACAATTTACAATGGAGTTAAAATTGGAGAATATTATTGGATAGATAATAATTTATATGAGCCAATAGGATCTGTAGGATATGCATCTGAGGAGGTAATTCATAAACACATGGATGTATGGGGAGTCCCTTATAATGTTTCCGCAAAAGATTTCGATCGGTATTACGGACGATATTATGGACCAGATGATTTACCTTATGGTGAAATGTATGAAAATAACAAACTATCTTCAGGATGGGGATTTCCGAATATGAGTGATTTTAATCAATTATTTGCTATGTGTGGTACGGGATCCTATACAGATATTAAAGAATATCTAGGAGCCAAACCCAATGATAATCCGGCAGCAGTTAATCTTATAGGAAGTGGTGATTTTAGTAATGGATATTGGTTTGAACCTAATAAAAATGTGTACGGATTCAATTTAATGCCTGGTGGAGGTCGTATGAACGGAGATTGGGAAGGATTAAAAGCAGGAGATTTTTATGCTCTTTATAAGCATGCTAAATTCAGAGTGAATTCTTGGAATAATGTTGTAACAATAGATAATCTAAATAAAATTGTTGAATTTGGAACTCCATTATATCATAAGCTTAATATAAGACTTTCAAAGAGAATTCCAGATGAAGAATTAGGATATAAACTTTATATAAAAGAAAGTGATTTAAAAAAATATGAAAATTCAAATATAATTGCAGGTTTTGATATTTCTTCCGTTGATATAAAGAAATTAGCATTAGAGGATAAAATTCCAAGTGGTTATGTTGAACTACCTAAAGGTTGGATTAGAGGGTTTTATATTCAGAAATATGGTACAGTTCCTGTGAAAAAATATCCAAAAATAACTTCTCATCTTAGAATAATTAAAGAAGATAATAAATACATATTTAAAGAAAAAGAACAAGTTAAAATTTATTTGAGAACTGATGATTTAACTAATAAAGGTGTGAAATTCGGAATATACAACCCTAAAAATGGAGTTTATAGAGATTCGTTAACTGTGCTTTCTAAAGAAGGATATCAGTATACTTGCCAATTGCCAGATAATGTTAGTGATTTTATCTTAGTTCCTTATATTGAAGACGATAAAAGTGAAAAAATCATACTTGAAAGGGAGGTAAATAGTCCATGGATAGATCGATTACCCTTGACAATTGAATACAAAACAAGTGGAAGACACATAGCATCAGCGGATTTTGAAACTACCAGTTACATGCAATTAAACATTCAAGAAAACGGAGCTAGCTTTATAAATAAGTTATTCCAGACTGAAATGGAAAAAAACTTTAAAGTTTCAATGCCAACCAGTAATCAGGAAAAAACTAAAATAGGATTATTTTACTCCAATGGAGATTTTTATACAGATATAACTGTTTCTCGAAAGAATTCATTATATAATTGTAGTATTCCCAATTCAGTTCAGGGAGGAGATTATATCATCATGCCTTATGTTAATGATAATGGAATTAAAGTAATTGAAAGAAAAGAGGGAGGATATTATATGGATAGATTGCCTTTAACAGTTTTAGAAGAAGATATTTGGGGAGATATAGATTGGAACAGTAGAACTCTGATGGTTCAGACTGAAGAAACTTTGAAACCTTATGTAAAAGATAATAACCTATATATAAAAGGGTTAAATATTCCTTCAGAAATTACTTTATATACTATGAGCGGAAATATTACAACCATTCAAAAAAATGTAACCCAACAACAAGCAATTCCGGTTCATAACCTTAAATCTGGAGTTTATATACTTCAAGTAAAAAATGATCAGGGAAAAATATCAAAATTAAAATTTATCAAAGAATAAATAAACATAATTTTGTGACGAAAAGGTTATCCAACTTGGATAACCTTTTTTTATTAGTAATAATCTTAACACTTTTACCTATTTTTGCTACAGAAATACTAAATAATGAATTTAAATCAGGAGTCATTTATAATACAGGCAAAAACTTTTTTCGGACTTGAAGATATCCTTGTGCAGGAGCTAAAAGAATTAGGTGCATCTAAAATAATAAGTAAAAACAGGGCAGTAGAATTTTATGGAGATTTAGGATTTTTGTATAAAGCTAACTATTCTCTGAGAACAGCTTTGAAAATATTAGTACCTATTTATTCTTTTCAAGCAAAAGATGAAAAAATATTTGAAAGAGAACTTCAAAAATTTCAATGGGATAAATATTTGTATAATAATCAGACATTTGCAATAGATTCAACGGTATATTCAGAGTATTTTACGCACTCGCAATATGCCTCATTAAAAATGAAAGATGCAATAGTAGACAGCTTTAGAAAAAAATTTGGAAAAAGACCAGATGTTGACACTAAAAATCCCGATATCAAGTTTCATTTACATATCAGTAATGATCAGGTAACAGTATCATTAGATAGTAGTGGAGATCCATTATTTAAAAGAGGTTACAGAAAAGCAAATTTTGAAGCTCCTATAAATGAGGTTCTTGCTTCCGGATTATTATCATTAGCTGGTTGGGATGGAAAAGGTAATTATTTAGATCCTATGTGTGGTTCAGGAACTTTGCTAATAGAAGCAGCTATGAGAGCCATGAATATTCCCCCACAGTTACATAGAACTAAATTTGGATTTATGAACTGGGCTAATTTTGATCTCGAATTATTTAATAAAATTAAAGAAACCAGACTCAATCGTATCAAACCATTTTCCGGGAAAATAGTAGGGTATGATATTTCTGAAAAAGCAATACAAACTGCTCAAACTAATATTGACGCTGCAGATTTAACAGAATTTATAGAAATAAAAAAACAGAATTTTTTCGATTCTAAAAAAGAACTCTTCCCGGTTTTATTAGTTTTTAATCCACCCTATGATGAAAGAATATCCATTGATGATAATGAATTTTATAAAAAAATAGGAGATACTTTAAAAAGTAATTATAAAAATACACTTTCCTGGTTTATAACAGCAGATTTGGAAGCTTTTAAAAAAGTAGGTTTAAGACCTTCCAGAAAGATAAAGTTATTTAATGGTAAACTGGAATGTAGATTTTTTCAATATGATATTTATGAAGGAACAAAAAAAGCAAATAAATTAATAAGTTAAAAAAAATACAAAAAATCTTTATACTATTTAATAAATCTTTAAAACATGTTATATTTGCAACTGTTATAATAATGCTTTTTATTAGTGCTTTATAAAAATTAGTAAATTTTAATTAATAATGAAAGTAACCTTAATCTCTTTAGATTATTATGGGTACGATAAATATATCGTTTCAGCAATGAAAGAGTTAGGTATTGATGCCTATCATATAGACATATATGAAAATCGATATAAATATCCAAACCTATGGGATAGGTTTAAAAATTTAATTAATAAGACATTTTTTAAGTCTAATATCAAGAGATATCACTTATATCATTTCATTAAAAATGAATTAAATCATATAGGTAAACAGGATAAAATTATAATCATACATGCAGAATGGTTATCTCCTGAAACACTTTCATTATGTAAATCTAAAAGTAATCAAATGATAGCTTATCATTATGACGGAGTACAAAGAATGCCGGCGATTACTAACACCTTTAATTATTTTGATAAAATTTACACTTATGATAAAAGCGATGCAAAAAAATATAATTTAGAATTTATTCCTAACTATATTTACGAATTAAAGGAAAAAAAGATTAATCAGACTAGAAAAGCATTTAATATTTCATCATTAGATAATAGAACTCCAATTTTGGAAAAAATAGCTTCTGTTTTAGACGAAAAAAATTTTTCATATGAATTTTTAGTAGTTAATAGAAGGCAAATTAATCTTTACAGACCGCATATTCGTACCAAAATTAAATATTTAAACCGCATGGTTTCCAGAGATACTGTTTTAGAAAAAATTGATACTTCAAGTATCATGATTGATATACAGCGACCTGAGCAAGTTGGTTTAACATTCAGAGTATTTGAATCTCTAGGTTATCACAAAAAGTTGATAACAACAAACAAAGATATTGTCAATTATGATTTTTATGATTCTAACAATATCTTACTTATAGATCCTGAAAATATTGTAATTCCCGATGAATTTCTAAATTCTGATTACAAAGATTTACCGGATGATATATTACAAAAATACAGTACTAAAAATTGGGTTAAGAAAATTTTAGACCTGGTTTAGTATTTTATCTACCATTTATTTTTTATATCTTCTCAAGACATCTTACATTTGCAAACTTAAAAGTAACTTATGCGTACTAAATCGGTTGGAAAAAAGAAAATCAATGTAATAACATTAGGTTGTTCAAAAAATGTATATGATTCAGAAGTCCTGATGAGTCAGCTTAAAGCTAATGGAAAAGAAGTAGTTCATGAAAAAAAAGGAGACATCGTAGTAATTAATACTTGCGGATTCATCGATAATGCAAAAGAAGAAAGTATATCCACTATTTTAGATTACGTTGAGCAAAAAGAACAAGGTAAAGTTGATAAAGTATTTGTTACCGGATGTTTATCCGAACGATATAAACCGGATTTAGAAAAAGAAATTCCTAACGTAGATCAATACTTTGGAACCAGAGATTTACCGCTTTTATTAAAAGCGCTAGGGGCTGATTATAAGCATGAGCTGGTGGGTGAACGTTTAGTTACCACTCCTAGACATTTTGCTTATCTGAAAATTTCAGAAGGATGCGACAGACCCTGTAGTTTTTGTGCGATTCCCTTAATGCGGGGCGGACATATTTCAACACCCATCGAAGAACTGGTAAAAGAAGCAAAATTGTTGGTTAAAGGCGGAACCCGTGAACTGATACTGATAGCTCAGGATTTAACTTATTATGGGTTAGATATTTATAAAAAAAGAGCTTTGGCTGATTTATTAAATGAATTGGTGAAAATTGATGGATTAGAATGGATAAGACTTCACTATGCTTTTCCTACAGGTTTTCCTCAGGATGTGCTTGATATCATGAAAGAACAGCCTAAAATTTGTAATTACTTAGATATTCCCCTTCAACATATTTCTGACGATATATTAAAATCAATGAAAAGAGGGACAACGAAAGAAAAAACGAATAGACTCATCAATGATTTTAGAGCTAAAGTTTCTGATATGGCCATTAGAACTACTTTAATAGTCGGATATCCGGGAGAGAGCAGAGAGCATTTTGAGGAATTAAAAGAATGGGTTGCACAGCAAAGATTTGACAGACTTGGTTGTTTTACTTATTCTCATGAAGAAAATACAACCGCTTTTAAATTAGATGATACAGTTTCTGAAGAAGAAAAGCAAGAAAGGGTTAATGAAATTATGGAAATACAATCCAAGATTTCCTGGGAATTAAATCAAGAAAAAATAGGAAATACTTACAAATGTATAATTGATAGAAAAGAAGGGGATTATTTTATAGGAAGAACTGAATATGATTCTCCTGACG
This sequence comes from Apibacter sp. HY039, assembly GCF_004023655.1. Lineage (NCBI taxonomy): Bacteria > Pseudomonadati > Bacteroidota > Flavobacteriia > Flavobacteriales > Weeksellaceae > Apibacter > Apibacter sp. HY039. The sequence goes on along the minus strand of NZ_SAYM01000003.1, from coordinate 341,142 downwards.
TTGATAATGAAGTTTTGGTTCCTGCGGAATCTACCTATTTATCGATAGGTAGTTTCGTTAATGTTAAAATTGTTAGAGCTGAAGATTTTGATTTATACGGAGAAGTTATTTAATTTGAAATAAAGAATCTAAATATTATATATATGAAAAAACTCCGGAAATTTCCGGAGTTTTACATATAATATTACTTTTAATTTTTATAAAACTTCATAAGTTACATTTAACACACCAGCATTAAGACTAGTTAATTCAGCAAAAGCAGCTTTACTTAAATCAAAAACTCTTTTAGGAACAAAAGGTCCTCTATCTGTAATTCTAACAATTACCTCTTTACCGTTTTTAGGATTTCTTATTTTAACTTTAGTACCAAAAGGTAAAGTTTTATGTGCGGCAGTATATTCATTCATATCATATTTTTCACCGCTGGAAGTTTTTCTTCCATGAAATCTGTCCCCATACCAAGAAACTCTCCCTGATAAAGAAAGTTCTACAGCTTCTTCTTCAATACTTTTAATAATTTCTTTAGTTAAAGTATCATTTGTAATAGAGTCAAATTGTAAAGTATCTCCTTTTACTAAATTATGCCTAGAATGTTCGGTAATATGATCTGTTTCAGTATCATTAATTTGCATTGCTGTAAAAGAAAGAGACATTAATAAGACTACTGCTAATGTTACTCTTTTCATAAATTGTTTTTTTGTTTCATTTGCTGGGCAAAATTACAATTGGCAAAAATTAAAAAGTGTTAAAATATTTATTTAGACTTGAAATCACATATAAAAGACCGCCAATTATCAGTAGACAAAGGAAAATTCATGCATTGTTAAAAAAATGTTAAATAAACTTCAATATGTTAATTTTTTTAGCGTTTTAATATCATTATATTGTTAATTCATTGTTATTCAGTGTTTTATATATATTGAGGTTTATGTGAAAAATTGTATTTTTGACTATTATAAAATGTAGACTATGAATAAAGTTTTAATCATTTTGCTTATACCTTTAATATTTATGAGTTGTATTCAGGTTGAGCAAAGAAAAAATATAAAAAAAACAGAAGAATATTACAAAGTATTTTCAGAAGGAAAGAATATAGAACAATTTCTGGATTTTTATTCAGATTCAGATCCTATATGGAACGATGCCGTTTCACAATCTTCATATAAAAATAAAGAAAACATAAAAAATAAATGTCTTTCTATTTGGAATGATAAAAAGTATGAAGGTTCTAAAACAGTTTCTATAAATCAAATGCTTGCAAATGACAGTATTGTTGTTGTAAGTGGGCACTACAATTCTTATTATTACAATAACAGTAAATATGATAAAGTTCAGTTTACCGCTTGGTTATATTTTGACAAAAAAAATAAAATAAAAAAGCAAGTTGAGTGGATTCAATATCCATTTGAGGATTTACAATCAATTATTATTTTTAATCAAAACACGCAAATACAATAATTTTATTCGGATGTAATACTAACAATCCTCTTAAATTTAGTACTTTTGTAAGCCAAAATTCAGTAGAGATATGACTTCACAGCAAATCAGACAAACATTTCTTGATTTTTTTGAATCTAAAAAGCATACGATAGTTCCGTCTGCACCCATAGTTTTAAAAGATGATCCCACACTTATGTTTTCCAATTCAGGAATGACCCAGTTTAAAGACTTTTTTCTTGGATATAAAGAACCTAAAAGTGTCAGGGTGGCTGATACCCAAAAGTGTCTTCGGGTTTCCGGAAAACATAATGATTTGGATGACGTAGGTAAAGATACCTACCACCATACCATGTTTGAAATGTTGGGTAACTGGAGTTTTGGAGATTATTTCAAAAAAGAAGCAATTGACTGGGCTTGGGAGCTTTTAACCGAAGTATACAAAATACCTAAGGATTGTTTATATGTAACTATTTTTGAAGGAGATGTTAAGGAAGGGTTAACAAGTGATATGGAAGCCTTTAATTACTGGAAGCAGCACATAGACGAAAATCGTATCTTATTAGGTAATAAAAAAGATAATTTTTGGGAAATGGGTGATACAGGACCTTGTGGTCCATGTTCTGAAATACATGTAGACATAAGATCGACCGATGAAAAAGCCAGTATTGATGGAAAAACATTGGTTAATCAGGATCACCCTCAGGTCATTGAAGTATGGAATCTTGTATTCATGGAATTTCTACGCAAAGCCGACGGAAGTTTAGAAAAATTACCTAAGCAAAATGTTGATACGGGAATGGGGTTTGAAAGACTGTGTATGGTATTGCAAAATAAAACATCAAACTACGATACAGATGTATTTACGCCTTTAATTAAGCGTGTAGAAGAACTTACAGGGTACAAATATGGAAATAATACAGCTACAGATATAGCTTTTAGAGTAGTTGTAGATCACGTAAGGGCAGTGGCATTTGCAATTGCAGATGGACAACTACCTTCCAATTCAGGAGCAGGTTATGTAATCAGACGTATTTTGCGAAGAGCTACAGGATATGCATATAGATTACTTAATAAAAAAGAACCAGTTTTGTTTGAATTAATTTCAGTTCTTAAAAGTCAGATGGGGAAATTTTTCCCCGAAATAGACCAACAGGAAGAATTGATTACTGAAGTTATAAAAGAAGAAGAAACAGGCTTTTTAAGAACTATAGAACAAGGATTGGTAAGATTAGGATCTTTCATTGATTCGAACCCTGATTTAAAAGTTATACCCGGCGATGTAGTTTTTGAATTATATGATACTTATGGATTTCCTTCTGATTTGTCAAGAATTATTGCAGAGGAAAAAGGTTTATCAGTAGATGAACTAGGTTTTGAAGAGCATATGATTAAGCAAAAAGAAAGATCTAAATCTGCAAGTACATTTAAAAATTATGACTGGGAAATATTAGAAGATGATTCTGAAGAAGAATTTGTAGGGTATGATTTTTTGGAAACACATGTTAAAATTACACGATTTAGAAAAGTTGAAAATAAAGACGGTGAGTTTTATCAGCTGGTTTTTCAGGTAACTCCTTTTTATGCTGAAAGTGGTGGACAGGTAGGAGATATAGGATATATAGAAAACCCAAATGAAAAGATTGAAATAATCAATACCCGAAAAGAAAATAATCTAATAGTTCATATTGTAAAAGAACTACCCAAATACCCTGAATTTCCTTTTAATGCAGTAGTTGATAAAAAAAGGAGAGAAGCTATAACAAAAAACCACTCAGCAACCCATTTATTGCATGAAGCCTTACGAGAAGTGCTGGGTACTCATGTTGAACAAAAAGGTTCGTATGTTGGACCTGAATATCTACGGTTTGATTTTTCTCATTTTAGTAAACTGACAAATGAAGAAATTTTTGAAGTTGAAAAAAAGGTGAACATGAAAATCTATGAAAGACTGGATTTGGATGAAAATCGTTCAGTACCTTTTAAAAAAGCTTTAGAAATGGGAGCAATGGCATTATTTGGTGAAAAATACGGAGATGTTGTCAGAGTTATCAAATTTGGAGAATCCGTAGAACTTTGCGGGGGTACTCATGTTAAAAATACTCAGGATATTATTTTCTTTAAAATTATGAGTGAATCTTCAAGTTCTGCAGGAGTAAGAAGAATAGAAGCTATAACTGGAGAAGTTGGGATAAATTTCCTTAAAGAGCAGACAACTCAATTTTATGAACTGCGTGCTTTATTAAAAAATACAGATGATCCGGTTAAATCAGTAGAGAAATTAATAAACGAAAACGAACAACTAAGAAAGCAGGCAGAGATATTATTAAAAGAAAAAGCATTAAATGAAAAATCTAATTGGTTAAACTCAATAGTTGAAATAAATGGAATAAATTACTTAGGTTTAATTACAGATTTAAACAATGCAGCAATCAAAGACTTAGTGTTCCAATTAAAAAATGAAAAAGAAAATTTATTTATTATCATTGGTACAAAAACAGATGATAAACCAACAATTTCAGTAGGCATATCTGATGATTTGGTTGATAAAGGATTACATGCTGGAAAAATAGTTAAAGAACTTGCCCGTGAAATTAACGGAGGGGGAGGAGGACAACCTTCTTATGCTACTGCTGGAGGTAGTAATACGTCAGGACTGGATAATGCCTTGCAAAAATCTAAGCAATGGCTTTCAAATTAATTATAATAAATTTATCATAAATTACAAACCTTTTTAGATTAAACCTAAAAAGGTTTTTTTATTTGCAGCTCCTATAAATTCTTATCCTAGGTTAATAATTTTTAAAGCTAAATCGTCGTAAATTTACTAAAACAATTAATGACGATATAAATATGGAGCTAGGAATAAGCATGTTTGGAGATATAAGAATAGATCCACATACACGGAAAATTCAGCCGGCACAGCAACGAATAAATGAATTATTAGAAGAAATCAGGTTAATGGATGAAGTAGGTCTGGATTATTTTGGTATAGGAGAGCATCACAGAGCTGACTATGCAGTTTCAAGTCCTGAAATTATTCTTGCTGCAGCTGCAACAATGACAAAAAATATAAAACTAGGAAGTGCTGTTACAGTTTTAAGTTCAGCAGATCCAGTAAAAGTTTACCAAAATTTTGCCACCTTAGATCTGATATCCGATGGGAGAGCAGAGATTATGGCAGGGCGAGGAAGTTTTATTGAGTCATTTCCTTTATTCGGGTTCAATCTTGATGATTATAACGAGTTATTTGAAGAGAAATTAAATTTGCTTTTAGAAATAAATGAACAAAATAATATAACCTGGAAAGGTAAATTTAGAGCCTCATTGAATAATCAGCAAGTATTACCCAGAGCAAAAAATGATCAATTAAATATATGGCTGGCAGCCGGAGGAACTCCGGGATCTGTTATCAGAGCTGCTAAACTGGGCTTACCTTTGATGATAGCAATTATTGGAGGTAATCCTGCAAATTTTAAACCCTTGTTTGATTTATATAAACAAGAATATATTAACAATGGTCATAGTATGGATAACTACCAGGTAGGTATTCATTCACATGCTTTATTTGGAGATAACAGCGAAGAAATAGCAGATAAATACTATCCATATTATTCGGCTCAAATGGATAGAATTGGAAGCTCAAGAGGCTGGCAGAAATATAGCAAAAGTCAGTTTAATGCTGGAAGAAGTGCTAATGGAGCTATTTTTGTTGGAGATGTAAATCAAACAATAGATAAAATATTATATCAGCAAGAATTATTCGGATTAACAAGGTTTGCAGCTCATATGGATGTGGGAGCTCCGGAGCATAAAGACATTATGCATGCTATCGAACTATATGGAACAAAAATAGCTCCACAAGTAAAAAAATCACTGGATAAATAAGATTTTTATATAATTTTAATTAACAGTTAATTAAAAAAAGCAGTATTAATTTAATACTGCTTTTACTTTCAAAAAATTATCTCTCGAATTATTTTTTGTACATATCTTCAATTAATGATTTAAATTTTTCTAAAACAATTTTGCGTCGGACTTTTAATGTAGGAGTAATTTCCCCGGAATTCATATCAAAATCTGAAGGAAGTAATTGAAATTTTTTTATTTGTTCAAAACCTGCTAAATGCGCTTGCAATTGATTAATACGTTCATTATAAAAATCTTTAATACCTTTTATCGAAACAAGTTCATCAGTAGAATTAAATTTAATATTTAAATTTTTAGCAAACTTTTTAAGAGCTTCAAAATTAGGTACAATCAGTGCAGTAACGTAAGGCTGGTTATCACCAATAATTACAGCTTGCTGTATATAGTTATCATTAGTTAGCATGTTTTCAATAGGTTGTGGAGAAACATATTTTCCATTAGAAGTTTTAAGTAAATCCTTAATACGATCCACAATAATTAAATTTCCTTTCTCATCAAACTTACCAGCATCCCCAGTTTTAAACCATCCATCTTTTGTGAAAACCTTTTGGGTTTCTTCTTCTTTTTTATAATATCCTTTAAAAACTCCATATCCCTTAATAAGAACTTCATCCTCATCACCAATAGCCACTTGTACTCCCGTAACTGGTTTACCTGCAGTTCCATGCTCATAATGAGTAAAAGGAAACGCCGTAACAGTAGCCATCGTTTCAGTTAATCCATAACCAATGGTTAAATGAATACCAATAGCATCGAAAAAGCGTGTTATATCGGAAGTTATCGAAGCACCTCCCACAGGAATAAACCATAAACGTCCGCCTAGTTGTTCTTTTACTTTTTTGAAAGCAAGTTTATTGGCTAAGTTATATTTTAATGCTAAAGATAACGGAATTTTTTCTTCTTTTCTTTTAAGCTCTGATACTTTAGCACCTACAGATATAGACCATTTGAAAAACTTCTGTGCAGCCTTTGAACTGTTTTCGATTTTTTCATTAATAGAATTATATATTTTCTGAAATAACCTAGGCACTGAGCACATAGTTGTCGGCTTCACTTCTAGCAAATACTGGGCAATTTCTTTAGGATATTCACAAAAACTCAACTCTCCACCACACGAAAGTACAAACGAGCTCCAGCAATTTTCAAAAACATGGCTTAGAGGTAGAAAGACAAGAGAATTTTCGTGAGAAGGATAAATATTAAAAAATTTGATATGAGCTTCACATACATTTATAAAACCTCCATGAGAAAGCATTACTCCCTTAGGTTCTCCGGTAGTTCCGGAAGTGTATATGATAGAAGCTATTTCATCGTCATCTTTTTCATAAACATCAAAATGAGCAGATTCATTTTGTATTAGTTTGTGGAAATGAGAAGAAAATTTACTCTTAATTTCAATAGTGTTTTTTGCAGCAATAATATGCTCAATAGAAGTACTTTTCGAGTATACTTCTAGTAAATTATCGTATTGTTTCTGATTACCTGCTAATACTATTTTAATATCAGCTTCCTCTATGATATATTTAGCCTGATCTGCAGTCAAAGTACCGTAAATTGGGACTGTAACGGCGCCTGTAGATAATATTGCAAAATTCATGATCATCCACTGGGGAATATTGTCAGCATAAATAGCTACATTATCATTAGGTTGTACACCCAGTTTTTTCAGAGAATGGGCCGTTTGCATAATCAAATCGTGAAATTCTTTCCACGAATAACTTTTCCATTCGTTATCTTCCTTAAAATTTAAGGCTGTTTTAGTATCTAGTTTTTTATTATCTAATATTAACTGTGAAAAGTTCATTTTTTCTTTCTATAATTATACATACATCAGTTAGCTATGCTTTTACGCGAGGCAAAAGTATAAATATTATTTAACTAGTAACGTAATGTAAGTAACAAATCTTATATTATTAATAATGTTTTTGCATTAATAAATGATTATACGTAATTTTAACATTCAAAAAACTTTTAAATTATGGTGTCAGGTATCGTAAATACTTTTATACAATGGTATGTTAAAAAAAGAGTTAAACAAATGGAAGTATTTATTAACAATCCTATTGATACTCAAAATGCAATATTATCAACACTAATATATAAAGCTAAAGATACTGAATATGGAAAGAAATATAATTTTAAAGACATTTCTTCCTATCAAGATTTTAGAAAACAAGTACCTCTGGTTTCTTACGAAGAGTTTGAATCTTACATAACTCGTGCAAGAAAAGGAGAAAAAGATATTATATGGCCTGGCTCTATTCAATGGTATGCAAAATCATCCGGTACTACTAATGCTCAAAGTAAATTTATTCCGATTACTAACGATAGTTTAGAAGAATGTCATTATAAAGCAGGAAAAGATTTATTTTCAATGTACGCTTTTAACAATCCTGATACAAAAATATTTGAATGTAAAAATTTAAGGTTAGGAGGTACACGCGAAAATTATGATGGTTTTGATTCCAAATATGGCGATCTTTCTGCTGTACTTATTGATAACTTACCCTTTTGGGCTGAATGGAAAAGTACACCCGATAAAGAAGTTTCCTTGTTAAAAGATTGGGAAATTAAAATGCCGGCAATAGTTGAGCAGGTTTTATCTCAGGATGTAGGTAGTTTCACCGGAGTTCCTTCTTGGATGATGGTCTTGTTGAGAAAAGTATTAGACACCACTGGAAAAAAATATATAGATGAAGTCTGGCCTAATATTGAGTGCTTTTTCCATGGGGGAATAAGCTTTACTCCCTATGCGGAACAATATAGCTCTATATTTTCAAGACCTATAAATTATTATGAAATTTATAATGCTTCAGAAGGATATTTTGCTATGCAGGATACTAATCAATCTAAGGATATGCTTCTCATGTTAGATTATGGCATATTTTATGAGTTCATACCTATGGATGAATTTTATAATGAGAATCCGACGATAGTATCTTTAGAAGAAGTTCAGTTAAATACTAATTATGCAATGATTATAAGTACAAATGGTGGTTTATGGCGTTATATAATTGGAGATACGGTTAAATTTGTTTCTCAGATACCTTATAGAATAAAAGTAACAGGCAGAACTAAATTTTATATTAATGCTTTTGGTGAAGAACTAATGGTTGAAAATGCCGAAAAAGCTCTTAAAATAGCTGAAGAAAAGACAAAAGCAATTATATCCGAATATACGGCAGGGCCTGTTTTTATGAATGGAAAAGAAAAGGGTGCGCATGAATGGGTAATTGAATTTACAAAAGAACCGGATTCATTAGATCATTTTACTCAAATACTGGATAAAGAGTTACAAAGACTTAATTCAGATTATGAAGCTAAAAGATATAATAATATGACACTTAATCTTCCGATAGTACATTCTGTACGTAAAAATCTTTTTTATGACTGGATGAAGCTAAGAGGTAAACTGGGAGGTCAGAACAAAGTTCCCAGACTTGCTAATGATCGTGAATATCTGGATTCAATATTAAGTATAAAATAAAGTCCTTTTTTTGAAAATAAAATTTAAATATAAATTTATGAAAAAATTAGGAATTTTAATAGGAGTTTTATGTATTTTATGCTCATGTTCACGTCCCGCCAATCAGACTTTGGTTGGTAATGACAGCGATAAACACGGATGTAAAGGTTCCGCAGGTTACCAGTGGTCTCAGTTAAAAAATGATTGTATCCGTACATTTGAAGATGGAGTTCAATTATCTCCTGTAAGTGTTTCAACTTCAGCTGCTTATGTTTTAAAGGTTAAAGATAAGGTTGAAGTGTTTGAGGCTTCAGTTCCCGGATCTGTCGTTTTAATTAAGCAAAATGACAAAAGCTGGAAAAACGGAGTTTGGGAAGTTGATAATGTAAATGGTAAATATTTGCTTAAAAAAAATGGAAAAGTTATTTATCAAAACTAACTTAAATTAAGTATTTCCATTGTTTAAAATCCAATTAATAATTTTAATAGAGTTATAATAATATACTTTGATAATAAAATTGTTAATAACGATTTTATTATCAAAGTATTAAAAAATATATAATAAATTATTTTTGATACAATATGAATTGGTTGTACATTTATTTATTCATTTAATTCTACTTATAATATGAATCAACCCCCATTAGCCGAAAGGATGCGCCCTAAAACTTTAGATGAATACCAATATCAGGAACATTTAATTGGTGAAGGAGCTCCTATCAGAAGAATGGTAGATAGTGGTAATATTGCATCTATGATTCTTTGGGGACCTCCGGGTACGGGTAAGACTACTTTAGCTGAAATAGTTGCATCCGAATCGAAAAGAGAATACTATACTCTGAGTGCAGTAAGTTCAGGAGTGAAAGAGGTTAGAGAGGTTATTGAACAAGCTAAGAAACAAAATCTTTTTAGCGGCAAAAGTCCCATTTTATTCATAGATGAAATACATAGATTTAATAAATCACAACAAGACAGTCTTTTACAAGCTGTAGAAAAAGGTTGGATTGTATTAATTGGTGCAACCACAGAAAATCCTAGTTTTGAAGTAGTATCCGCATTATTATCCCGTTGTCAGGTATATACCCTTTATTCTTTAGATAAAAAAGCATTGTCTAATTTACTCCACCGAGCTGTAACCGAAGATGTTTTTTTGTCTAAGAAAAAAATAAATCTGGAAGAAGAAGAAGCTCTCATGCAATTTTCAGGAGGAGATGCAAGAAAATTGTTAAACGGTCTAGATTTAGTTGTTCAGCAATTTAAGGATAATGAATCCATTGATATTACAAATGATGAAGTGAAGAAGGTTATACAGGAAAATATGGCCCTATATGACAAAGATGGAGAACAGCATTATGATATAATTTCAGCTTTTATTAAATCTATACGGGGATCTGATCCTAACGCAGCGGTATATTGGCTGGCTCGTATGTTAGAAGGAGGAGAAGATATAAAGTTTATAGCCCGTAGAATGGTAATTTCAGCCTCTGAAGATATTGGAATGGCCAATCCTACAGCATTGATTCTTGCAAATAATACATTTCAAGCAGTCAATGTCATTGGGAATCCTGAATCCAGAATATTATTGAGTCAATGTGCGATTTATCTTGCAACCTCTCCAAAATCCAATGCATCTTATTTATCAATTGATTCTGCAATTTCTTTTGTTAGAAAAACAGGTAATCTTCCAGTACCTTTACATCTTAGAAATGCACCTACTAAACTGATGAAAGATTTAAATTACGGTGTAGATTATAAATATTCGCATAACTACCCTGGTAATTTTGTATATCAGGACTTTCTTCCTGAAGAAGCATCTAATGAAACTTTTTATATTCCGGGAATTAACTCTAAAGAAAGTAAAATAAAAGAATATTTAAAAAGCTTATGGAAAGATAAGTATAACTATTAATTTTATTATTACTGAACTAACAAACAGACAATTAATAGTCTGCTTGTTAGTAAATATATATATTTTAATCTACAATTAATTTACCTCTCATCAGTACATGATGTCCTGGAAAAGTACATAGAAAATCATACGTTCCCTTCTCATTTATTGTAAAAGTAATTGTATCTGATTGACCACCCCCTAATAATTTTGTATGTGCAATTATTTTTGAAGTATCTGTAGGAATATAATCATTGGAAGCAAATTTTAAAGCTTCACGTCCAAAAGCATCTATATCGGTTCCTGATTTCAAAATTACTAGATTGTGGCCCATGTCAGCTTTGCTGGCTTTTCCTACATGAGTAAGTTTTAAAGTAATTGGTTTTCCAGCCTTTGCTTTTAACTCTGTAATATCGTATTGCATATTATCAGCACCTTCAATTTCCAGTACGTTTTCAGGTAAATTTGCACGCCTTTCTTCCTTAGATTTTTGTATGTCTTCAGCTGTTGTATTGGCTGCAATTGCTAGAGGATCCGATTTTCCTGAATTTTCACTATTTTTATTACAAGATATAATAGTCATTGAAAGTCCTAAAGCTAGTAAGCTTAATATTTTTGTTATTTTTTTCATGTTTAACTGATTTTTATTAAAAAATTTTAAATTAAATTTACTTATAATTTAGTTATTTGCAAAACTGATATTTATTAGTTTAGTATAGTTTTATTATTTTAGATCATATTCTTTTTCTGGATGTAAACATTATGCTAATTATAATGCCTGAGATTCCAAAAAGAAGAAATAGAGAAAACCAGGGAATCATTTGAAAATATATTAAAGATACCTTCCATGGTAAAAATAAAGATATCCCTTGTAAAAAAAGTAAAAATTCTGTACTTAAAAATCCTACGGTAAAAACTATAGCCCCTAAATAAAAAATTTGGGTATTGATTTTAAATGAGGAAAAAAATCCAATATAAATAAATAAGAATGTAGAGTACATACCTAACACAACTAGATGTATAAATCCAATATACAGATTTCTGATTAAGATTGAATATTCTGTTAATTCTGGAAGTATTAAAAGTAATTGTATGATTGATTTAAATGTATAGGCAATTAAAAAAACTATATAAATATAATAAATATACTGGCTTTTCAATTTAAATGCTTTTTTTAATGTTGGATGAATATACCTAATAAAATATATAAGAGAAAACAATTGAAATATATTTCCCGTATTTTGCAACCAATAAAGAATATCTAATTTTAAATCCTTCATTAGAGGGAGTGCAAAACCCAATAATGTAGCAAGCAAACTTGATATATAAAACCAATTTATTTTTTTTGGAAACTCTTTAGTGTATTTATGGTATACATTAATAATAAAAGACAGTAAGCCAAATAAAAACCAGCCGTTTATTTGAAAATGTAAAAAAAACTGTACGGATATAGAGTAAAAAACAGAGTCTTTTCCAAGCTTAGCCATTGTCATCCCTAGTGTCCAGATACCCAATGTTGAAAGCAGCAGAAAAAATAAGGATGTTTTTAAAAAAAGCTGATCTGGTTTATTCCAACAAAGATAACGCCAGGTGACATAGCAAAATACATATGCGCATACAATGTATAAGGTAGAGAATAAAATTGAAAAAAAAGCATATCCTTGAAAGGGAAAGCTGACCAGCATACCTAAAACACTTAGCTGGGTTAATTGAAAAAGTATGTTATAACTACGCTTTGTTTTTTGATTATCAGGTATGTATTGATCATAAATTATGGTATAATACATTAAAAACAACCATCCTAATAATGCTATATGAGAATGAGTATGTAAGAAATTATTGTAGGGAATTTGAAGATTATAAAGCTGGGAAAATCTTAAAATTAATCCGGCTAATGCAGCAAGAAAAAAATAAAAAAGACTAATTATGACCCAGCTTTTTTTCATTGGTTTTTTACTAATTAAAAGACGCCTCCATTTTTATAGATTTAGGAAATAAGATATTATTTTCTAAATGAATGTGCTTGTGTAAATTTTGTTCAAATTCATCTAGCATTGAAAAGGAAACTTTGTAAGTATTACAAGCTCCTTCAGGAGGAGTATATCCATGAGATAATTCCGAAATTTTTCTGAACCTGTCTCCTTCAACTGAATGATCATCCATCATCATGGCTATTGGGTTTTCAATGCTTCCAAAATGCCCCGGTTGCATCGGTTGATTACTAGATTTTGCTTCAACCATTTTGCGTATAAAAGGAAATAGTATCATTTCTTCTTTCTTTAAATGTGTAAGCAAATCTTCGGAAGATTGTAAAAAAAGTTCAAGTATTTCTTTTAGTTCAGGATTTCTTTCTCCATGTACTTTATAGACTTTGGTTAAAAATTGTGTTAATGGTGGAACCTTTTCCCTGATGTATTCGTGATGAGTTTTAACTATATAATCTGCTAATAAATCTAAAGGCCAAGAATTAAAATCTACAGACTCGTTTTTAGAAGTTATTGATTCTTCAAGTTCTTTAACCAGTTCATCAGAATTAATAGATTTTTTTTCACAAACATGCTCAACAGTTTTATCGCCTCTACAGCAAAAATCAATTTTATATTTAGAAAAAACAGCAGCAGTTCTAAAGTCTTCAGCTACAATTTCACCAATGGTTTTATTAAAGATTGCATTCATAATTGTTATATTTAATGGGTATCAATTTTCAAAAAAGTAAGTCCGTGGTCTATTCCCAGCATCAAATCCTGTAAAGATGTTTTAGTAAGCATTTGTTTAAGCTCCTCACGGATATGTTTAAAGCGGTCATGGACAGGGCAAGGAGTTAATTCGGAACATTGCGGAAGTCCTAGTGCACATCCCCTGAATACCGAATCACCGTCAATAGCCGTAACTATATCGGAAAGTTTTATTTTTTCAAGAGATATTTCTTCAATATAAAAACCTCCGGTAGGGCCTTTAAATGATTTAATGATTTTATTTTTAGTAAGTATTTGTAATATTTTAGCTGTAAATGCGACAGGAGAATTTATTTCTTCTGCAATTTCCTTAATCCCTGATTTTTGATTTTTACAGGAATGATTGGCTATTAATAGAGTTGCCCGGATGGCATATTCACAACTTTTTGAAAACATAAATAATTTTTTTTCATTGCAAATATAATAAAAAATAATAGAGGACAAAAATGTCTTTTATGAAAAATAAATATTAATTTTACTTATGCAGAAATAATAAGGCTTTAAATATTTATAATAATATATAAATAAATATTATATTTGATATTTAAGTATAAAATTTAGTTTATGTCAGAATTAATAGCATTAAAAGCACAGCAATTGGCTGCTGATTCAATATTAATGAAAAGTTATGAAGAGTTTTATAATGAAAAAGGTTTTTTTTCACTAAAAACCCTAATCTTGCCGGAGCTAAAAGAAGACCTCCAAAATTTCCAATTAACTCTAAAGGTTTTTCTCAAAAATGGACAGAGCCTGAATGGTTTGTGAATGCACAAAAATTTTATCTTATGTATTTAGCTGGCATGGATAAAAATAAATATGTCAAGGATTCTGATTATGAAAGTCTGAAAAAAGCTTATGACAAATGGGATCAAAGATACTATGTAGTGTTCTATGGAGATTCAGCAAAGTGGACATGTAATTTGTTTGTCGGTGAAGCCTTGTATATGGCAGGCAAAAATAGTTTAACTTCTTCATCAAAATATTATTCAGCAAAACAAATCTGGAATGAGGAAGGCATATTTAAACAAATTAAAAAGAGCGAAGTACAAAGAGGTGATATTGTATCTTTTTACAGTGGATTGCATGTAGAGATAGTAAGTCAGGTAATGGAAGAAGGTTTGATTTTTAAAGATAAAGTAAGTTTTTGTTCCAGAGGAGCAGGAAGAGGCAGTAGTGATTTTGGTACAGAAAAATGCAATGATACTCAAAATAGTAGATTAATAAATAAAAAAGACATTAAATTTTTAAGAGTATTTTAATGAAAAAAAAATTATTATATTTTGTTTTATTTGTAGTATGGCAAAGCTGTACTAAAAATACAGAAGATAAATCTGCCAAAATAGTACACAGTATTATGATAAAATATGAAGACTCTACTTTTAATAAACCGATTGATTCTTTATATATAAAAGAAACAGATACTGTTTTTTATAATAAAAAATTTTTATTGCAAGGATATTTTAAAATATTCGAAGCAGAAAAGCAATTATATTCTCAAGGAGAATTAGATAAAGGTCGTAAACTAGGTGAATGGTTAGCATTTCAGAAACAGTCAGAATCCGGACAATGGAAGCTAATTAGAAAATCAAATTATAATAAACTGGGTTATTTACAAGGAAATCTCATTTACTATAATATAAATACAGACAAACCTGCCGAGATTCATAAATATGAACAGGATGAGGAAAAAGGAAAGCAACAAATATTTTATCCTTCAGGAAAGCTACACATTGAGTATGAAAAGGATGGATGGAATAATTTTATTAATACCTATATTGTATACACTGAACAGGGTAAAGAACTATACAAAGTGGATTTAGGTAATAATGGAAACGGTTATATTAAATTTTACAATGATACGAATAAACTTGAATGGGAGGGAGGATTTGTAAATAAAAAGAAAGAGGGGTGGCATAAAAAATATAGTTCGGACAATGATAAGTCTATATTGGTCGAAAGATTATTATATAAAAATGATGATTATATCTCACGAACAATAATATTTTTACCCAATGAGAAAATAGATGTACCTGGTCAAAAAGCCGATAGCGTTACTTATAAACCTTTTGCAAATAATATTTTTGAGGTTATTTATTATCATAATGGTAACGTAATTAAAAAGGAAAAAACTGAAGGGTAAAAAAGTACTGTTTTTTAATAAATAGTATTTTTGTATTACTGACATTAAAGTAAAAAATGGATTTAAATCTTATATTTTCTGAATTGCCCTTCAAAATAATCAGATATAAGTCTCTTTCAGGAGGAGATATTAACAATTCTTTTTGGGTTGAAACAGAAAATGGAAACTTTTTTCTAAAGTTAAATAGGGCAAAACCCTATCCTCAAATGTTTAGAAAAGAAGCTAACGGATTATTATACTTGTCAGATTCCGGATTCGTTTCCGTACCAAAAGTAATAGCTACAGGAGAATCCAATAATATTCAATATCTTGTATTAGAATGGATTGCAGATAATAGAAGCAAAACACCTTCATGGGAGGATTTTGGTGTTTCCCTTGCTAAAATGCACCAAATAGTTCAGCCCTGTTTCGGTTTTAAAGAGGATAATTATATTGGAAGTATTAAGCAAATAAATACACCTTCTCATACATGGGAAGAGTTTTATTCAGAATGTAGAATATTAAAATTAGCTCATATACTATTTAATCAAAAAAAAATTGGCGCTCAGGAATTAAAACAAGGACAAAATGTATGTAAAAAATTGAATGAAATTTTTCCGGAGGAAAAACCCGCCTTACTGCATGGGGATTTATGGAGTGGAAATTATTTGGTCTCAAGCAATAACAAAATTGTTTTAATAGATCCGGCAGTATATTATGGACATAGAGAAATGGATTTAGGTATGACTCTTCTATTTGGGGGCTTTCCTTCTTGTTTTTATGAAGCATACTCAGAAGAGTATTCACTTGAAAAAAATTGGAAGCAAAGGTTACCTTTAACCCAATTGTATCCCCTAATGGTACATGCTATACTTTTTAATGGAAACTATCTACTTGAAGTTAAAAAAGTATTAAAAAAGTTTAGTTAAAATTTAAACCATTAAGATTTTAAAACTTCTTTATTATCTGATAAATTTCGTTTATATACTACGGCTGAAACTAAAATACTGGCTTCGTACAACATATATAGAGGAATAGAAGCAACCAGCATGGAAGGTATATCGCCGGGAGTAATAAAACCTGCTAAAATCAAAATAACAATTACAGCATGTCTTCTGTAGGTTTTTAAAAATTTTGGAGTCAGTATACCTACAGCAGTTAAAGCATATACAATTACAGGTAAAAGAAATACCAATCCCATACCCAAAACGGTTTGTAACAAAATACTAATGTAATTGGAAAGGTCTATCTGTATATTGATAGTGTCCGAAATATTGAAAAAATACCCGAAATGCATAGTTAGAGGAGTAATGAGAAAATATCCAAAACAACATCCGAAAAGAAATAAAAAATAAGTTGATAAAAAAAATGTCAAGGAATTTTTCCTTTCATTAGGTTTTAAACCAGGAGCTATGAATTTCCACATTTCATAAATCACATATGGAAAAACCAAGATAAAACCTCCGACAACAGCCACATAAAAAGCTGTATTTAACTGTTCAAATATTCTTCTTACTAAAATCGGAAAATGAGCTGGCATGCTAAAAACTTCTTTAGATCCAAACAAACCACTCACCGTGTTCATTATTCTGAATGTTATAAAATCATTTTGAACAGGACCAAAAATTATATGATCCATGACAAAATGCATTTTATATCCTACTAAAGCAGCTCCTGCACAAACAGCAACCAAACAGCGAAGTATATGCTTTCTTAAAACCCCTACATGGGCTAGAAATGGCATTTCGCCAGTATTGATTTTTTTCTTTTTACTCATCTGTTACTTTATAAAAGTTTACGAAGTTATAATTTTTTTATTATTTAAACCCTTCGTCTAACAAAGTATGTAAATCTATAATACCAATATATTTATCCCCTTCTAATACAACCAACTGACCAATCTGATTTTCACGCAGCTCTTCGAAAGCTTTACTAGCCAGTTCGTCTTTCTGGATGGTTTTAGGATTCAATGACATAATATCCTTAGCAGTTAATTCATTATAATCAATATCTTTGGACAAAGTTCTTCTCAAATCTCCATCAGTTATGACCCCTTTAACAACATCATTTTCTATAACGACGGTTATTCCATATGAAGAGTAAGTCAGAGAGTTAATAATTTCTTTTAAATGGGCTGATAAATTTACTTCCGGTTTTCGATCCTGTTTAATCACTTGTTCTACTTTCAAAAGTAATTTTTTACCTAATGCTCCCCCCGGATGAAATTTAGCAAAATCAGAAGATGTAAAATCACGGGCTTGTAATAAGGCAAGAGCTATAGCATCTCCCAAAGCAAGTTGTACCGTTGTAGATGTGGTAGGGGCTAAATTATTAGGATCTGCTTCTTTTTCTATATGAGTATCAAGAAATATATCGGCATATTCTGCTAAGATACTATTTTTGTTAGCAGTCATAGCTATTAACTTGGACGAATAATCTTTAAGAAAAGGGACTACCTCAACAATTTCAGAAGAAGTTCCACTGTTAGAAATACAGATAACAACATCATCATTTGTAATTAATCCCAGATCTCCGTGCTTAGCTTCTGCGGCATGTAAAAATTGCGAAGGAGTTCCGGTAGAATTAAATGTAGCTACGAGTTTGTTAGCAATATGAGCGCTTTTACCTACCCCGCAAAGAACTAATTTTCCTTTAGAATTCAGAATGCATTTTACAGCACTTATAAAATCACTACCTAATCGGTTATATAAAGATTTCAGTTCTGTAATTTCAAACAAAATAGTTTCTTTTCCGGCTTTTAATATATTTTCATTTTCCAAACTAAATAATATTTTTTTGTATTTTGAAATTAAATTGTATTTTTAAACTTTAATAATGGCAAATTTAATTAAAAAACTAAAGTTAAAGAATGAAATCTTTAGAAAAAGACTTACCTAAGTCATTAAAAAAGTATTTTGGTTTTAATTCATTTAAAGAGCCGCAGGAACAGGTTATTTCCAGTTTATTGGAAGGGAACAATGTATTTGTTTTAATGCCAACAGGAGGAGGAAAATCTTTATGTTATCAGTTGCCGGCGTTAATATTGGAAGGAACAGCTATAGTAGTGTCTCCTTTGATAGCTTTAATGAAAAATCAAGTTGATGCTGTACGGGGCATTTCTTCTCAGGAAGGTATCGCCCATGTGTTGAATTCATCTTTAAATAAAACAGAAATTAAAAGAGTTAAAGATGATATTACTTCCGGAACAACCAAATTATTATATGTAGCTCCGGAATCTTTGACCAAAGAAGAATATATTGATTTTTTTAAAACTATAAAATTATCTTTTTTTGCAATAGATGAAGCGCATTGTATCTCTGAATGGGGTCATGATTTCAGGCCAGAATATAGAAATCTGCGGACTATCATAGAAAAAATAGGGAAAACGCCTATTATTGCACTTACTGCTACCGCAACACCTAAAGTGCAGGACGACATACAGAAAACGTTAGGAATGACGGATGCCAAGGTCTTTAAATCTTCATTTAACAGACCTAATTTGTTTTATGAGGTAAGACCTAAAGTTAATCCTGAAAAACAAATCATTAAATATATAAAAGATAATCTGGGAAAATCAGGAATTATTTACTGTTTAAGCAGAAAAAAAGTTGAAGAGCTGGCGGAACTTCTCAGAGTTAACGGAATTAATGCATTACCTTATCATGCAGGATTAGACGCAAAATCCAGGGCTACACACCAGGATAAATTTCTGATGGAGGAAGTTGATGTAATTTGTGCAACTATTGCTTTCGGTATGGGTATTGATAAACCGGATGTTCGTTTTGTTTTTCACTATGACATTCCTAAAAGTTTAGAGAGTTATTATCAGGAAACAGGTAGGGCAGGAAGAGACGGAGGCGAAGGCCATTGTATAGCATTTTATGATTATAAGGATATTGAAAAACTTGAAAAATTTTTAGCCGCTAAACCTGTTTCGGAAAGAGAAGTAGGCTTACAGCTTCTTCAGGAAGTAGTAGGATATGCTGAAACCTCAATGTCCAGAAGAAAATATCTACTACATTATTTCGGTGAAGAATTTGATGAAATAAATGGTCTGGGAGCAAAAATGGATGATAACGCATTGCATCCTAAACCATTAATTGATGTATCTGAGCAGGTGTCACAAATTCTTTCTATAGTAGAAAAAACCAAAGAAAAATTAAAATTGAAAGATTTGGTTAATGTTGCTATGGGAAAAGAATCTGTAATAACTAAATCCTATAAATTAGGAACGGAAGATTATTTTGGTATAGGTAAAGATAAAACTGACAATTTCTGGAAATCAGTGATTAGGCAGGCCATTGTTCATGATTTTTTAATTAAAGATATAGAAACTTACGGAGTATTAAAACTTTCAGTTTCAGGAAAAGAATTTTTAAAAAATTCAAGAGAAATATTAATGGCAGAGGACATTGATTTTGAAAAGGAAATTGATGCACAGAATCAGATTGCTGTTCAGCCTACAGGAGGAGGGAATGCTCTTGATAAAAAGTTGTTTGATGATCTCAAGGATATTCGTAAAAAAGTTGCGAAAAAAAATAATATTCCTCCTTTTGCCGTATTTCAGGATCCCAGTCTTGAAGATATGGCTTTTCAATATCCTACCACATTACAGGAATTAGCTAATGTTTTTGGTGTTGGTGAGGGCAAAGCCAAGAAATTCGGAAAAGAATTTGTGGAGTATATTGCACAATATGTAGAAGAAAATGATATTGTACGTCCAGAAGATTTGGTAATAAAACATGTTGCAAATAAATCTTCACATAAAGTATTTATTATTCAAAGTACTGATAGAAAACTAGATTTGATAGATATAGCCAAAGCTAAAGATCTTTCCATGGATGATTTATTGAGTGAAATGGAAAGTATTGTTTATCAGGGAACTAAGTTAAATATTGATTATTATGTTGATGAATTGTTAGATGATGATCAACAGGAGGAAATCATAGACTTTTTAATGGAGTCAGAAAGTGATAAGATGTCCGTTTTGTTACAAGAGTTTGGTGATGATTATTCTGATGATGAATTACGAATTATGAGAATCAAGTTTATAAGTGATGTAGCTAATTAATAAATTACTTTAAAATTATATTTACAAATCTTTATCTTAAATTTCTATTTAGTAAAAATCGGAATGTAAGATGAAGTTTTGTTTTATCAGATATATTTTTATTATTAGCATATAAAAAATATTATAAAGTTTCTACCTTATTAGTTTTATATTAATCAAAAATGATAATAAACTATATCTACAAAAAAGTAACAATTTAACTCGCGTTATGCTAAAACAGGCCATGGATATTAGATTCCACCTGATCGATAATTAGTCCCAAATGTTCTTTATTGTCAACAAAATCTATTTGATCAACATCAACAATCAATAATTTTCCTTCTTTATAACCAGAAATCCATTCTTCATATTTTTCGTTAAGACGATTCAAATAATCTATGCTGATAGAGGATTCATATTCTCGCCCTCTCTTTTGTATCTGACTTACCAGTTTTGGGATCGAAGCTCTAAGATAGATAAGTAAATCCGGAGCCTGAATGTAATCTTTCATTAAATTAAAAAGATTAAGGTAATTATTAAAATCCCGGGTCTGCATTAATCCCATCTCATGTAAATTTGCCGCAAAAATATATGCATCCTCATAAATAGTACGATCCTGAATAATGTTTTTTTTACTTTCTCTAATTTCTTTTATTTGATTAAAGCGAGAACTTAAAAAGTAAATTTGGAGATTAAAGGACCACTTTGCCATGTCAAAATAAAAATCATCCAGATAAGGATTGTCATCCGCATCTTCAAACTGAGCAATCCATTGGTAATTTTTGGCTAATAGTTGAGTCAAAGTAGTTTTTCCAGCTCCTATATTTCCGGTTATTGCAATATGCATGGGTTAAGATTTAAATTTCTGATTTCAGAGTGTAAAGATACATAACCTTAGATTTCCATAGAAATAATTGATCGTTTAATATATAATAATTTTCAGCCTTTGCAGGGAGTTTAATCTTTTTAGGTTCATTTTCAAAATCATAGGAGTAAAAATAATTTTTATCAATCCATTCGAATTTGTTCTCATTCCAGAAATAATAATTTAAATCCGGAATATCAAAATATTGAACCTCACCATTCATATTATTTTGACGAATAATTCTAAAGTTGTTAAGAGAATCTTGTTTAGAAATCTTTTTAGCTAAAAGGTAACGGCTGTATTTCGTCGCATAAATGTCTTTTAATTGAAAATCTTTTAGAATTTTGCCGGTTAAAGAATTAGAAAATACAAGATTTTTATCATTCCTGTAATCATATTGTATAAAAGAACCGGAATTAAATTCATCAAAATAGGTCAGGTTTTTATTATCCTGAACATATAAAAGTTGTGAGTTAATTATCTGGTCAGGCAGTATTTTCACAGGATCCTGAGTAAGATTTAGTTTATCATCAAAAAATTCCAATGTTTTATTTACTTTGTCCCACATAACTACAAATAAGGAATTAACAATAAATATTTTTTTTGTAGGATTGAAATTTTCAAGAGTATATTTTTTAAAATCCTGGGTTATTTTTATGAGCGAATTATTTTGGTAAGAGGCAAAATATAAAGAATTGAAAGCATCTGATTGTAATAATATATAACTATCAGGAATATCGATCGTAATACTATCTTTTAAAGTAAAAATTTGTGCTTTTACTTGAAAGTTATAAGAAGAAACAAAGAATATCAATACTAAAATAAACTTCATAAATTATATTTATAATAGGTAAAGATAAACAAATACTTAATTATTACATGTTTTTATATTATTATATTTGCGGAAATTATAAATAAATAAATAATGAATACTTTTCTTTGGATATTTTCAGCATTAGTGGTTTTAGCTGCAATATTACTTTATTTTATAGCTAAAAATAAAAAGCGAGCTGTTACAATAACCACAGATCTGGAAAAGAAAGAAGTATCCAGACCATTGCAAAGATTCATCACAGTTATTCAGGAATTCGAATTCAATGTAAAAGGGACTCAGGATAATGCACAAAGAACAAGCAGAAACCGTCAGATGCTTTTATTGGATATGGGAAGCTACGATGAAGTTATTCTTCAGCAGGATAGAGACAAATTTAACGGCGAGATTGTAGTTTTAAATGAACAAGGATATGATTTGGGGTATCTGGGTGATGATGATAAAATGAAAATTTCTCCTTACATGAATAAAGATTTATATAAAATTGAATCTGGTGTTAAACGCTTTTACAGAGATGAAAAAGGTGAAAATCTGTCAATATATGTTACAATACTTGAATAACGAAATTGTTTCTATTATACGTAAATAGACTAAAATCATGCATTTAAATATTGTTTTTAATATAAAATTTCAAATATTTTAGTTTTTTTATACGTTATATTATAAATGAAAACACTGAAAAAAAATATGGTATAAAATATCTTTTTTAAAATTTTTTTGACATATTTGTTATATAATATGTTTTTTTTTATCAATTGAGGATTTCCTCATTTTTATTTGAAAATTTCTTCCGAATTTTGCTAATAAGTTGAAGATAATACTTCTTCTCATAGACAGGAAAGTAAGATTGATTATAGTAAGAGAATTTTGAATTTAAGTTAAAAGCTGGGCTCTAATGTAACATTAAAAACTTTATTATTTAATCGACTAAATTAAGAGTGCAATAAACGAAATAGTGTACTCTTTTGTTGATTTTCTTTTCAGGGATTCGGATGTTTTTTGATTTTTTAAATTAAATAGTAGTTCTGAGATTTTTCCATTTCTTGTTTTTAATTAAATTTGCGTTCGCAAATAATATATATGAAGTATATAGAATACCAATTTTCGGTAAAACCTCTGAATCCATGGAAAGATATTTTAATAGCTTATCTGGCTGAATTAGAATTCGAAAGTTTTGTTGATTCAGATACAGGTTTTATGGCTTATATTAAAGAATCTTCAGATGACGAACAACTTGTAAAAGAACTTCCTGTTTTATCCTCAGATCAAGTCGAAGTTACCTATCAAAGGCAAAAGTCACCTGATATTAACTGGAATGAAGAATGGGAAAAAAACTTTACACCTGTAAACATTGAAGATCAGGTTTATCTCCATGCAGATTTTCATCCTAAAAGAACTGATATTCCTTACCCTATCATTATTGAACCTAAAATGTCTTTTGGTACAGGTCATCATGAAACTACCTACAATATGATCCACGCTATGTTGTCTATGAATTTTGAAGGCAAAGATGTATTGGATATGGGAAGTGGCACCGGAGTTCTGGGTATTTTTGCCAAAATGAAAGGAGCTAACTTTGTGGAAGCTATAGATATTGATGAGTGGTCGTATGGTAATGCAGTGGAAAACGCTACGAAAAATGGAATATCCATTCAAATCAAATTAGGGGATGCAAGCCTTTTAGGTCATCATAAATTTGATATAATTTTAGCTAATATAAATAAAAATATACTTTTACAGGATATAAATATATACGCGGAAAATTTAAATGCTTCCGGTCAATTATTGTTAAGTGGCATATATGAACATGATTTTGAAGATATTATCAATGAATGTGAAAAGTATGGCTTAAATTTTGTTCAGAAGTGGTCAAAAAATAACTGGATTTCAATATTATTAACCCATGATTTATAATAATCAGCCTAATTGGAAAGAACGAGAGAATGTAGATACATTAGTGGAAGAAGAAACTCCACATGTAATAGTTCTTCATAATGATGATGTTAATACATTTGATTTTGTAATCGATAGCCTGATTGAAGTATGTGGTCATAGTTTAGAGCAGGCCCAGCAGTGTACCTATTTGGTTCATTACAAAGGAAAATGTGAGGTTAAAACAGGCTCTCTTGAAGATCTCATTCCCATGAATAATGCTTTATTACGAAGAGGTCTGTCTTCAGAAGTCGTATAACTGTTGATATAATAATATAAAAAACCTTACTATCCGGTAAGGTTTTTTTGTTTTGATCAAAAAATTGAAAGGTTAATTTACTTAATTAAAGATGAAGGCTGTTGCAAATTTTTAAGTCTTACTGGTGCATCCGTCGTTATAAAATCTATTTTTTTATCAATAAACAGATGCATGTCATTATCTTCATTAACAGTCCATACATTAATTTTTAAACCCATTTCTTTTGCTTCCTGTAACCATTCAGGTTTAGAGATTAATAAAACTTTATAATAATAATCGATCCCTGTTAACCCTATTTCTTTGATTGTTTTCGGACTTACATCGCTTCCCAAATAATATATTTCAGAATTCGGATTTTTAGATTTTAGTTCTTTACAAATATTCATACTAAATGATATGAATTCAATCTGTTTTTCAAGATTATATTTTTTTACTAAAGCCAAAACTTCACGAACTGCTCTTTTTTCGTTTTCTTGTTTTTTATGAGGTTTAATTTCTAAAATTAATTGTAAATCCGCAAAAGATTTACCCAAAATGAGATATTGTTCCAGTGTAGGAAGAATTTCTCCGTTTGGAAGTTTTAAGTTACTTAGTTGGGAGTAGGGTGTATTCTCAATTACATGACCTTGTATGTCATCATCGTGATTTACAACAGGGATACCATCTGAAGTTATTAAAACATCAAATTCAGAACCATAAACTTTTATTTCGTTTGCTTTGGATAAAGATACCAGAGAATTTTGTGCACTGCCCGCAGTATCCCAGTAACCTCTGTGTGCAATTACACGTGTTTGGGTATAAAACAAATTTATATTCATGAATAATAAAATTACAATCGCGTTTTTCATTGGATAATATTAATTGATTATGTTTTTAAAAATTATATCGAATACCTATCTGTATCTGATAAGGGTTACCGTTTCTAGAAGAAATACCGGCATTAGGATTAACCGTGTAAACGAACTCCTTTTTATCCGCATCAAAACTTTTTATAGAATAAATATACTGCTTACCCAGAAAATATCCAGCTCCCCAATCTTTATTCAATAAGTTCAAAAAATTAAATATGTCTACAGACAGCTCAATATTTTGAGTTAATATAGTTTTAAATTTTTTAGATATCCTGAGATCGAAAGTGCCGTAAAATCGATTAACACCACCATTTCTTTCAGCAATTTTACCATAACTTTTTTTGATGTAGTTTTTAAAACTTTGTTCAACTTTCGGGTTTGCCAGAATGGCATGTAATCCTTCTCTGATATGGGCAGGTGTTGTCAAATCATCAGGATTATAAATATATGCTAAATCATTGGTGGACACAAAATCACCATTTACATTTCCGTTTACAGCTAATGAATACCGGGTACCTCCGAAACCTGAAAATCTAAGTCCTATATTAATGCCCCAGAAAGAAGGAGAGGTTCCGTAAAAAATAATTTTATTGCGAAACTGATTATCAGAATAGGTCATATTCCTAAGATTGCGAGGATCTTCTTTAACCATTAAGGATAAGGTTGCAGAATTAGCTACATTTCCATTATAAGAAGTATTATCTTTAGAATCATTCCATGTATAGCTAAAAGAAAACTGTCCGTCTTGATGATATTTATAAGAAGTATCAAAAATAAAAGCAAATTGATTAATTTTTCCTTGACTAGTTAGTTCCAGAACACGGCCCACCTTGCTGGTTTTTCTTCCGGTTGTCCAGTCTGTAACACCATTCACAGGATTAATACCAGATACAGGAACATAGACAGCACGGTTTGCTTCAGAAGCAATTCTGAAAAAAGGTTCATCTACCATATTTCTATCGATATACATATAATTATGACGTGCCAGTGTAGTATAAAAGCTGAGTCCGATTTTAAACCTGCTGTTAAAAAAATGAGAGTAGGTAAAGTTTGCCTTGTAAACTGTAGGAACTTTTGCATTTTTTGCATTGGTATTAATAGTTGTCATACGAGGAATGCTGGGGTCTGACAAGAGATTTTTTCCCGGAGCCGATAAAGGATTTTCTCTGTAGCTTATAAAATCGGGTGTAGGTACAAAACTACCGACAAGGTCTACAGAAGACATACGGGATCCATCAAACACCATATTATTTATTAATGCATAATTATTTATGTCTGAACCGAAAATTCCCCCGCCCAAACGTAATATATCTTTATGCTGATTATCTATATCCCAGGTAAACTGTATTCTCGGTTGAAATTGTAAGGTATTTAGCTTATTATTGGTTTTAATACCTAGTTCTTCAAAAACTAAAGGGTTAAATCTTCCTGTATTCATATAATCAGTATAATCAAGTCGAATGCCGGCTGTCATTTGAAACCCGTTGAATAATTGTGTCTGAAGTTGTCCATAAACTCCTGATGCAAGAATATTTTGTTTGACCCTTTCTTCATCCGAAGTATATATTTCTCTGGTATATCGATAGGGTTTCATGGTATCAAAATTATCCAAACCTGAAAAATAGAACCGACCATTAGCTTCGCTACCATAACGTGAATTCATATGGGTATACATCAAATCAATACCCAGAGTATATTTAAAACGATCAGTAGTGTAGTATACATTATCGACCAATTGTATCACATTGTTATAAAAATTTTCAGGTATATATCGTTGTCCTCCCAGCTGAATAGATGTATAAGCCATTTTTCCCTCAATTTCAGATTCAACTCTTTCTACAATAGCTCTGGGTATGTTTTGAGATGGTAATTGTTTGTTAGGAGATGTTTTTTCAGCTGTATATAAATGTTGTATTTTAAGCTCATTTGTCACTTGGGTTGAAAAGACGGAGCGGAGGGAAGCCATTAAACTATTGTCTACAGATTTAACATCTCCATATACCTCATATAAATTTATAGATGTGTTATCGCCGATTGCCTGATGATTACTATCGTTTATGTAATTATTACGAAGCGTAAACAAATTAGTATCATTAAGTTGCCAATCCAACTTAAAAAAAACTGCATCTGTACCTTGTTTTTTATTAAAAGCTCCAAATTGAGGAGAAGAAGCTACTCCGTATTTATTTCTGGCAATGGCGAGATATCTGTCTAAGGTTGTTTGGGAAACATTATATCTTTTTTCATCCTCTATACTATGAATATCTGCGATGTAAATCGGACGTTTATCATCCTGATGATCCCAGGCAATAAAAAAGTGAGCTTTATTTTTGATTATCGGACCGCCAAGGGAAAAGCCGTATTGGTAAGTTGAGAAATCAGCCTTTCGTTTGTTTCCTCTTATATCGTATGGACTGGAAAGCCAATCAGCTCTACCAAAGGTAAACAAACTACCTTTAAGTGTATTCGTACCAGATTTTGTCACCGAACTTATGGTTCCGCCACCACTTCTTCCGTAGGTTACATCGTATTGATTGGTTACAATTTCAAATTCTCTTATAGCTTCCATCGATATAGCATAGGGACCTCCGTTACGATTAGTACTACCTCCGGAAGTTGGGTTTTTAGCAGTCATCCCATCTATTGTGAAATTTACGGAAGATCCTAACTGCCCTGATAAGTTGGAACCACTGCTTAAGGGAGATAAATCTGTTAGAGAAGTATAGTTTCTTCCATTAACAGGTAAACGAGCCAGATCGGTTGCCGTTACGGAAGTAACCGCGCCTATTTTAGCTATGGTTTTAGTTACAGGAGCTGCATTGATTATCACTTCTTCTAATTGAGAAAATTGATCTTGTAAATTAAAATCAACAGTAAGTTGATCTCCCTGATTAAGTATAAATCCCTTTTCTTCCCATTCTCCGCCGTTATCGTCTGTAACTTTTAAATTGTATGGCCCCCCCAGTGGAAGTTGCTGAAAATAATATTCACCTGTAGTATTAGTTTGTGTTCGTGTACTAAAGCCAGTTGATTCGTTAACCAGTTCCACCCATATAGAGCTTAGGTTTTTATTATCATCTACCAGTATTTTACCCTGTATACTACCATTAATTCCCTGAGAAAAAATTTCATGACAATAAAAAAGGCAAAAGACAAATATTATTCTTAAAAATATTTTCATAGCTGTTTTTTATGCTGTATTGTTATAGCAAATCTATTATTACTATATTACTATGAAGTTAATATTTTACTACAAAGTAACTAAGATTGATTTATAACATTAAAATCAATTCATATATCTTATTCAGTTTTATATAAAGGATAAATAGTACGTATAATTACATTAATACATGAGTACATATAAAAACTTATACATTAATATTTAGATAAATTATAAATAAAAAAAGCATTTCTTATGCACGCATAATATTTTTTATTATATTAGTCCTTAGAAAAAACATGAAAGATGAAAATACTAGTAGCTATAAGTAGTGTGCCAGATACTACATCGAAAATTAATTTTACCCAAGATAATACTCAATTTGATACTAATGGAATACAATATGTTATAAATCCGCAGGATGAGTTCTGTTTAAGTAAAGCAGTTTATCTTCAGGAGCAACAAGGAGCTGAGGTTACGGTTTTATCCGTAGGAGACAGTTCGGTAGAACCCGTACTGAGAAAATGCCTTGCAATCGGAGCAAAAGAGGCTATTCGTATTAATGCAAAACCGCTTGACAGTGAAATTGTAGCTAAAGAAATTGCAGCCGTAGCAGGAGAAGGAAATTATGATATAATTTTATTAGGAAAAGAATCGTTAGATTATAACGGAGGTTTAGTTCCGGGTTTGACTGCTGCGGAAATGGATTTATCTTTTGTTAATGCTGTTATAGGTCTTGAGGTAGAGGGTAACATAGCTAAGGTAACCCGTGAGCTGGATAACGGTAAAGAAGTTATTTCTCTTAATTTACCGGTGGTATTAGCAGGTCAGAAAGGTTTGGTACAGGAAAATGAATTAAAAATTCCTAATATGAGAGGTATTATGACTGCGAAAACTAAACCATTAACAGTTATCGAGCCCAAGTATTCCGGATCTAAAGTTTCAACTATAGCTTATGAAAAGCCCAAAACCCGTTCCAGTGTTGTTTTGGTAGATAAAGATAATCTTGATGAATTGGTTCGATTATTACATGAAGAGGCAAAAGTTATCTAAACATAATGATGGTTTAATTTAAAAAAGAAAAAATGATTTACGCATATACGGAAAATTTAAACGGAAAATATAAGAAATCTTCATTTGAAGTTGTTTCTTATGCAAAAACACTGGCAGACATGATTGGTGATACGGTAACAGTTATTACTATTAATTCAGACGATTCACCTGATGATTTATATAAATATGGTGCCACTAAAGTTTTAAATGTAAAAAATGAAGCTTTAAAAGTATTTGATCCTAAAGTTTTTGCTGGAGTTATTTCACAATTGGCCGATGGAAATTATATACTATTTTCTCATTCTAACGAAAGTGCTTCTATAGCTCCTTTTTTAGTAAAGGAAAAAGATGCTGCATACATTACTAATGTAATTTCTCTCCCTATATCAGCCTCTCCTTTTCAAGTTAAGAGAAATGTATTTTCAGGAAAGGGAATAGCTACGGTGGAAACCACAGCATCTAAGTTAATTATTACTGTATCTGCTAACTCCGTTGGATGTAAAGAAAGCCCTGTGCAAGGGATTCAGGAAAATCCGCAGGTAAATTTACCTACAGATCCTGGTTATAAAGTTGAATCTTCAGAATTAAATACAGGAAAAATAGATTTAAAAGAGGCTGAAATT
Source organism: Apibacter sp. HY039 (assembly GCF_004023655.1). Classification (NCBI taxonomy): domain Bacteria; kingdom Pseudomonadati; phylum Bacteroidota; class Flavobacteriia; order Flavobacteriales; family Weeksellaceae; genus Apibacter; species Apibacter sp. HY039. Next base: position 310,942 of record NZ_SAYM01000003.1, on the reverse strand, counting down.
GTTGTAAGTGCAGGAAGAGGAATGAAAGGTCCGGAAAACTGGAAAATTATTGAAGATTTAGCCAATGTTTTAGGAGCAGCAACAGCTTGTTCCAAACCTGTTTCTGATGCAGGATGGAGACCTCATGCTGAACACGTAGGACAAACCGGAAAGGTTATCGCACCTAAATTATATATAGCTATTGGTATATCCGGTGCTATTCAGCATTTAGCCGGTATAAACAATAGTCAGACTATTGTTGTGATTAATAATGATCCTGAAGCACCGTTTTTTAAATCGGCTGATTATGGCGTAGTAGGTGATTTATTTGAAGTAGTACCTAAGCTTACTGAAAAATTGAAGGTTTTTAAAGGTTAATATATAGGCCTTTGACAGGGCTGGTTTGAGAGAGTATCTTTTTAGGTACTCTCTTGCTATTTGTAAATAAATAGTAAATTTTAATCTGATTTTTTAAAATGTGTATCATTTAAAATAGTTATTCTAAATAGCCAGTTTTAAAAAAAGACTTCTAAGCTCTCTTTTTGTTTAGTAAAAAAAAGCATAGTTATGTGAAAAATTATAATTACTAATTAAATAAAGTCGGTTAAACCTATTTAACTATGTAAATAGATTTTAATTTATATAGAAGATTATCCGTAAGAATATTATTCCTTTTTATCTGGGAAATAAGTTTCCCCTATTTTGGGATTTGAAGAAATAACTTTGTTCTCTTTTCTAGCTTTAAACGCAAGTATGTTTTTGTCAAACGTATTTAAAATCTGAAAATAATTTCCATGTTTATAATAAAATCTTACATCATGATTTAGGTAAGTATAAAGAATAAATTCATCAATTTGATTTTTTTCAAGTCCTAATCCCAAAAAATATTCATCCCCAAAATATTCATGAATAGTTTTAATTTCTTTAATCTGTTCCTCATAAGCAGAAAGTCTCTCTCTTCTTTTATTATCTCCAGAAAGAACATCAAATACAGCATCAATACCAAATTTCATAGTACTTAGCTTAGCTGATTCCGTAGCAACATCAGTGCTTCCATCCATTTTCATGGTAGGATATAAGTTACCTAATTTCGCCATAAGTTCATTCGTTTTATTCATCATAGGAATCCTTTTTACATCTAATTCTATATTGCCGTAAGTTTTAAAATCAGTTATGTAGATGTTATCCAATTGCTTTTCTTTTACATCCAGCTGAATAGACATTATACCTTTCTCTTGCATAAGAAAAGTTACGATTACAGTTCTTTTTTCAATGTTGTAGGATTGAAAAACTATTGCGTCTCCTTTCTCGGCAGGCATGTAGAAATTTCCAATTAAATCCGTTATAGTTGTATAATCAGAATTAAGATTTTTAACATAAATACCCGAAACAGATTCACCCGTTTCATTTATATAGACCTTTCCCTTTAAAATTTTTTTTTGCTGAGAAAAAAGTAACAGACTTAAAAGGGTAAACAGGATCGTACAAATAAATTTCATATATTGCTTCTTAAGATGACAAAAGTACATTAAATACCTTTTATATAATAGATACTAATAACTGAGACTGTCTATAAAATAGTATACTTTGTCTATAATATTTACAAAAATTGTACAAATTATTTTTTTCCACTCAAAAAACTCTTAAGATTTGTAGAAAAAATTTCTTTGAACGGAAAAAATTTAAGCCACAAATTTATGATAAGAAAAATGATTATCACAACCAATGGCTTTAAAAGGAGGTTGATTAAGTTATTGGAGGTATCAGGTATCGACCATGCCAGAATTACTGCTGAAATTCCGGTTATCAGTATATATAAATATACTCGGGTAAAAGGCTGAATCTTAAATATTCTATAATTAAAAATTAGTTTAATAATGTTATATATAGTAAGAGATATTGCTGTAGCCATTGCAACACCTTCAATACCCAGATTAAAATATACAATAAAGATCCAGTTAGAGCTAATGGTTAATACAGCAAGTAGAAGCATTGCATAAATGTTAAACCGGTAATATCGAGAATAGGTTATAATTTGGCTGTTAAATCCAGTTGATATATCAAAAAGAGTAGCAATACCCAGAATATAAATAATAGATTTAGCCTCGCTGAGTTCGTGTCCGTTTTTCATTAATAAAAAAAGATAATCACATCCGGCAAATATACAGGATAGTAATACCGTTCCGAATAAAAATAAAAATTTGGATATTTTTTGGTAAAAGTCATTAAGTTCGGCATGTTGATTATTTTCAAGTTTTTCAACTATAATAGGACCTGAAATAGCAAAAACACCAGCCAGAGGTACTGAAAGAAATCCTACGATAGACATAAGTATTGAATATATTCCGTTTTGTTTATAACTGATCAATTCGGATATCATCAGGTTATCAATACGTAATGCCAGCTGATTTCCTATACTTCCTAAAACAGAAAAAATACAGAAATAAAATAATTCTTTACGAAAGTTTTTACCGGAAAGAATACTGAGACTACCACTAGGTTTATCTTTGTTCAGTCTGAGAAAATAAACAATAAGACCTGACAGAGCGGCAAAAAAGAAAAATATAAAAATATATAAAGAATTAATTTCAGAAATACCCAGATAAACAAAGCAGATAAAAGCAACTAAAGATCCTAATTTTGGGAAGAAATTTTCAAATATTCCAGTTATGGCAACACGTTTAAAGTTTGAAATATATTTTGAAAATAACTGCGATAAAGCAAGTATAAGTATAACCGGAAGCACATATTGTTTCATTTTCCAGGAGTCTGAATTTCCAATTGAAGGGAAAAGACTGGCAAATAACCAATAAAGTAGACAAATGATAAGAAAACTAATTACAATAAATTTTATAGAAAAAACTAAAAAATCCAGATTTTGATTTTTAGCTTTAAATTGTTGGTAAAATTTAATATTAGCATAGCTGAGACCAAATACGACAAAAGGAAAAATAATTTCAGCTGAAGGCTGTATAAATCGTAATTGGCCCAAAAAAGTGGTATCTGCCGGGTATATGAAAATTGTGGAAAATGTACCAAGTAAAAAACTTAAATAGCTGATGATACTGTATTTAATTCCTTGTCTAGCGACTACACCCATAGAATTAGTAAAATTATTTTGATAAAAATATGAAATTATTTATATATGCTGTCTTATTATGTAATTCAGATGTATTCTGATAAGTAGGTGTAGAAGAGGTGAACTCTTTCAGTTCAAGGGTTTCTCTGTCCAGATAAAAAGACAGATAACCAAGTTCCAATATAGGCTGTATAATATTCCATATGTTTTGATTATGGTGTCTTTCTTCAACCTCAATTAATAGTGTCGGACGAAATTTTCTTAGTGTTTCTTTAGCTCCTTCAATCACCTTGATTTCAGCTCCTTCAACATCAATTTTTATAAATGAAATTTTTTCAATCTGATGATTTTTTATAAATCTGTCCAGAGTTTCGGTCTGTACTTCGTAAATCTTTGAAGAAGTTTCATTTTCTTCTTTATATTCAGTGTTTAAAGTACCGCGTCCGGTTGTTTCATGAGAATTGATAATAGGAACTTTAAAATTGAGAACTTCACAAGTATTACTCAAAGCAATATTAGAAGTATGTATTTTAGGAAATAAATGTTTAATTCTTTTATATAGTTCCGGATGTGGCTCAAATCCAACAATATTTTCAGGGTGTACCAGTTGTTCCGCATAGTAAATATAATATCCCATATTTACACCAATATCAAAAAAAACACTGTCTTTATCAAGAAAACGAGAGAGAATAAGAAATTCAAATTCTACATTTCTTTGTTTAATGTTTAAAGCATTTAACTGATTTATTTTTTTAAAAAATCTTTTTTTATATAGTGAAGGCCAATAAGAATAAGCCAAATCAATTGCCTTTTTACGTAATAAATTCATGATTGGGATAAAATAGTTAACATGTTAATAAGTTTTTCTTTTACCTTTTCTTTGTCATAATAAGGTAATTGAGCTTCAAGATTATTTTTTAGTTTATGATATTCCTGTATAGTAAGATTTTCCAGAATTGTTTTAAGGTTTTCAGCGGAATCATAATAAAGAGAATTCCAGTTACTCAACGGGTAATGTTGTGGAAATATTCCTATTTTGCCATAGGAAATACAATCAGCTTCATTTCCACTGGCTTTAGTTTGACCATATATTTCTTTTTGTAAATAAAATTGAGTTTCTTTATGTAAAGGACATAATACAAAATGAGATTCGTTCATGGTCAAGTCAAATTCAGATTGAGGAATTCTTTCTCTAAAATACGAAATTTCAACAGAATTATTCCTGTTTTTTTTGAGAAGATGTAAGGATTGTAACATCGACTGGTCAGAAATTTTACCCAAAAAAGTGAATTTCATTATCTGTTTTGGAGATAAATATTTCAATAGTTTAAAAACTAATTGATAATTTCTCCTGCTTTGAGAAACTTCTCCCGGAATAACGATATTAATTTTATTCTGTTCACTAGGCTCTACGTTAAATTTATTGTATATAAGAGGTAAGGTTATATATTTTTTCTCATCAGTACTAAAATGTTGTTTTATATTTTCATTAAGAAACGCATATGCTTTCGCTTCACAAATTATTTTTTTAGTAAAATATATATTTTCTTTAAAAATTAATTTAAGGTAATAATATTGAAGGTGTAAATTTTTTACTTTTAAAAACAATTTCCAATCCGGTTTTCGCGAATTGAAAAAAAAATTTCCGTTATGTACAAGTATTTGAGTGTTTTTTTCTTTAAATAAAAAATTAAATTTTTGAAAATTACGATGTAATGTGTTAAATATAATAAGGTCATTATCAGCTAAAAAATCAGAGAGTTGTGGGTAATCTTTAACTTCCAGTACAGTTTTTAGTGAATCCGGAATTTCTGGAATTAGACAGGAAATAGATGATGAAATATAAAAATGATAATCTATTCCTGAATTTTGCAATAAAGCATTCCATTGAAGTAATAAATGAGTATGGGTTTCAAACTCCAGAATGGCAATTTTCATATACCGAATTTATTTAAAACTTCTTTCCAGCGGTATTTTCTGATAAATGAAATTTCATCAGGTGTAATTTTTCTTTCTTCTTTATTTATGACCATAGATATATAGGATTGGTACGAAATGAAGAAATTAGATACAGAACGATCGTTCCATGCAGCTTTGGCACACGAAATAAACGAAAGAGCAGGATCTAAACCGATATTGTAAAAATACTTTCCTAGTTTAAGCGCTTTGGTATCTTTATATACATGAGCCGTAGGCTTTAAAAGTTTTACCCAGATATTTTTTACAACTTTAACATCCCAACCTTTCATTCTAGATAATAATACATCCAGATTGTCCCAGCCTAAGGTCTCTCGTAATCCGCCAATATCTTCAAAGCATTCTTTTCTGTATGTTTTTACAGCTCCGCGAATATGATTTTTGCTTGCTATGGTTTCATGATTCCAGATGCCGTTTTTTTCAACGTAAACCAAACCGCCTACCATACCGATTTTTGGATTATTTTCAAGTTCCGTAATCATGGTTTCATAATAATCCGGAGGAAGTATTATGTCTGCATCTAATTTTGCAATTACGTCAAAATCTTTATAATTAACAGAATTCAAGCCTTTGTAAAAAGTACGTACAACTTTAGCACCCGGTTTGTGTTCTGATTTATGAGTCAGATTCACGAATAAAAATTCAGGTTTATCCTGAATGAAATTTTGTATAATTTCCGGTGATTCATCGGTGGAAGCATCATTTACAATTATCCAGGTAATATTTTTATACGATTGATTTGCAAATGATTCCAAACATTCACGTAAAAATTTGGCTTCATTATATACCGGTACTACAACAACTAACTTCAATTTTAAATTTCTTTGGACAAATATAACTGATTTTTGTTCTTTTGTTCTTATATATTTTTAAATATATACATGAAGATTTATAGGGGTGTGTTGGTAATCTGACTATGAATTATAAGAGAATAGCTAAATAACTAATTAAGATTATGATAACTTACAATAAATACTTAGTTAGTTTATCAGCAATTTTACGATCATTAGATAAACGTGGGAGTTTATTTTGTCCTCCTAGCTTTCCTATTTCCTTCATATAATCATTGAAGCCGTTTTTTCTGATTAGCGAAATTTTTAGAGGCTGTAAAATTTTACCTGTAATTAAATCATTGTAATAAGTATTCCTACACCTAAGTGCAGAGTCCAGTTTTTTAGCAAATAAATTTATATCATCCGGCATTTTTTCAAACTCTATAAACCACTCATGATAGGGCAGACCTTCTTTCGGAGTAACCTGAGGTGCTAAGGTAAATTCCTGAACCACGGTTTGAGTATTTTCTACCGCTTCTTTTATAGCATCTTCCACTTCATACGATATAACATGTTCTCCAAAAGCAGACGTAAAATGCTTAGTTCTTCCGGAAACCAGTATTTTGTAAGGGTTTTTACTAACAAAACGCACGAGATCACCTATTTCATAGGCCCACAATCCTGCATTGGTAGTAAGAATGATAGCATAATCCTTATTCAATTCCACCTCATTTAAAGTGAGTCGTATCGGATTTTTTTTGCCTATTTCCTCAGCGGGAATAAACTCGTAAAAAATCCCATGATTTACCATTAATAAAAGATCATCGCTATCAACGTTATCCTGAAACGCAATAAAACCCTCAGATGCAGGGTAAGTTTGTATAATGTCCAGTTTTTTTCCGATTAATTCTTCAATTTTTTCTTCATAGGGTTTATAATTTACCCCACCGGTGACTAATAACTGTAGATTAGGAAATAAACTGCTAACTGATTTTCCCGTTTTTTCAACCAGTTTTTCAAAATACATAACCAGCCAGGGAGGTATTCCACTGATTAAAGACATGTTTTGATGAACAGTCTCGTCAATAATTTGATCAATTTTTGTTTCCCAGTCTTCTATACAATTAGTTTCCCAGGAAGGAAGACGGTTTTTTTGCAGGTACTGGGGTACAAAATGAGCAGAGATTCCGGAAAGTCTTCCTACTTTAATGCCATTGACTTCTTCAAGTTCAGGGCTCCCCTGAATAAAGATCATTTTGCCATTTACAAAATCTGCATTTTTTCGTTTATGAATATAGTGTAGCAAAGCACTTTTTGCACCGTCAATATGAAAGGGTACCGAATCTTTAGTGATAGGTATATATTTGGTACCAGAAGTAGTTCCCGAAGTTTTGGCTAAATAAAGAGGTTTGCCCGGCCAAAGCACATCTTCTTCTCCATTTTTTACTGATTCCAGATAGGGTTTTAAATTTTCATAATCGGAAATTGAAACCAGATCTTGAAAATCTTTTATAGAATTGATTGCTGAAAAAGAATGATCTTTACCAAACTGAGTTTTACAACCTTTTAAAATAAGCTCAGAAAACCATTTGTTTTGAGATTCTATGGGGTTTTGTATCCATTGGTTCTCCTTAGTATCATGTACAGACGACCAAAACAAAGCCAGTTTCTTTTTAAAAAATCCCATACGATTATCTCTATCAAAATTTTTACGGTTCAAATATCGGAATTTAATTTTATTTCTATTCTTCAGATGAAAAAAAGTATTTGTATTTTAATATAAAAGGTAAATACAGATAATTTTATAATAACTATCTTTGTCATTGATACATAAATTAATCAACTAACAATATAAATCTCTTTTTTATGAAAAAAAAATTAACTCTTTTGTTATTGCTTTCTTTTTTTATTGGAAACTCACAAATTAAACTGGGAGTAAAAGCAGGAATCAATATATCTTCTCTGTATGGTGACATGTCTACAAATAATGCAAAAGCCGGTGTCTATGGAGGCGTCTATGCAAGAGTACCAGTAGCAGAAAGATTTTCAATTCAGCCTGAAGTTTTATTCTCCATGCAGGGAGCAGAATCAGACGATACATGGGGTTGGAATTATTGGCATACCGATTCTTATTACGATGAAAAGTATGTATTAAATTACATTACTATTCCATTGATGTTTCAATACCGTATCATTAAAGGATTAAGAGCAGAAGTGGGACCTCAGGTAAATTTTGCCCTATATAAAAAACATAAAATAAGAAATAATTACATGTATCCGGAATCTGTCAGAAATCAAAGAGATAAAAACCTAAGGAATTTTGATGTGGGCATAAATGCCGGAGCAAATTATGAATTGAAAAACGGTTTAAATTTTACTTTACGATATAATCTGGGGTTTATAAATGTTAATAAATCCAAAAATGACTATTATTACAATTATGAAATCCGGAATCAGGTTTTGTCTATGGGAGTAGGGTATAGCTTTTAATTTTGATAAATTAACCGTGGCAGAACTAACAGAGTTTTAACTTTTTTAACTTTATTCAGTTCCACAAAAAATTAATATTATTACTATATTCGCAAATTATATATAAAGGCACAATGAATTCAAGCTATAAGAAAGTAAATAATCTTACCGGTTGGGCTGTTTTCCTCATAGCAGCAATCACTTATCTGTTAACCATTGAACCAAATTTCAGTTTTTGGGACTGTGGAGAATATATCTCATCAGCAGTAAAACTTGAAGTTACTCACTCTCCCGGAGCTGTTTTTTTTCAGATTTTAGGAGCTGTTTGGGCAATGCTGGCTTTTGGAGATGGTACTAAATATTCTGTAGTGATAAATGCTATGTCGGCCATTATGAGTGCCTTTGCAATTTTATTTTTGTTTTGGACGATTACCCATATAGCAAGAAAAGTACTTTTCGTGGATACTGAGCCCGAAAATTATACCCGGTTTCAAAAGATCATGCTCATGTTGAGTGGAGCTGTAGGAGCTTTAACATTTACTTTTACGGATACCTTCTGGTTTTCTGCGGTTGAAGGAGAAGTTTACGCGGCAGCATCTTGTTTTACAGCATTATTATTATGGTTAATGTGCAAATGGGAAAATGATTTTTATTCTCCCAGAGCCGATCGCTGGTTAATTTTAATTTCACTTCTTATAGGACTATCAGTAGGAGTACACTTAATGGTTATATTGGTTGTTCCTACATTAGGATATATTTATTATGTTAAAAAATACAAGTTTACTTGGAAAAGTTTTATAATCGCAAACATAGTAGTAGGGTTCGTATTTTTATTAGTATTTAAAATCATATTTCCACTTACCATGGCTTTCTTTGGTAAGTCTGAAATATTTTTTGTGAATAATCTTCAAATGCCGTTCAACACAGGTTCTGTATTTGCTTTTCTGGTAATACTTCTGGTATTTTATTTTTCATTAAAATACACGGTAAAAAAACAATATGTTACTGCCAATACCATCATATTATCCATATGGTTTATGCTGATAGGATTTTCGAGCTGGATAGTTTTACCGATACGCGCCAATGCTAATCCTCCGATCAATCTTAATGATCCGGATAACGCCATAGGAATGCTTGACTATTATAACCGAGCCCAGTACGGTGACTGGCCTGTATTTTATGGAGCGAACTATACGGCATATTTGGATCCGGAGGGAATAACCGGGGTTGAAGATAATGGCCCGGTATATGAAAAAGATGAAAAAACAGGAAGATATTTGGAAACCAGCAGAAGATGGTCTTATAAATTTAATCCGGAACATGTAAGCATACTACCAAGGATGTACAATCCGGATTCAGGAGTAATGGAAAATTACGGACTCATGGAAGGCTACCCTGATTTTACGGCTAATCCTGATTATGTTAAAAGCACTACAGAGAGTTATATTGAAGATTATATTCAAAGTAATAATTTAAGTAATCTGCCGCAGGAACAAATGCAGGGATTATATGATCAATTATATAATCAGATTCAGCCTAAAGTAGCAGCTGAACAGCAAAAAGTGGTTGATTCCTTAAAATATTTAAAATCTCACGATCAAATAGATATAGCTGCATATAATAAGTTTAGCAGCCTGATCAAGGTGAAGAAACCTCAAGTATCTCAAAATCTGGATTTCATGATGACTTATCAGATGGGATATATGTTTATACGATATTTTCTTTGGAATTTTGCAGGAAGGCAAAATGATTATCAGGGATATTATGAAAATACCAAAGGCAATTGGATTACCGGTATCAGTTTTTTTGATAACTGGCATCTCGGAGATCAAAGTAAATTACCAGCTATATATAAAAACAAAGCGACCAACACTTATTTTTTCCTTCCGCTTATATTAGGATTAATTGGGTTTTTCTTTCAATTAAATCGGGATCCGGGTAGGAATTTTGCATTAGTAGCCTTGTTTCTTTTATCCAGTGCAGGAATTATCCTTTATACAAGTATCAAGGCCTTTGAGCCTAGGGAAAGGGATTATGCTTTAGTAACCTCTTTTTATACGTTTGCTATCTGGATAGGTTTAGGAGTCACAGCCATAATGTATGGACTAAGTTTACTGAAAAAAGAAAAAGTAGCTCTAACATTAGGCTTTATAACCTTAGGAGTGCCTGTTTTAGTAGGTTTTCAAAACTGGGATGATCATGACAGAAGTAAGAGATACACTGCATATGATTTCTCAAAAAGTTATTTGCAAGGGTTGGATAAAAATAATCCTATTCTTTTCGTATATGGAGACAACGATACATATCCTCTATGGGCATTACAGGAAACAGAAGAATTCCGTTCGGATGCAAAAGTGGTGAATTATACCTTATTAGGTACTGCCTGGTATATAGATCAGGTGCTTCGAAAAACGTATGAAGCTCCGGCATTGCCATCATCAATGAGCCATGAAGAATATAGAGATGGAGTAAACGATCAGGTTATTCTTTTGTCTCATAATACCTGGAAACAATTATTTGCTTCTTTTCCTAATGATAGCATACCTGCTGAATTTGCTCCATTTAAAAAATATGCGGTTCAGGACAGTATGTCAGCCAAAGATGCTATTGCTTTTCTTAAAGATAAAAAAATTCAAAAAGCGGTAAAAAGTTTATATGCAAAGGATTTTGGAGGTAGAGATTACGGATTTTTACCTTTAAATAAAATTTATATTCCGGTAAACAAAGCCAATGCGTTAAAATATGGAATTGTAAAACCGGAAGATAAGAATCTCATGGTTGACAATGTGGTCCTAACTTTAAATAAATCAAGAATAAATAAGGATGCTTTGGCGGTATTAAACCTGTTTGCCAATTATAATTGGGACCGATCAATATATTTCAGTTCAGGAGGTACCTATTCACAGTCCAATATAATGTATTCACAAAATTATCTTGAATATCAGGGACTGGTTTCCAAATTAGTTCCGATTTATACAAAAGATGATGGAGTAACTCAAGGGAGAATCAATCCGAATACACTTTATCATTTAGTTATGAATTATAAGTTTGGTAATCTGAAAGATCCTAAAGCTTATTTTGATGAAACTTGTAGAAGTAATATCCTCAATTACCGAATGTCTTGCGGAGCAGCAGCGATTGCCTTAGCAAAAGCCGGTGATAAAAAAAGAGCGAATGATGTTTTAGAATTAATAAATACAGAAATACCACTGGATTTATATCCGGCAAGTCCTTCATTTAATTCAATTATAAGTGCCTATTTTTATATAGGAAAAGAAAAAGAAGGATTGGCATTAGCAGACAAATATAAAAAACAAGTATTGGAAGAGTTAAACTACTATTTGGCTTTACCTCTTAAATCGCAAACTTTCGTAACAGATGATATGTATAAATTATCTTCTTATTACAGACTTATAGTTAGTAATATGGTGGAGACTTATATAGATTTGGGTGAAAAGGAAAAAGCGGTGAATTACATAGCTGAATCTTTTAAACCATTAGATGAAAGATTAAAGAAATTTGAAATGTTAGGAAAAACCAATGCGAAAAACGATTATGTTTCTTTGCAAAACCTGGATTATACATACAAAATGATATTTCAGGTATTGTATCCTATTGATTCAGTGTACGTACAGGAAAAAGCTGAAGAAATTTCAAATATTTTTATGAAGTTAGAGTAAATTATTACTAATATTGCAAAACTAAAAAGGAGGCTGCGTAGTTCAACTGGATAGAATATCAGATTTCGGCTCTGAGGGTTGGGGGTTCGAATCCCTCCGCGGTCACTAAGTAACAGAAAACGAATAATTTCGGATTCTGAAATTAAATTTAAAAGCATTTATAAACCATGGATAAAGTGGCTTATAGATGCTTTTTTTTGTTTATATACATCAAAAAAGAAGATTATGGAAAATAGACAAATTTTACATCTTCGTGACACCAATATGACACCAACTTACATGTTGGTGTCACCAAAAAATTATATTCTATGATTTATACAAGATTTAGCTTAAGAAGTAATCCTAATAAAAGTGGTTTGCCTATGATATATTTAAAGATAACGCATAAGAAAAGTAGAGAAAGAATTTCTTTAAATCTAAAAGTTCCGGAAAAGAAATTTAGTATAGTTAAACTTTTCAATACCTGTGTTTGCTAAATTTATTTTTCAACCGGAAACTGAAGATATACCGGAGCTGCTCCAGTAATTTTTCTTTAGATTAGTTCAACATAACGCTTTCATCCAAGTAAGAAGCTTTCATCTTTTGCTGACTCAAGTCCTGGTTAAATTTAACTATCAGATTCTTCATAGTACAAAAATGGAAAGTGAACTTGGATAATAAAAAGAGACATAAAAATATTATATTTGTTATTGAATAAAAATTAAACTATATGAAAAAAATTACTACTTTTTTATTACTTTCATTTCTTATGTCATGTTCTCAGAATGATATGGACATATTAAGTGACATTAGCAATAGTACAATTTCTAAGAAGGAAAATAATCTTTGGAAATGGGTAGAATCTTATGGAAATTATGGAGGAGAGGAAGCAATTCCAGTACCTGCTGATTATGATGGAGATGGTAAAGCTGATTTAAGTGTAAAGTGTGATGACGGTACTTGGTATATTGATTATGCTGCAAATGGTTTTGGCAATCTAAAAAAGGTGCATATGGAAGTAGCAATTTAATTCCATTACCTGCTGACTATGATGGAGATGGTAAAGCCGATTTGAGTATAAAGGATGAAAGCGGTACCTGGTATATTGATTATGCAGCAAATGGTTTTGGAAAATGGGATTGGCAATCTAAAAAAGGTGCCTATGGAGGTGAAAATTCGATTCCAGTACCTGCTGACTACGATGGAGATGGTAAAACTGATTTAAGTGTAGTAAATAAAGATACTGGAATTTGGTATGTTGATTATGCGGCAAATGGTTTTGGAAAATGGGATCAACAATTTAGAGGAAATTATGCAAATCAATATTCAAAATATTTTTTGCCTGGAGACTATGATGGAGATGGAATATTAGATTTGTCTTGTATTGTACCTGGAGGTGGCTGGAATATAGTTTCTTCTCATTATAACTCTAGATTTGGCTTGAGAACAATAACTTCCAGACATATACCCACACCAGCAGATTATGATGGAGATGGGATTTTAGATATGAGTTATAAATTAAATCCTTTAAATTATGATGATAATCCTTATGGAACTTGGGTGATTTTTTATTCTGGGGAAAAACCTTAAACTATATTTTACAATTAAAAACCGTTTAATATTGAGCGGTTTTTTAATTAACTATAAAAATATTAAGTTTAAAAACATTTTAATTTTCAGAGACAATTGTATTTACCTTATCGGAGTTAGATAATTTTTCTAATTCCAGCACATCTTCCTTCCGATTGGCTTTTTTAATATAACCGATAAGAGTTTCAATCGTTTCACCTTTAAAAAGTATTTCGGCTCCTTCCTTGAGTCCCAGATAGGGTAAATCTCCCTTTTTGTATACATCCAGAGCATTGAAAGAAATCCCTCTGCGGTCATTAAATCATAGAAAGTGAACAATATCACTTGGTGTTAAATAATTTAAAAGCATTGAAATATCAGGGATAAAATCAAAAAAATTGTACTATTAAAGATATACATATTTTGATAGCTTCATGATATAAACATTCGTGCTGTGATAACCATTAAAATAGCTTTATTTTTTCTGTCCCAGTCATGGTTAGCCGATTAAAAACAGAAAGATATAAATGGTTATTTTTTAATAAATATAAAAAATATCATGAATAAGATTTCAGTAAGGTTAAAACCTGATATTATTACTATAATTCATTATATTATTAAAAAATAATTATTATATTAAAATAATTGATAAATTTACCTTATATTTATTTTTTGTAATATTTTTAATTTTAATAATTAGTTATATAGCTTATGAAACCATTCTCATCCGATGAAGACAAATCCTTCAAATTATTCAGTCAACAAGAAATAGAAGAACTTAACAAGCGTAGCGGAAGTATAGCCCGATACGGTGGAAATAAAGAAAACCTGTACGGAGACTCTCATATTGTTAATGTAGGAGTACAAATCAATGGAACCCCGTTTTTTTCAAATACCTGCATACAATTAAAATTAACCCAGAAACTCAATGCGGATCACGAATTCATTCTGACGGCTGATCCGGATGAGTTTGGAGAGTCTGATTCTTATATATTACAGAATTCTAGGCAGTATCTGGGCAGCCGCATTAGCTTTACCTTTCGCCAATGGGGGAAGGCAGCATCTGTTTGGACAGGTGTTATTACTTCTGTCTCCAGCCAAAAGAAAGACGGGGTAAAAAAAATTATCATTAAAGGAAAATCCCCTGCTTACCTTATGGACAACGGGCTTCACTGTCGCAGTTTCGAAGATAAAACCTTTGAAGAGATTATAAAAGAAGTAACTCAAGACTATCCGCAGAATTTAGTCTCTTTTGATGTTAATCCGAATTTTAAAGATAAATTAAAATATATAGCCCAATATAATCAGACAGACCTCCAGTTTCTTAAAAATTTAGCTCAAAGATATGGGGAGTATTTATTTTATACTGGAGAAATATTCAGCTTTTCAGCTTGGGGTAGCCGCATAGTAGAACTTACCGAAGGAGAAGATATCTACGATTTTGAACTGAAAATGGAAACCGGACCCCAAAAATTTTCTTACACAGCTTACGACCCTAAACAAGCTTCCGATTATACCATACATTCAGAAAGTCAGGCAGTGCAGCAATCAGAAAATCCTTTTCAGCAGTCAGCGGTTAACTCCAGTGAAACTTTATTTACAGCAATTCCTACTGCACATTATGATCAGAGTCTGCTGCATAAAAATCAGGTGGATATAGAAGAGTCTGTGCTCAGACAAAGAAAGAAGCAGCAAAACCTGGTTTTTATAGAAGCAACCACCAATAATCCTGAAGTAAGAATCGGAGATATTGCTAAAATGAATGCCTACATGCCGGGCAATACAACTTTTAAAACAGGCAAAATTCCTATAGAATCTTACCGTATCACAGAAATCGTTCACGAATTTTCGGATGGAGAAGGCTATACCAATACCTTTGTAGGAGTTCCAAAAGATTTAACGGTTCCCACGTATTATAATGAGCAGGATACACCTAAAGCCCAGATACAACATGCTACCGTGACCGATAACAAAGATCCTTTACGAATGGGAAGAGTCCGTGTGCAATTTATCTGGCAAAAACCGAACAATCAGCAAACTCCGTGGATACAGATCATACAGCCCCACAGCGGAACCGATAAGGGAACCTATTTTAATCCGGAGATTGGCGAAACTGTGGTATGTGCTTTTCAGGGAGGAAATGCGGAAGCGCCGATAGTTTTGGGAACTGCCTATAATGGAGGAGAGATAGCTGCTTATTACACCGAAGGAAATGACATTAAAGTATTACAAACGAGGAGTGGAACCAAGATTGTTTTCAACGATGCCGAAGGACAAGGTTCTATACTCATGGAGGATCCGAGTGGAAATAAAATGTTTATGGACGGGGAAGGCAACATTTCTGTGAATGCACCTAAAAATATGGATTTTACTGTAGGAAATGATTTTACGATCAATGTAGGCAATAACCTGAGCACCCGGGTAGGAAATGATAATGAGCTAGAGGTAGCTCAGGCTCATACTCATACTTCTTTTTCGTATAATCAGAGGGTGTATGAAAATAAACAGGTAACCGTAAACGGAAATTTATCAGAAACTACCTCAACTTCGACCTATAAAATTATAGGAGGCGATTTTTGGGTTCAAAGTGCAGGAATTTCAACCATTGTAGGAGCCATTGATGCTAAAATCAATAAAGGGTGAACCTAACCTTTTAGCTGAAAATGAATCCTGTAAAGATAAAAAAATACCTGCTTGTGCTACTGATACTTAATTCGGTCGTAGCAGTTTCCTGTCAGGACCAAAACAAACAACAGATGAATGAAAAATTTCAATGGAAAGAAACGATTTCCTGTCCGTCAGGCTATCCGGTAGATGTGTTTAGAGGAGGGCTGGAATCCAACGATGGCAGATTTACCAGCTTATTTTCTGGTATTGTAGACAATGGAGAATGGGGAAGTGAAGGGCGAAGCATGAGCAATGGGCTCAAACCCCTTCCAGACCGCCTGCATGTGATTTGGATTTCCTATGCCGAAAAAACCTTTTACGAAGTAGATACAGCCATTGATCGGGAAAAAATCTACCGGCTTTTCTCCCGGGGCTATTACACTCCTTCCATGAACAAGCAAAGACCGGAACCTTTTAAAGAATCATACCGAACTATTAATGTAGGTTTTGCCCCCGGAGGAGTGGTCGTTATCTGGGTAGGGGGTGTAGGAAGGCAGATAGAAATAGGAAGATAC
This sequence comes from Apibacter sp. HY039, assembly GCF_004023655.1. NCBI lineage: Bacteria > Pseudomonadati > Bacteroidota > Flavobacteriia > Flavobacteriales > Weeksellaceae > Apibacter > Apibacter sp. HY039. The sequence continues at coordinate 294,255 of NZ_SAYM01000003.1, read as the reverse complement.
CAGGCAAAAAAAAACACTATTCCGCAAGAGGTTATTGATAAATTAAAAGAAGAACCGGTATATAGTATGCTTAGGCCAGAATATCAGGAATCGGTAATGAAAAACCCGGGAATAGTACCCCCGGAAGTGCAGCAGGCCCATCAGGGGAAACCCATTCCTTTCGGACTGTGGGATAGCTATCGTAAACCTTATCCCTGGAAGGTTAATTTTGTTCTTCCTGAAGAAGCGGTTTTGGATGACATGACACTGTTTTTGTATAATGGGGAAATGGAAATTCTCTTTGGAGATGATCAGATTGATCAGTTCCGCATCCCGCAGGAGCTCAAATGGAATACTCCCACCCTCCGGCCGGTTCCTAAACAAATAACCTTTAGCTGGATAGATAAAAACAAGGTTTTAAAAAGCGGAGCAGTAACCTTTGAGGAAGAAGAAATATTTCAGGCCTTTGAGGAACAGGGCAGTCAATTGAGTCCCGGGGAAGAATTGCGGCTAACGATACGAATCAGCCAGGATCAAACGGATGCCTCCGTATGGCTGGAGGCCAACGGAAAAAAAACAGGCTTACACCAAAGCGAGGTAAAAATATTTTGAGATAAACAAAAACTGTTACCGCTAAAAAATAAAGTTTTAAATTAGATAAAAAAATGAATCCTGTAAAGATAAAAAAATACCTGCTTGTGCTACTGATACTTAATTCGGTCGTAGCAGTTTCCTGTCAGGACCAAAACAAACAACAGATGAATGAAAAATTTCAATGGAAAGAAACGATTTCCTGTCCGTCAGGCTATCCGGTAGATGTGTTTAGAGGAGGGCTGGAATCCAACGATGGCAGATTTACCAGCTTATTTTCTGGTATTGTAGACAATGGAGAATGGGGAAGTGAAGGGCGAAGCATGAGCAATGGGCTCAAACCCCTTCCAGACCGCCTGCATGTGATTTGGATTTCCTATGCCGAAAAAACCTTTTACGAAGTAGATACAGCCATTGATCGGGAAAAAATCTACCGGCTTTTCTCCCGGGGCTATTACACTCCTTCCATGAACAAGCAAAGACCGGAACCTTTTAAAGAATCATACCGAACTATTAATGTAGGTTTTGCCCCCGGAGGAGTGGTCGTTATCTGGGTAGGGGGTGTAGGAAGGCAGATAGAAATAGGAAGATACCAGGCAAAAAAAAACACTATTCCGCAAGAGGTTATTGATAAATTAAAAGAAGAACCGGTATATAGTATGCTTAGGCCAGAATATCAGGAATCGGTAATGAAAAACCCGGGAATAGTACCCCCGGAAGTGCAGCAGGCCCATCAGGGGAAACCCATTCCTTTCGGACTGTGGGACAGCTATCGTAAACCTTATCCCTGGAAGGTAAATTTTGTTCTACCTGAAGAAGCGATTTTGGATGAAATGACCTTAGATTTTTATAATGGAGAAGAAGAAATTCTCTTTGGAGATGTTCAGATTAATCAGTTCCGCATTCCGCAGCAGCTCAAATGGAATACTCCCATCCCCCGGCCGGTTCCTAAACAAATAAGTTTTCGGTGGAAAGAAGTAAACAAAGAAAATTGTGGAGGATACGTAAAATTTAATGAAGAAGAAATATTTCAGGCCTTTGAGGAAGTGGGCAGTCAGTTGAGTCCCGGGGAAGAATTGTGGCTAACGATACGAATCAGCCAGGATCAAACGGATGCCTCCGTATGGCTGGAAACGAAAGAAAAAAAAACAGGCTTATACCAAAGCCAAGTAAAAATATTCTGATATGGGAAAAGTATTAGTCTATAATTCCGGAAAACCGGAGGACACGCCCGGCAACCTTTCCCTAACCTACGGGCTGTTTTTTGACGGCACGCTGAACAACCGGGAAAATACCAAAATATGGAAAAAGGTACGAGGGGTGGACGGATACGGCTCACCTTCAAAAGAAGAAAAAGAAATCTACACCACCATGGCCCAGAAAAAGAAATACTGGTTGTTTGGGAAACGGGTAGATATTGAAAACAACAGCTACCTGAACGATTTTTCCAATGTGGCCCGCAAATCCATGAGCTGTAAAAGAGATTATACCATTTATGTGGAAGGCATTGGCACCGAGGTCTGGGAGGGGGATTCCACCCGGGGTTATGCCTACGGAAGCGGCGACACCGGCATTCCGGAAAAGGTTACCAAAGGCTGTGAAGAACTGGTTAAGAGAGTTGACGATGCTATTCAAAAATATAAAAAAAACAATCCTCAGCTTAATTCAATCCTTCTCACTTTGGATATTTTTGGTTTTAGCCGGGGGGCAGCTGCGGCCCGGTATTGTGCTTATAACCTGCAAAAAAGGGAATATGCAGCACAAATCCAACCCAGCCGTGCAGGTCGCACGGGCATCCAGGCTGCATATTATAAAGATCATGAGGGTACCCGTGTAGACGAACAATGGCTAAAAAACCAAAAACTGCCTGCCATGGGCAACTTAGGCCTGGCCTTGCTTAAAGCAGGAATAGATCGGGAACTGGTGGAAGCCGTACAGGTACGGGTGCGTTTTTTAGGAATTTACGATACGGTAGCGTCCTATGACCCCGACAGCCTCATATTTCCCAGTTTTAGAGAAAAAATTAAAAAACTGCATTTGGATGAACTGGGCAATCCGCAGAAAATTGTACATCTCACTTCCATGGACGAGCACCGTACCTATTTCCCCCTTACCCGGATAAAACCCGGTGAAAAACGCATAGAGAGGAATTTTCCGGGCGTGCACAGCGATATTGGAGGCAGTTATACCAACTATATCGATACAGGAAGTGAAAAAAGACTGATTGAAGAAGGAGGTCCACTGAGGTATAAGAAAATAGAAGCCTACTACCACCAGCTCATTCGAACCGGATGGTATACCGAGTCTCAATTGAAATTGGGGAAATATGGATATGCAAAACGTCCTTATATGAAAATTATAGGGGAACGAAACCTAAGAAAAGAATACAGTTATATTTTTCTCCATTTTATGAGGGACGAATCCCAAATTTATATTGGAAATGCCTATATACCCGGAGAAATTGATAAATATTCCTTAGATGGCAATGAATTTCTTCAAACCATCAAAGAGCGGTTGCAGATATATACCCTGGAGGAAAATGAAGACTGGGTACTAAGAAAAGAAAGGAGTTCGCTCAATCCTCAGGCTCTAACCGGAAATACCGGATCGGAATCTCCCCCCGAGAGAGAAACGGATCTGGATACTATTTGTGTGCAGGACTGGGATAGAAAGCTAAAAAAACTAAGGAACGAATACCTGCATTGGTCATCGTATTGGGGTAAATTGGGCTATGAACCAAATACAAACAGAAAAAGACAGTTTTATAATGCAGACGGAACACTTGGATAACATACAAATGCAGCCCCGGAAACTTTACCGCTACCGTTTCCGAACCTGCCATACTTTGCGGGAAGGTTTCGCAAAATCTAGGGAGAAAATATGGATAAGGAACACGGGGATTATGTATACCGGAAAGGCTAACGGTTTGCATCATTTCCATCTTCTTGGTTTTCAGACGGAATTTATACAAGGTACAACAGCTCCCGCTTTTAATCTGCTTAAGGAAACAGCCTATATTTTTGATGATCTCAGAATCTGTCTCACCGGTGAGGGAAAAATAGTTTCCATTAAAAACTTAAAAAAAATCAAAGAACGCTGGCATCAGGAACGGGAACAGCTGGAAACCTTCAACCGAGGAGCTTCCGTACAAAATTATTTTGACTTTTTGAGCCAGGTGCTGGAAGACGAGCAAAAAATATCGGAGTATATACTCAGTTATACTATGTACGGCATGTTCTTTAACGGGAGTCATCTGGGGAGTCTTACACCTGATGAAAGCGTTATGCGGAAAATTGTATTTCCATATTCAGAGGATATCTTTTCGGAAAACTGGAAGTGTATATCCCATTCTGCCAACGAAGAAACTACTTTTACCGTAAAAGGAAAACCGGCACAAACAGATTCCGGCTCTTTATACCTGGGCAGTTTTATATATAATTCAGGAATTTTACAGGAAGCATCCCTGAAAATAACTCATCAATATAATCACACAAAATACACCGTACTATGGGTTGGCTGAATAAAAGAAGCAACTATTCCCGAATGCTGGAAAAAGCAAAGGAAAGAGACCTAAAGGAAAAAGAATTTGAAGAACTTCCTACCATGGGCAGAACCGCCACGCCGGAAGATAAAAAAAACGGCGAAATACTACTTTTGGAGGAAGAAAACAGTAAATATCTGGAGCCCGAACGAAAAAAAAGAAAAGAAGAGAGGCAGGCAGCGTTAGAGGATTTACTGGTTATTGACGGAGCCGAACTGGAATGTTCCTTATGCACGGCTCCGAAAGGAATTCTTAAGGTGAATTTTGATACACCGTCCACACAGGAAAAGAAAACGGCAACCATTGAAGAAAAAAGTTCCTTCAGTCTTATTTTTACGGGAAACTGTAAAAAAAGTCCGAATTGTTCCCTGCCCTGTAAAGCAGCAATGACTTTAGGAGATTGGAAAAACACCGGAATGATGAAAGTTCAGGAGCGCCCGCCATTACTGCTAAAAAGCACTATTCCCTGCCTTTATGGAGGAGTAGAGGTGAAAATAACCGACAGCGGACAGGTTAACGAACCGGAAATAAATCCGGAAGCAGCTCCGGTTCCGGCTCCTAAGAAGAAAATACAGATTAAAGCCCGACAAAATGAATATACCGTGGTTTTAAAAAAAGACGGAACTCTTTTCAACGCCCTTTATCCCAATCTGGAATTTGATATTTCGGAGGGAACTCCGGGAGAATTTATAGATATACAGGTGGTCAAAATAGACAAAAAATTATTGAAAAATACGGTTGGTATAGCCGGTAGCTGGGATAAAAACAATTTACCGAAAGACCGGGTGCCTGTAAAAACGTTTAGCAGCTATACTAACGGAGATACTGCATTAAAACTGGATGCCTCCGGAAAAGCATCCTATACCATGCCCTTAGACTGGTGGAGAGATTTGGCAAGACAGCCTTTAAGCGATTTTACCAGCATGAAAATTTATTTTAAGGTTTTATCATTTCAAGCGGCTTCCTCAGTAAAACAAGAAAGTTTAGTAAAATCGGTGGAGATTTCTAATAATTTAGTTAGTTTGGAAATAGATGTTAATTTATATGCAACGAATTCCTCTGGGATACAAATTAAAGATTTTTCTGCTGATTTTACGGTCAAAGAACCGAACACAACAGAAATGTATACCTTTGTTCAATGGAAAAAAGGAGGAAGAGAGCGATGGGATGTCGCTAAACGAATGACAAGGCCTACTGTACGAGATTATAATCAAAGACATATAAGCCATTATCCAGACTGGACATTGGATAGAATCGGATTAAATCCCAGATATGCTGATGGGGTATATAGCATTTCAAATGGAGGTAAAACAGCAACCTTAAAAGATAAGCCTTCTTCAGATACAGCAAGTGCTACAATGCCCTGGGCTTATACACATATTGATTTTGAAACGAGGGTTCACCTTAATTTAGATGTTCCTGATGTACTTACTGTAATAAATTTGACAGGAGGTAATATTAAAGGAATCATTCCTCCGCCAGAACCATTAACCTTAAAAAATGTTTTTTGGGAATCGAGAATCCTTCAAATATGGAATGCAACTACAACAAGTTCAATAGTAACACATCCTGCAACATATACAGGTCCTTAATAAAAAGCTGAAAATGAAAAAAATATTAATCGTAACAGCAATAATATTCAACCTTGCCTCATGCATAGGTCAAAATGTAACTAATTATAAAAATATGACTATGAATAATTCCGAATTATACAAAAAAATAGTGAATGTCGAGGTAAGTCTTTTTACACGAATAGAATCAATAAATCAGTTAAATTTATCAGAAAACAAAAAATTAACTATAAACGAACTAAAAAAATTATTAAACAGACAGAAACCTGAACCACAACCAGATTTAATAGATTTTGATCCGGTTGCAGAGGAAAGAGTCATAGATATGCATCTTATAGGAGTTCTTAATGCAATGGGAGATAAGTCAGAAAACTATAGGATTCCTAATTTAATATCTCAGGCAATTTCTTTTATGGCAGAATTTGGAGATGAGCGTAAGGAAGATGCAAAAGTTATAAAATCTATAAATGACAGTAAACTGATTGCTGAGATTATAGTTTTAACCCAAAGTACTACACCAACCATAGTAGAAAACGCTGTGGTTGTGCTGAATAATCTGGACCTACCCAATGCTCCGGTAGGAGGAGATGTAAGCGCTATTCTATCTACTCAAAAAATTACGTTTAAATTTTCAAAGTTAAAAGAAGAGATGGAATTATATGTCAAAGAATCTCATGGAAAAATAGAATTATCCAAAGGGGTAAAACAAGTCATTGAAACCAATAATATTCAAAGAGGAGATGATATTAGTTTAGAAATGTCACTGGTTGGAATAATTCAAAAAATATTGCCGGTACATCATTTGGATTATTATGTAGAAAATGGTAAAATTATAATTTGTACCTATGCCGAAACTGCCGAAAGATGGCAAAAATGGTTGAAAGAAAATCCATAAATTTTGTTAGAATATAAAAATACTTTACATTGAACAAATACTATGATTGATAGTTTTTTATCTGAAAATATACTAGTTTTACAGTTTCAATAGAAGGTAATTTATCTTACAAATATGAATATAAAAGGTCTATATCCGTACGAAAACCATTCTTTAAAAGATATGCAAGGGGAAATCTGGAAAGAAATTCCGGGTTATGAGGGCTCTTATATGATTTCTAATAAAGGAAGAGTTAAATCTCTGGCCAGAAAACTTTATTCATTACAAGGTATTAAATATAGAAGCACTGATCTTATTTTAAGTCAAAAGAAACAATACACAAAAGGAAAGGTAAGATGTTTACAGTTTGAAGTCAGCCAGGATTATCAAAAAAGAACTTTTATGACATCCCGAATGGTCTATTCAATTTTTATTAAGCGATTGCCGGATATAAAAAAGAAACATCTGTATGTAATGCATAAGGATAATGATCCCTTAAATAATATGGCAGAGAATCTTTACATAATTACCCCTTCCGAACTAACAAAAAAACTTATAGCGTCGGGGCTCAAAAAAGTATCTTATTACAATTTTTCCCAGCAATCTAAAGATAGATTTCGCATGAGTGCGCTCAAGCCTGTATCTCAATATACCCTGGAAGGGAAATACATAAAAACCTATATCAGCAGGGAAGAAGCCTTTAAATTAACAGGGATAAATTCTACATCCATTGGGAAAGCTGTTTTAGGAGAACGTTTACATGCCGGAGGATTTATCTGGAAAAATGGAAATGATCCCTCAGACGTTCCTTCTGTCCAACTCACTATAGCTAAGAGACCTCTAAGTTGTTATACCAAAAAAGGAAAATATGTGGCCGGATACAAAAATATACAAGAAGCTGAAAAGCTTACTAAAATAAACAGAGGGAGTATCCGCTCATGTCTTCAAGGAAAAGGTCATACAGCAGGAGGATTTATATGGAAAGAAGGATCTGCTCCTCAAAAAATAGAAACTGCAGATTTAGTTTTTAATACCTTTAAAGTAATTAGTCAGTTTGATTTACAAGGCAATCGATTAAAAATTTTTTCAAGTATAAAAGAAGCTGCTCAAAAGACAGGTTTATCAGAATCAGGAATACGTAAAGCCATCAAATCTAATACGAATCATGCCAAAGGATTTATATGGCTGGAAGGAAAACAACCTAAAAAAATTACGCCTCCTAAACAAAAAATAAGAGCAGTCAATCAATATGATTTGTCCGGTAATTTTCTGGCTAAATATCCAAGTATCACTGTGGCAGCTAAACTTGTTAATGCATCTCATTGCAGTGTAAGTGATGCAGTTTTAGGAAATAGTAAAACCTGTAGAGGATTTATATGGAAATATACAGATTAAATACGTATTTAGATATAGTGAGTAGTAGTTATATTACTTTTTATTAGGATAAAAAATGATTCACGGATTTAGTGAATAAATAAACAGATGATAATTACAACTTACAGAAAAAAGGCAAATTTTAGTAAATAAAAAAGGTTACAGATGTAAGAATCTATAACCTTTTTATAATTTTTGCTCCTCCTGCTGGGCTCGAACCAGCGACCCTCTGATTAACAGTCAGATGCTCTAACCAACTGAGCTAAGGAGGATTTTGCGTGTGCAAATATATTAGTTTTTTTTTAATTACAAAATTTTATTTGTAATTTATTTATTAATTATGCTTTGAACAATGTTCCAGATATCATTTCCGAAAACCAAGATCATCAGTCCCAATATAATAAATATTCCAACCATTTGAACCTTTTCCATAGCTTTATCGCTTAATTTACGTCCTGTAATCATTTCAACTATAGTAAACAAGGCGTGTCCTCCGTCTAATCCGGGAATAGGCAGAATATTCAGAAAAGCCAGCCAAATAGAAAACATAGCAGTAAAACTCCAGAATTGTTCCCAGTTCCATTCAGGGGAGAATGCTTTATATAATCGTAAAGGACCGCTAACCTGTTTGTATGCTTCAGTTTTAGGATTTATAATTAACTTAAACTGTTTAATCTGCATTACTAACATTTCCCATGACAAAACCGGAGCTCTTTTGAAGGCATCTAGAAAATCGTATTTTTTATAAGTGGTCGCATTTTTTAATGAAGCCACTACATCCGTTGAAAATCCTAAGACTACACTATCGGGTACATAAATACTTTTTACTAAAGCCTGATGGTTACGAATGATATCTAGCTTAATAGTATCCTTTTTATGTTTGGTTAATTCTGTTTTAAACTGATCAAAATACGGAGTAGGGGTATTATTAATTCCTGTGATTACATCACCTTTTTGCAAAACTTTATAGGCTGTACCATTTGAAAGTACAGAATCTACACGGGTAATGATCCTTGGTGAAATGAATCCTCGGCCTTCACTTGTTAAAACATGTTTTTTTTCTTCGGGCAAAAGATTGAAATTAATAATCTTTCCATCTCTCTGAACGGTAACATGATCACCAAATAAAATATTTATAGGTAAAGAATTAAATGAAGCTATGGTTTTACCATCCACTTTTAAAATATTATCCCCATCCTTAAATCCTAACTTTTTACCCGCTTCGGAAAATGAATATCCGTTAGTCAGTTTTTGAGCATCAATGGTTTTTTCACCGGTAGTCATTAGCAAGCAGGCATATATGACGATAGCTAGAATAATATTGACAATAATACCGGCAAGCATAATTATTAAACGCTGCCAGGCGGGTTTGGAACGAAATTCCCAGGGTTGCGGGTCTTTTTTCATTTGTTCCGTATCCATACTTTCATCAATCATTCCGGCTATCTTTACATAACCACCTAAAGGAAGCCAGCCTATTCCGTATTCCGTATCTCCGATTTTTTTCTTAAATAAGGAAAACCAGGGATCGAAAAATAAATAAAACTTTTCAACTTTTGTCTTAAAAAATTTAGCAGCAAAAAAATGTCCTGCTTCATGAAGAACTACTAATATAGAAAGACATAGTAGTAATTGAGCTATTTGTGTGAATAATTGCATTTTCTTATTATAAATCTTAGTCTGCAAAAGTAGTAAAATTTATTATATAAGGATTTTTATAATAAAATTAAAAAAATATATTTATCTTTAAAGAAAGATAATTAAAACCTAGGATTATGAAATCAATGATAGTACCTGTAGATTTTTCCGAATCTACGGATCATATTTTGGAAGAAGCAGTTTATTATGCTAAAGCCACTCAAAGCAAAATATATTTATTGCATGTTGCCAGTTTGGATTTGGGCTTTGTAATCGGAGATATCGGATTTCAGTATTTACCGGAGCTGGAAGAAGCTGGAATGAAAGATGAGACACAGCAGTTGGTTACTTATGAAAAGAAATTAAAAGGTGAAGGAGTAGAAGTTGAAATCATAATAAAGCAAGGAACACCGGCCGAAGTGATACTCAGTGAAACCACACAAAGAAATGCAGATTTGATTGTTATGGGCTCACATGGCAGAGGTGTTATCATGGAAGCCATTTTGGGAAGCGTATCCAAAGATGTTATAAAAAAATCGGAAGTTCCGGTATTAATTGTTCCGCCCAGTAAATTTTCAGAAAAGTAACAATTCAGTAAAACATCTGTATAAAAAAGAATTTTCACTTAAAACGGACTTTCAAATTAATTCAATATCATTATATTTGCGCTGTATTTAAATTTATATGAAAGAAATTAAAATTCAGGATAAGACATTTACTCCTTTTGTTACCTCTCAGGAAATTGAGCATGCAATTAAACGAATGACGAATACCCTGTATGAAGAATATAAAGATGAAGTACCTGTTTTTTTAGGTGTTTTAAATGGAGTAATTATGTTTTTCAGTGATTTTCTAAAACAATATGAAGGTGATTGTGAGATAGGTTTTTTACAACTGGCCTCCTATCAGGGTACAGAAAGCTCAGGAAAAATCAAGTTAGTAACGGATGTAACTATTGATATAACCAACAGACATGTTATCATTTTAGAAGATATTATAGATACGGGGAATACATTGGAATATTTATACAGCCTGTTGGAAATGAAACCTGTGAAGAGCATTAAAATTGCTACCTTATTTTTCAAACCCGAAGTTTATAAAAAAGATTTAAATATAGACCTTATAGGGATGAATATACCTAATAAATTTGTGGTTGGATACGGTTTGGATTATGATGGTTTAGGACGAAATTACAAAGATCTGTATCAGCTAAAAGAAGAGTAACCAAACCCAATATAAAATGAACATAATCGTGTTATTTGGCCCCCCGGGAAGCGGAAAGGGTACCCAGGCAGAGATTTTAGCCGAAAAATTTCAGTTAAAACATGTTTCCACCGGAGATTTGTTTAGATACAACATGAAAAACAATACTCCGCTGGGTATAGAGGCAAAATCATACATGGATAAAGGAAGTTTGGTGCCGGATGAACTAACTACAGAAATGCTTAAGGATGAACTTAAAAGAAATTCTGAGCAAAAAGGATTTATCCTAGACGGATATCCCCGAACTACCAGTCAGGCACAAGCATTAGATTCTTTACTTGAAGAGCTTTTCCAAACCACTGTTAAAGTAACGATTGCTTTAAATGTGGAAGATGAAACTCTAGTGCATAGAATTAAGAAAAGAAGTATTGACAGCGGCCGATCCGATGATGCTGACGAAAACATCATCAGAAACAGGATCAAAGAATATTACGATAAAACAGCCGTTGTTTCTCAATACTACATAGATCAGGAAAAGTTTGTTGATATTGAAGGAGAAGGAAACAGGGAAGAAATAACAGCCGTATTATCAGATGTGCTGGTTAAATGGATATAATAATAAAAAAATAAAGCGAAAAGGATTATTATTGCAAATAGTAATCCTTTTTTTATAAAAAGAAAAAGTAGTTATGCAGTCAAATTTTGTTGATTATGTGAAAATATATTGTAAAAGCGGACATGGAGGTGCAGGATCCGCTCATTTACACAGAGCTAAATATATACCTAAAGGGGGACCCGATGGAGGTGATGGAGGTAGAGGTGGTCATATTATACTAAGAGGAAATGCCCAGCTATGGACACTTTTAGCTCTAAAATATTCAAGACATATAAAAGCAAATGATGGTAAACCGGGAGGAAAACAGGAACTGACAGGTGCAAACGGAACTGATATATACATTGAAGTACCCGTAGGCACAGTAGCTAAGGATGAAAATGGAGAGGTTATCTGCGAAATTACGGAGGATAAGCAGGAAATAATTATATTAAAAGGAGGAAAAGGTGGTTTAGGTAATTCACATTTTAAATCACCGACTAATCAGACCCCCAGATATGCACAGCCGGGTCTTCCCGGAGAAGAGGCTTCTATTTTGCTTGAGCTGAAACTATTGGGAGATGTAGGATTGGTAGGTTTTCCAAATGCCGGAAAATCCACTTTATTGTCTGCTATTACTTCTGCTAAGCCTAAAATAGCCGATTATGCATTTACAACCTTAGTGCCCAATTTAGGAATAGTTCAATACAGAAATTATCAGTCCTTTGTTGTAGCAGATATTCCGGGAATTATTGAAGGTGCTGCCGAAGGAAAGGGGTTAGGACATCGTTTTTTACGACATATTGAACGAAACTCTGTATTGTTATTTTTAATACCTGCGGATGCTGAGGATTATTATAAAGAATACCAGATTTTATTTAAAGAGCTGGAAGAATATAATCCGGAACTTATTGATAAAAGTAAGTTAGTAGCCATCTCTAAATCAGATTTGATAGATGAGGAACTGGAAGAGGAAATAAGAAAAACCTTTCCAGAAGATTTTAAACTGATATTTATTTCAGCGGTGACCGGAGCCCATCTTGTGGAATTAAAAGATGAACTTTGGAAAATGTTGCATAGCTAAACAAAGTTTTATTTCTTTAAATCCCTAACTAATTTATTATCATTAAGATGGTAAAGTTTTGTATTTATAATAACAGGAATAATTTTAGTAAAAAATTAATACTTATAAAACAGTAACTTTTGGTATTTGGTCTTTTCTTTGACACGGAATATAGAAAGTGTTTAATAAACCCTAATATAACTATGATTACTTACCATTGAAATTGCAAAAAGTGATTAAAATAATCCAAAATATAATTTGTGTTTTATATAGTCTATGGAATAAAAAAATGCAACTGTAAATAAACAGTTGCATTTTTATTTAAACTTATTTAGCTATATGATAAACTACTTATTATTCCATTTTAAAACCTCTACGGTAAATTCTTCCATACGGATCTACGTATCTTACGGAAACCGTACCTTTATAGTTCTTTAGTATTTTTTCAATATCTTTTTCACTATTCACGGGTTTATCGTTCACCTCAATCAGAATGAATCCTTCACCTATTCCCGCAGCTTTTAGTTTTCCGTTGTTGTCAACACTAACAATACCAATTCCGCTTTCTAAACCATAGTTTACTTTTTGCTGTTCAGTAAGTTCCTGAAACTCGGCACCCAGTTTTTCAGCTACACTTAAATCTGCTTTGGTTTTAACTGATGTTCCACCTTTAGCATCTTTAATTTTAACAGTAAATGTTTTAGAAGATCCGTCTCTTAAAACAGTCACTTTTACTTCGTCTCCGGGTCTTTTCTCACCGATAATACCAGAAAGGGTAGGGAAATTTTTGATATTATTACCCTCAATCTGGGTGATGATATCTCCTTTTTTAATTCCTGCATCTTTAGCTCCTCCGTCTTCCTGAACCTCAGTTACCAATACTCCTTGTTGTGGCTTTAATGAAGCTTTATTTTGAGTATTATATTGTTTTACGGCGCTGGCATCACTTAAATCCAGAGCTCCGATTCCTAAATATCCTCGTTGTACGATACCGTATTTACGGATATCTTCAACCACTTTTTTAGCAATGTTGGAAGGTACTGCAAAACTGTATCCTTCAAAGGTTCCGGTTCCGGAATGTGAAGAAATTGCAGTGTTTATTCCTATCAAATCTCCATTGGTATTAACCAGAGCACCTCCACTGTTTCCGGGATTAACTGCGGCATCGGTTTGAATAAATGATTCAATAGGAGCTCTTGAGTTAGATCGTAACAGATCCAGGCTTCTTCCTTTTGCCGAAATGATTCCTGCGGTTACTGTTGATGTTAAGCCAAAAGGATTACCAACGGCAAGTACCCATTCACCTACTTTTACATTATCAGAATTGTAAAAGTTCAAAAAGCTTAGTCCTTTTTCATCAATTTTTAACAAAGCTATGTCTGAGTTAGGATCAGTTCCTACCAGAGTAGCTGTATATGTTTTTTGATTATTCAGAGTTATTTCAATCTTATCAGAACCGTCAATAACGTGATTATTGGTAACTATGTACCCGTCAGAAGAAATAATAACTCCGGAACCCAGACCGCTTGGGGTGTCTTTAGGATCCTGCTGTTGTTTTTGACGTGGAGAGCTGTTAAAAGGATCTCCGAAGAAGAAATCGAAAGGATCTATCATTTGTTTTCTTTGAGGTTGCGTATACGCAGCATAGCTTTTTACACTAACCACTGCATTAATTGTTTTCTCAGCTGCAAGAGTAAGATCCGGTGGGTTATAATTAGATAAATTAGAAGATGCAGAGGTAAAATAAGCCTCTTGTTTTTTATCTTGTTTAAATAATTCGAAATCGCCTAGTTTGGTATTTTTATTCATGGCGAATGAGATAGCGCCTACTGATACCAGAGCACTGGTTACACCAATTATAATGTAAGAAGCAATTCGTTTAATTTCAAATCTATTTTTTTTCATAGTACAAATTATATTAACTTGTTATAATGCTTATTCACTTTCAAAAGTAATACCAAAAAATTAATGATTTTTGCGCTTTAACGATTTTTAACATGAATTTAATTTTTTATTATATATTATGGATATTTACTTACAGCCTTTCTTTTAATTGTTAAAATGGTTGTAAAAGTTTGTAAATTTGTTTATTAATAAATTTACCATAGAGTCAATGAAAAATATCTTATCAATTCAATCTCATGTTGTTTACGGACATGCAGGGAACAGTGCGGCCGAATTTCCAATGCAGAGATGTGGAGTGGGGGTCTGGTCTTTAAATACAGTACAGTTTTCTAATCACACGCAATATGGTCAGTGGACCGGAGAGGTTATGACTGCCAATCATCTTTTAGATATTGTTAAAGGAATTGATAGTATTAATCAGCTTAAAAAATGTGATGCTGTTCTTAACGGTTATATTGGGTCACCCGAACAAGGTAACTCTATTTTAGAAATTGTAAAAATGGTTAAGTCTAAGAATCCTAATGCTTTGTATTTTTGTGATCCAGTTATGGGGCATCCAGAAAAAGGTTGTATTGTAGCTCCGGGAGTGTCTGACTTTTTTAAAAACCAGGCCATACAGGTAAGTGACATTATGGCACCCAATTTACTTGAGCTGGAAATATTAACCGATCAGGAAATAAATTCTGTTGATGATACTATTAAAGCGGCCCGTATATTAATTGACAAGGGAGTACAGATGGTTTTGGTAAAACATTTAAGCAGAGCCGGATATAGATCCGACATGTTTGAGATGTTATTGGTTTCAAAAGAAGAAAACTGGCATATTTCACGTCCTTTGGTAGATTTTGGTGTACGTCAACCCGTAGGAGTAGGAGATTTAACTTCCGGATTATTATTGACTCATTTGTTGTTAGGTAAAACGAAAAAACAGGCTTTAGAGCATACGACTTCTGCCGTATACTCTGTAATGCTTGAAACTCACAAATTAGGAGAATATGAGTTACAATTAGTAGCTGCTCAGGATGAAATTGTAAATCCGTCCCAATTATTTGAAGCTATCAGACTGTAATCAGTAAGAATTATTTTTTAAATAATTATGGATTTTTAATTCTTTTAGCATCTATAGTGAAAACCAGTTCAACATGAAAATAAAATTTTTATTAATAACCGCACTTTTAACTTTAAGTAAATCTGTATCTGCCCAATCTCATAACTTAGTGGGAGAGTGGTCAACCAATGCGGTCATCGGATATGAAAATCTCAATGAATATAAATTATACAAGCAAGATTCTGAATTCTATGTATATGGCAACAGATTGAAATTAAATGATGATTTAACTTATGAGAGTTATTATACTGCACCTTGTGGCAATGATTGTTTTCCGTCTACTTATGGTAAGTATAAGATAACTGAAAATGAGGAATTACATTTTCAGGTTGACTCTTTAGTGGTACGAGGTTTTTGCAAAAATTTAAAGAAAACATTTAAGGATAATGTACTTAATTTCCAAATCATGAAACAGGACCTAAATGGTAAAGATGAATTGGTGTTAGTAAAAAAATAAAAGATTAATTAAAAATCATTTGTGATAACAAATAACGCCGGAAAATATTCCGGCGTTATTTTGTTTTAATATTTTATTCGTTTATTTCATCTGAAGACTATTATAATTTTTTAATAAAATCCAACCGGTGAATTTTCTTCCATCAGGTATATTTATCAAATACCAATAACTATTGGTAGGTAATGGCCTGCCTAAATAGTAGCCATTCCAAACAAAGCAAGTGTCGGAGTTTTCCTCAAATATAACTTTACCATATCGGTCAAAGATTTTTATTGAGGATTTTTCACCGTTGAATAAATCTAAGCCACACATGGTCCAGGAATCGTTATATCCGTCGTTATTAGGAGTTATCAGATTAGGAATTTTAAAAATTACGGCTTTGGTACTTGCCGGATTACATGGTGTATTTTTAGAACGTACATAGATGGTATATACAGCCGGTTCCAGATTATTGAATACATTGCTGTCCTGCCAGTTTATTTTATCAATTGAATATTCTAATGGGGCCGGCCCTTCTGCATTTACACTTATATAATCATTACCTGCATCAGTACTTTTTATATTTACTGTTTCATAATTGGTTACTGATGTTGTATAAGTGAAACTACATCCGTTGGAGTTTGATATTGTAACTGAATAGTTTCCTGCTACGTTAATGGTAATTTTTGTTAAATTGGTTCCTTCTTCTCCTGTACTCCATTTATAATAATCTTCTGTATTACCGGTATCAGCGTTGATAACTAAGGATTCATTAGGACATATTTTGTATTCTTTAGCCAATGAACTGACAGGCAATGGCAGTACGACCAAATTAATTTTCATGATAGAAGGACAATGAGAGGTAGAGCTAACTCTTACATAAGCTTCGTCTTCATTAGGCTTAATGTTAGTATAGTTTGTTAAGCTTTTGGGATTATTCTGATTGCGGGCATCATCATATGAGCTGTAAATACTGTATTGAGGATTTTCAGGAAGAGGCTGAGAAGGATCATGTAATTGCTTAACGTATTCTGAAAGATTAAAAGAAGCAATTCCGTCAAAATTATCATCACATTGTTGTGCAGGTTCACTGATAGAAACTAAAGGCACCTGACTGACAGTTGATATGGTAATTGATGTAATTAATGATTCACATCCGTTCTTAGAAGCTTTTGCATATAAAACATGATTTGAATTTGGAAGGGAGGTTAAAACAGTGGTTAATGGATCTATCAAAATAGTTCCGGCGTTATCTTGATAATAATTGAAAGTATATTGATCTGTATTTTCTCTTATAATCATTGCATTAATTGTTTCTACATCTTTTGAATTTAAAATGTAAACTCCATCAAATTTTTCGTCGCAGACTGTATAAAAAGCTGGTCGGGGTTTTGGAGTTTTTTCCATGTATAAACTTAGTTTTTTTATGATATAGCAAGATTCTTTTTGAAATCTGACCCATATATGAGCTTCGTTATTAAAATAATATTTTTCAGGATCTTTTGTTATTGATGTTTCAGAGTGATTGTTAGCGTCTTCTTCGTTGTCATGAAATGATATTTTTAAAGTATATGGTGTGTCCGGTATCATTTTTTCATTGACTAATGATATAATATTAATCTCGTCTTTGTATCCATTACCTTTGATATCACAATAATATTCTGAAGCATTTTCTGCTTGAATAAAGTTTATATTTTCAAATGTCAATTCAACTATGCTGAAGCATGTCGAATTTTTATCATCAATTCTTATATAGATTACACTGGAAGAAAGATTCTGAACCAAATATTTAGTTGGTAAAACAATAGCATTGGAAGAGCTGTGAGCATCGTTATATGTTAAATAATATGAAAAAGAGTAGCTATTCAGATCTGTGGTCTCAATTACATTGTTTTTATAAATGGTAAGATCAAGTATTTCTTTATCATCCAGGTTGTTATCGCATATTTTAGCTTTATAATTATTGGTATTAGCAAAAACCTGTTGTACTAATTTTAAAGGTAATTTATAATAAAAATGGCAAGATTCCCAAACCAATACTTCTATATAAACAAAGTTATCTTGATTAGCAATAACATCCATTTCCTTAATTGTATTTTTACCTGTACCTAAATCTTTTTCATTTGCATAATAAAATATTTTAGAATTAAGAGGATAACCCAGTATAAATGTATAGTCTAGTGTTTTTAGTGTGAATTTTTCTTTGCCGCTATGTGTTAAATCACATACAGGGTAACTCGTCATTTTTGGAATATATTTTTGATATTCTATAAAAATGCTCATTGAAAAATCACAGCCATCTTCAGTGTATGATACTTTAATATAAGCTGTATCATACATATCATAATTTTTTATTTTATCATAACTTATCTCTCCAAAATAATCGTAATATTTAACATTTGAAACCTTAATACTTCCTTTTGCCTGATTAAAATAAGATTCTAAATTAACTTCAACCTTCCCTTTATTTTCAGTATCACATACTTTGAACTCTATGTCTTTAATACTGCCAATTTTTAATTGATAGCTAAGTTTAATGATAGGTGGACAATATTCATTTCCATAATTGTTGACTCTGATATATATGGTAGTTCCATTATTAACAGGATATTTGGTTACATTAGGATATACAGAAGTATTTTCTGAAATAGGATTGATTTGATCTTCAGCATCATTATTTGATTTGTAATAAGTAAATGAATATTTTTGATAATCCGGAAAATCATTAATTATGTGCTTAGTCAAATCATCATCAAACGAAAAAGGATCACAACTGATATAAGGGGGGAGTTCTGTAAGTTCAATTTCTTCATGAACTAATAGGTTTACTGGTAAAATTAAGACAGAACAATCTGGTACCCAGTGATTAATAATTCTTACATAAACCTTAGTGGAAGAAGTCGGAGGAGGAAGTTTTAAAACATCAATAGGTTTAATATTACCACCTTCCTTATAATTTTGAGCATCTTCTAATGTATAAAAATATAATGACCACCATTCAGCATTTCTAGTTCTAAAATCTATTAGGCCATTAGCTATTATATCCTTAATGACAGTTTCTTTACCTTTCTTTGCACATATATGAAAGCTTTGTTCTCCAGTAAGATCGGGTTTTTCTTTAAAATAATATACTAAATCTACTATTGTATTGCAACTAGGATTATCTTTATTTTCTACTCTTAAATAAATCAGTTTAGAATCATAAGTGTTTAATGTATAAACGGAAGATACTCGGTCAGCTGGTAAATTTTTAATCGCTTGTTCGTAACTGTTATAAAAATAATAATTATATTTTTCCAGATTTCCCAAAGTAGCTTCGTTAGCTAGCAATTTATAATCTACTGTAATCGGAATACCATAATTAAAACAGGTATATTTTTCTATTGATTTAGCTGAAGGGAATTCAGTATTAAATTTTATAGGTATAGAAGTTGTTAATTTTTCTACACCACATGAATTATAATTAACTTCTACTTTATAGGTAGTATCTAAAGTAGGGCATACTTCAACTGATTGATTGTTATAAGCAATTGGTTCATTATCTGCATTATACCAGGTTATTTCAGGAGTGATAATACCCTGAGGTTCAAATCTCCAGGCTTCAGGGCCAGAGCTATCTGTATTCCATTCAGTTATATCGTTTCTATTCGCGGGGGCTATACCGTTTCCACTACCATCAGTTATAGCTATTAAAGCAACATTAGGACGTTTCTCAAATTTAGTTTTTTTACAAGAATTAGGCTTTTGTTTGACATACACGTCGATAATGTTTGTCGTTTCGTAAAGAACAATCTGAAAGGTCGATTTTATGTTGCTGGTACATTCGTAGTGATTCATATTGTTATAGTTAATAACAAATTTTCTATAGGGTGCTGTTCCTGTAGTATAAGTGGTTATATTACCACAACCTCCGGTTGATATACATTCCAAGGAATTTGGATCCAGAATCAAATCATGAAACAATCCATAGATGGAATAAGACAACAATTTTCCTTCATTTAACACAGAGCTTACTTCATCATTAGCTATAGGTAAATTATAAGGAGCTCCTTGATTTGCGTAATCAGGAGTATTAAATGAAATGGAACCATTATCATTTAAGATTAATGAATTGAAATTTTTACCATACAGACAAAAGGAAAAGGGCAATTCAATCAGGCTACTCCAATAGTCATCTTCTTTTTTTATGGAGACATCTGCTCCGTCAGAAAAATTACCCACAGGAAGATATTCAATGGATTTAACTATATAATCAGACGTTTTTTTTATTTCCGGATAATTAACAGTTAAAGTTAAACATTTTTTGGTGGGACTGTTAAATTTATAATCACAAGAAATAACTGGATTAGGGTTAGAATTATGATCAACAATTTGAATGACAGGATCTTTTGTTGACTGAGCAAAAGTTGCACAAGTTATAAAAATAATCAGGAACAGAGTAAATACAGGTGAGAGATATCGTTGATTCATAGTATATAATATTACAATATCTGCAAAATTAATTGTTATTATTTACATTTGATTAAAAAATAATAAATTTTATAATGTTTTTCAAAAAGTTGTACATATTCAATAATTGTTTTATGTTATATCTTGATATAAAATTAATATTCAACTATTTATGTTTAAAATAATATTTGAAAATTACTATATTGATTATCATACAAATTTCTACAAACTTTAAAATATTTATAAAAAGTCATTAGGAATAGTAATTATTTTCATTAATCGAGAACTTATTATATCTCTACAATTCAATTTTTTTAATAAGTATCTCTATAATTAAATTATTACTTTAATGTAAGTTGAAGTTGCAATTAAATTACAAATTAAATAATTAATGATTTCATAATTATATGGATAAAAATTTTTAGTGCAAAAAAGTTATAGAAGTTAAATTAAAAATTAAAAAAAATACGTTAATGTAAATCAACGTATTATATAATTTGTTAATGAAATTTAAATTTATATTTTTTCAATATTGAAACCGGCTTTTTTAACAGCATTTATAATCTCTTCATCTGTTGCTGTATCTGATTCTACAGTGAGAATTTTTTCAGGTATAGAAGTATCCACAGACCATTTAAGAATACCTTTAACATCATTTAAATAGTTTGTAACAGCATTGACACAGCCTCCACAATCTATATTTGTTTTAAACTTTAATTCATTCATTTTATTAAGTCTTTATTTTATTCAAATTTACTATTTAATCAATACATTAAAATTATAAAATTAAGGTTAATTTTTACTTAATTTGGTTTAGCGAAAATCTTCATCATAATTTCTGAGTAATATCCATCCGGTAAATTGTCTTCCATCAATTATATCGATGACATACCAATATGAAGTTGTAGGCAATGGCCTTCCTAAGTAAAAACCATTCCATACGAAACAAGTATTTGAGCTTTGTGAAAATACTTCTTTACCATATCGGTCAAAGATTTTTATTTTTGATGGTTGAGAGTCAAAATTTTCTAATCCGCATAACTGCCAATTATCATTAAATCCATCTCCGTTAGGCGTTATTGTATTTGTTACTTTAAAGATAACTCCTTTTTTCTGAACGGAAATACATCCATTAGCTTTTGAACGTACATAAAAAGTATATACTCCTGGTTTTAAATTGTAAAAAGTGTTTTGATCCTGCCAGTTTATTAAATCCATTGAATACTCAAGAGGTTGAGGCCCTTCAGCAATTACTGTAATATAATCATCTCCTTCGAATAAGTCAGTGATAACAATTTTAGAGTATTCTGTTACTGTTGTTTTGTAAGTATATTTACATCCGTTGGTTCCTGTTATTGTAACCTGATAAGTTCCGGCATTGTTAATTGTTATTGAATGTAAATTATACCCCTTATCACCAGTACTCCATTCATAATAATCTTCTTCGTTTCCAGTGTCTGCATTAAGTACCAAAATACTATTAGGACAAATTTTTAGATCTTTTTCCAAAGGACTTACCGGAACGGGTAAAACTTTTAAATTTATGCTACTTAATGACGGACAATACTTAGTAGAAGATATTCTAACATACACCATATCATTAACAGGATTAATATTACTATAACTTGAAGGATTACTTATACTATTTGTTTGATTTTGAGCATCGATAAGTGTACTGTAAAAAGTAAATATGGCTGTAGAATCTTTTGTAATGTCAGAAGTAACAGATGTTAAATCAAAACTAGTTATACCATCAAAATCATTATCACAGTTTTCTATGATAACAGATTCCGCAGAAACCGGTATTTTATCAGCCGTATATAAGGTAACAGTTCTTATTGAGCTACAACCAAATTCATTAGTCGCTTTTACAACAATGTCTTTATTAAATTTTTCAACTGTATAATTTTGAAAATCAGTTATTTGATTATTGTTATTTTGAGCATCAGAAATTGAATGAAAATAAGTAAAAGTAAAACCATCCGGATTGAAAATAACTACGTATCTCAAATCATCCAGATTAAGTGTAAAACGATTATCAATATTAGTATCACATACTAAATATTTTCCATTAATTAGTTTAGGAAGAGGAGTAATATTAATTTCTAGAGAACGTATAGTATAACATCCGGTATCCGGATTATCAAACCGTAACCAAACATATTCCTGCGCAAATGTTGCAGAATATTTTTCCGGATTATCAATCAAGTCCGCTGAATTTTTGGAATTAGCACCTTGTTCTGTTTTATAATACGAAATAGTTATATTTTGATCTGTTGATATGAGCATGTTTGAAACATAAGAAGTTATATCAACATATTCTTGCATATCGGAATTATTATCACATAAGTTAGCAATTCCATTTTTAGCATTAATTATGTTAGCTGTATTAAAATTTAATTCAGCTATTGAAAAACAGTTAAGAGAATTTTGAACTCTTACATAAATAGTTGCAGGAAAACTAGTAATTGTATAATTTTTAGCGTTGTTTATTGATTGAGAATTTTGGTAAGCTGATTCATATGAGATGTAGTAAGTAAACGTATAAGTGTTTACCGTGTTGTTTACTAAAGGTTTTTCATACAAGGTCAGGTCAACAACTTCCTTATTATCTGCATTATTGTCGCATATTTCAATAACTTGACTATAAACAGTAGGAGGGGATGATAACTGAAAATTAATCTTTTGAATTACATAACATGCAGAGTTTGAAGAAATTCTTACATATAATGTTGTTGAAGTAGTAACATCATAAGTAGTAATTTCATTTTGCAGGTTTAAAGCATTTTCCTCAGTGGTATAATAACTAAAAGAAAAGCCTTTAGTATCGTTTACTAGTTGAGAATTTAATGAACTTAATGAAATATTTTCTTTTCCGTCATTTGCAAAATCACATACATATAACCCGGATTTAATAACAACCGGATATGTATTCATAATTATATTTAGAGGTTTGATTGAGTAACAACCAGTAGATTTATTTTGAAATCTTATATAAACCGTAGTTACTTGTTTATTTACTACGAAATTTTTTATATCATTAATCTTTTCTGTTGTTTTTTGTTCTTCAGCACCAGCTTGGGAAAGATAAAAATCTGTTGAAATTTTTGAACTATCAATACCACTTTCTGTAATTGAAGAAGATAGATCTACTATTTCCGTTTGGTTTAAATCTTTATCACAAACATTAATAGGAGATAAATCATTAGTAACTACAGATTCAATCAGATCAAACTGAACAGGTATAATAGTTGGGCAAGTACCCGCATAATTTATTCTCATATAAATTTTACTGGTTGCAGCAGTTATTAAATAAGCAGAAGTAGAAACAATAGGTTTATATTCAACAAGCGCTGATTCTTCTGAACTATAATAAAAAATAGTTATATAATTACTTAAGTTGAAAAGAGTAGGAAGACTATTTAAATTATATGTTTCTTTACCGTCATTTTCTTGATCACAAACCGCAATGTTTTCAACGTTATTTACCGTAAAAGGCTTGAGTTTAAGATTTACCTTATATAAATAAGCACATCCTGATATAACATTTACTTTTACATAAACTGTTGTTTCACCTTTAACTAGTATGTAAGTAATAGGATTTTTTCCAGAATTATAGTCTTCTAAAGAACTATAATAAGTAATACTTGAGGTTGGGTAACCCGCTAAATATATTGAATTTAAATAGGGCAGGTAATAATTTACCTCTCCTTTATTATTAATATCGCAAATATAATATTCAGGTTTTTTTTCGATTTTCTGTATAATTTTAAATTCAATTGAACGAATAAAGTTACAAGAAGTTGAATTATCCGTAAATCTAACATAGACTGTTGTTGAAGGTGCTATAACCGTAAAACTGGAAAGATTTGAAATTTTTTGAGACAAATCTTTAGATGCTGCTCCTTGATAAGTGAGATAAATTCCTTCAAGTGTTATATCTGCATTTTCAGCCATTTGATTGTAGTAAGACTCTAAATTAACAATAGCCTTCCCCGTACCATCATCACATGTAATTACAGTAAGGTTACTTACACCTGTATTTTTAAATTTAAATGTGATAGTTTTGATGGTGGAACAGGCTCCATCTTGTTCTATCTTAACATATATAATGGTATTATTTTGTATTGAGTAATTTTTCGGATCAGAGATTGGATTTACACCTTCTTCCGCATTCTTTTGAGAAACATAATAACTAAAACTAAAAGACTGATTGTTTTCAACTGTGTTTTGATATGAGGTTAAATCATAAATAACTTTACCATCTAAATCATCATCACATAGATTTACTTCAATGGAATCAGCTTTAATTGCATGAAGAAGCGTAAAAGAAACCGGTATAATTGAGAAACATTCAGTCATATCAGGATTAGAAGCTTTAACATACACTTTAGTTGTATTGGAGAGTTGTAAGCTTGTAATAGGATTAATGCCTTTAGTAGCATCTTCGTAGCTATTGTAGTAACTCAAACTCATCCATGATTCGTACCCTGTTATTTGAGCATTATAATTTCCCAGATAAATTAATTCAGATCCGCTTGTTGATTCACTACAAACAATTATAGCTTTTCCTTCTGTAAGTGTTGGTTTTCTCTTTAAATTGATTGTCAGTACAGAAGTATCAAAGCAGGAATCTGATCTTTGAGCTCTTAAATAAAAGGTTTGAGTAAGAGTATTCATTAAGTAAGTATTCAATCCACTCACAGGGTTAATACCATTTTTAGCGTCAGAGAGTGTTTTATGAAGAGTGGTTTTTAATCCTGTTTGGCTTCCTACAGCTTCCGGTATAAGATTTTCAAAATCTACGAGTTGATTAGGTGTTTCTCCTTCATAACATTCATTATGAATCACACTTTTGATAACTGGATAGTCTGAAGAATAATTAATATTTATAGAATTTGTTAAAGTAACAGGAGTGCAGGTATTGTAGGTAACTTCGACAGAAACGGACTGATTTTCCCTGTTACATATATTCACAGTACTACCTGTACCAATGTTTTTATGATTAGAATCATACCACTTAACTGATGTGCTGTTTGCTCCGGAGGGAGTAAATCTCCAAGCCTCATTTTGTGTTTCCCATATTCCTGTATTTCTTCCTGCCGGAGATATTCCTTTAGAACCATCTTCATTACTGATACCTATTAAAGCTCTTTTTTCATTACCTATATCACAAGTATAAGGTTTATCTTTAATATAAACTTCAATTATATTCGTTGTTTCATATAATACAATTTGTAAAGTAGATTTTACATTTTCGCAACCAAAATGATTCATTCTGTAATAATTTACAACAGCTTTTCTAAACGGAGCAGTGCCAGTCGTATATAAAGATATTTTCCCACAATCGCTGGTACAACCAAACACATCATTATCATTGGTCATATCATGATAAGCTCCAAATATGGCATTATGAATTAGTGCTTCGCTAGGTATTGAGCCGGCAATAGTATAAGGACATTCAGTCCCGGCAGATTCCGTATCAAAACTTATGACACCATTGTCTCCTACAACAATAGAATTATAGGTTTTACCATAAAAACAAAAGTTGAAAGGAAGATTCTGTACATTGCTCCATTTATCATCACTATCGATAAGAATCTCATTTCCTTCAGAAAAATTACCAATGGGACTATAATTTATGGAA
Source organism: Apibacter sp. HY039 (assembly GCF_004023655.1). Classification (NCBI taxonomy): domain Bacteria; kingdom Pseudomonadati; phylum Bacteroidota; class Flavobacteriia; order Flavobacteriales; family Weeksellaceae; genus Apibacter; species Apibacter sp. HY039. Next base: position 268,284 of record NZ_SAYM01000003.1, on the reverse strand, counting down.
GTCACAGAATAGTCTGTTGATGAATTGATTTCAGGGTATTCCGCTGTTAAAGAAATACAACCATTGATATCAAATTTATAGTCACAATTAACTAAAACAGATCCTGAATTACCATTCTGGTCTTTGATATTAATAGCAGACGAAGATATAATTTGTGCTGATAGTAAACTGAAGGAGCCCAACAAGCATGACAGGATAATGTAATATGGCAAAATTCTTATACCCATGATAAAGTTTCTTAAGTGTTATTAATGCAAATGTATTAAAAATAGTGTTTGAATATAATACAAGCAAGAATATTTATCAATTAATAATAAAATGTCAATATTAGATGTATTATTAAAAATAATAACAAATAATATAAAGCAATAGGTTTTTTTCTTTTTTATTAAAAAAAATATTGATATTTGAAAATTATTATTACATTTACGGAATATTAATGTTCATTAGAAAACAATAGTATTAAGATATGTCTTCTTAGCGAGGGGAATATACAGTTAATTGACTTTCTGCCCATTAGGAATTTAATTAGTCTTATCAATTATTTATCCTTAGAAATCAACCCTGCTTGTATATCCCCTCTTTTTCTTTCATAAAGATTTAAATTTTTTCACGTCAAATCATTATCTTTGTTAATCATTTTATTTAAATAATTAAAAAAATAATATATGCCAGGATATGAGCTTTGGGGTGAAGAAGAAAAAAAACACCTGAATGATGTTATTGAAAGTGGAATTTTAATGCGTTACAATTTTGAATCTGTAAGAAACAATCATTGGAAAGCTAAAGAGTTGGAACATGCCATAGAGAAAAAAATGCATGTTGGCCACGTACAATTAACCAGTAGTGGAACTACAGCTTTAATTACGGCTTTAAATGTTGCAGGTGTAGGAGCCGGAGACGAAGTAATTCTTCCGACATTTACTTTTGTTGCTAGTTTTGAAGCAGTTTTAGGCGTAGGAGCTATTCCGGTCCTGGTAGATGTTGATAATACACTTACAATGGATCCTAAATCTGTTGAAAATGCTATTACTTCCAGAACAAAAGTGATTATGCCTGTACATATGTGCGGTTCAATGGCTGATATTTCTGCATTGCAATCCATTGCAAAAAAACATAGTATCCTTCTTATTGAAGATGCATGTCAGTCTTTTGGAGCTACCTATAACGGAAAATACTTAGGAACGATAGGAGATATAGGTTGTTTTTCTTTTGATTTTGTAAAAACGATTACGTGTGGAGAAGGAGGAGCAATGATTACAAATAATGAAGAATATTATAAACATGCGGACCAGTATACAGATCATGGGCATGATCATGTAGGAACCAACCGTGGTGCTGAAAGCCATCCATACTTAGGATTAAATTACAGAATCTCAGAATTAAATGCGGCTGTAGGTTTAGCTCAATTCGGCAAACTGGACACTATCTTATCAATACAAAGAAAAAACAAGAAGTTTATTAAAGATTCATTACAGACAATTGAAGGATTAGAATTCAGAAGAATTCCCGATGAAAATGGAGACAATGCATCTTTTTTAAGCATATTTCTGCCATCACAGGAAAAAGCCAGAAATGTATCTCAAGCTTTAGCTTCCAATGGAATTGGTAATGCATATTGGTTTGATAATAACTGGCACTATATAAGAAAATGGGATCATCTTAAATTGATAAAAACATTGGCACCTCTATATAAAGAACATAAAGAATTATTACCTAATTATGCAAATGCAGATTATTCACAATCAGATGAAATAATGAGCAAAACAGTAACAATTCCGATTTCTTTACTCTGGACTGAGCAGGAGTTAACCAAAAAGGCAGAGATCATTAAAAATACAATTGAAAACCAACTTTCTTAGATATATAAAATTTAACAGTTATATTTCTTAATTAAAAAGAATAATTTAAAAATTTATAAAGTAGATATGAGTACAAAAACAGAATATATTCCATACAAAGTTAAAGATTTGTCTTTATCAGATTGGGGAAGAATGGAGATTGAATTAGCAGAAGCGGAAATGCCGGGATTAATGGCTTTACGTGAAGAATATAAAGACGAACAGCCATTAAAAGGAGCTAGAATTGCGGGATGTTTGCATATGACTATCCAAACGGCAGTTCTAATTGAAACTCTACAGGCATTAGGAGCCGAAGTAACCTGGAGCTCTTGTAATATATTCTCAACTCAAGACCATGCAGCAGCGGCTATAGCAGCAGCCGGAACACCAGTTTATGCTTGGAAAGGTATGAATGATGAAGAATTTGACTGGTGTATAGAACAAACTTTATTTTTCGGTGAAGAAAGAAAGCCTTTAAATATGATATTAGATGACGGTGGAGATTTAACTAATATGGTTTTGGATAAATATCCAGAACTTGTCAAAGGTATTAAAGGTCTTTCCGAAGAAACTACAACCGGAGTACATAGGTTGCATGACAGAGTAAAAAACGGAACGTTACTTATTCCTGCAATCAATGTAAATGACTCTGTTACAAAGTCTAAATTCGATAATAAATACGGATGTAAAGAATCAGCAGTAGACGCTGTCAGAAGAGCTACAGATATTATGCTTGCAGGAAAAGTTGTAGTGGTTGCAGGCTATGGTGATGTAGGCAAAGGTTCTGCGGCTTCTTTCCGTGGTGCGGGAGCAAGAGTAATTGTTACAGAAATAGATCCTATATGTGCTTTACAGGCTGCTATGGATGGATTTGAAGTAAGAAAAATGGATAATGTTATTTCTCGGGCAGATATAGTTATAACATGTACAGGAAATTGTGACATCATTCAGGGAAAACATTTCGAAATGATGAAAGATAAAACTATAGTTTGTAATATTGGACATTTTGATAATGAAATTGATATGGCATGGTTAAATACAAACTATGGGAATACAAAAGTAACTATTAAACCACAGGTGGATAAATATACTTTAAACGGAAAAGACGTTATTGTTTTAGCAGAAGGCAGACTGGTAAATTTAGGATGTGCAACTGGACATCCAAGCTTTGTCATGAGTAATTCTTTTTGTAATCAAACTTTAGCACAAATAGAGCTGTGGCTACATTCAGAAAAATATGAAAATAAAGTTTATACTTTGCCAAAACATCTGGATGAAAAAGTGGCTCGTTTACACTTAGCTAAGATTGGTGTAGAATTGGATACTCTGTCAACCAAACAGGCAGATTATATTGGAGTAACTGTTGAAGGACCGTTTAAATCTGATGAATACAGATATTAATTTAGCGTTTCAATAATAAAAAAATCCGGAATTTACTTCCGGATTTTGTTTTTTAATGATTTAAAGAATAATATTTTATTAATTGAAGTGATTTTTTATAATTAAGTAATCGTTATAAAGTTTTAAACAATAAGCTACATTATCTGTATAGTCCTAAAATAAATCCAATTAAAAAGACTATTTTTGCAATAATAAATCAAATCTACAATATGTTAATATTAGTTATAAATGCAGGAAGCTCTTCCATCAAATATCAATTGCTGGAAATGAATTCCTCTGTTGTGATATCGAAAGGATTAGTTGAACGTATAGGAACTACCGGTGGAACCATTACTCATAGATTTTTGAAAGACAATGTTCTTGAAAAAAAAGTAATAAAGCAGGAATTTCCGACCCATGTTGAAGGTATGAAATTAATTGTCGAATTATTAACAGATAAAGAAATCGGAGTAATTAATGATCCTTCCGAAATTAAAGCTGTAGGTCACAGGGTAGTTCAGGGAGGAGAATTTAGTATACCTACCTTAATTTCGGATGAGGTTAAAAATGAAATTAAAGCAATGAGTCCTTTGGCTCCACTTCATAACCCAGCAAATTTATTAGGGATAGAAGTATCTCAGCAATTTTTTCCTGATACCCCGCAAGTAGCAGTGTTTGATACAGCTTTTCATCAAACTATGCCACCTAAAGCATATAGATATGCTATACCTGCTAATTTTTATACTGATCACAAGATTCGTGCCTACGGTGCACACGGAACCAGTCATAAATACGTTAGAGCTCAGGCAGCAAGCTATCTTAAAAATAATAATGCAAAAGTAATAACAGTTCATTTAGGCAATGGTTCAAGTATTACTGCAGTAGATGAACATGGACATAGCATTGATACATCAATGGGATTTACGCCATTAAGCGGCTTGGTTATGGGCACCAGAAGCGGAGATATAGATCCCTCAGTTTTATTTTATATGGTTCGGGAATGTGGCGTTAAATTTGAAGATCTGGACACTTTGTTAAATAAAAATTCAGGAATGTTAGGAATGACCGGAAAGAGTGATGCGAGAGACGTAGAAGCTGCTTATTATAATGGCGATACTGACTCAGTATTATGTCTGGATCTATATGCTTATCGTGTTAAAAAATATATAGGTTCTTATCTTGCATCATTAAACGGAGCAGATGCAATTGTCTTTACTGCAGGAATTGGCGAAAACGACTTCAATTTACGCTCGCTTATCTGTAGGGATTTGGATTTCTTTGGTATTAAACTTGACGAAGATAAAAATAAAAATTTAAACTCTCCGGATGATGTGGTAGAAGTTCAAACCAATGATTCAAAAATCAAAATTTTAGTTATTCCGACAAATGAAGAGTTGGAAATAGCTAATGAAGCTCTAAAATTCATATCTTAAGACAGATATTACTATAAATAAAAAAAACTCCTGAATTTCAGGAGTTTTTTTTATTTATAGTAAATTGAAAACTTATTTTGTATAAACAACCTCGATACCTTCTTGTTGAGGCAATGTTTTCCTTTTAACATCTTCAGGTTTAACATCAGCATTCACTTTTCCGGCATTTTCTGCAATTCCGTATGTCAGCCAATAAGGTAATATGCTAATAAGAAATGTCAGACACCAGAAACCAGCTAATGCAATAGTTAAAAATAATAAAAAACCTACAAATTTAGCGAAAGGCCATACACCGATGTAAAGTAATGTTGTCATATTTTTATAAATATTATTTTTCCAAATGTAATAATTAATTTTAGTTTGTCAAAAATTATTTTGAATATACAAAAAAATAGCTCTTAGTGAATGGAAGCTAAAACTTTATTAGTGTTAACAATAGCTTGTTCATTTTTATAATCAATCCATTTTTGGCCTTTTTGCTTTCGCATATAATTATCATAAATTCTTTTAACGAAAATATTTAAAACTGCGTTGGTGAAATTAGCAGGTTTTAATGCTAAAGAACGTAAACTCATAGAAAAACCAGGGGTAAGATATTGCATATAATGCCACCAGCCTTCCGGCATATAAAGCATTTCTCCGTGACTTAATCTTGCACGGTAAGGGGTTACGTGTTTTAGTCCCGGCCATTTTTCAAAATCCGGATGATCAAAATTTATATCTTCCCTACATATAGTAGCATAGGGAATTTTATACATAAATTTTGTATCATTAGGAGACATGAGAATACATTGTTTCTCACCATCAAAATGAAAATGTAAAATATTAGCCAAATCAATGTCAAAATGCATAAAAACATTGGAGCCCTGACCACCGAAAAAAAGCATAGGTAAATCTTTTATTGGTAATTTCAGCCCTAGGTCAGGAAAGAAAAAGTCTTTTTGCATATCAGGAACCTGCTTAATAAGATTAAATAAAAAAATACGCAGATCCGTTGGTCCTTTTAGAAGCATATCAACATAATCAGACATTTTCATTCGGGCATCAGGCTCATTTACTTTTTTATCAGCACTTACAGGATCATTATTATATAAAGGAACAATTTTATCACCTGCAACCTGTTTAATATAATCAAAACTCCATTTTTTATAGGCCGGCCATTCCTCTGTTAGTTTTTCAACTACAACCGGAGTCTGAGTTTTGTAATATTTTTGATAAAAATCCTGTTTTGATATAGTTTTTACTCTTTCAATTTCTCTGTATTTAAACATTTAATAATAGTTTTTTAAGGTTGGTTTAATAGTTTTATTTAGAGTTCATTAAATCTTCAATTTCTTCAATTTCAATAGGTATATTTCTCATCAAGTTATAAGGTTCTCCATTAGATTGGATAACGACATCATCTTCAATTCTTATTCCAAAACCTTCTTCCGGAATATAAATTCCAGGTTCTACAGTAAAAACCATATTGGGTACAAAGGTTTCAGTAAGTATTCCGTAATCATGAGTATCCAGTCCCATATGATGTGAATTACCATGCATAAAATATTTTTTATATGCCGGCCATTTTGGATCCTCATTTTTTATATCTTCTCTGGTTAACAATCCAAGCTTTAATAATTCTTCTGTCATAATTTTCCCAACCTCAATATGATAACTATACCAGTTATTCCCGGTAATTAATAACTTGGTAGATTCATTTTTTACATTCATTACAGCTTGATAAACTTCTTTTTGTCTATCCGAATAGATTCCGTTTACAGGAATAGTTCTGGTCATATCCGAAGAATAATTTGCATATTCAGCACCAACATCCAAAAGTATCAGTTCACCATCCTTACAATCTTTATTATTTTGAATATAATGTAAAACGTTGCTATTTTTTCCAGATGCAATAATTGGTGTATAAGCCCATCCTTTCGATCTATTGGTTATAAATTCATGAAGTAATTCAGCTTCAATTTCATATTCCCATACACCAGGTTTAACAAATGGTAAAATTCTTCGAAATCCTTTTTCAGTAATATTACAAGCTTTTTGAATCAGTTCAATTTCTTCAGGTTCTTTTATTGAGCGTAAATGCTGAAGAATAGGGTTACTTCTCAGATAATTATGAGCCCTGTATTTTTTCTGCAAATTTTTTATAAATCTGTCTTCTCGGGTTTCAACAACTTTTTCAGCACGATAATGTTCATTTATATTTATATAAATATTATCCATTTGTGGAATTACCGTTTCAATGATTTTATTGAAGTCCTGTAACCAATATACGTTTTTTATACCCGAAACATTATACGCCTGCTCTTTAGAATATTTCTCACCTTCCCAAACGGCTATATGTTCGTTTGTTTCTCTTACAAACAACATTTCTCTATGTTCTTCCAGATATGCATAGGGGCAGATAACCAATATTGATTCTTCCTGATCTATCCCAGAAAGATAAAATATGTCGCGGTGCTGTTGAAAAGGTAAAGTACTGTCTGCACTGATAGGATAAATATCATTGCTGTTAAAAAATGCTATGGATTTCGGTGCCATTTTCTGAACAAATTTTTGTCTGTTTTTGATAAACAAATTTTTGTCTATAGGAGCATATTTTGTTGTCATATATTTATATAAATTTTAGAATATCAAATTTACAGAATTAACTTTTAAATTATACATAAATTAATAAGTTAAGTATTAAAAACTTATAAATATGAAGATAATTATATTTAGTATAAAGGTTTTACAATTTTTATGATTAAAAACTTAACTTAGCATATTAAAATTTTATAAATGATATTAATTGCAGACGGAGGTTCAACAAAATGCGACTGGGTAGTTGTAAGTTTTGATGGTAAAGAGATTAAAAAAATGGAATCTGAAGGACTTCACCCACGTTTTGTAAATTCAGAAATAGTAAGAAATGCACTTATAAATATGAAGGAGCTGATGGAACTTTCTTCACAAATTAAGTTTGTTTTTTTTTATGGAGCCGGTTGTTCTTCAGACGCGTTAAATAATATCATTAAAAGACCATTAAATGAAATTTTCGTAAATGCACAAATTAAGGTTGATCATGATCTAAAAGGAGCAGCTCTATCTGCATATTTTGGAAAACCTGCACTTATATGCATTTTAGGAACAGGTTCTAATGTTTGCTATTTTGACGGATCAAATTTAAAAAAAGAAACTCCTTCGCTGGGATGGATTCTGGGCGATGAAGGAAGTGGTGTTTATTTAGGAAAAAAGTTGTTGCACTCATTTTTTACAGATAAAATGCCCAAATATTTATCTTTGGCTTTTAAAGAAAGATATAATTTATCAATTGAAGATGTTTTAGAAAATGTATATCAAAAACCTAAGGCTAATTCCTATATAGCTACTTTTAATCGATTTATAGCAGAGCATAAAAGAGAACCTTTTATTTTAAATCTTGTTTATGAATCATTTAAAGCTTTTTTTGAAAATCAGGTTCTTATTTTTGCCGAAGCAAAATCGGTAGAGATAAATTTTATCGGTTCCATAGCCCATTACTATGAAGATATCATTAAAACCGTTGCTTCAGAATATCACGTTTCCGTTGGAGAAATTGTGAAAAAACCCATTGATAATTTGGTAAAATATCATTTAATTTATATACTTCCTAATTTAAGAAAATAAATAAATAAAGTCAACTAGCGTAAAGATACAGCGACAAAGACATCCATATCAATATGATCTATATCTGTGGATACGCTCTTATATACATCAAAATCAGCAGTATATTCTCTATTAAGTACAGAATCTTCTGCCCATATTTTTTGCCATACGCTTGCTACAGATGCAATGCTACCTTTCACATTATATTTTAGAAAATTTCCTTGTGAAATAGAACAACTCGTCATCCCATCAGGAATAAAATCAATAGAATCTACTTTATAACCAATAATTGCCGTATATTCTCCTTTATAATCAGAAGCATAATCGGTATACACACAATATATATCTTCAGAAATACGATTAATGATTTGATTTCTTATATTTTCAAGATAAAATCTTTCCCATAATACACCTAGATCTACAGATGCATTATTATCAGTATTATTTGTTCTTACAGAAATTCCAATGATAGAAAATTCCTGGATAGTTTCTAAATTTTTCATTGAATCTAAAATATTTGCTTTTAAGTTTATAATAATCTGTTACATTATTAATTAATTGTATTTGTATTTTTGAATCTAACAAAAAACATGAAAAACAAACCTATAATAAATGTCACTGACATAGCAAGAATCGAATAACGCATGTTTCCAGTTAAATCTATTAAAAGTCCGTAAATAAATGAACCTACAATTATAGCAAATTTTTCAATTACATCATAAAAACTAAAATAAGTTGTTGTAATATGCTGATCTTTTTCTGGAAGCATTTTACTATACGTAGAGCGGGATATAGACTGAATACCTCCCATGACAAGACCTACCATTCCGGCTACGACATAAAAATAATATTCAATATTGGGATTGGTTTTATCAAGTAAGAAACCGGCAATACAAATACCTATCCAGATACAGATGCAAATAATCAGCACCATTTTATTACCAACTTTTTTAGATAAAGCCGAACAAAGATAAGCTCCGATTATAGCAATTAATTGTGTGAGAAGTATAGAGATGATTAGTTTAAAACTATTGAGGTTAATTTCATTGGCTCCGAATAAAGCAGCCATTAAAAAAATAGTTTGAATTCCGATAGAGTAGAAGAAAAAACTAAATAAAAAGTATTTCAAGTTTCTTATTTCGAATAGTTCAGTTTGTATTTTTTTAAGATTAGAAAAACTGCTTAGTATAAGGCTTCTTTTTCTAACTCCTGATTGTTTAGGATTGTCAGGCAAAACAGAAAAAGTATATTGTCCAAATCCTAACCACCAGATTCCAGTTAAAATGAAACTTAAGCGGGTATAAAATTCTTTATTTTCAACATTAGCTACTTTTTCAATAAGAACAAGGCAAAGAATCAATAATATCATTGCACCTGCATACCCCATTATATAACCTTTTGCTGAAACTCTATCCTGTTCATCTTCAGTTGCTATATCAGGAAGATACGAATTATAGAAGACTAAACTTCCCCAAAAGCCAATACTTGCCGTAACATTAAGAAATAATCCATAGATTATTCTTGATTTATCCGTAAAAAAGAAAAGAGCCATGCAGGAAAACGAGCCTAAATAACAGAAAAATTTCAGAAATTTTTTCTTAGTACCTGTTACATCCGCTATGGAAGATAAAACAGGAGTAGATAAAACAACAAGAATAAAAGAAATAGTTAAAGAATAACTAAATAATGCATCAGGAGCAAAAAAATGGCCTAAAATTTCGATTTTTGATTGAATGGGCTCATCAAACCAGACATCCTGATATGAGTTGTATATTTTCTTATATGTGTCGGTTGTAAGACTTGAATAAAAAATAGGAAATATTGTTGATGTAATTACGAGTGAATATACAGAATTGGCCCAATCGTAAAATACCCAGCCTTTTATTATTTTAGGATCATTTTTTTTAAAACTCACAGTATTATTTTTAATATGTTTATAACGTATATATGTGAAAATTATTTCAAATTAAAGGAAAAATGGTTGATAAACTAATATATTTTTATTTATTTTAATTTCTATTTTTTCTGATTATTAGCTAAAAATTATTTTATATGTAACATATTTAGTTTAAAACCAGCTGTGTGTCATTTTAAAAACAAAATTCAGGAATAAATTAGAGTTATAAAGTTATTAAATAAAAAAAAGCATTTTAATGATGGATTTAAATTAACGAAAGTTCAGATAAGTAAGATTGGTATTAATCAGTAAAGAATCAATTTTAATAATTTTAAGTTTAAATGAAAAATTACGAACTTTGAAAAATACAAATTGTAAATTTTAGAAAATAATATGATAAATCAAGAAATAAGGTCATTAGAGCCACACAAGTTATGGAATTTTTTTTCTGATTTGAATGCAGTTCCGAGACCATCAAAAAAAGAAGAAAAAGTACGTGAATTTATTAAAAATTTTGGTAATTCTTTAAATTTAGAGACTTTAGAAGATAGAGTAGGAAATATTTTAATAAAAAAACCTGCAACTTCTGGCTTAGAAACTAAAAAAAAGGTGGTTTTGCAGTCTCATCTCGACATGGTTTGCCAAAAAAATAATGATGTAAATTTTGATTTCGACTCAGAGGGTATAAAAATGCAGATTGAAGGAGACTGGGTGAGTGCAGTAGGAACTACTTTAGGCGCAGATAATGGGATTGGAGTGGCCTCAATAATGGCCATTCTTGCATCAGATAATATTGAACATCCCGATATAGAAGCACTCTTCACCATTGATGAAGAAACAGGAATGACTGGAGCCTTTGGACTGGAGGAAGGTTTTTTATCAGGTGACATACTTTTAAATTTAGATACTGAAGAAGACGATGAAATTGACATAGGCTGTGCTGGAGGAATCGATGTTTCAGCTTTCAAAACGTACCCGCTTGAAGCCGCTAACTCTCATGAGATTAGTGCAAAATTAGAAATTATAGGATTGCACGGAGGACATTCTGGAATGGATATTCACAAGGGATTAGGAAATTCTAACAAATTGGTCAGCCGTTTTCTTTATGCATTTCTTGATTCAGGTATTAAAGTTGAATCTTTCGATGGGGGAGGATTAAGAAATGCAATCCCTCGCGAAGCAACAGTTAAGTTTGTGATATCTAATGAAAAAAAGAATACCATCGAAAGTATTTTTGATCGGTTAAGAAAAGATATAGTAGAGGAATTCAAAAATATTGAAGAAAATTTAGAAATTTTATTAAGCTGGGAGGATTCACAAAATCAAACGTTAACTAAGGAGGATACTTTTACATTTGTTTCAGCTCTGACTGCATTGCATAATGGTGTTTTTAGAATGAGTCCTGAAATAGCAGATTTGGTTGAAGCATCTAATAATATAGCCAGAGTTGAACTTATCGATGGAAAAGCTAAAATTTTGTGTTTAACCCGATCTTCCGTAGAAAGTAGTAAATTATGGCTAGCTGATTCCTTAAAATCTGTTTTGAGTCTTGCAGGAATGAATGTTGAATTTTCAGGTTCATATCCTGGATGGAAACCTAATCCTGACTCAGAAATTCTTAAAACTGCAATAAAAATATATCAAGATCAAAATTTAGAAAAACCAATGGTTATGGCTTGTCATGCAGGACTGGAATGTGGAATTATTGGTGAAAAATACCCTGAAATGGAGATGATATCTTTTGGTCCTACGATTAAAGGAGCTCATTCTCCTAAAGAAAAAGTCAGCATTTCATCAGTTCAGAAATACTGGATCTATTTACTTGAAATTTTAAAAAATATACCGGCAAGACATTAAAATTTATAAATATAAAGCCTGATTAAGTAATCAGGCTTTATTATTTTATATACTATATCTTTTTTATAATCGTTTTACAAATAAATGTTATACATGGTAAATCAAGTATTTTTTGTCCTTTTGCTTTTTTTTATGTTATTAACTGGATGTTCAAGAAATAAAGTTTCCAAGAGCAATGATAGCATTAACTTTATTAATTTAAAAAATGAAAAATCATTTGTAATAGCCAAAGGAAATACAATACAGAGTCGCTTTGAAGTACCTTCAGGATATGTAAGAACTTTGGTACAGGATAATTCGTTTGAACATTATTTACGTAATTTTCCATTATTGCCCGACACAGCAAAAGTATATTATTACGATGGCAGATTAAAACCTAAGAATATACATGCAGCGATTTTAAATATAGATATTGGTGACCAGAATTTACAACAATGTGCTGATGCTGTCATAAGATTACGTGCAGAATACTTATATGGTGAAAAAAGATTTTCTGACATTCATTTTAGTTTTAATAAAGATTTTAATATAGAATTTAAGAAATGGGCAGAGGGTTTCAGAGTACAATTTGTAAGAAATCAATTTAAATGGGTAAGGAAAGAGAATCCGGATTATAGCTATTCAAATTTTAAAAAATATTTATTTTATACATATATTTACGCAGGTACATATTCATTATCTTCAGAAATGAAAATAAAAAGATACGGAGATATGAAAATAGGAGATGTATTTATAAAAGGTGGATCACCGGGACATGCTATGATTATCGTAGATATGGCAGTTAATCCTAAAAACAATAAAAAAGTTTATATGCTGGCACAAAGCTACATGCCTGCACAAAGTATACATATAGTTAAAAATTTAAATAATTTGGATTTATCGCCTTGGTATGAATTAAATTTAGATGACGAAATAGTAAAGACACCGGAATGGAAATTCACAATAAGAGATTTAAAAGAGTTTTAAAATAATCGAGTATGCTCTTTGAGATAATTTTGAAAAGATGAAAGTTTTTAACAGGTAAAGAATTTTTTGTTGATAAAAAACAATTGATTTTTATTATGAAAAATGAATTTATTTCAATAATTCTTTTAATTTTGTAAGGAAAGAATCTACTCTGTGTTTCTTTCCTGAAACTATTTAATAACTAAAATTTAACAAAAAATATGTCAACGTATGTTGTTGTCGGCTTGCAATGGGGCGACGAAGGAAAAGGAAAAATAACAGATGTTTTAGCGGAAAAATCTGACTATGTAGTACGATATCAAGGAGGAAATAATGCCGGTCATACAGTATATGTAGGCGAAGATAAATTTGTACTGCATCTTCTTCCGTCCGGAGTTCTTCAGTGCAAAGGTAAATGTATTATAGGAAATGGAGTTGTTGTTAATCCGGAAGCATTTTTTAATGAAATCGATCAGATTGAAAAAAGAGGATTAGCAACCGATCATGTTTACATTAGCAGTCGTGCACACATTATCATGCCATACCATATTCTGCTTGATACTTACAGGGAAGAGTTTGCCGGTAAAAGTCAGATAGGAACAACTAAACGAGGCATTGGGCCTTGTTATGAGGATAAGGTGGCCCGGGTGGGAATTCGAGCCATTGATTTATTAAATCCTGAAATTCTTAAAGCTAAAATTGAGGAAAATTTATTGGTTAAAAATGCTTTATTCGAAAAGCTTTTCAATAAAGAACCGTTATATTTTGATGACATTTTTCAAAAGTACTACGAATACGGTCAGAGATTAAAAAACCGTATAATTGAAAGTGAATTTGAATTAAATTATGCCATTCAACAAGATAGTAATATACTTTTTGAAGGAGCACAGGCCTTAATGCTGGATGTTGATTTCGGAACATATCCTTATGTTACTTCATCTTCACCAACTACCGGAGGAGTATCTGTAGGAGCAGGAGTTCCTCCCACAAGCCTTCAAAATCTTATCGGGGTATCAAAAGCATATTGCACACGTGTAGGAAACGGACCTTTTCCTACCGAGCTTGAAGATGAAACAGGTGAGCATATAAGAACGATAGGACATGAGTTTGGTGCTTCTACAGGAAGGCCAAGACGTTGCGGTTGGCTGGATTTGGTCGCTTTACGATACTCTTGTATGATCAACGGAATAACTCATTTGGTAATTACAAAATTAGATGTTTTAAGCGGTTTTGAAACCATTAAAGTTTGCACTGCTTATGAAACTTCTGAGGGCAAACTTATAGATTCATTTCCTGCAACAACAGAGAAGTTGGAAGGTTACCAGGCTGTATATAAAGAATTACCGGGTTGGAAAGAAGATATTTCAAATGTGAAAACTTTCGAAGAATTGCCTCAGGTCGCTCAGGAGTATCTGCATTTTATTGAAGATTATTTGGGTATTGATGTATACTTAGTATCCGTTGGTCCGGAACGTTCTCAAAATATAATCAGGACAAATATTTTTTAAAATACATAATTTAGTATATCTACAGGGATTTATGTTTAACCATGGATCCCTGTTTGTATCTTAAAATAAGTATAAATTTTTATTATAAGATTTAAAGTTTCTTAATAACTATCGCTTAATTTATTTTAAAATATATATTGGATTAGATATTGTTATATATTTGTTTTAAAATAAAGTTTAATTTATAACTTTATTTATATAAAAAAGAATATTTTTCACAATTTGAATGTTTATTATTATTTCTTTTTTTATTTTTATGCATAAGTATACAAATTTTATGAAGTTAATCTAATTATGAAAAAAACAATTTTACTCTTTTGTATTTTATGGGCTGTCAATTTTGCAAGTGCTCAGGAAGATATTAATATAACAAAATATCAAGATTCCCGTTTAAAAGAAGCTGTTCCATCCTATGCTTTATCTAAAGTTGAAAAGCTGATATCTAAACTTAAACAATCTTCGGAATCACTCAATCAGGATACTAAAAATGATATTTCTAAATTATCAGACAAAGATTTTGAAAAACTTTCTGTAAAAGAAAAGTTTACTTATACCATGCTATATCCTGAATCCGTTAGCAAAAATAACTTGAATATTCCTGCAATTTCTGATGAAGAAAATAAAATATTTGGTTATTTGCCCGATTTTAAATCTAATAAAAAATGGAGCGACAGACAAATCTCCTTTTTAACAAGTAATAAAAAAGAAGTTATAGCGCTTATTAAAGAATCATGTTTAAAGGATAAATTTATAGGCTTGAATTACAAAAAAGCTTTAGTTAAAGTAAAAGCAATTGAAGCTATTCCTTTTCTTATTGATTTTTATAAATATAAGGATTCTAAAGATAAAGATATATTAACTGCACTTTCTTTAATTGTCAAAGACGGCAGGTATTTTCATTATATCCGGGCAAATATTTACAAAGATTTATATGGTAATGATGATAAGCCTGTGGAGGAATCTTATATTGATGATACAGCATCTAATGAAGAATATATATTAAAGACTGCCTCTAATTTTTACATACAGTATCCTAAAAATAAAATGTAGGAATTTAAAAGAAGAATTGTTAAAACAAAATATTTAAATAAAAAACCAATCTTGTATAGTATACTATAAGATTGGTTTTTTTTGGACTAGCATAATCTGTCTATAATTTTATACCTGCTCAAAAATAGTAATTTTATTTTATCTAAAATAATAAAATGAATAATAATTTATCACTGTTACAAATACTTAACTTTAATACATAAAACATAGCGTTATTAATAATTTAGTGTAAATTTTAATAAATATATTAGAATAAAGGATAATTTGTAAATTTAATGAATAATAAATATTGCTTTAAGCGTAATATTATAGTGTTTTTATAGTTATATTAGTGTTTTTTTACAATAAAAATTTTATTTTCAAAATTATTTTTCTTAATATATATTAAATTTATTTAGTGTCTGATTTAAATTAAATAGTTTTTAGAGTACGTATTTATTTTCAAATAAATATTTTACTGTGCATACATTCTAAAATATTTCTAAAGAATTTAACTTTATAATAAAGATTGTAAAGCCTCTCTGAGCTGTGGATATTTAAACTTATAACCACTTTGCAATAACTTATCGCATGACACCCTGCTACCTTCTAAAATCATCCCAGCAGATTCACCCAATGCTAATTTTATTAAAAACCCAGGTATATTAGGCATAATTAAAGGTTTGTCCATCATATCTGCCAATAAATGAGTAAATCCTTTGTTTGTAGTTGGTTCAGGAGCAACAGCATTATATGTGCCTGAAATTTCAGTATTGATTACCGCTTCTTTAAATATATTGCATAAATCATCAATATGAATCCAAGGCATATATTGCTTACCAGAGCCCAAATTAGCTCCTACATAATATTTTATAGTTTTTTTTATTATTTCCATAACCCCCTTGGGACTATCTGACAATACAACACCCAAACGAACTTTAGCTACTCTATCCGCAACATTTTCTAAAAGAAAGTTATCAGCCGCCTGTTCCCATTGTATACACACATCACTTAAAAAATCATCACCCGGCTTATCCATTTCATTATATATTTTATCAGATGTTTTCATTCCGTAGTAACCCACAGCAGACGCAGAAATGAAAGAATCAATATGCAAAGAATGTTTCTTTAAAGATTCTAATAATAATTGAGCTGACTCAATTCGGCTAGATAGTATAACTTTTTTTCGTTCCTGAGACCATCGTTTATCTGCGATACCTGCACCGGCTAAATGTATGATATGATTAACCCCTTGCAATGCCCGGATATCTAATTTTTTATTGACAAGATCCCATTCAAATTCGTTTTCTTTTTTTTTGTTACGTGTTAAATAACGAAGATTATAATTTTCTTTAAGTAGAGAAGATAAATGTTGAGCAACCCCTCCATTTGCTCCTGTAATAAGTATTGTTTTTTTCATGTTATCTAGTGTTAAGTCACTTAATTACAAATGTACTCATTAATAATGAATAAATTATAGAATCCAAGAACCCTGTTTTAAAGACCAGTGTTAATATAATATTAATTAATAAAATCGTTGTTAGAATATTATTATATTTGTTAGAGAAACCTTAGAAAAACGTTGTTATATGTATTCAGAAGATAACCAGTCTTATTCAGCTTCAGAATTAGAATTGATTAATAAAAAGAAAACATCCCAAAAAGAAAAAAATGTTTGTTCCTCTAAAAGTTTTGAAAATATCATTAATGGAAAAACAATTTTAAATTTTTGTTCTTCTAATTATCTGGGGCTAGATTACACTTATCAATCCAGTGATACTTTTGATACTTTTTATTCTGCTAAAAGGTATAGATTATCAACAACACCTTTTATGAATGAAATAAGATCATTAACTAAACAACTTGAAATAAAAATATCTAAATTTCTTAATCAGGAAAGTACTTTATTATTCACTACATTTCAGGATGCTTATGGGGGGATATTTGATTCTTTATTTACTGAAAAGGATATAATTTTTTATGATGAACAATGTCATTATACTTTAATTGATTGTATTAAATCAGGAAATTCAATTTTTTTTTCCTATAAAAATAATGATATAAAT
This sequence comes from Apibacter sp. HY039, assembly GCF_004023655.1. Taxonomy (NCBI): domain Bacteria; kingdom Pseudomonadati; phylum Bacteroidota; class Flavobacteriia; order Flavobacteriales; family Weeksellaceae; genus Apibacter; species Apibacter sp. HY039. The sequence continues at coordinate 250,704 of NZ_SAYM01000003.1, read as the reverse complement.
GATTTGAATCATCAATTAAAAAAAGCTAAACTATCTGATTATAAAAACATTTTTATAGTAACAGATGGAGTTTTTAGTTTAGATGGAACTATTGCTGATTTAAAGAATATATGTTATGTGGCAGAAAAATCTGGAGCTGTAATTTTGCTGAATGATTCACATGCAACGGGAGTTTTAGGTACAACCGGAAGAGGAACTTATGAATACTATCAAATTAAAAATCAAGCAGATTTAATTGTATCATCTTTGGGGAATATTTCAGGAAAAAATCTGGGACATTTTGTATCCGGAAAGAAAGATATTATTGACCAGATAAAACATCGTTATAAATCACAAAAAACGTTAAATAGTTTTTCCTTTCCAGTAATAGACGCTCAAGATAAAATTATTAATATCTTAATTCAAAATCAAGATCTCTCGATTAATCTTTCAAATAATATCAAGTACTTTAGAAAAAAAATTACAGATTTAGGTTTTGATACTTTGGAAAGTGAATCATCTATTATTCCTGTAATGTTATATGATGCAAAGCTAGCTCAGGATTTTGCTGATAATCTTCTTAACAGGGGAGTATGGAGTACAAGTTTTTTTTACCCGGTAGTACCTACAGGAAAAGCCAGGGTAAGACTTAAAATTTCATCTGCACATTCTCTTGATAATCTGGACAAAGCTATTAATGCTATTAAAGAAACCGGAAATGAATTAGGAATTATTTAAAAGTCAACAAAAAATTATTTATTTTTTTTATGTTCCTGGTTCGGTGTAACACCAAATTCTTCACTTGCATAAGAGATTTTATGATCGTTAACATCATTACAATATACTTCTAAGCAATCAGGATCTTGATTCCAATACTCTTTAACAGTATAACCTTTCATAGCTCCTGAATGTATTCCATTTTCAATATATGTGTTATCTGGATTAACTATAATTTTTATTTTTGAAGCCAAATTCATCATTTCCATGTCACCACGGCTATTACCTGCAACTAATAACGGCTGAGTTTTAATATAGGTATTAATGGCTTCTGCTTTACCGTTGTCTTGAGGGTATGGTATCATTAGTTGATTGGAAACAATATTATCAGCAGTTATAACAGATTTCATTCCAATTATCCTTTCTTTTGGAATTCCTAATTCCTGATTAATAAATCCTTGATATAAAACTTCAGTTGAAGCAGTAATTATCCAGATTTCAAATCCATATTCTTTTAAATTTTCTAAAAGTTGTTTCATTTCAGGATAAAATTTTCCATGAAATTTTTCATGATATGTATGTAGTCCTATCTGCTCTATTTCTTTAGGTGATAAACCTGCCAGAAAATTCAGACTGTTTTGTAAATAATCGTATTCTTCTTTAGGATGCAATAGCTCGTAAACATAATTCATTTTTACTTTGGAAAGTTCATCTTCCTTTTTATAAAAATTGGCTTTAGCATAGCTGTAAATAGCTTCTTCGGAAAGATAAAAAGGAGCTTGACCCAAAAGGGTTCCATCACAATCAAAAACAGCAACTTTTCGATCAGTTTTTGTAATTGTAGAATTCAGGAAAATTTCTAAACGTTCGTTAACAGCTTTAGAAAAACCATTGATTTTTCTAAACGCTTGAGATGACGAATTGCAAGGTATTAATAATAATAAGTATAAAAAAAGCGTTATATTTAATTTATTCATAACTAAATTTACATTAAATTTTACTGTAAAGTTACAACCTAAGCAACAAAACTAACATATTACTATGAAAATTTTAAAAACATTTACTATGAAAAAATTAATTCAATTTTCCATTTTTTCATTATTGCTATCAATACTATACAATTGCAGTGCATATAAATCTGCAAGCAATAAAATGGTTAAAGGTAATTATGCAGAAGCCTTTGAAACCTCTATAAAACTTTTTTCTAAAAATTCAAGTCAGAGAAAGAAAGTCAAGCAATTAGAGTTATTACAAAATTCATATATGTTAGCAAATAGACAAGATGAATTCCGTTTACAAAATATGAGAACAAAATCAGATCCAAATTATAAAGATATATATTATTTGGTCAAGACTTTATATGATAGAGAAAACCTTATTAAACCTTATTTACCTTTATATAAAAACAATAAAGAATTAAAATTTTCAGTAAAAAACTATTTATTAGAACTTGAACAAGCAAAAGAAGATTTTTTAAACGACTACTATACGTCTGCGCTTAAATATTTGACAACTAAGAAAAAAAGTAATGCCAGATCAGCATATAATCTACTAAAAGAAGTACAGGAAGTAGATTATAATTACAGAGATGTAAATATTAAATTAGAAGAGGCTTACAAAAATGGCATTGAAAGGATGTATGTAACTGCGGTAAATCAAACAGGTCATCCACTGCCTGAAAACTTTAAAGATAATCTTTTATATAACTTAAATAATGAAGTAAATAGTTTCTGGATGCGTATTTCTACCAGTAAACCTAATAATATGGATCATGAGATAAGGGTAGTTTTGAATCGTTTATATATTGGAAAAGATGATTTTACAAAAAAATCAAAAAACTTTGATAAAGATATTGTTGATGGCTGGGAATATGAAAAAGATGGAAGGGGTAATGTTATAAAAGATTCTTTAGGGAATACTAAAAAAGTAGATAAGCATGTTATAGTAAGAGCTACAGTTACTGAATTTAAAAGGACAAAAGATGCTAAATTAGATGCAACTATTGAAGTTTATGATCCAAATGGAAATATTGAAATTTATGATTTATATGGATATGTTAGGCGTGAATCATCTATAACTTCTAAATTTATTTTTGAATCTGTATTTGCTGAATTTGAAGGTGATGAGAGAGCTCTTAATCGTAGGGAATTAGATCTGATAAAAAAAACACCAGTAGCTTTTCCAACAGATTATGATATGATAAATGAATGTATAAGAGAATCAAGAAAAGAATTAATCTATTTTTTAAGTTCCTATTATAAAATTAAAAAAAAGAAACCTTTTTTATTTCCTTAATAACTGAAATTAAAATGGTTATAAAAAAAATAAAAATTAAATAGTCTGTTGAAAGATATTGATAATAACAGTATCTGAAAATTAAATATTACAACAAGACAACTCAATTATTAATTTTGTAATTTAGCAGTATTCATTAATACATAAATAATGTCAGAAAATATAAATATTTTACAAACTGTTATTATCGGTTCTGGTCCTGCGGGATTTACTGCTGCAATTTATGCCGCACGTGCAGAAATGAACCCTGTTTTAATTTCAGGAATGGAACTGGGTGGGCAGTTAACTACTACTACTGAAGTTGAAAACTTTCCGGGTTATCCTGAAGGAATAACCGGTCCAGAAATGATGATACAATTACAAAATCAGGCGGAAAAATTTGGTACAAAAGTTATCGTAGACAAAGTCACAGAAGTTGTTTTTGGTAGTAATTCAAAAGAATTTCACACAATAAAAACTTCTTCCGGTAATGAATACCAGACACGTACGATTATTATTTCTACCGGTGCAAGTGCAAAGTATTTGGGAAAAGAATTTGAAGATACATATCGTGGAGGAGGAGTATCAGCATGCGCTACTTGCGATGGCTTTTTTTACAGAGGTAGAAACGTTGTTGTTGTAGGTGGAGGAGATACGGCTGCTGAAGAGGCTACTTATCTGGCTAAGATATGCAAAACTGTTTATATGGTTGTTCGTAAAGATTATCTCAAAGCCTCTAAAATAATGCAGGAAAGAGTAGAAGCTACCTCCAACATAGTATTGATGTATAATCATGAAGTAACTAATCTTAAAGGCGAAAATAATTTGGTTTCTCAGGCTGTAGTCATTGATAATCTAACCCAAGAAGAAAAAATTCTTGACGTTGACGGTCTGTTTATCGCTATTGGACACTCACCTAATACAGATATATTCAAAGGGAAATTAGATATGGATGAAACCGGATATCTTACAGTAAAACCTTTTACTACAGAAACAAATATAGCTGGAGTTTTTGCTGCCGGAGATGTTGCAGACAAACGTTACAGGCAAGCAATTACTGCTGCGGGTTCAGGTTGTATGGCAGCTTTGGATGCAGAAAAATATTTAACATCCATAGGACATTAAAAAGTTGTTGGTGAAAAATAATTCAGGAAATGAATTTTTCCAGTAAAATTTTAGAAAAAGCTGTGGAAGAAATTTCACAGCTTCCGGGTATAGGAAAACGAACGGCTTTACGTTTAGCTTTACACCTTCTAGATGTACCAGAAATTCAGACTGATAATCTTATACAGGCATTGGGGCATTTAGTACATGATATAAAACATTGCAAAGAATGTAATAATTTATCTGATACTGAAATCTGTTCTATTTGTGCAAATCCATACCGTGATGGAAATATTATTTGCGTAGTAGAAGATGTTAGAGATGTTATGGCTATTGAAAGTACCCAACAATTTAGTGGTAAATATCATGTTTTGGGAGGAAGAATATCTCCCATGGAAGGTATTAGTGCATCGGATTTATGTATTACACCATTAGTTACTCGTGTAAAAGAAGAAAATACTCAGGAAATTATATTTGCATTAAGCGCAACTATTGAAGGAGATACTACGATGTTTTATTTATATAAAATGCTTGGAGAAACGAGCGCAAAATTCACGACAATAGCTAGGGGAATCGGGGTTGGCGATGAACTTGAATATACAGATGAATTAACATTAATACGGTCCATACAAAACAGGATTCCTTATCAGCAGGGGCTAAAATAAATGATACAACTTTCTGTTATTATAGTTAATTATAACTCGAAATTTTATTTAAAAAGTTGTTTGGAAAGTGTTAATGATGCTTCCAGAAATTTAAATGTTGAAATTATAGTAATAGATAATGATTCGTCTGACGGGAGTTATGAATTTATAATTTCAGATTTCCCTCAAATTACATGGATTCAAAATTCTGAAAATTTAGGTTTTTCAAAAGCTAACAACATAGCTTTTCAAAAGTCTTCAGGAAAATATATACTTTTTGTTAATCCCGATGTCATAGTATCACAAACAGCACTTGAAGAACTATATGTTTTTTCAGAAAACCAACAGAATTTGGGAGCTATAGGTGTTCGTATGACTGATGAACATGGAAATTATCGCTTAGAATCTAAAAGAAACATACCTAACCCTAGTAATACATTCAGTAAGCTTTTTTCGTACTTGAAATTTTTTTCCAAAAATATACAGTCTAAAGGATATTACAATGTTAGTATAAGTGAATATGAAATCGGGAAAATTGAAATTCTTACAGGAGCTTTTTTTTGGGTTTCCGGAAAAGTTTATGAAGAAGCGGGAGGATTTGATGAATCCTATTTTATGTATGGAGAAGATATTGATCTTAGCTATACAATTTTAAGATTAGGATATCAAAATTACTACTATGGGAAATCTACAGTTGTTCATTACAAAGGAAAATCAACAGTCAAAAATAAACAATATTATCAAAGATTTTTTGGAGCCATGAAAATATTTATCAAAAAATATTATTCAAGACCTTATTATCTTTATATACTACTTCTTACGGGTTTAAATGTCAGATATTATCTTGCACTAACTCTTGATAAATTAAAAAAGAAATAAATTTAATCTTTTTCTTTAAATATTTTTAATTTGGATGATAATACAAAAATACAAATTCCAAATATTCCTATTAAAGCATAAGAGTATCTTAAATTACTTGCATGAGAAATATAACCAATGATAGGAGGGCCTAATAAAAAACCGATAAATCCTATACTGGAAACAATAGTAAGTGCCATGCCTGTAGGAATTTTAGTTTTTTGTCCGGCCAGACTGTATATTACAGGGATGATACTTGAAACCCCTAATCCTATAATCATAAAAGCAATAGTAGTGACGATAATGTGAGGAAATATTACAGCTAAAAATAACCCGAAGGAAATTAAGATTCCGGAAATTTGTACAATTCTTAACCTTCCCCATTTACGGGTGGCAGCATCAGCGAAAAATCTACCAGAAGCCATCATAACCATGAAAGCAGCAAAACCTAAAGGAGCTATATTTTCAGGTGCTTTAACTATTTTTTCAAAGTAAATACTACTCCAATCAAACATGGCTCCTTCTGAAGCCATTCCACAGAAAGCTGTTATACCCAGGAAAAATAAAAAATTTTCCGGTTTATTTTTCTTTTTTTCAACCGGAGAATCTACAGAAATTTTAACCTCTCGGGGTTTCATGTCAGGCTGTAAATATTTATAATTTATAACCATAAATATAACTACGATAAAAAGAATCAGTATAAAATGCTGATAAGGTTCAAGCCCCAGATTAACAAGTAATAAACCAAATAAAGATCCTACAAAACCGGCTACGCTCCAACCTCCGTGAAAAGAAGACATAATGGATTTATTATAAATATTTTCAACTATAATTCCTTGCGTATTTACTGATATATTGCAAAAATTACCAAAAAAACCAAATAAAATAAGGCTGGTTACTAGTAATAAAGGGCTAGGAGACAATCCGATAGCTATTAGACATAAACTATAACAAGGCAGGGCAATTAATAAGACCTTTCTACTTCCTAATTTAGAAATAAGAAATCCCGAAAGAGCCATACCTAAAATTTGCCCGATAGGAAGCATTAAAAGAATATTTCCCCATGAAGCATCATCCATGTTCATGTAATTTTTAATATCTGGTATCCTGCTTGCCCAGCTGGCAAAACATATACCTTGTGCAAAATAAAAAGCAAAAACTCCGGAACGAATCCGTTTTTTTTCAGAAAGAGAAAATTCTTTGTACATGAGTAATATATCAGGTAAATTGTTTAAAACAAGTTGCAAATTTAAACAGAAATGTTTTGATTCTAAAGATTTAAATAAAAATATATTAAACAGGATAATATGAACGGTTTTCTTTTTTATTTAAGCTCATTTCAGTTATATTTGCGAAGCTGTCAATTTAAAATAACAAAGATCTTGAAAAATAAAGAGTCTAAAGAACAAAAAGGATTAAAAAGAGGCCTTTCTAATCGTCATATTCAGTTAATTGCCTTGGGCGGAGCTATAGGTACAGGATTATTTTTAGGAATTGGTCCGGCAGCTGTTTTGGCTGGTCCTTCTGTTATTATAGGTTATTCCATTGCAGGTTTTATAGCATTTATGATTATGAGACAATTAGGGGAAATGGTCGTTGAAGAACCCGTATCCGGTAGTTTTAGCCATTTTGCATATAAATACTGGGGTAATTTTGCCGGTTTTGCTTCCGGATGGAATTACTGGATACTCTATATATTGGTCAGCATGTCAGAATTAACTGCTATAGGTGTTTATGTACAGTTTTGGTGGCCTGAAATACCTTTGTGGTTATCCAGTCTTTTTTTCTTTGTTGTTATTAATTTATTGAATCTTGCGAACGTTAAAATTTATGGAGAAGCTGAATTCTGGTTTTCAATTATAAAAGTTTTTGCCATTGTAGCAATGATTGCATTTGGAGCGTATCTTTTAATAAGCGGAAGTGCAGGTCCACAAGCCAGTATTTCTAATTTATGGAATGACGGTGGTTTTTTTCCAAAAGGAATATTTTCATTAGATGCAGAAGGTAAATATCAGGGCTTATTAGCAGCTATGGCTTTTATTATGTTCTCTTTTGGCGGATTAGAACTTATAGGCATTACTGCTGCAGAAGCTGAAAATCCTGAAAAAACCATTCCGAAAGCAACTAATCAGGTAATCTATAGAATTTTAATTTTTTATGTTGGAGCTTTAATTATTTTGTTTTCCTTATCTCCCTGGCGAGATATAACCCCGGGGAGCAGTCCTTTTGTAACTATATTCAGCTCACTAAAAGGGTTTCAGTTCACTATATTAGGTACCACTTTTTATTTCACCAGTATTGTTGCAAATGTCTTGAATTTAGTAGTGTTAACAGCAGCTTTATCCGTATATAATAGTAGTGTTTATAGTAATAGTCGGATGCTTTATGGCCTTGCAGTACAAGGAAACGCACCTAAGTTTTTAATTCGTTTAAACAAAAACCATGTTCCTATTATGGCAATACTAGTGTCGGCACTATTTGCTGCAATCTGTGTTGTTATTAATAAATTAATTCCGGAAAAAGCTCTTAGTTATCTTATGTCTTTAGTTGTTTCTGCACTGATTATTAATTGGATAATGATAAGCCTAACCCATTTATACTTCAAAAAAAATAAAATAAAACAGGGGATAGTTCAAACTAAATTTCCAGCTTTCTGGTATCCTGTAGGAAATTATATCTGTTTGATTTTTCTTGCAGCTATTTTACCGATTATGTGGATGACAGGCATGGAATTATCCGTGGAATTAATACCTGTCTGGGTTATAATATTATATATTAGTTATTATATGGTCAATAAAAAGTAAATTTTAATGAAATAGTTTTTCCTAAACAATTATATTTGAGATAAACAATTTTGTTTAATCAATAGTTTATGGAAAAATATTTTATAATTTGTTTACTTGTCTTTCAAATCCATAATTCAGCATATAGTCAAAACTTTACAGAGGAGGATAGAGATAGGTTAGCCGGGTATATTTTTCGTCAGCAATATACTAATCGTGAATTAACTTCGTATGGTGCGATAAAAACAAGTGACTATCCGGTAATAGAAGATTCCCTATCAGGGAATGCGTATTTTTCTGTTTATCCTTATTTCAGCCATATTGCTTGTTTAGGTATTTTAAATAGTAAACATTCTGAAAAGTTTAATTTTGTGAAACTATGGATAGATTGGTTTATCAAGCATTTAGATTCTAGAGGTAATATCTTAAATCATTATTATACCCTTTCAGGAGAAGGTACTACTTGTATCAATAAAAATTTAAAATATTTCTGCAATGATATAGATGCCGAAGACAGTGCCTTAGCACTTTTCTGGGTTGTTACTTATGAGTATTATAAACATTCCAAAGACTTAACACTTTTTACTGTTGATGTTAAAAAGAAATTAGAACTTTCTGCACACTATGTTATAAATAATCTTTTGAAAGAAAATAATTTGACTATTGCCAAAAAAGATTATTCTGCTTATTATACGATGGACAATTGTGAAGTTTATAAAGGTTTTTTGTATTTATCTAAAATAGAAAATGAAATTTATAATGACCAGGTTTTAGCAGAATATTATCAAAATAAAGCTGAAAATTGTAAGGTTGCAATTCAAAATTTATTATATGATTATACAACAGATTTATATAAATGGGAACTGAATATAAATTCGAATCCCGATATTTGGTATGGAAATAAGGGAGGAATAGTACCTACGCTATGGCCACAGTTATTTGAAGTGGATCAATTCAGTGATTTGCGCTCAGAATACTCAAGAAAAATGGTTGAACATAAATTTCCAGACTGGCACTCCGAAAAAAAAATCAATATTTTAATGCTTTTGTAGGTTATATATTTTCTAAAAATGAAAATTTGAATAAAGCCAATAGGCAACTTAATTTGCTTCTCAGAGAATACAACGGTTTATACCCCAGTCCTCCTTGTTATATCGGAGATGCAGGTTGGGCTTTGTTAACCATGAATATAATCAATCCATTGCTGGCTGTTGATGAAACTACTCATAAGAAAACAGACTACCAAATTTCGCCCAATCCAGCAACTTCCAGATTTAGCATCCTGTGTACAAATCCTGATAAAATAAAAAAAATATTTTTATATAACCAAGAAGGTAAGTTGATAAAAAAAGTGAATAATAAATCTGAAATGGAAATTTCAGAGCTTGAATCAGGAATATATATGGTTCAAATTACAGGTGATAATTTTGAAAGACCTCAGAGTTTGAAGTTAATAGTTCAATAGCCAAGGTCTTTCAACTCTAATTTTTAAAAATTATTCTAAAATTTCATTAAGGACCTGAGCAGAAGTTGAATTAGGAAATGTAATCTGTACTTTTTGAGACAAAGTAGGGGCTATTTCGGTAATCACTTGTTTTTTATGACTTATTCCATGATGAATTTTCCAGCCGTAAAATAGAGCAGGTACATGCGTATCGTAAGTATAGCTTGCACCATGGGTAGTTCCTTCCTTCATATATTCCATATATGCAGGCTTTAAAAGAACATATAATTGCCCGTTTTGAGTTTTATCATATCCTCTGAAAATCATTGAAGCATGCTCATCAGTAGGATTAGCAGATAAAATTTGAGCTTCAGTATACACTCGTTTAACCCAAGGAAAACTTTCTACATAAGAGACTAATTTTTCAATAATTTCATTTGGGTTTTTACCTGATGATGTAATAGCATCTTCGTTCAAATATATGTTTTGTGTAGAATAAGTTTCAATAAAATCTTTTCCGAAAGTCTGTACAGAAAAATCTTTAAGTTTTTTTGTTACTTCTTTGTAATCAATAGAAGCAACTTCATATCCATTATCATTTAAGTAAAGAGGGTTTTCAGCACCGGAATGATCGGCTGTCAAAAACAATAAGTAATTGTTTTTGCCTATTTTGGCATCTAAAAATGAGAGTAAATCAGCAATATTTTCATCTAATCTCATATAAGTATCCTGAGTTTCCATAGATCTTGGCGAAGTCATGTGAGAAATCACATCAGTGGCAGAAAAGCTTAAAGCTAAAAAATCAGTATCAGCATCTTTACCCAAATCTTCTCTGACAATTAATTCTTTAGCAAAATCAACGATCATATCACTTGTAAAAGGAGTGGATTTTAAAACTTTTGCACCTTGTTTATCGTAAGCTTCTTTTAAATTATATGGAAATACAGCTTTTTGATCTGCCGTAAATGACATCATTTCATACGAATTATTATCTGAAAGGCTCTCTTTATATAGAGATTTATCTCTAAAAAGGTTCCATCCTTCATTAATATATTTCATATACTTTTTCTCCAGATTATACGTATTTACCCAAGCAGGAAAATCTTTACCGTAAAATGTACTTGAGATAAAGTTTCCATTATCCGAAAGCCAGTACGCACGATCGGCAAAATGACCGGCAGGTAAAATAGCCCCCCGGTCTTTCATACTTACTCCAAAAACTTTGCCTCTGAAATTTGTTGACAATTTTAATTCATCTGTAATGGTTGTAGACTGTAAATTTTTAGGAGACATTTTACCTTCACTTTCCTGAGCCGGTGTTCCTAAAGGACTTACTGTATCATCTTCAGTGCAATACATTTTCTTTTTACGTTCCCGGTTATACCAGCTGTTTCCCATAATTCCATGATTTACAGGTGTGGTACCTGTATATATAGATGCATGTCCAGGTGCAGTGTGTGTAGGTACATAATTATAATGCATATTTGAATAAAGAAATCCATCCTTTATCAATCGTTTAAAACCTTTGTTTGAAAAATAAGGATCGTACCTGTAAAGGTATTCCATTCGCATTTGATCAACGACAATACCAATAATTAATTTAGGCCTTTCAGTTTGAGCATAGGAAAAAGAATATCCTACGGTTAAAGCAATTAAAAAAAACAATTTAAAAGCTTTTATTTTAATATATTTCATTTGATTAAATAAAGATAAGATTAAAATTTACTAAGTCTGTCAAGGGCAAATGTTATCATTGAATCTATAGCAGCGTACGGATCAGTACTGAATGTACCTGAAGCACGATTGGCTATTATGGTATTTAATGATAAAGCTTTATGCCCCATAAGCTTGGATAAGCCATATATGGCAGATGTTTCCATTTCAAAATTTGTGATTCTATGATGTTGATAATGAAAATTTGCAAGTTTTTCATTCATAGCCTGATCATCCAGATCCAACCTCAAAATTCTTCCCTGAGGTCCGTAAAATCCTATCGCTGTTGCTGTAATTCCCTGATAAATGGATGAGTCTTTTGTTATATGATGTAACAAATCTTCGGAACAATCTACAAGGTAAGGTAGTGCTCTTTTAGAATTCCACTGAGTCTGATTGACAAATTCCTCAATCATTTGATCTGAATAAAAGCTCTCAGTATGATTATAAAAGCTCATTAACCCGTCAAACCCCAAACCTTTAGCAGAAGCAACTATACTATCTACAGGTATATCTGCTTGTAAAGATCCTGAGGTTCCTAATCGTACGAAAGTGAGCTGGGTAGGAGTTGATTTGATTTCTTTATTTTCAAAATCTATATTTGCTAAAGCATCAAGTTCGTTAAGAACAATGTCAATATTATCTGTTCCCATTCCTGTAGAAATTACAGTAAGTCTTTTACCTTTGTACGTACCGGTATGTGAAACTATTTCACGTTTTTGAGAAGCAACTTCAATGGTGTCGAAGTAGTTTGATACTTTAGGAACTCTATCCGGATCTCCGACTAATATAATAGTATCTGCAAGCTCTTCAGGTTTTAAATTACAATGATATACTTTACCTTCTGGATTAAGAATTAATTCTGAATTTGCTAATTTTTGTGTCATTTTGCATGTGGTTTGAATTAAGAACTAAAATTTATATTTTTTCTGAATTCGGTTTAACCGCCGACCCGCTTCACAGAAAAACCTTTCTCTTTTAAGAGTTCCATTATTTTATCTCTGAAATTTCCCTGGATTACAATCGTATCATCTTTAACAGAACCGCCTACACCTAATTTCGATTTTATATCTTTTGCAAGCATTTTTAAATCTTCATCGGAACCGTTGTAATTTTCAAGAATAGTTACAGGTTTCCCGTTTCTTCCCTTTTTTTCATATTTACACACTATAGGTTCGTCCTGTAAAAACAAAGAATGTTCTTCAGATGATTGTTGTTCTTCTTCCTGAAATTCATGCTCAGGAAAAAGTTTTTTTAACTGGTCTTGAAGATCCATAAAATTATATCTTAAATTTAATACACGAAATTAATAATTTTTAACAGATATTAGAGTTAAATTATTATTAATACAATTCATAACATAGTTTGAATTTAAAACGGCTTAAAGTTTTTTTATTTAATTAATATATATATTTGGATTCATGATAAAAAATAGATGGTTAAAGTTCTTTATTATAATAATACTATCCCTGTTTTTAATTATTAATGTTTTTTTAGCTTTACAAGCATATAGCCTTACTCATTTTGTTGAAAAACAAACTTCCGGAAGTAATTTAAAGTTGGATTTTAAAACATTGATAAAGGGAATTGATATACCTAAACCCAGTTCTGATATTTTACCGGAAAAAAGTTATGAAGTAAAAAAAATTAAGTTGGGAAAAGACAAGTTTTTAGAAGCCTGGCTATTATCACCAGAAAAAAAATCTAAAGGCATTATCTTACTTTTTCACGGTTTTCGTGCAGAGAAATCAACAATGCTGGATCGAGCCTACGTTTATGAAGATTTGGGATATAGTGTTTTGTTAGTCGATTTTAATGGTGCCGGTAATTCATCCGGTAATCAGTGTACCATTGGATATAAAGAAGCGGAAAATGTCAGACAAGCGTATGAATATGCACGTAATGATCTTAATGAAGAAAATATATTTTTGGCAGGTTTTTCAATGGGTGCAGCAGCCATAATCAAAGCACAGCATGATTATCATTTAAATGTAAAAGGTATTATTCTGGAAGCTCCGTACGGTAAAATGATTGATGCTGTTAAAGTTCGAATGAAAATACCTTATGTAGGAAAGACTCTTTCGTATTTAGTTACCTTCTGGGGAGGAGTAGTTAACGGTTTTAACGCTTTTGAAATGAATCCGGATGAATATGCAAAAAAAATCGAAATACCTGTTTTATTTCTTTATGGAGGCAGGGATCCAAGAATACCTGTAAATGAATCAGAGAGAATTTATACTAATTTTAAAAGTAAAGATAAAACATCTATGTTGTTTCCGTTATCATATCACCAAAGTTATTTAAATAAATATCCAGAAAAATGGAAGAAAGTAAATAAACAATTTTTAAACTCAAAAAATTAATCTGAACAAAACTCTAAGCATTAAAATATTTGTAATTATTTCCAATCACTTATATTGAGAACAACAGTAATGAGTATTTGCATTAATCTTAATAATAAATTATAAATTTGTAATTAATATCTTAAATTATTCTTCTTTTAACAGACTGTATATGAATGTTAAATATCTGTTTCATATAGTTTTTTTATTGTCTGTTGTGTTAGTATCTGCTCAGGAACAGAATAAAAAATTAAATTTTTATACTGAAAAGCAGTTATGGTTCAAGATATCAGCACAACCTAAAAAAATTAATTCTGTACTTGATTCACTTGTAAATCAAGGGTTTTATACCTTGAAAATAGATTCAGTAAAACAAGGGGAGAAAGATGTAAATATATATATTACCAGAGGAGTATTTTATAAAAAAGTTCTTGTAAAACTTGATTCTCTTTCTCAGTTGGCGGTACATTTAAAACATGATTATTCTACTTCAAACGTAGATTCTTTAGTAAATATAATACATTATTACTACCTTAAAAAAGGGTATGCATTTAATCAGATTACAACAGATTTTAATTTTTCAAAGCTACCGGTTGAAGCTACAGTTTCTGTTGATTTAAACAATAAAAGAATAATTAATTCTTTTGTTATTGCTGGGTATACAAATCTCCCGAAAGGAATAAAAAAAGAATTGGAATATGATTTTATAGGTAAGCCTTATGAAGATTCAAGGCTTAAAGAAATATCGGATAAATTAAAAGCATCAAATTTTATTCTGGAAGATAAAAATCCTCAAGTATTATTTACACCCGATTCGACAGCTATATATTTATATTTAAAAAAGAAAAAAGCGAGTTCTTTTGATGGAATTTTAGGTTTTGGAAACGATCAGAACGGAAAACTTAAGCTTAACGGGCAGATACGTTTGTCATTGGGTAATATATTTAATTCATTTGAAACCATAAATTTAAACTGGTTATCCACGCCGGAAAAATCTCAGAACTTTGATTTTCAGGTTCATGTACCCTATTTATTTAAAACAAAATTAGGTACGGAAACTCAACTAAACATTTTCAAGCAAGACAGTACATTTGCTAATATAAAACTTAAAGAGCACTTATACTATCAATATTCTTATAACCAAAGAATAGGAGTAGAGGGAAGTTTTGAAAATTCTAGATATGTTTTAAATTCAGATACCAATAACAGCAACTTTTCAAAGTCAGGATTAGGATTAACCTATCAATATTTGGAAAAAAGTAATCTTTCCCTGCTGGGAAATAAAAATTTGTATGCAATAAAAGGAAGTATTTTTAGGAATATTCCGGAAAACCAAAACAATCTAACTGAGTATGAATTATCTGCTAAAATAGAAAAACTCTTTAAACTTTCATCTTCTCATTATATAAAATCCAGAGTTGATGCTGCAACATTATTATCTGATACATTAACAATTAATGAATTATATAGATTGGGAGGACTAAAGAGCATAAGAGGTTTTAATGAACAATCTATATATGCAAATGCTTATCTGGCTGCTTCTTTAGAGTATAGATATGTTCCTTTTGAAGAAATGTTTTTTACAGTTTTTGCCGATGTAGCCTGGACCGAAAATAAATACAGAAATTCTCATCCTTTTTTATTAGGAACCGGAATCGGAATTAATTTTTTAACACGTTTTGGTATATTTTCTCTTAATTATGCTGTTGGTAAACATGATTCAGAACCGGTCAACTTTTCAGATTCAAAAGTGCATATAGGTATACAGGCTAGTTTTTAAATTAACAAAAAAAATTAATTACCTTTGTAAGCTTATTACATCATATGAGTTCACTTAAAAAAATTCTTAAACAATTTGCTTATCCCTACAAGAAATACTTTTTCTCAGGGGTTTTTTTTAATATTTTATATTCTTTATTTTCTGTAGTTTCCGTTCTTTCCATTATGCCTATTTTAGACATGCTTTTGGGAGGAAGTGTAAAACAACAAGAAACACTTGCCCATGTGCAGGAACAAATAACAGACGGTTGGTCGGGATGGTTTACACGGCTTAAATATGAATTTTATTTATATCTTCAACATAATATAGAACAGGTAGGAGCTAAAACGTTTCTGACCTATTTGTGTATAGCGGTAGTTTGTTTATTTTTATTACGTAATGTTTTCAGATACATTGCCCAGTATTTTATAGTTCTATTACGTAGTGGAGTTTCAAAAGATCTCCGTCTGGCTATGTTTGATAAAATTCTGGCTTTACCGGTTTCTTTTTTTACAGAGAGAAAAAAAGGAGATATTATGATTAGGCTTTCCGGAGACGTAGGAGAGGTAGAAGGAAATATTTTAAATGCAATTTTGGAACTATTTAGAACTCCGTTTTCTATTCTTATAACTTTAGCCTCTTTACTTATAATAAGTCCATCATTGACTATCATTGCGTTGGTGGTTTTACCATTTATGGCATGGATTATTTCATCCATAGGTAAAAGCTTAAAAAAAGATGCTCGTAGAGGACTCAATGAATCAGGAAATGTTTTATCTATCATTGATGAAACATTAAACGGAGGAAAGGTAATTAAGATATTCAATGCTGAAGAATCCATGAGACAGCGGTTTATGAATAGCGTGCTGTACTTACGAAAACTATCTATAAATATGATGAAAAAGTATGAATTGGCATCACCTTCATCAGAATTTTTAGGTTCGGTAGCAATGATTGTTATTACATGGTATGGAGGTACACTGATTCTTGAAGGAAAAGGAATGGATTTATCTTCTTTTCTTATTTATATAGCTTTGTTTTTTCAATTACTGGAACCGGCAAAAACCCTTTCTACTTCTTTAACTAATTTACATAAAGGTAGTGCATCTACTGACAGATTGGTTGAAACTCTTGAAACAAGCGTTCAAATATATGAACCTGAAAATCCGGTAGAATTAACAGAAATTAAACAGGGTATTACTTTCCAAAATGTTGAATTTCAATATGAAGAAAAACAACCGGTTTTACAAGATGTTACGATTAATATACCTATCGGAAAAACCGTTGCCATTGTAGGACAGAGTGGGGGTGGAAAAACTACTTTAGCTAATTTATTAGCTCGTTTTTACGATGTTTCTGGAGGTAAAATATTGATTGATGGACATGATTTAAGAGATTTGAACCTTAAAAGTTATCGAAAGCTTTTAGGTATGGTTACTCAGGAATCTATTTTATTTCATGATACAATAGCTAATAACATAAAATTAAGTAATCCTAATGCATCTATGGATGATGTTATGAATGCTGCAAGAGTGGCTAATGCATTAGAATTTATTGAAAGACAGCCTGAAGGGTTTGACACTTCCATTGGAGAAGGTGGAGCTAAATTATCTGGAGGACAAAAACAAAGGATAGCCATAGCAAGAGCCATTCTGAAAAATCCTCCGGTAATGATATTGGATGAAGCAACTTCTGCTTTAGACACTCAGAGTGAACGTTTAGTACAAGAAGCTTTAGACAATCTTATGACAAACCGTACATCATTAGTAATAGCTCACCGTTTATCAACAATTATTAATGCTGACCTAATCGTTGTAATGGAAAGAGGAAAAGTTATAGAACAAGGAACACATCAGGAATTACTTGAGAAAAACGGCACCTATAAAAACCTGATTGATATGCAAAAATTTGCTTAAGAAAAAATATACCAATAAAAAATCCGGAGAATATCCGGATTTTTTATTAGGTAATAAATTAGACTATTTTCTTTTAGAGCTACCTTTTCTGCTGTCGCTATGATGCATCTTTTTACCATGATACTTATCCTTCATGTCTTTTAATTTAAGTCTTTGTTCTTCGGTAAAAATTTTATCAATTTCAGCTTTTTTATCCTCTCTCAGCTTTTTTCTTTTTTCATGAATAGCTTCTGCCTGTGCATGGAGAGATTCTTCCTGAGACTTATATTTATCGTCAATTGCATTGATTTGTTTAATCTGATTTTCTGACAAATTAAGTTCTTTTGCCATTTTATCTTTAAGATCTTTAGCTCTTTCTTCTCTTTTGATAGGATCTTCTACATTTTTACTTGTTTGAGAAAATGCTACACCGGAAGCTAAAACAAAAGCGCTTACTATTAATACCTTTTTCATAACTTTATTATTTTTCATTTGCACTATTGACAGTGCAACTAAGAAAAGGTTTAATATTTTAACTAAATTTAACTAAATTCTAAAATTAAAGCAATAAGCCTAATTTTTTACAAAGGTTTTCAAGGAAAGTTTTATCATCTATAGAAAATGGATTTATTTTGTGACTGTCGATGTCTATTTGACCAATATTATTACCATTTTTGAAAATAGGTACTACGATTTCAGATTTAGTATCAATACTACAGGATAAATAATTGTCCTGTTCATTCACATCCTGAACCATAAAGGTTTCATTTGATACTGCTACCTGTCCACAAATACCTTTTCCGAAGGGAATAATGATATGATCTGTAGCAGCTCCGACATAAGGTCCCAGTTTCAACTCGTCTTTATCACCATTTTTAAAATAAAAACCTACCCAGTTATAATAATCAATTTCATCATATAAAAGCTGACAAATCTTTTGAAGTTTATCAGTTGTATCTATAGATGACTCTAAAATAATATCTGTTCTCTTTTCTAATGTTTTCATATCTTTATTTTGTTTTTGTTCTGCGATATAAGTAATAATCCAAGGAAAGTTAATCCACTATTAAGGATAATTAATTCTAATCCGATTCCATATCCTAGTTTAGAAATAAGCATTCTGCTTAAATAGCTAATAATAGGAGCAATTAAACAAACGGTAAATATCATTCCGTTTTTTGGGAGGGATTTTTTTGTAAAAATTCCAAAGGCAAAAAGACCTAATAAAGGACCGTAGGTAAAACCTGCTAAATCCATAATAATGTAAACTATAGATTCATTATTAATTTTCTTAAACACCAATATCAATAAAAGAAAAATAAAAGTAAAAATCAAATGAATTCTGATTCTTATCATTTTCTTTTTCTTTTCTGTAAGGTTTTGTTTTTTTGGTAATCCTAGAATATCGACACAAAAAGAAGATGTCAGAGAAGTTAATGCTCCGTCAGCAGATGGAAAAAGAGCAGAAACCAAACCTATAATAAAAATTATAGATAACAATTGAGGGAAATATCCTCCTAAAGATAAGGTAGGAAATAAATTATCTCCCATAATATTTTTTATCGTACCTGATGAATCGCTAAATCCAAATATATTTTTTATAACGTCACCATTACTATAAACCTCATATTCAGCCCCATGATTCATAGCATATAAATACAGAAGCCCTCCCATAAATAAAAATAAGAAATTAACAAGTAATAGTACAGTAGCAAAAGTGAGCATGTTTTTTTTACTGTCCCTAAGATTTTTTACAGATATGTTTTTCTGCATCATTTCCTGATCTAATCCTGTCATAGCTATAGTGATGAACATTCCTCCCAAAATATGTTTTAAAAAAAATGACCCCGAATGATAGTCAAAATTAAATGTGTGTAAATAGCCTTCAGCATTTAACGAATCAATTGCCTGAATAAAATCTAAATTCAGGCTTTTCATTACAAACAGTATGCAGGCAATAAGACTTATAAGCATAAAAGAAGTCTGAAGTGTATCGGTAAAGACAATTGTTTTAACTCCTCCCTCGAAAGTATATAATAGAATCATTAACAGAATTAATACCGTAGTAGCCCAGAACGGAACTCCCAAACTTTTTAAAAGAAAAATGTCAAGAACATTTATCACGAGATATAATCTTGCAGTTGCACCTATGGCTCTGGAAATAATAAAAAATGCAGAACCGGTTTTATGTGCTTCCGAATTAAACCTTTTACTTAAATATGTATATATAGAAGTTAGGTTCATTTTATAATACAAAGGCAGAAGAATCATGGCTACGATTACGTATCCGATAAAATTCCCTAAAATCAACTGAAAGTATTCAAAACCTCCGAAAGCATAGCTGGTACCTACTTTGCCCACAGTTCCGGGAACGGAAATAAAAGTCACACCGCTTAAACTTGTGCCTATCATACCAAAAGCCACTAACCACCAACTACTTTTTCGGTTTCCTATAAAAAATGATTGATTGTCGGAATTTCTGGAAGTATAGTAAGCTACCCCTAATAAAACAATAAAATAGGCAAAAATGATAATTAATAATAGGGTTATATTCATAATTAAATTCGAATTTGCCTCAAATTTAAAAATATAATCGGGAAGCAATAATATAAAATGATGGTTTTATTATTTTTATGAATCAATTATAAACAAGTCATCTATGTAAGATTCCTATATATTAGAAATATAAGCTGCATTCATTTACCCTAAAGGATTGTTAATACTGTTAATGTTAATAATTTTTTTCCTAAAATACCGTTTTTAAATTGTATTTTTACACCTTGAAATTTTATAGACCGATGGGAAAAATTATTGCAATTGCGAATCAAAAAGGAGGTGTTGGTAAAACAACCACTGCAGTTAATCTGGCGGCAGCAATTGGTGTACTGGAAAAGAAAGTTCTGCTTATTGATGCAGATCCTCAGGCCAATGCCAGTTCAGGTTTAGGAGTTAACGTTGAAGAAGTTGAAATAGGCACTTACGAAGTTCTTGAGCATAGTGCTTTAGCTAAAGATACAATTCAGCCAACCACTTCTCCCAATGTTGTATTGATACCTGCACATATTGATTTGGTTGCTGCTGAAATCGAGCTGGTAGATAAAGATAACAGAGAATATATGTTAAAAGAAGCATTAAAAGATCTGAAATCGGACTATGATTTTATTATTATAGATTGTGCTCCGTCTTTAGGTTTAATAACTCTTAATGCACTTACAGCCGCTGATTCTGTGATTATACCCATTCAATGTGAATATTTTGCCTTGGAAGGACTTGGTAAATTATTGAATACAATTAACAGTGTTCAGAAATTACATAATCCTGAGTTAACAATTGAAGGATTATTATTAACCATGTATGATCCAAGATTAAGATTATCTAATCAAGTGGTTGAAGAAGTAAAAACACATTTTCCCGAAATGGTTTTTGACACTTTAATTCAAAGAAATGTAAGATTAAGTGAAGCTCCTAGTTTTGGAGAATCAATACTAAAATATGATGCTGAGAGCAAAGGAGCGATAAACTATATATTATTGGCAGAAGAAGTTTTAAACAAGAATAAAGTAGAAGTAAAGTAATAGCATGGCTTCAGCAAAAAAAAGAGCAATGGGCAGAGGACTATCTGCAATATTAAGTGAAAATACGGTAAAAGTTAATTCGGCAGAAGAGCAAGGAGCTGAAGAACTGGTAGGTAACATAGTAGAAATATCATTAGATGATATTATAACTAATCCCAACCAGCCTCGTACTAATTTTGATCCTAAAGCTTTAGAAGAATTAGCAGCTTCAATCAAACAGTTAGGCCTAATACAGCCTATTACTGTAAGAAAAAACGAAGACAAATTCGATTTGATTTCCGGAGAAAGAAGATATCGAGCTTCCCGAATTGCAGGATTAGAAAAATTACCTGCTTTTGTAAGGTTGGCTAACGATCAGGAGCTTCTCGAAATGGCTTTAGTTGAAAATATTCAGAGAAAAGATTTAGATCCTATTGAGGTTGCATTATCCTTCGAAAAATTAATTGAAGAAATTCATATTACACAGGAAAATTTAAGTAATAGAGTAGGAAAAGACAGAAGTACCATTACCAATTATTTGCGTCTACTAAAACTATCTCCAATTATACAAACGGGAATCAGAGATGGTATTATTTCTATGGGCCACGGAAGAGCTTTAATTTCATTAGAAGATACAGAACAACAATTATTTGTTTATGAAAAAATAGTCAGAGAACAATTATCTGTAAGGCAAACCGAGAGCTTCATACGAACTTTTAAAAATCCTAAAGATAAAAAAGAAAAGAAAGAAAAAGAATTACCGAACTATTTAAAAAAAGGATTAAAAAGCTTTGAGGACTATTTTGAAACAGGAGTAGAAATAAAAGCTGATAAAAAAGGTAAAGGTAAAATTATCATCAATTTTGAATCATCTGATGAATTCGATAGAATTCAGAAATTATTAGAATGATAAAAAAAACATTCACATATATTTTTATACTTATTTTTAGCTGTATGCTTTCAGCTCAAAATGAGAAAACTAATGAAGATCATTTACTGGGTAATAACGATTCTATAGTCATTTCAAATACAGTACCCCAGATAGTTGCCGATTCAGTTGCACTTTCTTTAACCAGAAGTCCGCTCAAAGCTTCTCTTTATTCAGCCATTTTACCTGGTTTAGGGCAGTTTTATAATAAAAAATATATTAAAGCTCCTCTTGTTTTGGGAATTATAGGAACTGGGATTGGATTTATTAAGTATTACGATAACCGATATAAAAAATATCACAGAGCTTATTTAGCAGAACTTAACGGACAGACACATGAATTTTCAGGTATACAGGGAATTACTCCTCAAGTATTAGCAAATGCTGAAGATTCAGAAAGAAGATATAGGGATTATGCAGTGGTATTAACAGCTTTAGCCTATCTGTTAAATATTGTAGATGCGGCAGTAGATGCTCACTTGTCAATATTTGATAAAGATAAAGATTTAGCTGTAAAACCTATCATAATTGAAGATCCTAATTCGATAGTTGCGAACCAGAAATTAGGATTATCGTTTAGTTTTACATTTTAAAAACAATTATTTTATGAAAATAGCATTAGTAGGTTACGGAAAAATGGGAAAAGCTATAGATGAGATAGCTACCTCCCAAGGACATCATATAGTTGCAAAGTTAGAAGAAAAACCAACTAAGGATAATTTAAACGGAGCAGAAGTAGCTATAGAATTTTCAACACCAGCCACGGCTTTTGATAACGTAATGGCTTGTCTGGAAATTGGAATTCCTGTTGTATGCGGAACTACAGCCTGGCTGGATCAACTAGCTAAAGCTGAAGAATTTTGTAAAAAACAAAATGGAGCATTTATATATGCTTCTAATTACAGTTTAGGTGTTAATTTATTTTTTGAAATAAATAAAAAAGTAGCTGAAATTATGCAAAAACATCAGGAATATTCCGTTCATTTAGAAGAAATACATCATACTCAAAAAAAGGATGCACCCAGTGGAACGGCTATCACTGTTGCAGAAGAAATTATTCCCGTTTATGGTTTTGATGGATGGAATTTATCCTATAAAACTGAAAATAATAAATTAGGAATTGAAGCTAAAAGATTACAGGATGTGCCGGGAACTCATACAGTTACTTATAGTTCTGAAGTCGATGAAATTGAAATTAAACATGTGGCACATTCAAGAAAAGGTTTTGCTTCAGGAGCTATTTTAGCTGCACAGTGGCTTATCGGAAAAAATGGTATTTTTACCATGAAAGACGTATTAGGATTTAAATAATCCAAACATAAACAACCAATAATTAAACCTTAAAAGGATATTACATGCATTTATTACAATATTATTTATTATTCGCTGTAGTTTCAAACCTGTTATATTTTGCAACTACGTGGAAATTATTTCAAAAAGCAGGAAAAAAGGCCTGGCAATCACTAATCCCATTTTATAATATCGTAATAACTCTACAGATTATACACCGTCCCTGGTGGTGGATATTTATAGTTTTTATACCTATCGTGGGACCTATCATGTGTGCGGTCATATTGGTTGATTTTATCAGACACTTTAATAGAAGAACCAATACAGATGCACTTTTAGTATTATTTCTTTCAGTAATATTTTTAGGTTATATAAACTATTCCCCTCAAACTAAATATACAGGAAAAGAAGAAAGGAAAGAAACATTCATTTCAGCGGTTTTATTTGCTGTCGTTTTTGCAACAATAATTCATGCATTTATTATTCAGCCGTTTACTATACCAACAGCATCTATGGAAAGAACTCTTTTGGTAGGTGACTTTTTATTTGTAAGTAAAATGAATTACGGAATAAGAATTCCTATGACTCCGGTTGCACTTCCGTTTCTTCAAAACAAAATTCCTATAGGTGATAGTCAGCAGCCACAAAAGCAAACAAATTCTTATGTAGATCAAATCAGACTACCTTATATGAGATTACCTGGGTGGACTCATGTTAAAAGAGGAGATATAGTGGTATTTAATTACCCTACAGATTCGTTACATACAGCTATTGATCGTAAAGACCCTTACGTAAAAAGATGTGTGGGATTGCCGGGGGATATAATAAAGTTGGAAGATGGTAATTTATTTGTAAATGGTAAACCTGAAGTAATAAAGAAAGACGAAGAACAACAAAGAAATTATTTTGTTTATACAACAGAAGCAGGAATAAGCTCTAAAAAAATAGAAGAGATGTTTGGTTATGCTACCTATCAGGAAGGTCAGGATGAATTTGGAAAAAGAATCTATTTTTTCAGAGGTCTAACTAAAGAAAATGCAGCAAAATTAAAAGAACTTAACACTGTTGATTCTCTAGTTTTAGCCTTTCAGAAAAAAGGAGAGCCCGGACTTGTATATAGAGATGCTGCAAAAACTAAAATCGATACAACTAATTCTGTATTTCCACTTAACAGCGGTTGGAATGGCTCCCAATATGGTCCTTTAACAATTCCTTCGAAAGGAGAAACAATTACGCTTACAAAAGAAAATATAGATCAATACAGAAGGATTATTAAAAATTACGAGCATAATGAATTGAAGGAAGAAGGAGGTAAATTTTATATTAATGGAAAAGAAACAAATCAATATACTTTTCTTCAGAACTATTATTGGATGATGGGAGATAATAGAGATAACTCCTTAGATAGTAGATATTTCGGTTATGTTCCGGAAGATCATATTATAGGAACTCCAATATTTACATGGTTGAGTGTACAAGGTTTATTTGAAAATGATCCTTTTGGACATCCGGCTAAGAAAAAAATACGATGGGATAGAATGTTTAAAATTCCTAATACTGATACTCCTTTAAATGAAAAAACCAATTATCTTCCTTATTTCCTTATCCTTTTAGGTATCTATTTTACATATGATTATTATAAAGGAAAAAAGAAAAAGAAAGATCAAAAAAAGAAAAACTAAAATCTAAAAATTAAAAATATGAGAAGATTGATTGTATCTGCAATGTTGCTTTTCACTTGTTCAGGAATTTTTGCACAGGATGATTTAATTAATAGAATTAAAGATAATAAATCGGAACAAACTAATTTTCAGTTTACCATAATAAAACAGCTTGATAACACATCAGTTAAAAATCAAGGTTCATCAGGGACCTGTTGGAGTTATTCCGGAAATTCATTTTTAGAATCCGAAGTTTATAAAAAATACAATAAGGTAGTTGATATTGCGGAAATCTATACAGCAAGAATGACTTATGAAGATAAGGCCAAAATGTATATTTTAATGGATGGATCAATTAATTACGGCGATGGCGGTGAACTTCACGATGTTATTAATATGTATAAAAAGTATGGTATTGTTCCACAAGAAGCATATACAGGTTTAATTAATGGGGCTACAAAAAATAATTTTACTGCAATGCAGAGTGAATTGGAAGAATATTTGGTGTCTTTAAAGAATCAAACTCCTCCCATAGATATAAACTGGACCAAGAATTTTTCTGATATTTTAGATAAATATTTAGGAGCAGTTCCTAATTCATTTGTTTACAACGGGAAAACGTATACTCCACAAACCTTTGCCAATGAAATTATAGCATTAGATCCTAATGATTATGTAGAAATAGCTTCGTACAAAGATTATCCATATTATACACAAAATTTTTTACCCTTACCGGATAACTGGAGTGGAGATCATGCATATAATGTTCCCATGAATGAATTAACACAAATTATAGATTTTGCATTAGACCATGGCTATACCGTTGGGTGGGCAACAGATGTAAGTGAACCTTATTTCAGCTGGAAAAATGGAGTTGCTTACGTACCCGATTTAGACTTGTATAATCTTTCAGCTGAACAAAAAGCGAATTTATTTACTCAGCCTCAACCTGATAAATTAATAACGGAGCAAATGCGTCAGGATGCATTTAATAATAGAACTACTACAGACGATCATGGTATGCATATAGTAGGTACAGCTACAGATCAGACCGGAAAAAATTATTATATTGTAAAAAACTCATGGGGAATTACTAACGATTTTCAAGGATATATATATGTAACAAAACCCTATGTACAATACAAAACTACAGCCTTGTTAATTAATAAGGCGGCAATACCTAAAACCATCAGGAAGAAACTAAGTATTTAATTATATTTTTTTGGAGTATGTAAAAATAAATTACATACTCCAAATTTTTTACAGTACACTAAAAACTATATTTATATTTTCTTTAATACCTGCACACAAATTTTGATGCTAACCGTAACCTTTATATTTAATTTAAAATTGATCTAAATTTATTTTATTAGTTTTTTTATCTTATAATAATATACATAAAATTAAGGCTAATATTAATTTAAATTTAATCACATTATCAAAAAAAAATAATTTATTAAGAATATATCATAATTTATTCTTTGATATTTACATTTAAAGATAAATGTATTGAAATATGCAGATATCTAATCTAAAATATTTTGATAGATTAAGATTTTAACCTATATTTGTTTGCTATACAAACAGTATTGATTTCATTAAACTCTTTATACTTATTATATAAATTTAAATTTATTTTATAATATATTAATAAAAAAATTAATTATGAACAACTTTAAAAAAATTGGCATCGATATTGGTGGTACTAATATTCGTGTGGCATTAGTAGATGATTCTGGAATAATTAAAATTCTGAAAGAGCCTTGCAAAGCAGATCAGCCGGAAGATGTAATTGTGGATCAGGTTAAAAATATGATACATGAAATTATTACACCTGATGTAGTTGGGATTGGGATTGGAGTACCCTCTACTGTTGATGTAAAATTAGGAATTGTATATAATTTAAATAATATACCTTCCTGGAAAGAAGTACATCTTAAAGAAAAACTTGAACAAGAATTTTCAGTACCCACTTATGTAAATAATGATGCTAATTGCTTTGCGCTGGGACATAAACATTACGGTTTAGCAAAAGAATATAGTAATATTGTTTGCATTGCTATGGGAACCGGATTAGGTTCAGGACTAATATTCAATGAAGAACTATATATAGGGGCAAATACTGCCGCTGGAGAAATTGGGTGCGTACCTTATTTAGATTCTACGTACGAAGGATATTGCAGTAGTCATTTTTTCAAACGTTTCCACAGTCATACTACCAGTTTTGATTTGTTTAATCAGGCAAAAGAAGGAAATACAGAAGCTTTACAAATTTGGGAAGAATTCGGTAAACATGTAGGAGCTTTAGTTTCCTTCGTATTATTTACATATGACCCACAGGCCATTGTATTTGGAGGAAGCGTTTCCAAATCTTTTGAATTTTTCTCACCTTCTATGCATAAGTATTTAGAAGGTTTTTTATTTCCTAAAAATGTTGAAAAACTGGTTATTCGTCTTTCAGAAGTTAAAGATATCAGTGTTTTAGGAGCTGCTTCCTTGGTCAAAAATGAAGTATCTAAACTTGTTTAACTTTAATATCTGAATTTTAAATACAATAATCGTATGAAATTTAATTTAAGCTCTAAAATTGTATTAAATACAGTTCCTAAACAATTTTACAAACCCGAAAATGAATATGAGCTATCGGTATTAACCCGATACGAAAAAATACCTACCCATATTTTTGAATCTCAGGTAGAAGCCTCCGTTGGTATAGCAAATACCATTGCCGACGGTATTAAATCAAAACAACAATTAAATGAAGTTTTTGTATTGGGATTATGTGGTGATTATGCGCTTCAAACTATATATAGTGAATTGGTAAGAAAACATAAAGAAGAAGGTCTTAGTTTTGAAAATGTAATTGTTTTTAATACTTATGAATTTTATCAACCTCAAAACCAAACACTTGTATGTTTAAGCCTTTTAAATGAGTTATTACTTGATCAGGTAGATATTAAAAAAAGTAATGTGCATTCTCCGGAAGGAAATATTCCTAAAGAAGAAATATTAGACTACTGCAAAAACTATGAAAGATTAATCAAAGAAAAAGGAGGACTAGATTATATTTTAGTTAATTTAAGCCAAGGGGGAGGAGTAGGCCTGAATTTTTCTGGAGCAAGTATTAATTCGTCTACCCGTTTAGTACTCTTAAATTTGCAAGCTAGAAAGGAAGCTATCAATTTTTTTGGAACAATTGAAAAAGTGCCGTCAAGTGCTATAACATTGGGTATTTCAAGCCTGATGAAGTCCAAAGAAATAGCTCTAGTGGCCTGGGGTGAAGATAAATCTAAAAGTGTATATGAATCCGTAGAAGGAAGTATAACCGATACAGTTCCGGCAACTTGTCTTCAAAATCATTCCAATGCATCTATTTACACAGACCTGAGCGCAGCATACGGACTAACAAGAATTAACAGACCCTGGTTAGTGTCCAGTTGCAATTGGACTAATAAACTTATTAGAAGAGCTATTGTCTGGCTATGTGAAAAATTGGATAAACCAATTTTGAAGCTTACTAATAAAGACTATCAGGATCATGGATTGGAAGAACTTTTATCGCTTTATAATTCAGCATATAATGTAAATATTAAAGTTTTTAATGATTTACAACACACCATAACCGGATGGCCGGGTGGAAAACCAAACGCTGATGATACTAATCGGCCGGAACGTTCAGAGCCCTATCCTAAAAGGATTATACTTTTTAGCCCACATCCCGATGATGATGTTATTTCTATGGGGGGAACATTCAGGCGTTTAGTAGAACAAGGACATGATGTTCACGTAGCTTACCAGACTTCAGGAAATATTGCAGTAGGAGATGAAGATCTTATCAGATATGTTTCTTTGTTGGAAGATGTCAGGAAAAAATATGATTCTGAAAATATAGCACTGCAAAAAAAATATGAAGAAATTTTAAATTATGTTTTGCATGAAAAAAAGGAAGGAGATTCTGATACCCCTGATATTTTATTCATTAAAGGACATATAAGAAGACAAGAAGCTTTAAATGGATGTCGGTACGTTGGTGCAGATTTAAATAAAGCTAAATTTTTAGATCTTCCATTTTATGAAACCGGAAAGATTAAGAAAAATCCGATTTCTGAAGCAGATGTAAAAATCATTAAAAATTTATTACAAGAAGTAAAGCCTCATCAGGTTTTTGTGGCAGGAGATTTAGCAGATCCCCACGGAACGCATAAGGTATGTTTAGATGCAATTTTAGCTGCTTTTGATGAATTAAAGGGAGAAGAGTGGCTTAATGACTGCCGGATATGGATGTACAGAGGAGCCTGGCAGGAATGGGAAATTGAACATATTGAAATGGCTGTTCCTATGTCACCCGAAGAACTTAGATTTAAAAGAAATGCTATTTTAAAACATCAGTCTCAAATGGAAAATGCTCCATTTTTAGGATCAGATGAACGTCTTTTCTGGCAAAGATCTGAAGAAAGAAACAGGACTACAGCAGAAAAGTATCATCAGCTGGGATTAGCAAGCTATGAAGCCATTGAAGCGTTTGTAGAATATAAACTTTTATAACACTAAATTTATGAGATTACTAATTCAACCCAACTATAATTCTGTATCTTACTGGACAGCAGAATATATCATAAAAGAAATTAACAAAGCTCAACAAAAGGACAAAAAATTTGTATTAGGATTACCCACAGGATCTACGCCGTTAGGAACCTACCAATATTTAATCAATGCATATAATGATAAAAGAGTTTCATTTAAAGATGTGATTACTTTTAACATGGATGAATATGTTGGTATTGCTGAAGACCACCCGGAGAGTTATCACTTTTTTATGAGAAAAAACTTTTTTGATCACATTGACATTCAGCAGGAAAATATAAATATTCTAAATGGTAATGCCGAAGATCTGGAAAAAGAGTGTAATGATTACGAAGAAAAAATAAAAAGTGTTGGAGGAATAGATCTTTTTTTAGGTGGAATTGGTCCTGACGGACATATTGCATTTAACGAGCCTGGATCTTCATTTACATCTAAAACACGTATTAAAACACTAACAGAAGATACGATAGTTGCTAATTCCAGATTTTTTGACAATGACATGACCAAAGTACCTAAAACGGCTTTGACTGTAGGAGTTGAAACTATTCTTAGTGCTAAAGAAGTTATAATTATAGCCAACGGACACAGCAAAGCCAGGGCGCTTGCAAAAGTGATTGAAGGAGGAATAAGCCAAAGATGGACTGTTTCAGCATTACAGTTGCATCCTAAAGGAATTATTGTTTGTGATGAACAGGCTGTTTATGAAATAA
Source organism: Apibacter sp. HY039 (assembly GCF_004023655.1). Classification (NCBI taxonomy): domain Bacteria; kingdom Pseudomonadati; phylum Bacteroidota; class Flavobacteriia; order Flavobacteriales; family Weeksellaceae; genus Apibacter; species Apibacter sp. HY039. Next base: position 220,465 of record NZ_SAYM01000003.1, on the reverse strand, counting down.
CTGTAGGCACCTACAGATATTTTAAACAATTGGAGAAAGATAATCTTATAAATATAGATTAAACAGTAAATTATTGGTTATCTGGCATTTATTTAATAAGATAATATAGGGTGAGATTCTTTATATTATTAATTTACATGTGAATGCCAGATATATATTAACATTTTAACCATAAAATAATGAGATATATATATTCATTATCACTCATTCTGCTTTCTCCAATATTTTTATCCGGTAATATCTGTGCAATCTCAGAATATTGTAACTCTGATATTAAAGCTAGAATAAATCTAAATGCGGTTAATTACATATTTTATTCAATAGAGCAGAATATTAAAATAGACACAGATAGCACAAAATTAAAAGAGAGACTTAACACACCTCCCGATTCTTTATTACAAAATGAAATTTATGCTGCAGATGATCTCACTACCCAAAATAGTAAAAAAGGAATTTTAAAAAAATCTTCATTGGGTGGTACATTATATTTTTGGGATAGAAACAGAGAGCGTAAAAACGTAATCACCAAAGACTATGTAAATGACATTATACAAACAACATTTACTGCCGAATTAAATTTTAAATCGGCACCTATAGCCAAAATGTTTTCAGTTGAACTGGGTGGTTATGGAGTTTGGCAGCCACATAGCGGAGGAAGTACCTTACCTAGTGAAATAGCTTTCAGTAACCATAAATCGCGATGGAGAGAAACCTGGGATGAAGATTCTGACGGAGTAAGCTTCTATAAAGCCTTAATCGATTTTAGATTAAAAAATTATCTTTGGGCAAAAGTAGGGTATATTCAACCCTCTGGTCAGACTTTGTTAGCTCCGCACTGGAGTTTATTACCTGGAACTTATGAAGGCTTCGAAGTTGGAACAGTATTAGACTTTGGAAAATCAGGGGTTCTTTCTGCCTCCTATATGTGGACCGATCGATATAAAACTCCTTGGTATAGAAAACTGGATAAATTTTACAGAATGGGTCCTGATTCAGAAAGAGTAAATTATTTGCATTCCTTAGGAGCAAAGTACGATTTTAAAAATAATTTGGTATTGGAAGCTGCTTTCGGACAAAGTGCACATTATCTCAATCAATATTTAGGTAAAATATCTTATAAAACAAATATTGCAAACAATCCGCTAAGCATGAGTTACCAGTTTTACGGTTCACAGGATCAAGATCATTCAGGAACAAAAGTATATGACGGATTGGCTTGGTTACAGGGAATTACATTATTTTATCAAACGGGCCCTGTTGGATGGAAATTAGAAGGAACAGCTGTACAGGCAAAAGGTGAACAAGGATTTTTCCTACAAAGAATGACTTCAGCTTATGCATCTACGCAAGGAAGGTTAGATATCTGGTGGAATTCTCGTTCTGATTTTGATGCTCATGATGAAAAAGCGATTTTTGGAGAAATAAGTTATGATTTAAAAAATCTGTTTTCTTTCCTTGAAGGTTTTAAAATTGCAGCATCTTATGCTTACGGTTGGGATGCACGACCCAGCAAAAATCCAATATATGATCAAACACAGAAAATTTGGGAAAGAGCCTGGAATCTGGATTTAGGTTATGTTATTCCCAAAGGTAGTTTCAAAGGTACTTTGTTTCAAATACATTATACCAATTACAATAATAATTCGAAAAACGCTCCATGGTCTGGTGGATATGGAAACATTTTCCAGGATGAACATGACCTTAAAATATTTGTGATTTTGCCTTTTACGGTTTTATCACCACAAAAATAAACTCTTTAGCTCACTAAAATAATAAATTATGAGAACCTTAAAAATTTCTTTAATTACTGCTTTTTTTATATGTATGTCTCCATACATTGTGGCACAAACAAACAACCATACTTCAGAGCAGATGATTGTAGATGTAATGAGTAGCCAATTACAATTGAATTATAAAATCGTTGACAATTTCGCAGCTTCTCACGGAGTGGATTGTTCTGCTCTGGGAGCTGATTGGGGATCGTGTAATAAAGCTCTTATATCATTTTATAACAAAGGTAAAGATATAAATGATAAAAACTGGACCATATATTTTCACAGCATAAGAAGAATATTAAAAGTAGATAATCCTCAATTCAAAATTAGTCATATAACCGGTGATTTACATAAATTGGAACCAACAAATCTATTTACAGGTTTTCAATCGAACAAAGTAACTGATATACCCATTATTGGAGAATACTGGCAATTGCAGGAAACAGATGTAATGCCCAGATGGTATGTCACTTCTGGACAGGCTCAACCCAAAATTATGACAAATACAGATACGGAAGATACCTCTTTTTATGTAAGCCCGATTACTGGAGATTTATGGAAGAGAACTCCAGAAGATCACAACATTTTAATGAACCCTGAAAGTAGATTTGAACAGGATCAAACAATTACCCTACTATCACCTCAGGATTTACGCGGTCATATATTGCCAACTCCGGTTAAAGCGGAAATATATAAGACCAATATTCTTTTAACAGATAAAGGGATAAATCTGGATATAAAAGGTTTGGATAGTGAAAGTAAACTTGTCTTGGAAAATCAATTTAAAAGATGTAACATACCTGTCAGTACTCAAGGATATAAAATAGTTGGAAATATCAAACCTAAAGAATTTTTAAATAAAATTTCAGGTGCTTACAAATTAGAAATTAAAGATAATGGAACTGATATAGTTGCCTATGATGAAAGAGGCCTGTTCTATGCAGTACAATCAGTAATATCTTTATTACCTCAGGAAACACCTGCCGTTCTTCCGGCTTTGAAAATTGAAGATTATCCAAGATTTGACTACAGAGGTTTAATGATAGATGTGGGAAGAAACTTTAAAAGTAAAGAAGCTATTTTAAAAGTATTGGATCAGATGTCTAAATATAAAATGAATAAATTTCATTTTCACCTTACAGATGATGAAGGTTGGAGAATTGAAATTCAAGGTCTTCCTGAACTTACCGAAGTTGGTGGAAAACGATGTCATGATTTAAGTGAGCAAAATTGTCTTTTGCCACAACTGGGATCCGGTCCATTTTCAGATAATGCGGGTACAGGATTTTACACTAAGTCTGATTATATTGACATTCTCAAATATGCCAAAGCAAGATATATTGATGTAATTCCGGAAATTAATATGCCGGCTCATGCAAGAGCAGCAGTCGTATCTATGGAAGCAAGATATAACCGCTTAAAAAATCAAGGAAAGCTTAAAGAAGCTGAAGAATTCAGGCTTAAAGATCCGACAGATCTTTCAAATACTACTTCTGTACAATATTATGATCGTACAGGATATCTGAATCTATGTATGGATTCTTCAAAAAAGTTTGTTACTAAAATTATTGAAGAAATGGCTGCCATGCATAAAGAAGCAGGCCATCCGATAACTACCTGGCATTTCGGAGGAGATGAGGCTAAAAATATTAAATTCGGAGCTGGATTTCAGGATATTAATGCAGCAGATAAAGTGACGTGGAAAGGAACGATCGATCAAAGTAAAGAAGATCATCCTTTTGAAAAATCTCAGGTTTGTAAAAATTTTATAGCTCAGGGAAAAGCTCAGAATTTTGAACATTTACCAGGAGTATTTGCCGTAGAAGTAAGTAAAATTTTAAAAAATTTAAATATTAATTCCATGCAGGCCTGGCAGGATGGACTAAAACATGTAGATAACAGCAAAGATTTTGCAACTGATAAAGTATATGTTAACTTTTGGGATCCTTTATATTGGGGAGGAAGTGAATCTGTTAACGAATGGAGAAACAAAGGATATCAGGTTATTATTTCCAATCCGGATTATGTTTATCTGGATATGCCCAACGAAGTTAATACAAAAGAACCTGGATATTATTGGGCTACCCGCTCTAATAACATTCAAAAAGTCTTTTCTTTTGCTCCTGAAAATTTACCACAAAATGCCGAAACATCCGTAGACAGAGACGGAAACGTTTTTGAAGGAAAATCAGTTGGAGAGTGGAAAGGTATAGCCGGAATTTCAGCACATATCTGGGAAGAAACCATTCGTACACCAGAAGAAATGGAATATATGCTTTTTCCACGATTATTAGCAGTTGCTGAACGCGCATGGCATAAGTCTGACTGGGAATTAGATTATCAGAAGGACAGAAATTACAAAAAAGGAGAAACCCATTGGGTGAATACAGATTTACTAAAAAAAGACTGGATTAAATTTGCTAATTATGTAGGTCAAAAAGAACTTTCTAAACTTGAAAATTCAGAAATTCTTTACAGACTACCTGTACCAGGTGCAAAAATTAATAATCAGGTTTTAACTGCCAATATTATATTACCTTCTTTAAATATTGAATACTCAACAGATAAAGGTCAAACCTGGATTGCCTATGATAAACCCGTACGATTACCAGATAACGCACAAAATGTTATGATTCGTAGTCGATCTAAAGATGGTAAAAGAACCAGTAGATCAGAATATATAAATTAATAGATCTAATTTTTTTTAATTATGAAAGCAGTCCTGTTTATATATTTTAAACGGGACTGTTTATATTTTAATTAATAAATTATAAGACTTCTTAGGTATTTTTTTCCTATAACTAGGTATTTGCAATTATATTAATATATGTTAATATTGAAAATCAAAATTTTATATAATTTAGATAATAAAATAAAAACATTATAAATAATGGTTGATAAATTATAAAAACTATATTCAAAATAAAATATAAACCACAAAATTGTAATAATATGGAAATAAGAGCAATGAAAATTCAGGTAGCAGATCCTACACCTCTCGGCTTATTTGGCCTTGCTTTGGTAACATTAGTAGCATCTTCTCAAAAAATGGGAATAACAGAAGGGTTATCATTAGTAATACCCTGGGCTCTCTTTTTAGGAGGGATTGCTCAACTGATTGCAGGATTTTACGATTTCAAACATAATAATCTATTTGGAGCTACCGCCTTTTGCGCCTATGGTCTTTTTTGGATAACCGTCTGTTTCAGCTGGCTGATAAAATTAGGATGTTTTGGAGATACATTAGCTTCAACAACCGATACCAAACAATTAGGATTCGCATTTATTTCCTATTTACTCTTAAGTATTGTATTAACCATTTCTTCATTAAAAATGTCAGTAGTAATGTTTTTGTTAATGGCTGATATTTGTCTGCTGTTTTTTGCACTAAGTATGGATTCATTTGGAATGGGAGATGTTTGGCACGATGTAGCCTCATACTCAGAACTAACCATTTCATTATTGACTTTTTATGCATTATTTGCAAAATATTTGTCAGGATACTTTGGAAAATCAGTTTTACCCGTAGGCGGACCTTTACTTTGATTTAAAATATATAAAGCAAAATAAAGAAGTAACTTATTATCTCTTTATTTTGCTTTACATTATTTGCTTTAAAATTGATACATTTTCCTCTAATTCTTCTAATGTGCTGGAGGCAAATCCTAAACGAATAAAATTTGAATGCAAAGGTTGATTATGTACTATATGACTATTCGAAATATCTAACTCATGAATAAGTGCTTTTTTAGACAAATTAATCAAATTCGTTTTAATATTAAACTGACACCATACCGCCAAGCCTCCTTCAGGAATAGAAAACTCTATCTGATCCGTAAGATCTCTGTTAAGAAGAAAACAAAAGTAATCTCTTCTTTCCTTATATATTTTCACAGCTTTTCGTAAATATCTTTGAATAATACCTTCATCTATTAGTTCAGCCATTGCATTTTCTAACACATAATCACCCTGTCTGTCGGTTATCAAACGTATTTTAGTTAAATGTTCAATTACATTTTCGGAAGCAACCAAATAACCTAATCGAAAAACAGGGGCAAGAATTTTACTAAAAGAACCACAATAAATAACCATTCCATGTTTGTCTAAGCTTGCTAGTGGTTGTAACGGTTTTTGCTTATAATGAAAATCAAAATCATAATCATCCTCAAAGAGTATAAATTTATATTTTTCAGATAACCTAATTAATTCTAACCTACGATCCATCCGCAAAGTAACAGTAGTTGGATATTGATGATGAGAAGTTACGTAGACTAAACGTATTTTTTTTCTTATGCATATATTTTCCAATTCCTCAGTTGATAACCCGTAAGTATCAACAGAGACTTTCAATATTTCGGCCTTAAAAAATTTAAAATTATCTTCCGCTCGTTTCCACCCGGGATTTTCCATTACAACACAGTCTCCGGGTTCAAGTAAACCACTGCATACAAGATGTATACCCATAGTAGTGCCTTTTACAGTTAAAATATTATTTTCCGTAGTTTGCAAAGCTCTAGAATAATTTAAATATTCAGATAACGATTTTCTTAAAATTCGTGAACCTGAAGGAGTACTATATGTTCCGTATTGAAAATAAAATTTACGACTGTTGCTTTGATTTTGATACGCTTTAGTTAATTCTTTAATTGGGCTGAGTCTCAAGTCGGGAAAACCATCATCTAAACGTAAACGAGAATTTATAACCGGATAATGAGAATCAATGGAAATATTTTTTGAAATTTTAAAACCTGAATGTTTTAAAAAATCTGAATTACCCGGACTGAACTCATAGTTAGATAATTGAGGTAAAGAAGATGAAATAAAACTACCTTTTCCAATAAAGCTTTCCATCCAACCCTGTTGTTCCAATTCCTGAAAAGCTTTACTAACAGTTATTCTGTTAATATTAAGTAGCTCTGAGAGTCTTCTTGTACTTGGAAGTTTATATCCGGGTAATAATTTTCCCTGTTTAATGCCATCTATAATATAATCACTCAGTTGAATATATAAAGACGTATTTGCGTATTTATCTAATTTTAACTGTGAAAATAACGAAATAATTATTGGACTATCCATTTTAATAAAATTGGTATATAAAGGTAGTCCAAATTAAGAGTAAATTTGAAAAATTAAAAACACAGGTTATGAATTTTTCAATACAAACCCCCTTAGAGAATAATGAAATATTATTAAATCCATTGGACGAAAAGGATTTTGATTTACTTTATAAAGTAGCCTCAGATCCTGCTATATGGAAACAACACCCGGTAAATGACAGATGGAAAAAAGAAGTTTTCGAGTTATTTTTTAAAGGCGGAATGGAAAGTGGAGGAGCATATGTAATAATTGATAAATTATCCGGCGAGTTTATAGGAAGTACACGTTTTTATAATTATATAGAGAATGAGAACAGCATTATGATAGGTTTTACTTTTTATGCGGTAAAATATTGGGGTAAAGGAATTAATCCCTCAGTAAAGAAATTAATGATTAACTATATATTTCAATATGTTGATAAAATATACTTTCAGGTCGGAGCCACCAACATTCGTTCTCAAATTGCAGTTACACGTTTAGGGGCTGAAAAAATAAGTGAAGAGAATATTGCATACCATTCAAAAGAACCTGTAAATCCTAATTTTGTTTATGAACTAAAAAAAGATAAATGGTTGAATTTATAAAAAATATCTTACAGTAAGTTAACATAAAAATAAATAACAAATTATCTGATAAAACTTTTATATTTGTTTAAAATCCGATATATGAACAGAGAAAGTTGTCTTCCTCCACCACTATGATTTTAATAATTTAAGAATGTTTTTCAACAATCCGGTATTAAAAGATTATCCGGAGAACCATAATTATTAATAAGTATAACAATTGCCTTATTAAAAAGGCAGGAAGATAATTTTTTATGAAAAAATCATATTTAATATTACATTTAGCCGTATTACTAGCTGGTTTTACCGGAGTTTTCGGTAAATTAATTTCATTAAATGAAGGATTACTGGTATGGTACCGCGTATTTTTTTCCTTTTTAATTTTATTTTTTATTTTAAAGATATTCAAAGTTGTTGATACAACACATAATTTCAAGGAAAGGTTTAAAATAGCAAGAGTAGGAATGTTTATAACAATACACTGGGTATTTTTTTATGCCAGCATTAAATATTCTAACATATCCATAGGGGTCGTTTGCTATTGTTTGACCAGCTTTTTTACCGCTATTTTTGAACCTATAATTAACCGTAAAAAGTTTAATATAACAGAATTACTATTAAGTGCCGTCACTCTTTTAGGTATAAGCCTGATTTTTCATTTTGATACATCCTACCAGACGGGAATAATCTTAGGAATAATTTCTTCTTCTTTTGCAGCCTTATATACTATATATAATGAAAAATTAGTAAAAATATACGACAGTAAAATAATAAACTACTATCAAATGATGGGAGGCACCATAGGTTTAGGATTAATATTACCACTTTACCTTTACTTTTTTCCTGTTGATAGTCTTATACCGAATTTTAAAGATACGTTTTATTTATTATTATTATCTTTATTCTGTACTGTAGGTTTATATGTATTATTTGCCGAGTCATTAAGGAACATTCCTGCATTTACAGTAAACTTAAGTTTCAATTTAGAGCCAATATATGCAATAGTAATGGCTTTTATGTTTTTCAATGAAAGCAAAGAGGTTAATTTTGCTTTTTATTTAGGATTACTCTTTGTTATTTTATCAGTAGCCCTTCAAACGTATTTTTCTACACGTAAAAAAAATAAATAAATTAGTAAATAGCTTATTATAAAAAATTGATAATAAGCTATTTTAAAATAATAACAAATAAAATTTCTTAATGTTATGGAAATTATACCATTGAAAGAAGGAGATTTTTTCGTAAATAAGAAAAAAGAATTTCGTTTATTAGAAGAGGGGGAAATCTCTAATGATTTAAAGATTGCGATTCAGCCTTTTTTAATTAAAGTACATAATGAATATATTATGCTGGATTGTGGCTTAGGATGGTTATGTAACGATAAACCGGTTCTTTTGCATCTCTTGGAAAAGATAAACATACAGCCAACTGAAATTTCCAGGATACTAATTTCTCACTTACATAAAGATCACATCGGAGGATTAGGTATAATACAAAACAATTATTTTTTATTAAATTTTCCCCAAGCTACAATATATGTTCAGCAAAGAGAATTTGAATATGCAAATTCACAAAAACAAAGCTTGTCATATGATTTTAAACTAATAGAAGCATTAAAAAACAATTCTGCAGTGCATTGGCTTAATGCTGACTCAGGACATATAAATGATTATATAAAATATCAGGTAACCGGAGGACATACTCCTTATCACCAGGCATTTTGGATTAAAAATTCAGATACTATAGCATTTTACGGTGCTGATAATTTACCTGCTTCAGCTTATTTAAATTATGACATTGCTTATAAATCTGATTATGATGGAAAAAAAGCCAAACAACAACGGATAAACTGGAAGCAGGAAGCATTACAATATAACTGGAAAATACTTTTTTATCATGACTTAAAAACTCCGGTTACTAATCTCACAGCTCAATAATTTTTTATAATATTTAATTTATTCTTAATCAGTAAGTAACAACTTTTTAATTATTCTTTTATTTCTTTGATGAAGATACAAAGCACTAATAAATGAATAAAAAGAAACATCATAAAACAATTGTTATTTCTGATTTACACTTAGGTTCAAAATGGTGTAAGTCCGATGAAGTAATTTGTTATCTGAAACACAATACCTGCGACACTCTTATCTTATGTGGTGATATTATTGATGGATGGAATATAATGAGAGGAAAAAAAGGTAAATGGAAAAGAAAATACACTGATTTTATTAAGCTTATATTAGATATTCAGCATGAAACCAAAATAATATACCTACGAGGAAATCACGACGATTTTCTGGATAAAGTAGTTCCCATGAAATTTCAGAATATCGAAATTGTAAGGGATTACCTATACACTAGTGGCGAAAACTCATATTATATTCTACATGGTGATGTTTTCGATAAAGTAACTTCACGTTTTAGCTGGCTGGCTAAATTAGGAGATGTAGGCTATACGTTTTTATTATGGGTAAATAAAGTTTATAATCAAAAGAGATTAAAAAAAGGATTACCCTATTATTCTTTATCTAAGGAAATAAAAAATAAAATAAAACTCTCTGTTTCATATATCAGTGATTTTGAAAAACATATAGTAGATATTGCAAGAGCAAAAAAATGCAAAGGAGTAATCTGTGGACATATTCATCACCCTGAAATAAAAAAATATAATGAAATATTGTATCTCAATTCTGGTGACTGGGTAGAATCATTATCAGCATTAACAGAAGATTATCAGGGCAATTGGAGTTTATATTATTATAAGCCGGAAGATTATATAAATCTAGAAGATCCTGTAAATGAATTTGAAGAAGAATACTATTTGCAAATAATATGAAATACTTATTTACAATACAAGGAGAGGGTAGAGGGCATATGACACAGGCTTTGGTCTTATCTGAAATGCTTAGAAAAAACGGACATGAAATTGGTAAAGTAATCATAGGTATGAGTCGTCAGAGAGAAGTCCCTGAATATTTCATTCGTAAAATAGGTAGTGAAGTTGAAGTTATAGAAAGTCCTTCGTTTATTTTTAAAAAAGATAAAAAAAAGGTTAATTGGTTAAAAACTGTACTTTTCAATGCAAATCCACTAAAAACGATGGAATATATACGAAGTATAAAAAAAATACGTAAAAGTATTCAGGAGTTTCAGCCCGATGTGGTTATTAATTTTTATGAAATGCTTACCGGGTTTACTCACTTGATTTACGGGAAAAACAATCAATTAGTTACTATTGGGCATCAATATTTATTTAATTATTTAAGTGACAAATACAAAGAAAATAAATTAAAGTCAAATTTTATTTTTCTTCGTTTTCATGCTTGGATGACAGGTTTACAAGCAGATAAAATCCTGGCTTTATCATTTTATCCCGTAGATGATAGAATGGGTAATAAAAAGATTAAAGTAGTTCCCCCTTTACTAAGAAAAGAGGTCAGGAATGGAAGAAGCACTAAGGGAACTTTTATTCTCGGATATCTGTTAAACGAAGGGTTTGAAAAAGAGATACGGAGCTGGCATGAAAAAAATCCCGAGGTAAACCTTAAAATATTTTGGGATAAAAAAAACGTTCCAGAAGAAGTGAAAATTGACCAAACCTTAACATTTTACACTTTAAATGATCAGAAGTTTATACAATATATGACAGAATGTGTAGGCTATATATCTACAGCCGGATTTGAATCAATCTGTGAATCTTTTTATCTGAAAAAACCGGTAATGGTCATACCTGTACATATAGAGCAGGAAATAAATGCGCGCGATGCAGTATCAACAGGAAAATGTATTTCAGCCAATACATTTGACATTTCAAAACTGTTGAATTTTATAAATACTTATTCAACTCACGATACAAGTTATCATAATTGGGTTAGCAAAGCAGAAGAAATATATATGGAGCAGATAGTTACTAAAATCAATCACAAAAAAGAAAGTGAATTAGATTTATTGGTAAAATTCAATTAAAAAAAAGGATAAAAACATTTACAGTTTTTATCCTTTTTCTAATTCAAAAGTATATATAAAATAATTATTTCATTGCTAACTGCTACTTATCCAGCGAAGCATCGTATACACATCGTACTTTTAATCGGTTAGATTTAACTCTTACACCTTGCTTAAATTCTCCACTTGGAGTACCTCCGGCCCCATTATTATCACGTTCCCATGAAATAGCAGAAGTACAACCAGGTCCGGATTGATTTGACCAGTATCCGTCTATAATAAAACTCCAGTTATCTTTAGGGATATTCATAGCCTTTAGCTCAGCTAAAGTAGGCAATCTCCATCCTGATCCTATAGATCTGCAGGATCCGGCCAAAGGAGGATCAGATTGCGGATGACTAGATCCAGAACTACAATTAGCACCTCCATCATCTACAGTGTTAGCAGCTGTCCACCAGCCAGCAGTTCCCAGATTTTTACTTTCTGAACCATTAATAATTTTTATGGTGATAGTAACCGGTTTCGCTTTTGGATCAGCATTTGCATCAGTTAAAGTTATAATTACATTTTTATCTGCTGAAGGACGATTTAACTCAACAATTAAGTTACTTGTTGCTGAAGTACCTCCGGTAAGTTCTGTACCACCACTGACCGTAATACTTTTTACAGAGGCTGACTCACTGGTTACCGATGAATTCCAGACAACATTTGAAGCAACAGGAATAGTTAAAGATTTAGTAGCATTGACAATAGTTACCGTATAGCTGGTTAAACTAGGAACTATCGCATAGTTTTGCTGAATAAATTTAACCGTTTCTGAATTACTTCCTAACTGAATTAAGGAAGATGAGTTTTTATATAAAAACGGATTATTTTCTATTTCTTTGTCTGTCATAGAATCAGCCGAAACCTGTATGGAAGAAGGTGAACTTCCAATTTGGTCAGTAGATAATTTAAACGGAGCAGTCGGCATAGCCATAGTAGGTGTATTTGTATCAGACTGCCAGGTAATAGTAAATATTTGATTATTTACCGTTCTTAAATCCTGTCCACTGGCTAATTCTATTAAGGTTGGATTAACACGTAAAGATTCCTGTACTTTAGATATAACAATGCGAATTTCACATAGTGAATTTTCAATTTTTACAGGGATAATATAGTCTGTAGTAGAATTAGAAGTACCAACAATTTTAATGGAAACTGTTCCGGTACCATTTAATATCTGATCTCCATCAATCTGTACGTCTAATCCTTTACCATCATCCGGAGAAACCAAAATACTTTGATTATTGGTTAAAGATACAGGGTTTCCGGACTGACTGTAACTTATTTGTTCGGATAGTTGAGTAGCTATTTCAGTAGAAACTGTAACTGAAAGATTTTGACAGTCTATATGAAATTGATTGGCTTGAGTACAAGGACTCCATAAACGTGTCCATACTGAACCTTCCCATACATAAGGACCCACACATAATTGTTTGCTACTATCCTCTTGCGTATCTGTATTATCAGTAAGGTTATATACGATGGTGCCAGTGTGAGAATCTTTAGCAGTGCTGAAATCCGTTTGAGAATTAGCCGTTTTCATAATGGCCTTATCTACTTCAACCAACTCTACACGTGGTAGAAGTAACCCTTTTTCAGCATTTGAGGAACCATCATTAACTTCAGATGATTTTAACTGTAAAAGAGATCCGCTGGCAGCTTTAGTACTTGTACCAATTGTCATTTGCGATTGAGCGGGTGGAGATAACCAGCATAGTACGGCTATACTCCCCAATAATTGTAAGTATTTCATTGATAAATATATTCTTGATTATAAGTTGATTTAATTGTATTAAAAGATTTAAATTTTCTTTTGAATCCTTATTTTTTAGATGAAATTATAAAACTGATTTTTTGTCATTTTTGTTTGATTTTTTTAAAAGTTCCAGCTTTTAATTGTGAAAAACCCTAAATTGTTTTTGTACTTGTGTTAATAATTGATGAAGAGAGAATGATATATCAAGATTAATCTTTTAAAAATGTATATTTTCACTTTTAATCAAATATTTCGTACGAGCAGATTGTTTTTATATCAACCTTAATTTAATTAGATATAGAAATAGATCCACTAATTTTTGAAATAAAATAAAGGAATAAGCTGAATATTTTCTAATAAAATAAAAATAGAGAGTGATAATAAATTAATGTATATTAATATTTTTTATATTAATATTTTTTTTCTTTTATTCTAATATAAAAAAGTAATTTATCTTATATTCTTATTTTAATTAATATCAATAAAAAGGACGCAGCTATTTAAAAAATTAGATTAGTATTGATTGAAATAAGTAGATCAATGAGTTAAAATGAGCGGGTTTGAAAGATAATTGTTGCATAATTAATTTTTTGATAAGTTCTACATTGTATTTTTCCGTTGTAAAAGTAGTAATTCTATTTATTTTTGCAAATTTATTACTAAAATATACATAAATATTATTTCTTTATATATAATAGTTATTTAAAATAATGATTTATGTTGTTAACTTAAAATATTATTATTATTTATGCTAAAATTCAATAAATTTATTTACATATATATATCTAATTGAATATTAGAATATTATGTTTTTTTTTAGGTAAAAATTTATCTATCTTTAAATAATAAATGTTTTATTTCAACTATATATCTATAAATAATATTTTATATCTAATTATCAATATATTTCAAAATTATTAAATTTTAACAAGCAGTTAAAAATTAGTTAATAACTCTATACTACATAAAGATTTTCATAATTCTAAACAGAGTACATTTGTAATCACCTATAGTAAAATAGATATTTATTATTGAATATGTTTACATAATTATGGATTAATTATAAGAACATATTTATAAATAGGAGTCCGTAACAAGTTCAAATAGTTTCAGAATAAAAATCTCTTTTAAGTATCTATTTTAAAATTATTAATCCAGTTAGTAATATAAAATTTTATTATGATTCAGCAAGTAGTTAAGCGAAATGGTAAGATGGTAGATTTTAATAAAGAAAAGATAGTTGAGGCTATAAGAAAGGCAATGCTAAAGACAGAAAAAGGTGTAAATTATTCCTTGATAGAAGAAATTGCAAATTCTATATCTCAATTGAAACAAGAAGAAATATCTGTAGAACAAATTCAGGATATAGTTGAAATTGAACTAATGAAAAGTTCGAGAAAAGATGTTGCAAAAAAATTTATTTCATATAGAAATCAGCGGAGTATAGTCAGAAAAGCAAAAACTCAGCAAATTTTTCTTGAAATCATAGAAGCAAAATCAAATGATATAACCAGAGAAAATGCTAATATGAATGCTGACACACCAGCAGGTATGATGATGAAATTTGCAAGTGAATCAACCAAGCCATTTACAGATTCATATCTTTTAAATCAGGAAGTTAAAGAAGCTGTAGAGTCTAATTACTTACATATACACGATAAAGATTACTACCCCACAAAAAGCTTAACATGCGTACAGCATCCGTTAGATAAAATACTCAAATATGGTTTTTTTGCAGGTCACGGAGAGTCCAGACCTGCAAAACGCATTGAAACCGCAAGTATGCTTAGCTGTATATCATTAGAAACAGCACAAAATGAAATGCACGGTGGACAGGCTATTCCTGCTTTTGATTTTTATCTGGCACCATATGTCCGTAAAAGTTATATTGAAGAAATTAAAAATATAGAACAATTAAATACAAAAGATTATAAACATCTATATTCTTATCCCATCAGTGAGTATATTAAAAAAGATTTAGAAAGTTTAGAAGGTGAATTAAAAATAGTTCAGTATGCTATCAATAAAACAGTAGGAAGAGTTCACCAATCAATGGAAGCTTTTATACACAACATGAATACAATACATTCAAGAGGAGGAAATCAGGTAGTTTTCAGTTCCATAAATTATGGAACAGACACCTCGGCAGAAGGCAGATGTATTATTCGTGAATTGTTGAACAGTACTTATGAAGGCGTTGGAAATGGAGCTACGGCTATATTTCCCATTCAGATCTGGAAGAAAAAAAGGGGAGTTAGTTATTTACCGGAGGATAAGAATTACGATCTCTATACGCTAGCTTGTAAAGTAAGTGCTAGACGTTTTTTTCCTAATTTTCTCAATTTAGATGCTACCTTTAATCAACATCAAAAATGGAAAGAAGATGATCCCGAACGATACAAATATGAAACGGCAACCATGGGTTGCAGAACACGTGTTTTTGAAAATTTATACGGTGAAAAGACATCAATAGGACGGGGAAACATATCTTTTTCAACAGTCAATCTGGTAAAAATAGCATTAGAAAGTAAAAATATTCAAGATATACCGGAAAGAATAACTTATTTCTACTCATTTTTAAACCGAATATTAGATTTAACAGCTCTTCAGCTTCATCAAAGATTCGAATTTCAAAAAACAGCAGCACCACGTCAATTCCCTTTATTAATGTCTGTTTTATGGAAAGATACTGAAAAACTAAAAGACCAAAATACCATTGAAGACGTAATTAATCAAGGAACATTAGGAATTGGCTTTATTGGACTCGCAGAAGCTTTAGTTGCTTTAATAGGAAAGCATCACGCTGAAGATGAAAACGCACAAAAATTAGGATTGGAAATTATTTCACATATGCGGAAAAAAGTTGAGGAATATTCTCAAAAATATCAACATAATTATAGCGTTCTTGCTACTCCGGCCGAAGGATTGTCCGGACGTTTTACCCGTAAAGATAAAGAACAGTTTGGAATCATCTGCGGGGTTACAGACAGAGAATATTATACAAATTCCAATCATGTTCCCGTATATTATAAATGCAGTGCTCATCACAAAGCGACAGTTGAGGCGCCCTATCATGAAATGACACGGGGAGGACATATATTTTATGTAGAAATCGATGGAGATGCCACTCATAATCCAGAAGCAATAATGACTGTTGTAGATATGATGGATAAATATAATATGGGATATGTCTCTGTCAATCATAATAGAAACCGTTGTCTGGATTGCGGTCATGAAAATGCAGATGACAAACTTGAAAAATGTCCGGAATGTGGAAGCATTCACATAGACTGTTTACAACGTATAACAGGATATCTGGTTGGTACAACCAATAGATGGAATCATGCTAAATTATCAGAGCTAAAAGACCGGGTTATTCATGACTGATTTATTAGTTTTAGACATTGTATACGACACCACCGTTGACGGGCCTGGATTTCGTACGGCAATTTATGCAGCTGGATGTATACACCAATGCTATAACTGCCATAATCCTCAATCATGGAATAAAAATGAAGGTACACGCTACTCAATTGATTATTTAATTGATATTATTAAAAAAAATGAATTTGCACACGTTACATTAACAGGTGGCGACCCGTTAATTCAGGTTCAGGGATTTAGAGAGCTGAGTGAAAAAATAAAATTAGAAACGAATAAGAATATCTGGTGTTATACAGGATTTGTTTACGAACAAATAGCTAAATCTAAAAAATTAGCTCAGATACTTCCATTTATAGATGTTTTAGTTGACGGTAAATACGTGGATGAATACAAAGATAAAAAATTAATGTTTAAAGGAAGTAGCAATCAACGCATAATAGACATAAAAAAAACAATAAAAACAGGTAAAATTATAAACTGGGAAAGAATATAATTTTACCTGATGAATTATTAATTTTGGATGCTAATTTTCTTTAAAATCTATATAGCTGTTTAATGAATCAATATACATTTTAAATCTTTGAATACCGATATCCGTAATTTTGCAGGTTGTTAACGGGAAATTGCCCTTATATCCCTTATGTATCTCTATACAGCCCGCATCTTTTAATTTTTTTAATTGTATACTCAAATTTCCTTCACTGGCATGAGTTTGTTCACATAAATAAGAAAAATCAGCCTGTTTTAGCGCTACCAATATAGAAACAATCCCCAAGCGAAGTTGAGAATTATGTAATAAAGGATCTAAGTCTTTAAACATTCTTAATAATTCTTCTGTTTAATAAATATCCTGGTAATGTATAACTAAACAAACAAACGATACCTCCCGCAAGCAGCTGATAGGGAAGAGCAATATAAACTGCAGCTAAAGCCATGATCCAATTTAGCATTCCTCCTAATATCAGAGGCTTGAATTTCAAATAATTACCACTAATTAATAGCCACGAACCGTAAACCATAAATATCATAGGTAAAGGAGGTATATGAGTTTGTTGAAGTATAACCAGAACAAGAAACAGGAAAAAATGAAATATAAGAGAAATAAAATGCGTATTTTTTTCCCATTGAGAATTTTCTTTCTTACTCTTTTTTTCTTTTAAATAAAATGAGATGGAAAGAAATGTTGCAATTACGGTAATAATAATCCAGAAATATAAAGCAAAATCAGAATATCCGCTCACTAAAAAAATAAAATGTAAAATCATTGCTATAGATATAGCTGTACCCCATACTATATAATGAAATCCGTTTTTTCTTTCAGCATAGCTTACGTTATGCAGTACCTGGTATATATAATTTATTTTTTCTTTGGCTTCCTGTTTTTTATTTTGCATCATTTACTTATTTAAACAACTGTTTAATAGTTCCTGAGCAGTATTTTCTCCCCAGTGAGGAGCTATACTGTTTACAGGCTTAAAATCTGAAAATTTTTGTAAGGCTTCCTTCAGTACCGGAATAGCTCTTTCCTCTCCACCTCCGAAAGCTTTAGGCGTATAATAAATACCAAATGCACGAATCAGATAAGGACGAGGATTTTCTGGGTTGGCTTTTAAAGCTAAATTTACATAATCAGCACTTTTTTTGCCTAATTCAGCACCTAAAACCATTGGATCAATATTAACTTTTATCCCGTAAAGATAAGCATACAATGCATATATTTCTGAAGCATCAGGATTTAGTTTTTCAGCTAGAGCTATATAATTTTCTGCCCGATTACAATAAGCTTCAATTTCAGATGGTTTACTAAGGCTGGCTATATTAATATAGGAATAAGCTGTATAATAAGGGATTAACCAATCGGTCTTGTCTATCAGAGACATCCGCTCAAACTCATTAGCTACTTTAACCAAAGTTTCTTTTGTGCGCACAGTATCCAGAATAGCAATTCGTTCTTCAATCATAGTTTCCATTTTGCTTTGCGAATGAGCATTAAACAAAAACAGGGATAAAATCAGAGTAATAAAAATTTTTCTTTTCATTTTATATAGGGTTATTTTAAAATTTACGTTAAGGTAATTGATTAAGAATTTCATCTGATCGGTTTTGCCCAATACTGATGAACCAGCCTAATAAAAAACTTCTTTTATAAGGAAGGGTAACGCTTTGTCTGTTTGTGCCGTCATTTGAATACCTGTATCCGAAAACCTGCTCATTTCCCAATATGTTATTCACAGCAAAAACAAAAGTGTTAAAAGTTTTCCCCCATTTTCTTAGTAAGGCTATATTAAAATTTGCATTATGATAAAAAGGAGTTCGATCATTTAAAAAAATTGGACTGGATGGATTATAGTAAGGTCTTCCGGAAGCTATAGAATAAGAAGTACCCACAAACAGACCCAGTTTTTCAATAAAATATTTGACCACCAAATGCCCCGTATGAGACGAGGCAAAAGTAGGCATGGCTTTGTTGGGATAATTCAGGTACTTTCTTTCCGTATTCAGCCAGGTATATGAAATCCAGTAATCCAGACCTTTAATGGATTTACCGTCTCTCCAGAAAAGATCCAGACCACCCGCATATCCAAATCCATGATTTCCAATTTCCGGAGCGGTAGTTATTAATTTACGATAATCTTTATAATACCCTTCCATTCTTAAAATTCTCTTTTGATTAGTGTACTGATAATTAGCGATATAATGAAAAGCTCTTGTAAAAGTTAATTCTTTTCCATAATATGAGTATAAAAACTCAGGAGTTTGTGAATATTCACCTGCAGAAATATTTATCTGACTAAATTTACTTGTACGATAAGCAAACGATAGACGGGGTAAAAATATAAATTTATGTAAAGTTTCATCATATTCTGCTCGTATTCCCGGGCGGGAAATAAAATTACGCATTATAACTATATCAGTTTCTGCCCAGATACCTGAACTATAATTAGAATGATGTATTTTTTGTCCTATATTCGTCGTATCAAGATGTACACTAAAATAGAATCCTTCAGCCCCGAAACTAGGTTTAAACCTATCTGATATTTTTCCACTTACAGAAAACCGGAGCTGATGTTGGTAAGTTGAGTTTTCAATCAGAGTTTGATTGTTATTAATTTTGTCTCTATTAAAATTAAATCCATAACCGGCATTAATGTCCCATAAATTATTTAATTTCTTTTTGTAGGTCAATAAAGAGATGGCATTTGCATTTTTAATACTATATGGAATGAAATGATCCGGCAAATCATAATCCGGACTTAAAAGAGATTGTTTTTGTATACTTCCATAGCCGTACCATTTGAACATTTCATTATTTTTTGTACTTTTTCTAAGATTAGCAGTAACCGTTGCCCCCTCAGGTGATTTTATCCAGTCTGTATACTGAGAAACTATGGAATAATAAGTAGAAAAATTTGAATAGCTGATATCAATTCCTCCTGAAAAGTCTTTATTTTTATTTAAAAAAGTATGTCCGCCTTGAATCGCATAGGGAACTAAAGCGATTACGGAGGAAGATTTAGATGGATGATCTTTGGTTTCGAGATTTAGTACAGACGATAAAGCGCCGCCGTATTGGGAAGAATAACCGCCGGTATTAAAAATAATCCCTTTAAATAAATGAGGAGAAAACCTGCTCTTTTGAGCTATATCAGGAACTCCAGATGTATAAGGGTTAGGAATATTCAATCCGTCTATCATCACTTTACTTTCATCACCGCTTCCTCCTCTCACAAACAGCTGTCCGCTTTCTCCAACTACCTGAGTACCTGGAAGAGTGCGTAAGGCGCCTGTAATATCTCCGTCTGTACCTGCAGTAGTTTCTACATCCATAGTATTTAATACTGCCGATTTATTTTTATCCCCTATACCAAAACTCCCTGCAGTAACAACTATTTCATCTAATGACAAAATAGGATCT
Organism: Apibacter sp. HY039; assembly: GCF_004023655.1. Classification (NCBI taxonomy): domain Bacteria; kingdom Pseudomonadati; phylum Bacteroidota; class Flavobacteriia; order Flavobacteriales; family Weeksellaceae; genus Apibacter; species Apibacter sp. HY039. The sequence goes on along the minus strand of NZ_SAYM01000003.1, from coordinate 199,984 downwards.
TTCATTTTTAATAAAAACGGAGGCATATTTTTTTCAATAAATACCGGTTGCCAGATATCCTCTTTTGAAAGATGCTTAACAACTAATATCGTATCACCGGTAAGTAAGGTAGAAAATGTAAATTTTCCGTCTGAATCTGTGGTTGAACCATCTAACGTACCCTCAATAAAAACATTAGCACCAACAAGAGGAAGATTTTTATGATCGATAACCTTTCCTTTGATAATATTTTGTGAAAAAACAAAATTTTGAAATAGTAAATTAAATACAACAGTAAAAAATACGACAGTTATTTTCATTGTAATTTTATCTCTAGCAAATATAAGTACTTTTATGCATAAAAGTACTTATCAGCTAAAAAAAATTACACAATATATACCTGCTACTCCAAATTTGCATGTCGCTCATACATAGTTTTTCCCGTTTCATTCAATTTTTTCATCAAATTCAAAACAATAGCATCAAACAAAATAAAACTCAGTTGTTCAAATGAAGATCCCATAGGCTGTAATGATGCTTCTGTATCTGAGTCTTTCTTAGATCCCGGTAAAACAATAGCTGCATCCGATAAGTCAAATAAAGATGATTTTGGATTTACAGTATTTAATAAAACAGCCATATTTAACTTTTTAGCCTTTTGTGCAAGCATAACCAGACTGGAAGTTTCCCCGGATCCTGAATTTATAATCAAAATATCTCCCTCTTTTGTATGGGGTGTATTTATGTCTCCAATAAAACTTACTTCAAGTCCTAAATGCATGAGCCTATTGGCAAAAGCCCTGGCAACTAGACCCGATCTTCCGGATCCAGATAAAAAAATACGATTTGCGTTAAGTATATAACGAATAAATTGATTAATTTCTTCATCATTTATTTTATAACGGTTGGTTTCAAGTTCCAACAAAATTTTTTCAATATAGTATGAAGTATTTTTCATTTATGAAATTTTATTTTTAAAAATCGAAATTATTTATTCAAAATTACATATATTTTTTTAAATTTGTTTCGTAAACGAAAAAATATTTTAACAAAATGAACCTAAATAAAATAAATTCTGCACTTGCTTATGCAACACAAACCCAAAGTCTGGTAATCGGCTCAGACATTCTTCCGAAAATTCCGGAAATTATAAAACAACTTTTTCCAGAAAAAAAAGCTGTTATAATCGCAGATCCCAATACCTTTAAAGCTGCGGGTAGTGAAATTGAACAAATACTGGAAAAAAATAATTTAAAAGGAAGCCAATCTTATATTATTACAGATCCGGATTTGTATGCTGAGTATCGATTTGTCGATCAAATCAGAGATTTTTTGAAAAAAGACGATCTGATTCCTATCGCCGTAGGTTCGGGAGTAATAAACGATTTAGTTAAAAGAGCAAGTTTTGAGCTGGAACGTGAATATGTATGCGTAGCCACGGCAGATTCAATGGATGGTTATTCTGCCTATGGTGCATCAATAACTCAAAACGGTTCTAAAGTAACATTTTCCTGTCCTGCCCCGAAAGCACTGTTTGCAGATATAGAAATTATCAGAAAAGCTCCTAGTTTATTAACAGCCTCCGGTTACGGAGATTTATTTGCCAAAGTCGCCGGTGGTGCTGACTGGATTCTGGCAGATGCTATCAGTAATCCCGATCATCCCAAAATAGGGGTAGAACCAATTGACGAAATAGCATGGGGTATTGTTCAAAATGGACTACATGAAGCGTTATCTGACCCTGAAGGTGCTAAAAACGGTGATAGAAAAGCAATAGAATCATTAACAAACGGATTAATGCTTGGAGGACTAGCCATACAATACATGAAATCGACGCGTCCGGGATCGGGAGCAGATCATCAATTCAGTCACCTTTGGGATAATGAACATCATACTTTTAGCGGAAATATGGCTCAAAAATTTGGTTTATATCCCAACAAAGATACACAAGCTCCTTCGCACGGATTTAAAGTAGGAATTAATACTTTATGTGTTATAGCACTTTATGAAAAATTGTTAGAAACTCCGGTTGAAAATTTAAATATTGATTCTTTAACTGAACAATGGCATTCATTAGATGAAGAAATTAACAGAGTAAAAGAAATGTATGAAAACTCTGATATACTAGACTTTGTTATACAACAGGTTACAGACAAACATGTAACCAAAGAAGAACTAAAAGATCAGCTTATACGACTAAAAAACAGCTGGCCGACAACTAAGGAAAAATTAAAAAAACAGTTGATTCCTTATCAGGAATCTAAAATACGTTTACTAAAAGTAGGTGCTCCTACAGAGTGCGAAGAAATAGGAATAACTAGAAAAAAATTAAAAGAAACCTTTTTTAGGGGACAAAAAATACGTAGCAGATATACTATTTTAGATCTTGCGTATCGTATAGGACTTTTGGAACAATGGGTAGATGAACTTTTTGATTCCGGTTATCTTAGCAATAAAAACTAAAACTCAAAAATTATAAATCATGAAATTATCCGATCATTTAATCTTAGGCATTGACTATGGAACAGAATCCATGAGAGCCATCCTAGTAGATATTGAAACTAAGAAAGAAATTGCAGAATCTTCAATGATATATCCAAGATGGAAAAAAAAATTATATTGTAATCCGGCACAGTCTCAATTCAGACAGCATCCGTTGGATTATCTTGAAGTTCTTGAATTTGTAGTTAATGACATTGTTAAAAAAGTACCTGAAGCTCGTACAAAAATAAAAGCACTGGGTATTGATGCAACAAACTGTACACCAATTGCGGTTGATAAAGAAGGCACTCCGTTGTCTATGAAACCAGGTTTTGAAGAAGATCCGGATGCTATGTTTATTTTATGGAAAGATCATACTGCTATAAAGGATTGTGATGATATTAACCGTCATGCAAAAACTTCAAAATTAGATTACACAAAATATAGTGGTGGAGGAGCTAACTATTCAGCTGAACATTTTTGGGCCAAATGCCTTCATATCTTCAGAAATCCCAAAATAAAGAAAGAAGCTCATTCTTTTGTTGAAAATTGCGATTGGCTACCTAATTTATTAGTGGGTATAAAAAAGCCGGAAGAACTCAAACGAAATATATCAATAGCAGGATTTAAAGCTTTATGGAATAAAGAATGGGGTGGCTATCCACCCAACGAATATTTTAAATCTATAGATCCTGTATTAGATGGAATAGTTGATACTTTTTCTAAAGAAGTATATTTATGTGTCTCACCTATAGGAACTTTAAGTGAAGAATGGGCATCTAGACTAAACCTTAACACAGATGTAATTGTTGCCGCAGGCCATATGGATGCTACTGCAGGAGCTATAGGAGCAGGAGTAAGGGAAAAAGTAATGGTCGAAATTGTTGGAACTTCAACGTGTGCAGTACTGGCAGGAAAAAAACACAACCGGAGTATTCCTGGAATTACAGGACAGGCAGATGATGCAGTTATTCCTGGTTTAGTTGGGTACGAAGCAGGGCAAGCCGCTTTCGGAGATTTGTATGCCTGGTTCCGAAGGGTTCTTTTGTGGCCATTTGTTGAAATTTTTAATAAACTGCCTTATATTGATGATGATTTGAAAGAAAAAATTTATAAAGATGTTTATGATGAACTTATTCCCAATCTGGCCAGACAGGCAAAATTGTCGGACAATGATGAAAGTTGCCTGATTGCTACTGATTGGATAAATGGTAGAAGAACACCTGATGTAGATTACAATCTTAAGGGGACATTAGCAGGAATTACATTATCAAGTACAGCGCCTTTAATCTATAAATCCTTAGTAGAAGCTACTATTTTCGGCACTAAAGCTATAGCTGATCAATTTATAAAACACGGAATTGAAGTGGAGGAAATTATTGCTGTCGGGGGAATTTCTCAAAAATCACCATTTGTAATGCAGATCATGTCAGATGTTTTACAAATGCCCATCAAAGTCTTAAATGTTATTCAGGGTCCTGCATTGGGAGAAGTTATGTGTGCAGCAGTTGCTGCCGGATATTATCCTGATCTAGAAACAGCTCAGGATCAATTAGGTGTAAAAGATTATAAAATTTATACACCAAGAAACGAAAACCGTGAGTTTTATTTAAAAGCGTATGATAAATACAGAAAATTAGAAAATGTTAAACAAATTATAGAGTAAAATAAGACTTTCCTATATATAATTTATATTTGTTCCATGGAAGATAATAATATACATAATCTGAGGCAGCAAAAAATACTTAAAGTTCTTTCTTCAAATAGTTACTTATCTGTAATTGATTTGGCTAACACCTTTCAGGTTACTGAAGCAACTATAAGAAAAGACTTACGATATCTGGAAAATTTAGGTCTCGTTAGTCGTAAACATGGAGGAGTTGTAGGTTGTCAGGATAGTATTATTGTAGGAGAAACTCATAATTTAAGCAAGGAAAAAATTCATATATCCGAAAAACAGCTTATTGCCCAGGCTGCTCTTAATTTAATTAATGATCAGGATTTTGTAAGCCTGGCGCCGGGTACAACGACTCAGTACCTCGCAACTGAAATTGTAAATTCAGAAATTCAGAACCTTTCCGTATTATCTGCTACTATCAATACCTCAGTCATTCTACAAAATAAATCCGACATAAATCTTATGCAGGTTGGAGGAGATATCAGGTTATCTTCGGGAGCAGCCGTTGGTATTTATTCCGAACAAATGATTAAAAATTATTTCTCAGGAAAATTGTTTTTTGGTGCTGACGGAATTGATCTACAATTTGGAATTTCCACTTCTACAACTGTGGAAGTGGAATTGAATAGAATGATGATAGAAAATTCGGAAAAAGTTATATTATTAGCAGATTCTTCTAAAATAGGAAAACGAGGTTTTAGCAAAATTGTTGATATAGAATGTATAGATGTATTAATAACGGATGCTCACATTAGTGACAATGATTATCATAACATCAAAGACTTAGGCATTGAAATTATTATTGCTGAAGAAAAACCATAAAATAAAATTACATTAACTATTTATATTTAAAGCTGTTATCAAAAATAACAGCTTTTCTCTATTTATAAAACGTAAAAAAATGTTAATCAATAATTTTAGCTTATTGTATATATTAATTATTAAATTTGAAATTATAAAATACCAAAAATATGAATACAGTTTCCCTTAGAAAAGTTGAGCTAACGGATATTGAAATACTACAGGATTTAGCAAAAAAAACTTTTTATGAAACATTTGAAAGTTTTAATACTAAAGAAGATATGCAAAATTATTTAAATGAAAACTTTAGTATAGATAAATTACGTAGTGAACTTGAAAATCCTTTATCTGAGTTCTATTTTGCAGAATTTGAACATAAGATGGTCGGCTACCTGAAAATTAATAGTTCAAAAGCACAAACAGAAATTAAAAACACTAATAGTCTTGAAATTGAAAGAATTTATATCTTACAGGGATATCAGAAAATGAAAATTGGTCAGTTACTTTTTGAAAAGGCTTTATCAATTGCAAAAACAGAAAACTACGAATATATATGGTTGGGTGTATGGGAAGAAAATCCAAAAGCCATTGCTTTTTACAAAAAAAATGGTTTTATAGAATTTGATAAACACATTTTTCGTTTAGGTGACGATGAACAGACAGATATAATGATGAAATTAAATTTAAAATAAAGTATGGTTTTAAAATCTGTTCTTATATTTATATTAGCCGGAATTTGTGAAATTGGTGGTGGTTATCTTATATGGCAAAGTTTAAAGGAAGGAAAATCATTGATTTGGGCATTAGCAGGAGGAATCATACTAGTCCTTTACGGTATTGTAGCTACATTTCAAGAATCAAATTTTGCTAAGGTTTATGCTACATATGGAGGTTTTTTCATTGTTTTATCTTTACTATGGGCTTATATTTTTGATAAGTATACACCAACAAAATATGATATTATAGGTGCATTAGTATCATTGATTGGAGTTTGCATTATTTATTATTCACCCAGAACATAATATATAATATCAAGAATTATTCTTACAAAAAGTCAAATTAACTGAAACAATAAAATACTTAAATAATAGTTTAGAAGAAAAATAAATAATAAGAAATAATTCAAAAGAAGTAAAAAATTTATGAGAAATCTAGTATCACTTACACTACTGATCATGCTTATCATTACAGGATGTTCGCCTAAGGAACCTGTAGCAAAAGATACATGCAAAATAATAATTGAGGCAAAAAATTATCCTTCAGATTCATTGGTATTGGTTTGGAATAAAGGAGATGAATTTAAACAGGAAACTATAATTTTGAAAAACGGAAAAGGAGAAATTGATATTAAAGTTCCTGAATATTCAGTATTATCATTAATGAATCTGGATGAAAGTAAATCACTAAAAGTAGGGGATGGTGTTATACCTTCATCACCTTTTTATTTTTTTGCAGAAAACGGAGAAAGAGTTTCTTTAAGTTTTGACAACAAAGAATGGCCAATAGTTAAATTATCAGGAGGTAAAACCAATACTGAATATATGAAGTATTTGACTGACAAGGGTACTCTGGAAAAAGATTTAATGGAAAAACACGATAAATTTCTAAGTACTAAAGATTCTGTTCAATTAACTCAACTTAATAAAGAACAGGAAGATATTCTATCGAAGATAACAGATAAACAAAGTAACTTTATCAAAGCAAATCCTTCCAGCTATGTTTCACTTTTCCTTTTGCAAAATTTAATCGGCGAACTTTCTTTTGAGGAATTTGAGCAAAAGTATAATCAATTAGATTCCTCTATAAAAAATTCAGAATTAGGAAAATCAATATCCGAATATATAGAGAACAGTAAAAAAACAGCGATTAATCAGCAGGCTCCTTATTTTGAGAAAAAAGATAAAGATGGAAAGCTTGTTAAACTAAGTGATTATAAAGGAAAATATATCTTGATTGATTTTTGGGGTAGCTGGTGTATGCCATGCAGACAATCTCACCCACATTTAGTTAAACTTTATGAAAAATATTCCCCTAAAGGATTACAATTTATTAACATTGCTCAGGAAAGCAGTACAGGTAAAAATGATTGGCTGAATGCTATTAAAGAAGATCGGTTGGTATGGACTCAGATATTAAATAATGAAGATCAAAATAAATATGATGTTGTTAATTTATACAGTATTATAGCCTTTCCAACCAAGATTCTCATCAATCCCGAAGGAAAAATTATTGCACGTCTGGTAGGTGAAGAGCCAGAGACTTTAGATGCTGAATTAGTAAAAATATTTGGTGAATAAATAAAATTTAAGCTATAAAAAAAGCGGGTTGAATTTTCAACCCGCTTTTTTTATAAAGAAATTAGAAAATTAATTTCAGGTTAAATGATTTCTTTTATTTTTCATGTACTTAAAATAATTCATGAAAGCTATAGAGCCTAACATAATTAAAATTCCAATAATTTGCAGAAAGCTGATAGGTTCTTTTAACAATAATGAAGAACAAATAACAGCAACCGGAAGTTCAACTGTCATTAACACAGCACTTATTCCTGCTCCAATTTTTGGAATTCCGGCTGCAAAAAAAGCAGTAGGAAGAGTTGTTCCTATTACAGCAAGAAAAAGAGCTATAAGTAACAATTCAGAACTCCAATGAGTTTCAACACAAATCTGGCGGGCATTAATTAAAAATATCGTAATTGCAGAACCTACCATCAAAAGTGTGCTTTTTGGAAGCCAGTTAACATTTACACCCGCCCGACTGTTTGCTACAATGTAAACAGCATAGGTAAATGAAGATATTAATACTAAAATTATTCCGATCCAGGAAAAATCTATCTTCTCTGCTTTTAAAAGATTTCCTGCTAATACAGTACCTGCTAAAACAAATAAAATGGTTATTATTTCAGCTCCGGCAGGTTTTTTTTTGAAAAATAACCATTCCAATAACAGGCTTATCCAAGTAAACTGCATAAGCAATACGATAGCAAGTGATGCAGAAATATACTTCACCGATTGATAATATAAAAATGTAGTTAACCCAATGGTTGCTCCGGTAGCAGCTAAAGAAATCAATTCTTTTCTGGATAATTTTAATTTTCTTTTATCAGAAGAAAATATAAGAGCAAATCCCAGAAAAATCGCTGCAAATAAAGCCTGTAAAAAAGACATTTCTGCAATTGAATAACCACGTAAGTAAAATAATTTAACAAAAGAAGACATAGTACCGTACATAGAGGCTCCTGCCAGTACCAAAGCGATATATTTAAAATTTTTCATTTCAAGATTGTAATTTAAAATTTTATAAATTTGAGTCTGATAAGAGGCTAAACAACCTTGAGAATTGAGAATAACGAACTTCTAAGCTTGCACAATCATGCAACTGTAAGGTAAGTATTATTATATATGAGTTATTCAGCCTTTATGCTGATGGCGGGGGAGTGTTGGAAGCAAATTGTTGGTACATGAGTAAATATTTTAATATCCTTTGCAAATATATATTATATCCGGGATATTTAAATACTGATTATAAAAAACTTTATTTTCTTTATTATATCTGTGAGTCAAAAAAAACTATTTTAAAAGTTGACAGATCAACGAGCTGCTCAAAAATCAATAACCATTTAAAATTATAATATTACTTACCTAAATGAACTTTAGAATCAAAAAAATTGAGCTAAGCAGCAAAATATTATTTTAAGAGTCTTACTAATTTTGAAAAACCATGCTGGATAATGAATAAACAAATTTATTAAATTAAACTAATTCAAAAATACCAATCTAACAAATGGAAAAAATGGAAACCATAAACAAAGAAAAAATTTTTTTTAAAAATCAAACTTTAAAATTAGCTGGAGAACTTTATTTTCCCTTAGATTTTGACAACAATCAAAAATTTGCAGCAATTATTATATCTCATCCGGGAAACGGAGTAAAGGAGCAGGTTGCCGGTTTATATGCAAAAAAACTAGCTGAAAATGGATTTATAAGTTTAGCTTTTGATGCATCCCATCAGGGAGAAAGTGAAGGGTTGCCACGATATCTGGATGATCCGGCAAAAAGAGTAGAAGATATCCGTTGTGCAGTAGATTTTTTAGTCACTTTACCCTATATAGATGAAAATAAAATAGGGGCTATGGGAATTTGTGCAGGAGCTGGATATGCTATCAACACTGCACAAACCGAGTACAGAATACAAGCAGTTGCAGGAATCAGTACCTGGGATGTAGGAGATAGTCAGAGAAATGGTTTTGCCAGAAAATGGACAAAACAACAGCGGAATGAAATTCTTCAAGAGGTAGCCCTGCAAAGAACACGCGAAGCCCGTGGAGAAAAGCCACTTCTTGTTGGATATGTACCCGATTCTGAAGCAGATTTTGACGATGACACTCCTATAATTCAGAGGGAAGCCTATGAATATTACTGTACATCCAGAGCAGCACATCCTAATTCACACAACAAATATCTCTATACGGGTAACGACAGATTTATAGCCTGGGAGGCATTTAATTTATTAGATACCCTGTCACCGCGACCTTTATTATTAATTGTTGGCAGTTTAGCTGATACCATATATTTTAGCGAAAACGCTTACGAAAACGCCAATGAACCCAAAGAACTCTATATTGTTGAAGGTGCCAGCCATGTAGATTTATACGATCAGGAAATATATGTGGAACAGGTAACAGAAAAGCTAACTGATTTTTTCAGAGCATATTTATAATTAATACAAATATTCAGAATATAAATAAATCTATCTAATTATTTTATAAACTTTCATCAATTTTTGTTAAATCTATTTCTAAAAGGATAATCTCTAAATTACGATTTTGGATAGGTAATTCAGGTTCATTTGGTGTTTTATGGTTTTCAACAAATTGGAAACCATAAGACTTATAATATTCAATTAATCTTTGATTATCAGCCCACGTATCCATTCGGATATAATCAATTTTATTATTTTTAGCATACAGCATGACCCAGTTTAGTACTGTTTTAAAAAATTTTTGACCACTGACATCAGGATTTGCCACAATACGATGTAAGTATATGGCCTTATCACAATCTCTTTCTCTCCAGATAAAAGGATCATTAAACTGAATTGAAAATATTCCTGATACTTGTTCTTTTATTTTTACTTTATATTGTAATTTTTTTGCTATATCATTTTTTATTCCCGACTCATCTATCTGATTCCAAACTTTATACCCGTCTTTTCTCTTATTTTTTATAGCTTTATCAAACAATTCTAAAATTAGATCCCAATCTTGAAAAGTAGTATTATCAATCGTGTATTTTTGTTTTAATTCCATGCTATTTATTTACTGGTAAAATTTTTTAAATCTAAAACCATTTGAATATTAGCTCGTTCATACGGGGAAGGTCGCCCGACTATTTTTTGAAATCCCATTTTATAGTATAAATTAATAGCTGGTTTAAGCAGGGTGTTGCTTTCCAGAAAAAGATGGGAAGCGCCCAGTTCTATGGCAGTACGTATAATTTCCTGTCCCAGAAGCCAGCCCAGGTTTTTACCTTGTGCAGAAGGCGATACTGCCATTTTTGCCATTTCATAGTCATACTCAGGATCATCCATTTTAATTAGTGCACATACCCCCAAAGGTTTACCTTCATAAAGAGCCACTAAAATTTTTCCCCCTTTATTAATAATATATTCCTCCGGATGATCCAGCGATTTATAATCATTTGCTTCCATTTTAAAATATTGGGATATCCACTCTTCATTTAATTCTTTAAATGCCCTTTGATACTTGGGTTCATAAGAAACTACCTGTACTTTGAGGCTTTCACGTTTTTTCTTAAATTCCTGAACTCTTCTCAGCAATGTTTTTTGCTTTAGTAAAAACTCCCATTCTTCCATAGCTTCCCATAAGTTATGGTTTGCTTCATTGATCAGACTTTCAACCGCAGCTCCCACATCTTCATACAAAGGTTTGATTTTTTCAGAAGTTTCTTTTCCCAACTCAGTAAGTGCTACCATATTTTTTCTTTTATCTGCTGAATTTCTGTTATCCTCAACTAATCCGGCTATGGCCATTTCTTTTACAATTTTAGTAACTGAGGGTTGAGAATGACCAACTTCCTGAGCTATCTCAGTAATTGTTTTTTCACCCTCTTCAACAAGTATGAAAAAAATAGGAAACCATTTAGGTGAAAACCCGATGTCATAAAGCTGATATACCCGGGAAGCATCTTCGGTAATCTGAGAAGTCAATAATCGTAATCGGCTGCTAAGTGCCATTTTTCCTGTTTTTTCAAATAAATTCATAACTATATAATTAATTACATAACCAGTTATGCAAATATATAAATATTTTAATTTTTTCACTCAAGCAACCATAAATAAATTAAGCAATTCATACAACCGATTTAAATTTAATTTACTTAAAAAAGATAAGAGACTGATTTTTAAACAAATTAAAATAATACTATTCATAAAAATTAGGGTAATCCAGATAATACTAATACCAGCATAAAAAAAAATATTTTTTAGTTATATTTTTAAATTGTAACTTTTATCTTTCAAATAGTAATATAATTACAACTTCTTTAGTTTATAATATCAACCTATACAACCTTAATTATGAAAATAAGAGCTATGCTAATAGCTGTAAGTAGTCTTTTTTTATTGCATACAGCACAATCACAGGAATTAAAACCCATTTATTATCAAGATGGTAATCAGAAGCTTAAAGGATTAATAACAGATAATACGGGTGCTCATCAACCGGGTGTACTTATACTTCCTGCATGGATGGGAATAGATGAGGAAGCAAAAACTGCAGCCTTAGATCTGGCTCGAAAAGGTTTTAAAGTGTTTATTGCTGATATTTACGGTGAAGGAAATACTCCTTCTTCATTTGCTGAGGCAGCAAAAATAAGCAGCAGTTATAAAACCAATTTTTTAGCTTATCAAACAAGAATTCAATTGGCTTTGGAACAGCTAAAAAAGGCAGGTGCAGATGCTTCCCGTCTGGCAGTAATCGGATACTGCTTTGGTGGTACAGGAGCTCTGGAAGCAGCACGTGCTCAGCTTCCGGTAAAAGGAGTGGTTTCTATCCACGGGGGATTAGGAAAGTCTCCCGACAGACCTAACGGAGCATTATCAGCTTCCATACTCATCGAGCATCCGGCAGACGATGAATCCGTTTCACAAGAAGATATTAAGAATCTTATGAAAGAAATGAATGAAGCGCAAGCCGATTGGCAGATGATATACTATGCCCACAGTAAGCATACTTTTACCAATCCAGCATCTCAAGACTATAATCCAGTAATGGCTCATCGTGCCTGGTTGCATACAATCATGTTTTTACAGGAAATGTTGAAATAATAAAAAATCAATCAATGAAAAAATTATTTAATATACTCGCTATATTACCTTTAGCTTTAATTACGGCTAATGCACAGCAAAAAACATATTCTTTGGAATTTAATTCCCAAAATTACACCTTGGATTCCGCAAAAGTTGAAGGCAAAACTTTGTATTTCAGAGCTTATAAAAATATTGTTTATGTTAAAAATCCGGTAGATATAACTTACCAAAGTCTTAATTTTTATGTTCCGATAGAATATTATAAAGGAAAATCGGTGGGAGAGTATAATCAAAACAATGCTCCTATTTTTTTTCCCAACAATGTAGGAGGGTATATGCCGGCTAAACCAGGAAATCCATCAATAGATCAACGGAGTGGTAAACCCAATGCTGCTTTAACTGCATTATCTCATGGACTGATTGTTGCCTACCCCGGAGCAAGAGGAAGAACATTAAAAAATGAACAGGGAAAATACTATGGAAAAGCACCGGCTGATATTGTGGATTTAAAAGCAGCAGTTCGATATCTGGCGTATAATGACAAGAATATGCCTGGAGATGCACGCAAAATTATTTCCAATGGAACCAGCGCCGGTGGAGCCATGTCTGTACTGTTGGGAGGGACAGGAGATGCTATTGAATTTATACCCTATCTTAAAGATCTTGGGGCTGCGGATGCTTCCGATGCTATTTTTGCCGTGTCTGCTTACTGTCCGATAACAAATTTAGATCATGCCGATGCCGCTTATGAATGGCAGTTTGGCGACGTCAAAGAATATAAAAAAATGCAAATTTCGCAGATGATTGATTTTCGGATGGAGAGAAAAATGGTGGAAGGAGTTCTCTCTGAAAAAGAAATAGCTATTTCAGCTCAATTAAAATCTTTATTTCCAGCCTATATTAATTCATTAAATTTAAAAGACAAGAAAGGAAATATAGTAAAACTAAATCAAAATGGAGAGGGAAGTTTCAGAAATCTGGTAGCCTCTTATATACAGGCTTCAGCACAAAAAGAGCTGGATAAAGGTGCTGATTTAAGCTCATTTAAATGGCTTACTATTCAGGAAAAAAAAGTTACCGGATTAGATTTTAAAGCTTATGTAAAATATACTCAACGAATGAAACTACCGCCTGCTTTTGACGGGTTAAATCTTGAAAATGGAGAAAATGATCTTTTTGGTACAGAATCAGATAGTGCAAGGCATTTCACACCTTATTCTTTAAAACATGGGACTAAAAAAGCAAAAATGGCAGATAAAACCATTATTAAAATGATGAATCCTATGTATTTTATCATGGATTCTAAAGTAAAGGTAGCTCCTCACTGGCGCATTCGTCATGGTACTATAGATAAAGACGGATCGCTGGCCATACCGGTAATTTTAGCTACAAAATTGCAGAATTCAGGTTATGACGTAGATTTAGCTTTTCCTTGGGAAACTCCTCATAGTGGCGATTATGATTTAAATGAATTGTTCAACTGGATTAGTCTTATATGTAATAAATAACCAGTATTATAAATAAAAGCATTTTAACTGACTGGTTTAATTATTGCACTGATTGAATTACCACCCAATCAAAAATTCTTAACATAATGAAATTAACATTCAGATTTTTACTATTAATCGCTGTCTTAGGCCCTATATTTTTATTCTCACAACAAGCTAAAAAAAATGCAATGAAAAAGAAAATTTTATTTGTTGTTACCAGTCACAGCGAAAAAGGAAACACAGGAAAAAAAACAGGTTATTTTTTAAGTGAAGTTTCTCATCCGTGGAAAGTATTGACCCAAGCGGGTTATGAAATTGATTTTGTCAGTCCTAAGGGAGGAAATCCACCGGTAGATGGTTTTGATTTAAACGATCCTGTTAATAAAGAATTCTGGGAAAATCCAGTTTATAATAATAAAATCAGTCATAGCTTACAACCTTCCCAGGTGAATACTGAGGATTATTATGCTATTTATTATGCTGGGGGACATGGGGCTATGTGGGATTTGCCAGATAATAAAGATATTGCGCGTATAGCATCAAAAATGTATGAAAATAATGGTATTGTAGCTGCTGTATGTCATGGCCCTGCTGGATTGATAAATGTAAAACTGGACAACGGCTCTTACTTACTGAACGGTAAAAAGGTAAGTGGGTTTACCAATGAAGAAGAAGATAAAGTAGGATTAACGAAAGTGGTACCTTTTCTGTTAGAAGACAAGATGAAAGAACGTGGAGCTATTTTTGAAAAAGCGGATCCCTGGAAAGTTCAGGCCGTTTCTGATCAACGACTGATTACTGGTCAAAATCCGCAATCTGCTACCCGTGTAGGAGAACTGATAAAAGAAGCTCTTAAAAACTAGATCCGTTTTGATTATATGCCCGGATTTAAAATGTAAATAAATAACCCGGCGAATAAAAAACGTATTACTTCTCTTTTTTTAAAGGAGGTGATACGTTTTTTATTTATGTAAAATAGTTTAAGAAAGACTTTGTTGATATGCATTTTGCAGCTTATCTAAAAATATACAAAGTTTTTCATTCATTTCATTGTAATTATAACTTCGAATTTCTTCTGGCTTTTGAACCCAGGCATAAGTATTTTGTGTTTCTAAAAAGTCTTTTTCTTCAGCAATAAGAAGCTCCATTACTTCAGGAGTAAATTCCATATGGCATTGAAATCCATACACTAAAGGAGTATAAGAAACAATTTGTCGGGGACATCCGTTACTAATTGCAAGTATTTTACTTTGAGCGGTTAATCCGGGCATATCATTATGCCAGTGTCCTACCGGAAGAGAGTCTCCGAAATGAGCTACTTTTTGATCTTTTTTTCCATCCTCTGTAAGTTGAATAGGAAATACACCTATTTCTTTTTCCGGACTATGTTCAAAACGAGCTCCTAAAGCTTCACCTATAAGCTGAGAACCTAAGCATATGCCTACAACAGCCTTGCCTGCATCTATACATTTTCTTATAAAAGATATTTCAGCTTTTGAGTCAAAATGAGAACATTCTTCAAGAGTAGTTGTCGGATCCTGAGGTCCGCCCAAAACAATTAACATATCTATATTTTCAGCAGATTCAGGAAGCAGATCCTTTTCAAATACTTTTGAGAATTGAAACGTATGATTTTTATCTTGCGCCCATTGTAAATATGCTCCGGGAGCTTCAAAAGTTTCGTGCTGTATAAAATGTATATTCATGTCAGATAAAAATTAAGAATACAAAGGTATTAATTTCTAAATATTTTGAAATATAATATAAAAAATTCCGTTGATTGTAATTATAGGTTGTTATATTATTGCACTTTACTTTAATAATTAATCATATTCCAGAAGTAGTTGCTCTTTATGACAGAACATTACTTGTAATTGATCATTTTTTTTACTGCCAGAACATGTTTACAAGGCCCTCTTTCTCCCTGATATTTAGTATACCACTCGCAGGTACATCGTTCACTGCTCTTATCCAGTAATATCGTATGTCTTATATCACTTCCTTCAACATATGCCTTAATTTTTCCTTCTACATTGCTTATTATTTCTACTTTTTGATCGGCAATTAACTTTTCAGCTCCTTTTATTCTCGGATTTAATTTGATTATGCGGTCAGGGTTGAAGGGCAGACGTCGGTAAAAGAATTGGTTTTCGTCAAGATCAAATCCTAGTAAACCCATAGCGGTCAATTTACCTGTAAGGCTGTCTACCTTATCGAAATCTAAATTTTCTGCAATCGCAAATTGTACAGGATTAAAAGATTGGTTGGCATATGAATAATTATCCATAGCCTGTATCCAATGTTCCGGCAAATCATTCAGCAAAAAATCAAGCACTGCTCCTTCACCCGAAAATCCCCGCCAGGAAATTCGGGATAAGGTTAAGCTGAAGCGTATGGATCCAAAATAAAGCTGCCAGGTAGTAGACTGCATTCTGGGGTGGGAAAATATCTGTAAACAATCAATATAGGGAAGAAGCGGTTCCAACAATCGCAAACGGTGCAAGCCACCAACACAGACTCCGCTGATAGATTTTGCAGGAGAAAAAACAGGTAAATTACCTCTTATACTAAGATAATAATCTGTTTTTATTATTCCTTTAGGAATATCGCGAAATAATTGCTGAGCCTGTACCCGGTTTAAAGTAAACGATTTTTCTGATTTCGAAAGGTAGATCTGAACTGAGCTCAATCCTCGGATCCACTTGTCAGGCAGTGGTACCTTACGCTCTACTATCTGCTCATTGTCTATATGTATTCCTACTTCCTTTTGGCCTACAGACATCATCAATTTAGCATCTGCCCGAAGACTGTTTAAAGCGGTAAGTACGGGCGGGTTAAAATCAACATTAGTAGTGCCGTTTTCCAGAAATTCTCCATCCAGTGCATCGGGCAAAACATCTACCCGCGCATATACACCTGCACATTGTGAGAAACCTTCAAAACGTATACGTTCATTACCGGCTGTTACTATAGGATCTTTGATAAGGGACAGTTGTGCAGGCGTTAAACTATAGTTTGATTTTACAACGTTAGACAGAGTGACCAGGCAGCGGGAGATGATAAAAGGGTTTCGGATAGTACCCCAGAAATAACAGGGAGCCTCGCTGTTTTTTTGTATTTCACTATATTTTGAAAGGAAAAGTTCATCCTTACCCGATTTTTGTATAACGCTGGAGGGAAATGCATATTTATATATTAAACTATCATCCATGCGTTTATTGTTTTAAAATTTCCAGTATTACCTTCTTACAGTTTTTTTCATCTTTCCAGGCTTCCAGCTTTTCGGTTATACCTGATTTTTGATTGGCAATCAATAACAACTCTTTATATATTTCCAGTAATTTTCTCATGTTAGTATAAGGTTCTGAAGTTTCCAACAATATATTTTCGATTAAACAGATTAATTCTTTATCATGTACGGAACTAATATTTAGAAGCATGTCTAGTGCATCTGTTAAACGCTTTACCGGTAACCATCCGTTTGTATTTAACCTGCCTAATTCTTTTCCTAATTTACTACTGTCCAGCTTCTGTTGCTGTACATATTCAACCCACAGAGAAGAAACAATGTCCCGCGCTGTTTTATTTGGATATAGCCAACTGTGAGCCAGGAAATGATAATTAAAATCAGAATCATTAATACCTGTAGTTTGTAAGATCTGTAGCATCGAACATACATCTACTAAAACATCGGATGATGAAGAGGTAGGATCATTTAAAGAGTTTAAAATATGTACCTCGAGTAAGGTCTTGTTATGCGGCATTGACAACCCTAAATGGTATGCATCATTTTTGCGTAAAGGATCGCATATTTTTTTAGGGATTAAATATTCCATGTATAAGGTAGATTTACCGGCAGATAGGGTATAATAGGGAAGTTTTATTTTATATTTTTTTTCTTTAACAAGTACTTCCCACTTCAGGTGATCTGTAAAATAGTCATCATTTAAATAATCATATCCCCATTCAGATTTCATTTTAGGAATTTTATTCGGATTTCGTGTAAGGGCAACTGTCATCCACCAGGCTGAATATTCTACCTGATTAGGTTCATCCAGGGTAGAATCCAATAAAAAAAGTATCAGATCTTTCAATTCACCGGTAAGTTTTTTCTGAGCCATTTCTATATATGCAGAAGCATTTTCGAGGCAGCAACGCTGAATAGCCAGCTGCAAATCAAAACTAAACGGTTCTTCTTTTTTGTGCTGATATTCTGCCAGACGACTGATCAGTGCAGAAGGTTCAATCCAATGAGGAGTATGAGTTGGTGTTGATAACAGGGGCAGAACAATTCCTTTTTTAAGTTGTTCGTATACCCGCATATAGATATGAATCAAGGGAGTTAAATATGATTGTACGAATCTGGTTTTCAGACTAGTTAAATCCGGAACCTTTGAATTTACTACTATAGCTTTAATTTTACCAGTATTTTCCGGATACTGTTCTATCAAATATTTCGCATAGCTAATTAAAAATGAAGCAGCTACATTATCTATTCGTCCATAGTTTTGGTTCATAAAAGCTTTTACAGCTATTTTTAATGCCGAAGCTAACAAATCAGGATCTTTAATTATCTCATCCTTAAATTTTTGTATATATACGGGTAACCAAAAGATATGCCAGGGTTCATTATTTTCAAAAACCTGATTGATGAAAAACTGAAATTCATCTAAAGTTGTTATTTCTTCAATTTGTGAATGATGACTTATGAATATAGGCATTCCGGAAGGTTGAATTTCAACATTCTCTTCATCGTCCGGGTTGACTGATGTTATTTCTAACAATTCCTGAAGTTGAGGTTTGACTGATGACAAAATATAATCGGTATTTGGAGATAATTTTGTTTTAAGAACTGTAGGGTTACCATAGCTGATAAGTAGCTTGGCCAAACGCTTCTGAATGCTTTCATCCCGGGAAATGAATCCGTTTCCCAAGGCCTCACAAATTTTTTCTGAACAGCCTTTTTTATTTTTTAACAAATATTCGGCAAGATCCAGAGAACTTTTTACGATAGCTTTGGTTGGAGAGGACAATAAATTGGGAAGATAAAAAAGAAATGCATCGAAATCAAATTCAGAATATTCTTTGATGCTTTTACTATAATTAAGCACTATTCCAACGACACTTGTCTGTGGAGAGCTTAATGCCGGCCATAAATGTTCCTGAAGCTGTATCAATTCTGAAGGAGTAGGATGTAATGCATTAAAAAGTTTGAAAAACCATCCGGATAAGGTTTTATTAAATCCCTGGTTGGCCGTCTTTACACATTCTGCTAATATTCTTAGTCTGTCCGTTTGCTTATTTTCCACTAGCAGCTGAATAGCTTTTATCCAATCATTTTCAGGATTCTCCATTCCATAATATATTTCTGGATGGTTAATATCAGTTTTGTATTGAAATAAATACCAGATATGTTCTTTCAGAGTATTTGGATATTGTAATAAACGTTCGGGGTGAAAAGTATGTTGAATAGTTTGGTTGGGATGATACTGATAGATATAACGAACCAGATTATGAGAAATAAGCTCAGGTGAAGGTTTTATATATCCTTTGTCCGTCCAGTGTATTATCTCATCGTAAGTAACTGCTTCAAAATTATCCGTTTTATTCAGATATGTATCTATCCAGTCGGGACAGTACCAGCATAAAACATCCTCAATTCTGATCTTTTTCATTAACTCGCCCTGCGTATACTCATGAAATTTAATGAACCCGGACGAAAGGTAACTCAGGTATATGTAGTTGCTAACATAATCACTATAATTGAAACAAACAAATGCAGCAATGGAAAGTATAACAAAAGTATCGTTATTTCTTTTATCAGTTTCTTCCTGTGCATTTTTAATACTCTGCCTGACAGGTTTAGCTAATGTTTTACGTTCTTCAAGGGTTAAACTTTTTAAAAAAGGAATAATTTCAAAAACTTTTTTTTCTTCCAGTATTATAAAGAACTTTTCTTTGTGTAGCATAGTATTTACATTTTAACAAATATAAACAAAATAGAGGGTGAAAAAATATGTATAATGTAAAGAGGATCTAATTTCAGAAATTAAAATCATTATTTAAATGAATCAATTGATCTGTAAACTTTTATATTTAAAAAAAGTTCTTGAACTATACAAGATTCAAGAACTTTCTTATTTAACTTTTAGCGGCATGATAAAGGCTTTATATATCACATATCAACCAAAGTAAACAATTTGTTTATTTTAAATTAGTTTTAAAAAAGGTAGCTAATACATCAAAAGGAATAATATCTACTCTATCGTATAAGTCCACATGAACCGCATTAGGAATAATCATAAGCTTTTTGGGGTCCTTAAGGTTCTTGTAAGCATCTTCGCTGAAATAACGGGAGTGTGCATTTTCTCCTGCTATAAGCAGCACCGGTCGCGGGGCTATTTCTTTACTATAGGTTAACAATGGAAAGTTCATAAAGGAAAATGCATTCGTAGCTGTCCAGGCTCCGTTGGAATTAATAGAACGCTCATGAAAACCTCGGGGTGTGCGATAATAGTCAAAATACTCTTTAACAAATTGAGGTTCGTCTCCATTTAACTTTTCTGCATTGGCACGAGGTGCCAATTTATAAGTTCCGGATTCTGCATCTTCCCAGCGTTGCCTGCTCATTTGTTCTAAAAGTAGGGTATGTTCCTGCTCAGTCATTTGATCATAATATCCGTTAGACATAACTCTTGACATATCATACATGCTGGTGGTAGCTACTGCCTTTATCCGTTTATCTACCGCAGTGGCATTCAGGGCAAAACCTCCGAATCCGCAAATGCCGATAATTCCGACTCTATTTCGATCAACCATTTTCTGGATACCCAGAAAATCTACCGCAGCACTAAAATCTTCCGTATTGATATCCGGTGAAGCTACATTGCGGGGTTCGCCACCGCTTTCTCCTGTGTACGAGGGATCAAATGCCAATACGGCAAATCCTCGCTCTGCCATCTGATTTGCATACAGCCCGGACGATTGTTCTTTGACGGCTCCAAACGGCCCGCTAATTGCCAGAGCAGGCAGCTTTTTGCCGGAATTATATTCTTTAGGTAAATATAAATCACCTGTCAGACTGATTCCGTAACGGTTTTTAAAAGTTACTTTTTTACGTGTTACTTGATCACTCAATGTAAAAGTATAATGTTCTTTTTCTTCTGTCTGTTTCATAATTTCTTTTTGTTTGTTTTGCTGGCAGGCTCCAAATGTTTGTATTACAGCTGCCAATACGAATATCAGTTTCTTCATTATCTATTTACTTATTTACAGGGTAAAAGTATAAATTGTTACAGGTAAAGGCTTTGTTATAAAGCTCAATGTTTTTTGTTTGTAAGCTCAGTAATACTAAAAGCCTGTTATTTTTTATGAATATATTTGTCAGATGTTTAACAATCAGGTTTTATTTCTTACAGTATGTATGTTCCTTTTTACAGGCTTTTGTCCGCAGATGCCTTTGCATTTAAATCAGGTTCAGGATCAGGAAGGTGTTTTTACGGACAGCGAAAAAAATAAACTGGAAATTCAATTAAAAGCCTACAGCAGCCGCCAGCATTTTTTTGTTTCAGTAGTACCACGGAAAGTATTGTACCTTACAAGAACATACTCAGTTATGCTGCAAATTTGGGCAATCAACCGGAATATGAAAAAACTAGTGATTGCTATAAGCAAAAAGCGTCGTTTGATAGCTATTGCTACTTCCCGAAGATTGGAAAAGATTCTTACTGATTCTATTTGTAAACAAGTAATGGATTCAGTGTTTATACCTCATTTTAAAAAAGATGAGTATTTATAGGGGTTTACAATGGTGTAAAGTCTTTACTGATCCATAGAAACCGTATAAATAAAAAGAATCAGGCTGTTTTGCATGTTGAAAATCAGATCATAAATTCCTCCAGGATGTAATATCCGACAGAAAATTTCGCAGAATTTTTTGATTTAAAAAAGACACCGTGTTTATTATTTATCAGCTATGTTTAAATTCAAATGTTTTAATTAATTTCAAAATAAATAAAAATACTTCATATTACGCATAAGCACTGCGTACTTAAACTCTTATTTTGCATAATCATTCAACAACGATAACCCAAACACCCTTGTAGCTTAAAAGGATAAAGCTGCGGAAAAAGTTGTAACGTCACCGTGAAGTGTATGGATATTCCCGTTGCCGGCCTGTGCGCTGCAACGGGTAGACTTTGCAGAAGCACCGAAAGTAGTAATATAAGTAGGGAAGCGCATTTAGAGCCATACTGCCCTGATATACGGAGAATGTGAGTTCGAATCTCATCAAGGGTACAATAAATTATAGTATGCTATTAGATCATATATATTTAAAAATTACAAAGTCTGATTCAAAACTAAGCTTTACTACCACCGGAGGTGGAAATTGGGAAGTGTGGGACCGGTTTATTTCTTACGACAATGAGCCTTTATTTCATATCGGCAATATTTGCGGTACTTGCGCATTTTTTTTCACTCAGATTAAAACAGACCTGGCGGGCAGCTATACCGTTGATAGTGTAAGAAATAATCTGGCCAACGGTATTGAAACTATATCTGATGATATATCGAATCAATTATCTGCGATTATACCTGAGGGTGAATATGAATGTTTATTACTGGAAATACAGCCTTATCAAACCTGCTACAACGGCAAAAGAGACTATTTTAAGGAAGAGCAAAATCCTTTGTGGGATTATGAAGATGAAACGGATGAAACCGGCGGTATATATTATCGGGGTACGGACAGAGTGATTTCAGAGCACGAAAAACTGTTTGAGTTTTTTATTCCCTTATACCCACCTTCTTCTTTAGAGGAAAATAGAGTACGGTTTTATCAGGAACAGATTAGAGAAGGAAAACAGCCCACAGCTCTGGCCCTGGCAGTGGTGGATGCTAAAGAATGTATGACTTACATGGAAATACCGGAAGATGGCATTGTCAGCCATTGGACGTATGCTAATTACCTATTAGACGGGCATCATAAAATACAGGCTGCCGCCCGTGAAAAAAAATCCATTACCTTGTTATCCTTTATATCTAAGGATGCTTCATTCAAAGTAGTAGATACATTAGTAGAATTATATAAAAAAAACAACTAACATGAATATAAAACTAATCCCGGTTATTGAAATATTTCGTTCTTCGGATAATATAAAAAGCCCCGAAAAAGGGCCCTACTGGTTATATCCGGACGAATGGGAGAGGTATAGCAACCAATGCCTTGCAGAGCATGGATTTTCTGAATTAAGACCGTATGCAAAGGGTTGCAGTTTCTACGAAATAGCCAAGATTAACGATGCTCATCTATTACATCAGATAGAATACAAGACTAAAAACTATAGTTTAGAAGAAATATATCCGTTGGATGGAGGATATATTCTGAATGTAAATGGAGAAGATGTATTATACCCACAATGTTGTGGTGATTTGGCAGATATTGAAGGCTGGATTGATCTTTCTAATGGTAATAATCATTCATTCTGGCAGGGGCATCCTTGTCCGGCAATTAATATAACTCAAGACAGGATACGGTTTAATCTCAGATCTGAGCTACCACAGGGCGAATCGTTTGTTCCCACACCTCCCAAAGACGAATTTGAAATTGACCGTTTGGCGTTGAAACTAGCGGTGAATCAGGTGGTGAAAGAACTTCATTCATTTGCCAAAAAATTGAATTATATGAATACCAACGAACAACTGGGCTTTGAAAACTTATCTAAATTATTGATAGGAGAGAATTTTTAATCTAATAAGTAAAAGAACTGCATAGTTCTTTTACTTATAAAAATTTTGGGTAATCGGCTTTTAAAAGTTCTATTTAGGCGAAGTTTCTAGCTTTAAGTTTATTAATTTAATAGGGAAGGGAAAAGAAATTATCCTACTTAGAACTATTTATAATTTTTTCAACTTTATTAAATATACTCTTTTCGTAATTATCAAAAATTGACTTAATTTTATCTGATTTTATTTTATTGTCAATATTTTCATAATAATCTAGCACGTTTGAAGGCACTCCAAAGTCGCTAGCTATACGGCCATTATCAGTTAAAGCGTTATATTCAAGTTTAACTAATAACCTATCAATTCCTATAATTTCATCAAATGATTTATTTTTTATTTGAGATTGGATAAAACGATATATAATATTAAAAACCCCTAAATATTTAACAAGCTGATATTTTAGAGTATTATATACAAATTCTGCCGTTTCAGAAATTGCTTTATCTACATGCATATCGTTATCCATCTTAAATCTAACTGAGCCTAAAAATCCATCAATCAAATAAAAGTGGGTTAGATGAGTTAAAGTTGAATATTTATTAGTTCCTACATGGTCGATTAAGAATTGTAGTTTTGAATTTTTCACGATTGGACGAATTACTTTTAAAATGGTTTGAAAGCCATCATAATCAATGTCCATCTTATAATTAAACACCCTAATTAAGTTTTTAATACTCTCATTTTTAACTGTATTTAGTTTTATAATTTCATCATAAATTATAATCTTATCGAATCGACTAACTACTTTGTATAGATTAAAAATTTCATCAGGAATTCCTCTTTCTTCTTGTTCTGTCTTAATATCTATTTTTTTCTTTTTATCTGTTTCTGATAGATATTCATCGTTGGAATAAAATAAATCAATTTCATCTTTAGGTGCCTGTAAGTCATAATTTTTATGTTTAATACCTTGAGGCTCTGCATTTATTGCTTTCATGAAATCATTTTGTAATACAATTACTCTACCAGAATAATGATATAAAAATCGTCCTGCTCGTCCTGCTATGTTTTTAGCATCAAATTTTTTAAGCTCTTTGTCGCCTTTTTTACTATGAAGTACAATTAAATTTTTTGCTGAAGTATTAACTCCTTCCGTTATTGTTGTTGTAGACAAAAGAACGCTTAACTTATCATTATTAAAAAGTGAAATAATCTCCTTTTGTATATATTTTGGAACTAACCCGTGATGGATACCAATACCTTTTTGCAAGGCTTTTACCACTACCCAATCTTCATCAAAATTATTAGAAATATGTGTGATAAAATCTGAATAACTTTCGCTTGAATGGTTGTTAAGAACTCCCGATTCTAAAATACTTTTTGCGTAATTCTCTGTATATGCTCTTGTAGAACAGTAAATAATTGTGTTCTCTTTGAGAGAGATTATGTTTCTAATTATTTCAATTAACCTTTCTTTCTTACTATTTGTTTGAAAATCAAATTGTAGTTCGTTGTCAACTTCAATATGTTTTTTGATTTTTATATCACTATACGCCTTATTTACAATCTCAAATTGATTATAGTTTAAAAGAGTTATTCCATTTTTGGAAAGAAAATTGTCAAAAGAGCCATTATAATTACCTTGTTTCTGTTTATAGAAATCAATATATGGCCCTGCTAGAAGTACATCTACATTGTCTTCTAATGCATAAAAAACAGATAGTCTATATGCAACATCTCTTTCGTTTTCTCGAACTTCTTCGTCTAAAATATACTCGTTGTCGATTTTATAGATTTCGTCAATAAAAGCAAAATTGAAGATTATTGTGCTTGGATTTTTTTCCTTAAATGATAGAAAGCGTTCTGGCGTATAAATGAATAGATTATTGACTCCAAACTCAGTTACTTCACTTAATGTATGAATTTTATACTTTTCTCTAAAATATGTGTAAGCTTCCTCGGAAATTAGTCTTTCTAAATTTTCAGATAATAATGCAATTGTTGGAAAAATCAAAACTACATTTTCATAGTTCATCTTTTTGATAATTTCAAAAACTATATGCGTTTTTCCAAAAGATGTACTCGCAGAAAGAAAATATCTGTTTCTTTGATTTAGAGCAAATAGATTTAAAATATCCATCTGATATCTATGGACTTTTCTTATTTCTGATGTATGTAACGTACTTTCGTACAGTAGTGAAGAAAATGTATTTAAATTAAAATCCTCTATTTCTGTAATTTTGTTAAAACTGTTTAACTGATCATAGTAATGGGGAATTCCTGCTATGTTTGAGATGTATTTAAGAAACTTTAAATCAGATTGATTCAAATTCTCCGACTTAATAGCATCAAAATAATCACACACAGACTTTACAAAAACATCATCAGTAATCTGTTTCGACTTAAATTTATTAAGTTGTATTATGACATCAGTGGTTTCTTTGATTCTATCCATTTAATTACATCTTCTTTAATTAACTTAACATCTTTCATAGGAATTAAAATAAAAAATATAGAGTATGGAATTGAAAGGGTATATTTAGTTGACGAATATTCTTCTTGAATATGTGTTGGAATATTTTTTATACTTTCATCATATCCGGCATCGTCTTCTTCGTATAAAAGCATAACTGGATAAATTAATTTCATTTTATGTTTCTTTATTTCATCTATTATTGATAAATATGGATTATCTTTCCACTTTTTTATAACGGTTTCAATTTTTGAACCTTTCCATTGTAGGTTGTTTAGTTCATTAGAAATAGAAAAAACATTTGTTTGCAGATAATTATCTGAAATTGCTTTATCTATATTTTTAAATACACTTTTGATTCCAGTTTTATAACTATTATGAAATTTTACTTCTCCAAACCATAATTCGGTTTGACTACCATTTTCAATTAAATGATAGGAATCATAACCTTTTGTTTCTGAGCTTTCCAAAGGATTGTAGAAATATCCTCTTGCTATGAGGGGCTTGGATTTGAAAAGTGTATACAAAACACTAAATAAAACAACTTCCCCTAAAAAGCCATACCTTATTTTATATTTTAAGTCAGCAGTAGGGTTGTACTTTAATTTTGTTAGTAAGGCTATATAATGTAGCTTATTATAATCTTCATTTTCAATTTCAAACTCATTAAAAGAATATTCTAAGATAGAATTATAGATTATTTCAGAAAAATCATTGTTATTGGTTGTCTTAAAACATTTATCATTATCAATTGAAAATATAGTTTTTGAAACTCCAGTTGCAGTATTGGGTAAATCATATTGATGAATTATTGTTTTTTCAATAAGATCAAGTAAAGATTGTCTCATGTCCTAAGTATTATCATCACTTCATCTTATCCAAAATATCCTTCATTAATTGAGTTTTCTCTTTTTCGCTTTCAAGTAAACGTTCAAAAAGTTTTTTATTTTCTTCTAAAGTTTCTATCCATTTTTCAACCGGATTTATATTGAAAGTAGGGAAATAGTTATAACCATTTGATTGGTCATTAAATGTATTTGATATAATATTTACCGCTTGTTCTTCGTCAAAATTTTTAATAGCTTCTGCGGGAACTTTTAAAATTTCAGCAATTTTTTGTAAGGTTTGATCTTCAATTACTTCTTTTGCTTCCAATTTAGACATAGTGGCTTGGGTAATATCCAGCTCAAAAGCCAACGCTTCCTGTTTAATGCCTAATATTTCACGAAAACGTTTAATATTTCTGCCTTGGTGTATTTTTTTAGGTGTAGTATTTTCTGCTGTCATAAAACAAATGTACTAATTTATTTTTGGGGCAAGATACAAAAAAATGAAATAAAATATAAGGTAAAAAATTAAAGATGTTTGGTAAAATATCAGCATTCTAAATTGAATATCGGGCAGGGTAGGGCTAAGGTTTCAATGGAAAATATTATGTTAAATAGGAAAGAGAATATTCTTTTGTCTTGAAACAAATGCTTTTATATATAAAAAGTTAGTTTTAGAATTTAATTATATTTTAGATTAAATTTTAAATTTTTATGATCATTAAAAAATATAATATACATGGAAATAAAAATTTTATTGATATTTTTCAATGATACCTTCCATTTTATAAAATTCTCCTTTCATTGTAGTATAAAATGCATGGGATTTATTTTGATTAAAATCATCATAATGAACAACTGTTGATTTATCATTTTCTTGCCATGATATTAAAAAACAATTTTTTGATATTTCTTTCCATGTATAAGGCATTTGCATCTTTACACCTTTTAATTCACCTGAAATAAATTCGACTTCTAGATTAATTCCATCTGCTAAATAATTATTAGTTACTTTTAATCCGTTATCCATGGTTAATAAAAATATTTGTCCTGAATATGGAAATTTGTTATTTGTCATCATTACGTTATATAATTGATTAATTTTTATTATTGAAAACTTTTGCAAAGTTAAATAGAAATAATTAAGTAATTTTTATATAATATTTCTTTATTCTACATTAATTAGTAATATAAAAATGCACAAGAAAACATGCTAAAGTTTTAATAAATACTATTTTATTAGGAGAGTACAACAGAACTGATATAGATATGTTTAATGCCAATTAAAATATTAAAATTGAATGCAATCAAACGAAAGAACCTGAGTATCAATTTACAAAATTACAAATTAGAAATAAATAATTATTTTTATTTAATAAAAAACAAAAATAACTATCTTTGAAAGATAAATTTTTTCTTATTTTAATATAATAAATATTATTTCTTGATTTTTTACTTCTTATTATAAATTTTAGTTATAAGGAAATTTATTAGTATGCTATTACTATAACAAAAAATTATAGATGACAAAAAAAATGCCTGTAATCATCAATAAACTAGAAGGTTATTGAAAATAGTCAACGTATTGACATCTGTATTTGACAGATAGAATATGAAAAAGTTCTTTTACATAATGAAACAAAAAATGTACAAATGTTGAGATAAATTTTTTATAACTAAATAATATATAGATTACTGATTATAAACATTATAAGTAATAAGCTACCATTGCTCATATTTAAACATATTAAAATTAACTACATATGAAAAAAAAATTATTATTGTTCTTACTGACAGTATGTTCTTTACCAATATTTGGGAAGCAAATAACTGTAAATGAAGCTACCCAGATTGCTCGGGTTCATCAAAGCCAAAACAGCTCTGTATTATTCAGGTCAGCGGACATTCAGCTGGTAAAAACCGTGCAAGGAAATTCTAAATCAAAAAAAACTCAGAAAGCCCCCAATTTATACTATGTATTTGACAAGGGCAACAACCATGGATATATCATTATAGCAGCTGATGATGTATGTACTCCTGTTATAGGTTATACTACTGAAGGTACATATAATGAAGAAGATCTTCCACCTAATTACATCGAGTGGATGGAAAAAGTTCAGCAAGGTATTGAAGAAGCTATTCTAAAAGAAAAAAAAACTACAGAAAAGGTGAAAAAACAATGGCAGTCCTACCTAAATTTTGCCACAGCTGCATTTCGTTTGGAAAAAAGTGTCAGTCCCTTAATAAAAACAGCTTGGAGCCAAGCCCATCCTTTCTGGAATTCCATTCCTGTTAAAAATCAGTCCGGAAAACCAGCACTTACCGGATGTGTAGCTACTGCTATGGCTCAGATTATGAAATATCATAAATTTCCTTCAAAAGGAATTTTGGCAACTTCAAGTTATACAACGCGTACGTTGGAGATTAAAATTCCTTCAATAGATATTACCCAATATACTTATGATTGG
Organism: Apibacter sp. HY039; assembly: GCF_004023655.1. Classification (NCBI taxonomy): domain Bacteria; kingdom Pseudomonadati; phylum Bacteroidota; class Flavobacteriia; order Flavobacteriales; family Weeksellaceae; genus Apibacter; species Apibacter sp. HY039. The sequence goes on along the minus strand of NZ_SAYM01000003.1, from coordinate 170,732 downwards.
GATAATATGCTTACCGGATATAACCCCGGATTAAGTAATGCTGCACAGGAAAAAGCAGTAGCTGATCTAATGTACCATTGTGGTGCCGCATTGCATATGGATTACAATTATGGAGGTAGCAATGCATACGCTAATGATGTGGCTTGGGTTTTAAAAACTTATTTTGGATATAATCCTAAAATTCAGTATCTTAATAGACGAACAAAAACTGATGATGAGTGGATTTCTATTTTAAAAAGTAATTTAGATAATAATCTGCCGATATCTTATGCAGGATCCTCATCAAATTCAGGTCATGTTTTTATTTGTGACGGCTATGATGCTCAAGGACTTTTTCATTTCAATTGGGGATGGAATGGCTACAGAAACGGTTACTATTCAATTGATGCTACTTTAGGTTTTACGATGGATCAGAATATAGTACATAATATAAAACCCTTATTCGTATCGACTTATAACAAAGTAGATAAAGAAGGATTACGCAAAGTTTTGCGACAGGGAAGAAACCTCTCAGGATTGGGGCTTACTGCTTCGGATACTCTCAGCTGGGAAAAATCCGAAGAATGGGTAGCTAAAGTAAAAGGGGTAACCTGGAAAGATAGTGAGCAGGGAAAAAGAATATCCAGAATATATTGGTGGAGCCAATTTCCCAAATTAACCGGAACTATTGATATAACTCCATTCCCGGAAATTGAAGAAGTTATTTTTCCTTTTAATGCCGTTACAGCTTTTATAGCCTCTGATAATTCTAAACTTAAAAAGATTGATGCCGGATATAATAATATGACCGAAGTGACGGTAAACAACTGTACAGCAGTAAACACTTTACTGGTTCATTTTAACCGACTGGAAAAAATAAACGTAACTAACTGGAATTCCGTTACTACACTTTATGTTTATAATAATAAGTTCCGGTTCTCTACCTTACCTTTGAAATCGATAGCCAAGTATTCCTATGGCGCACAGGCCAGAATTGAAGGTGGAACCATTTCCGCAGGTAAAACCATAGACCTGAGCTCAGAATACAGTGTTGACAACACTCTTACCCAATATAAATGGTATAATGGAAATACAGAAATTTCTTTGGCATCTAACGGAAATGGAAAATTCATTGCAGATCCTAAATACGTAAATACTACATTGACCTGTAAGATGACTAATTCTAAATTTCCAAGGTTTACTCTGGAATATACAGTCAAGATTGAAAAATCACAAGGAATCTATAATGAAAGCGATAAAGAAGGGTTAAGAAATATATTAAATCAGGGAAGTAATTATGCTTCAGTAGGATTATCGGATGATGATCTGAAAAATTGGAACATATCTGAAGAATGGGTTTCCAAAGTAAGAGGGGTTACCTGGAAAGATAGTGAGCAGGGAAAAAGAATATCCAGAATATATTGGTGGAATCATCCTATAAAAATAACCGGAACTATTGATATAACTCCATTCCCGGAAATTGAAGAAGCTATTTTTCCTTTTAATTCCGTTACAGCTTTTAGAGCCTCTGATAATTCTAAACTTAAAACGATTGATGCCGGGTACAATAATATGACCGAAGTGACGGTAAACAACTGTACAGCAGTAAACACTTTACTGGTTCATTTTAACCGACTGGAAAAAATAAACGTAACTAACTGGAATTCCGTTACTACACTTTATGTTTATAATAATAAGTTCCGGTTCTCTACCTTACCTTTGAAATCGATAGCCAAGTATTCCTATGACGCACAGGCCAGAATTGAAGATGGAACCATTTCCGCAGGTAAAACCATAGACCTGAGCTCAGAATACAGTGTTGACAACACTCTTACCCAATATAAATGGTATAATGGGAGTACAGAAATTTCTTTGGCATCTAACGGAAATGGAAAATTCATTGCAGATCCTAAATACGTAAATACTACATTAACCTGTAAGATGACTAATTTAAAATTTCCAAGGTTTACTCTGGAATATACTATTTACATTAATAATCCAACAACTCTGTATTCTTCAGATATTGTTTCTTCCGATATTTCAATTTATCCAAATCCGGTTATTGATATACTACACTTTGATACATTCAATGAAATTCAAAGTATAGAGATTTATAACTTTGACGGTAAATTAATTAAACAAGAGAAAAATATTAAAAATAACCGTATTGATGTACGATTATTATCTTCCGGTATTTATTTGCTTACTATTAAAACAAATACCCAACAATTAACTCTACGTTTTATTAAAAAGTAAATTTTTAATGCATTTGAAAATTAACATTTAATAATTTTTCTTTAGTATGATAAAAAAGTTCGATATAATATATCGAACTTTTTTTAACTCACTATATAGATTTGTATTTTAGAGCTCATTAATCATTTATCAATGCCGTGAAAAAGAAACAAAAATTCAAGAAAAGTAAAAACTCGCTATCGCTCAAACATTTATTATTCGACATATCAATTATCTCATCAGAAAATAAAATTTCTTTTTTCAGGTGTTGACTGCAAAAATTAAACAAAGGTTGCTCTTGTGATGGATTTATAATTTAAATGTTCTGTTAAACCTATAGCCATCATATATTTACTATGTTAAAACTAACAAAAAAGGCATAAATACTAATATTTATTTCATAACATGAGCCTGTAAAAATATGGTATTTGTTTGTGTGAATGATATTCCTACCTTGTCAGGATTTTCACATAAATATTTTTATAAAAAAAACCTTTTAAACCTCACTTTCCGCTTGTAATATTGCTATTAAATGCAGTGCTATTTTTTAACTCTTTTTAATTGCAGATTATACTTATCTTATAAATATTTATTTATTATTTGTCGGAATTTATTTTGAGATTGAGTTACTTTTTTTTCTTTTTTTTTGAATTTTTTATCAAAATCTTCAAGTTCATATTCAGATATATTATAAATATCATCTTCAAGATACATGCCTTCTACATCATTAAGAGCTTTTGGAAAAAGTTCTAAAATAAGTAATGCTACCGGGAATTTTCCCTCAGCATTTGTAATATTATATTTTTTTGATTCTTTAAAACCAAATTTCTTATAATAATCTGGATCTCCACATAAAAGAATAGCTTTGTATCCTAGCTCTTTTGCTCTTTGAATAGTATGCAAAATTAGCTTGCTTCCTATACCTTTATTTTGATAGTCAGGCAAAACACTTACAGGCCCCAATACAACAATTTCATGTTTTTTATTTTTTTTTGTATCTATTATTTGGGATTTGACATAAGCTATGTTTCCAACTATTTTATCATCACTAACAGCTACATAATCCAGTTCTTTAATAAACTGAGGCCACATTCTTAATTTATGAATAATCAGGTGTTCACTACACCCTGGTGAATATACATTCCAAAATGCTTCTCTTGTAATTTCCTCAACAATACGATATTCTGCCTCTTCTTCTAACCTTAAAGTAATCTTCATATATAAACTATTTTTTGTTTAAAATTACTAATTACACGATAAAAATGCGTTATTGCAACTTACTTTTAATCAGCTTTTATAGTTCTGTTTCTATAAAGAAAGGTGTATTAGCGTAAATGGATATAAAATTTTTATTTGGAAACAATTTCCTAATTTTAGATAAACTATTTAATTTTTTTATCTTTATTGCTAGTAAAATTCCTAAAAAACCAGCAAGCAGGTTTTTGTTTTTTTCAACTGAGTTTATAAGCATCTAATGTATTTATAAACAAGTATCTTGATATTTATAAATTATATTTAATTTTATCTAAATGTAACTAAGAACCATTTATTTTACGAATAATTAAACACCAGCCTATATTTCAAATGAGAAAAAATCCCAAATTTTTGGACAGCTTATTGCTTAAATAATCTTATTTAAATGATGAACTGATATTATTTGTAAAATTGAGAAGCGGTTATAACATACGAAGCTTTTCCTCCCAACGAATTTACAGGTATAGGGAATCTTTTATATGATGATGGCAATTACAGGACTGAATATTACTAAAGGAAAAACAAAATTATTAAAAGTAATACGATGATACATAAAACCGGAAGCGAATTATTTGAAATAAAAGGTAAGAAACTTTATGCAGAATGGAGGTTTGTATATGAAAATCGTCCTGTACTTGTATTTTTACATGATAGTTTGGGCTGTGTAGAACTTTGGCGTAGATTTCCATTTGATTTGGCCCAAGCTGTATCATGCAATGTACTTATTTACGACCGGCTGGGCTATGGAAAATCAGAACCAATGCCTACACACCACAGGCCTGTAAAGTATCTTGAATATGAAGCCGATATCTTGAACCATGTGTTGAATTTTTTTAAAATTGATCAGGCAATTTTATTTGGTCACAGCGATGGAGGAAGCCTGGCTCTTATTACAGCAGGTATATATGCTAAAAAAATTAAGGCCGTTATTGTTGAAGCGGCACATATATTTGTTGAAGATATTACACTTTCAGGCATTTACCTTATACAAGAAATATACAAAAACTCAAATCTTGCAGAGCGTTTACAAAAGTATCATGGAAACAAAGCAGAAATGGTTTTCAAATCGTGGACTGAAACTTGGATCCGTAATGATTTCAGAGATTGGAATATTAAACATCTACTACCTTCTGTAAGCTGTCCGCTCTTATTTATACAGGGCGAAGAAGATGAATACGGAACATTGACACAGGTTGATGAAACTGTTCGTAATGTAAATGGAAAGGCAGAAAAATATATTATTCCCAATGTAGGTCATACACCTCATAAAGAAATTCCTGAATTAGTTCTGAAAAAATCTACAACGTTTATTAATAGTTTATTTGATTTTTAACATAAATTCTAGCTATAATTATTAAAACCTGACTAAGAAATTATAAACAATAAGTCCAAAGACTAGTATGAATTTATGGACTTATTGTTTAACCTGTTTATTTAGAGAGTTTCAATATTTATTTTAATTTAGCGAGTAAAACGTTTAATAAAAATGTTCCTTGCCAGTTTGATGTTGTTGTTGTTTGATCTGTACCTACAAAGTCACTTCTACTAACAGAAACAGTTAATCTTGTTTTTCCATTTGTTCCGTCATTCGTTAATTTTATAAAAGATGCAACAAAAATATCAGGATATGACTGATCATTACCTGTTGTTAAAATAGGATACAAGTTTGTTATATCCATAGGATCTCCCTGGTATTCGTAAATTATAATCATTCTACTCGATTTAGAATAAGCACCCTGATATTCAAAACTTGATGAAGATTTCGAAATAACAAACCAATCGGTGGTGTCGTAAGTTGTATTTGAATGATTTGAAAAATCGGCAATAAATCTTGAATGAGGTGGAATTTTTAATTGTGTTCCATAGATCTGAACATTATTTATTACCTGATTGATATTATTTGCTCCTAGAAATGAAACGTCCCATCCGGAAGTAAGATTATTATTATTGACAATCTCAACATAAGAACCAGGTTTTATAGTTATGCTTTTTGAAATTTGTCCATCAATTCGTAAGTTACTGTCATTAGTTACCAGATCAATTGAAAATCCTGAGATGTTTTTAATTTTATAAATTCTACCTGTGAAACTTGTGTTTCCGGTCTGTACTACCGGAAGTATTACTGTTGCTTCAGATGTACCATTATACGTTATATAGTAGTCTGTAGAAGTTAAATTATATGAACCTGAGATTTCTTTATAACCGGCTTGTAAAGATCCGTTTATAGATAAAGTACTGTTCGGAGTATCTGTATTAATTCCTACCTGACAAAAAGAAAATTGAAATAATACAATTAGCAATAATAAAAATGATTTTTTCATAAATTAATTTTTCTACAAATTTAGGTAGCTAACAAATCAAGAATTACCTGTGTAAATGCTGCAACCATTAAATTTTATATAAAATATTAATATACAAATACTTAACACGCATAACTAGTAGGAATAATTTCGGAAATTATTCATGTTTTAGCTAAAATTTTTCTAAATTTAATTGCCTAAAAAATACAGCAAACTTGAAATGACCTATTTATGCTAAAAAGTTCAGCTATGAAAATTTATTGACTTTTTACATTATTTACCCGTTAAAAAACTGAGAACTATTTTATCAAAATTTAACCAGCATATTAAAATATTTTTATTTAATATTCTAATTATCTTTTTTCAATTGTTCTATATAGTAGGAGGGAGTAACTCCATTTTCATTTTTAAATGCTATAACAAAAACCTGTGGTGAGGAATAGCCACATTCTTCTGCCAGGTATTTAATTTTATATTGTCTGTAAACAGTAGATTCAAAAAGCTTTTTAGTTATATAATTAATTCTTAAACCATTTATATACTTGTTAAATGATTTAGATTTATTTTCTTTTATAAGTTCTGATAAATATTTAGGATTTGTGTTTAATGAATGAGCCAATGAAGTCAGTGAAATATCATTTTTTAAAAATTTTAACGATTGCTCAAACCTGTCCAGTTTTAAAATTATCTGATTTGCTGTTTCATCAGCAATTTTGGTTACCGACCTTTCAACAAGGTTTTCATTACTAGCATTATTTTTAACTTTTATATCTATTGTATTAAAATTACTTTCTTTCAATTTAATTATAAGTTTTTTATAATTTTCATGTGTTTTTTTCTGATTTTGTTTGAATTTTATGTATATTAAGATAAAAGTAATAATTAAAATCACACTCAAAATTATAATAACTTGTTTATTCTTTGCTAAATGTTCTTTTTGTTTATTTTGAATAATTTTGTCTATTGGTATTTTAATATTTGTTTTTTCCAGTATATCTAAGCTATCACTAACCTGTGTAAACAAATCCATATATTTTTTTGATTCTTTAATATTACCTGTTTCTAAATAGGATTTTGCCAGAATTTCATATATTCTTTTTCTTTGGTAAGAATTTGTTGGCTGTTTTTTCTCTATTTCCAAACATTCTATGGCTAAGGCTACAGCTTTCTTGTATTTTTTATCCAGATAATTAAGTTTACTTTCGTTTATAAGCATCTCGACTCTGTTAATAGCTAACATTGAAGGTCTCTCATTTTCATAAATAATTTTTGCTTTGGTCAAATATTTATTAGCCATAGCAGTATCACTAGGTTCTACATTATATAAAAAATATTGTGCTAAAGCATTATAAATAAATATTTTATTTCCAAACTTATTTAATAAATCCGTATCTTCAATTTGTTCAACTTCATCTAAAGTTCTGAATAAATAATATCCGACAGAATCCGAATGTATATTATTCTGATCCAAATATTTACTTTTATCATAATATAAAAGAGCTAATGAAAAATGAGAAAACTCCTTGTCTTTTATTTTCTTGGCATATATAACCGAGTTATTATATTGCTTCAAACTTTCATCATTAAATCCTAACTTCATATATGACAACGATAAAAAGCGGTAAAATTTACTTATTGAATAATTATTTTTAATTTTATTAAAATTAATATTTTGCTCAATATCTGACGATAAATTAATGACTTGTTCGTATTGTCCTTTTCTATAATAAAAGATCATAATATAATTACCACTTTCTATAATTCCATTATCATAATGGATATTTTTTGAGTAATTGTAAATATTTTTGAGTTTAATTATTGCCTGATCTGCTTTTATGGTATTTGAAAAATCCAGTTTTCCAGTTTGTTCAATTAGATTATCAATGGAGTCTTTATTTTTTTGTGTGTAAGAAAATTTTATTATAAATATAAAGAAGAAAATAAAGAAAAGAAATTTCATATCTATGCATTTATTATTTTATAAAATTATGATATTATTTTTAAATGTTTAAAAATACTGACTAATTAATAATAATTATAAGTAAACAGAGTATTCTCATACATATTTATATTTTTGATATGATTAATCATAAGTAGATCGCAATATATTTATCTTAAAAAATTATAATTTCGCAATAAAATTTGTAAAAAAAAGTATTTAAAGTAATTTTCAATTATTTAATTTATAAAAGAAAAAATAAGACAAATATTTATTAAAAATTAAATCTATGGATCAAAATTTAATTAAAGATTACGTTTTGAACAATTAGTAAAAGATGTTATTACTATTTTTTATTGAGACATACATCATTAGTTTACGCTTTTTCCAGCAGCCTTAAACTTTATCATATACAAGATCATTTCTCTATTTACGCATAAAATAATAGTAATATATTATCTCAATAAGAGTATAAATAAATCATAACTTTATTGAAAATACATTTCTTATTTTATACAGTTTCCCCAGGATGGACAGCTTCTTTTTTTAACCTTTCTATATAATAAGAAGGAGTTACTCCGTTCTCTTTTTTAAATGCTAAAATAAATACCTGGTGTGAAGCATATCCGCATTCTTCCGATAAATACTTTATTTTATATTGCCTGTATACAGGCTCTTCATATAATTTATGAGTAATATATTTAATTCGTAAACCATTGATATAATTATTAAAAGATTTAAACTTATTTTCTTTGATAATTTCAGATAAATATTTAGGGTTAGTGTTCAGAGAATGAGCCAGAGACGTTAGGGTAAGATCCTTTTTTAAAAATCCGTTATATTGTTCAAACTTATCTAGTTTAGCCATGAGATGGTTTAATGTTTCATCAGATATTTTTGCTGTAGTTCGAATTATTGTATTTTCTTCGGGATTTTTATTCTCTGGAATCTGCTGTGACAATACGTCTTTATTATCTTTTAACTTTTGAATAAGCTTTTTATAATTTTCATGTGTTTTTTTCTGATTATTTCTAACTTTTATATAAACAATAATAGAAACCAGTATAAGAATTACTGCCAGAAAAACTAAAATTTTTTGAGTTTGTTTCTGATTAGCTATTTTGTTGTTTTCTATAATTTTAGTTAACGGTTTTTGTATACTGTTAGCACCTTCTAAAGCGATACTATCACTGGTGAGAGTAAATAAATGCATATATTTTTTTGACTGTTCATGATCTCCTTTTTCCAGGTAGGACTTGGTAAGAATCTCATACATTCTTTTTCTTTTATATGCGTTGGTAGGATTGTTTTTTTCTATATCTAAAGCTTTTTCTGTAAGCTCAATAGCTTTATCATAATTTTTTTCGGACAAATAAAAATCACTTAAAGTGAGCAGGTATTCAACTTCATTAATGGCCAGCATTGGAGGGGATGTATTTTCATATATTTTTTCTGATTTCATAAAATACTCTCTTGCCAGTACAGTATCTTTAGGTTGGGCAACCTTTAAATAATAAACTGCAATACTGTTATAAATAAATATTTTATTAGCAAACCTTATAAGTTTTTCTTTATCTTTAATTGATTCAATTTCTTTAAGGCTTTTAAATAAATAATAACCTACAGAATCCGGATATTTATGAATTTCTGAAAAATATGAAGCCTGATCTTTATAGATCAAAGCTAAAAGTAAATGAGCTTCTTCTTTATCTTGGATTTTTTGTGCTGATTTAAACGTATTTTGATATTTTTTATCACCTTCTTCATCAAAACCTAATTTTCTGTATGATAGAGCTAATAAACGATAGAATGAACTTACCAGATAAAAGTGAGTTGATTTCTTTAAATCCATATCAGTCTCCAATTCAGTTGCAAAATGAATTAATTTTTCATACTGTCCTTTACGGTAATAAAAAGTCATTAAATAATTACCGCTTTCCAGCATTCCTTTATCATAATGTATTTTTTCGGAAAATAAATAGATTTTTTTTAAATTTTCAATAGCTTGTTCAACTTTAATAGTATTAGAAAAATCTACTTTGGTAGTTTCCTTAATAACCTGCTCTATGGAATCAATGGAGGATTTATTTATTTCTGCATTAGATATTTGCATTAGTATTAAAATACAGAATAAAGAAAAAAGTTTTTTCATGCTATTATAATCTTGCGAATTTATAATATATTTTTAAATGTTTAAAAACCTTCAATCATAAAACTTTCTTAAATTATAAATCTTCACAAAAAATTAAGCCTGTAAATTATTTACAGGCTTAACAAATTCAAAAAAGTTAAAAATATTTACTATTAGATTTTATTTCATTAATACTATGATTTAGCTGTTTATTTTACCCAATATTGTACTATTCTTCCTTCTCCATTATTAAATTTGTGAGGTCGCCAGTTTGCCCAGCCAGCCATACAATAACTTTGTCCGCCAAAATCATCATTACTGTTTGAACAAGTACCGATATGATGATTTACCTGCATTTCACTATTCATATATAAACCAAATAAATCATTAATATACCTCTTATCAAAAGAAACAGTTTGTCCATTGCTCGAAGTATAGGAAAGAGTACCCGTACCCGCAAGATTGACACCTCCGTAAAATCCGGTAAAAAAATATGCAAAACTATAAAATCCCGGAGGAGTTGCAGCAAATGGTATTCCGCCAAATGTATAAACAGCATTTGATGCAGAAGCTTTTACAAGAGAAATTCCAAAAACTTTACCTTCTGATGTATATTCATCTGACACATAGTTTCCCGTTGCAGGATTACCACCTCCAAAAATTTTAACATTCCAGTAATTATCTTTTCCCCATACATCATCTGAAGGCGCTACGGTTGTACTTTCTACAATTTCAGGTGTTAAGGTTCCTGTATTTTGATGTCCTTTTTCTTTAATTGTAAACCTGTACTGATTATTTATATTACCTATATTGTTAACCACAGCACTAGGTACAGAAAAAGCATATTCATTGAAAACTCCTGTTTCAGTTTTTACCGGATTTCTTTGTCCCTGAGTTGCTATCGATTCTGCCTGTGTTCTTTCAACAACTAATATTTGCCTTTCAGATAAAGATTTTACTAAAGTCCATCCTCCGCCTTTCATATCACAATAGGTTTTAAATTTATTATTACTGGTATCTCTTACCCAATAATATCCATTTTGAGAATCCGGATTTGCATCTAATATTTCCGTACAACGATTAGCCGGATCTGTAAACGATCCTTTAGAACTATCCACTTTTACATTTATTATTCCGGAACAATCAGGTGTAACATCGATTAAGTTAAAACTTATAATGCCGGTTGTATTACCTATAGTCCCTTGGGCATATAAACGAATAGTCAATGTAGAAGAATCTACAGCCAGTGTTCCGGAAGAAAATTTAAATCCATTCTCAGTTGTTGTTTCCAAAACCAAGTCTCCTTGTCCTGTAATTGTAACCGGAATATCTATATAATGCTGAGTAGTTGAAAATTCAGTTTGTTTGGTAATATATTTACCCGGGCCATAAGTTATTGAACTACAATCAACATTAGTTATTTTTGCAGCATCTGATTTTACATGAATTCCTGGTAGAATACATCCAATTACAGTACTTATATCATTAAACCGGATATCCGTTATTGCATCTACGCTTGTATCCGGAGCAACTGTTTCATTATGATTTATCGGTATTCCCTGTCCTTCTAATTTCACTTGATAAACCCCCGTTTGATCAAAATTTCCGGATTTGTAAAAGTAATAACCATTGGAAGTAGATAATTTTATAGCATACCTTCCTATACTGGTAACATTAATTTTTACAGTATATGTTGCCTGCGTATTACCGTTTAAAGATTCTCCTTTAATAAGAGGAGTATCGACTGCATTTGTAACTATACCACCAGTGGGGGCATTACAATCAACTAATTCAAAATCGGCATTACCCGGATCTCCACAAAGAGACAACCAGTTTTTTGATTTTTCACTGTAGTATCTGAAACAACCGGTATCAGGATTATAAAAGACAAGTCCGTCTATGGTAACCGGTAATAAATTTTTAGTGATTTTTGGTAATAATACTCCTTTGTCATCAGAAGCTACCTCTAATTGTGCTCCTTCACTCATGCTGGAATTTTTTCCAATTTTCATGGTCCCGATTACATCTAAAGTAGCCGTAGGAGCAGAGGTGTTTATTCCTGTTCTTCCTCCATTGGCATCTGTAATGCTAAGTATTTCCGATAGATTTTTGCCAACACTAAAAGACAGATAGCGGTTTCCGATTGCTGTTCCTGTAGATACGTCTCCAAAGTTTATTCGCGCTACTGATCCGCCATGTACGGATGAGGTACTTTGTATATGTATACCAAAATTATCGGTACGGTTTCCATAAGAATATCCATCCTGACCAATATTAATTCCTAATGCATTATTTGTTTCTTTTTTTGTTCTGGATGCATTTAAAAATAAATTTCCTTCTACCTGCAATTTAGAAGTCGGATTAGTTGTACCTATACCTACTCTGTTATTTTGAGCATCTACTGAAAAAGTATTCCCGTTTACTGAAAAAGCATTAAGCGTGGTTCCTCCGGAAAAAGAAAGAGCCTTACTTCCCAAAGTTACAATACGATCTTCTGTAAGGCTTCCGTTATTGTTATAAATATTAGGGGTGGTCCTAACCCAGGCAGTTCCGTTGTGATAATAATAGCCTATAGCATTTATGTTAACAGCCGAACCCGTTTGTGCGCCTGTAGCTATACTATTAATATAAACCAAAGTCGAAGCAGGTACTGAAGACATACTTTGCGCTCTCTGCCTGTCTATTCTGGGTATCAATAATCCCTCTGTCTTTGTACTTGTTCCTGTACTATTTAAGGCTGCTATATCTATAGTAGCTGCAGGTGTTTCCGTATTAATCCCTAGCTGAGAGTAACCTGAAATGCTTAAAAACAAGAATATTATTATAAATATGTACTTAGTAATCATGTTAAATTCTAAAAATTATATTAATTATTTATAAGCTTCCACAAAGGGATAACCATTTTTTCGATTTTTCGCTGTAATATTGGAAACATCCATTATCGGTGTTGTAATATAAAAGTCCATCTACTGCTGTAGATAATGAATTTTTAGCTATTCTGGGTAATAAAATCCCTTTATCATTTGAAGAAATTTCAAGTTCTACAGCCGAATTAATATCAGAAGTACCAACAGACTGTCCAATTCTAGCTGTCCCTATTACATCTAAAGTAGCCGTAGGAGCAGAGGTGTTTATTCCTGTTCTTCCTCCATTGGCATCTGTAATGCTAAGTATTTCCGATAGATTTTTGCCAACACTAAAAGACAGATAGCGGTTTCCGATTGCTGTTCCTGTAGATACGTCTCCAAAGTTTATTCGCGCTACTGATCCGCCATGTACGGATGAGGTACTTTGTATATGTATACCAAAATTATCGGTACGGTTTCCGTAGGAATATCCATCCTGACCGATATTTATTCCTAATGCGTTATTTGTGTCTTTTTTTGTTCTGGATGCATTTAAAAATAAACTTCCTTCTACCTGTAATTTAGAAGTCGGATTAGTTGTACCTATACCTACTCTGTTATTCTGAGCATCCACTGAAAAAGTATTCCCGTTTACTGAAAAAGCATTAAGCGTAGTTCCTCCGGAAAAAGAAAGAGTCTTACTTCCCAAAGTTACAATACGATCTTCTGTAAGACTTCCGTTATTGTTATAAATGCTAGTATTAAGTTTTACCCAGGCAGTTCCGTTGTAATAATAGTAGCCTATAGTGTTCATGGTAGCAGTTGAACCCGTTTGTGTGCCTGTAGCTATACTATTAATGTAAACCAATGTCGAAACAGGTACTGAAGACATACTTTGCGCTTTCTGCCTGTCTATTCTGGGAATCAACAATCCCTCTGTCTTTGTACTTGTTCCTGTACTATTTAAAGCTGTTATGTCTAAAGTAGCTGCAGGAGTTTCCGTATTTATTCCCACCTGGGAATAAAGAAAAGTAGTTGAAATAAAACTTACAATCTTAAAAATATTCATCTTCATATTATTTACATAAATTATTGTTGTATAAAAAATGGATTGAAGTAAAAACCATGATTATTTAATTTTCATGATTTTTATCTTGTTCTTATTTTAAATAAAACTTGTTTTTTGATTTTCTTGCGATGCAAAATTACATGCGAGTAGCTTACTTAAAAAGTCAAAGCATTCATATTTATTGAATTTATGAATTATGAATTTGTTTTTAAATTACTGTAATACAAATATTTACATATATTTTTTTAAAAAAAAAGGAAAACCTTTTTTCAATATGGAATATAGTCTGAGAATTTAACTATTCAGACAAAAACAGAGCCTTTGCATTAACCTTGTATGATATATATTAATTGGAAAATTTCTACTAACTGTCTTAATCCAGAGATCAATTTTGATCTTAAACTATTTTCTTTTTGCTAGAATAGCTTTTATAAATAAATCGTTGATTTGTTCATCCAGGCTCTTAAAATATTAGAAGACTAAGGTTAAAATTTGCTTTACAAAACGTTTTAATAAAATAATGACTTCCTTTGCAAAAAGAAAAAATCAGAAATATGGAAGTTCGTAAATATAAGAGTAAAGCTAAAATACGCACTATAAAGGTATATGAAAGGGATTTTAAAAGAACCAGTTATCGTTATGTTTCTTTTCCTGAAATACGAATGGCGGGCAAGTGGTTGCAGGATTCTGATTTCAGAACCGGAAACCAAATACAAATCAATCTCTCCAAAAAAAGGATTGTTATTATTTAGATGGAAACTCACAAAATTATATTTAATAATATATTATTTTTACTAAATTTGTATATAAAACTTATATTCATAAATACCATATTATGATAGCAGAAATAAAAAAATATATAGAAATTACCAATTCAATAGATATTATTCTTAAAGAAACTCCTTATAAATTGAATTATATAATTGAAAAAGTGGGAATAAAAAAACCTACTTTTTTTAAAAAGTTAAAAGATAAAAGGTTTTCCCCTGAAGAATTATTAGAAATAGCAAAAATTATTGATCCTTTGGAGAATCAGAAAATAGAGATAAAGGAATCTATTGATAAAGCATTGAAAGATATTGAGGAGGGTAGGGTAAAACCTCATAATGAAATAATGAAGGAAGCAAGACAAAGAATTGAAAACAGAAAAAATGCAGATAGAATGGACGCGTGAAGCAGAAAATGATCTTTTAAAAGTTGAAGATTATTTACTGGAAAACTGGAATTACAAAGTCTTGGAAAATTTTTTAAATATATTAGATAAAGCAGCAGAAATTTTAATAAGTGGAAATGTAGAATTTGAAAAATATGAAGATACAAAATACAGTAAATTCCTTTTGACCAAACACAATTATTTGATATATCATAAAGTTAACGATAAAATTATAATCCTTAAGTTAATTAATAATTTTCAAAATCCAGACAACAATTATGATGATATTACTAAGGTTTGAATGGGGGAATATTATGTTAAATAGGAAAAAGAAAAAAGTTATTGATAATAGTAAAGGGGTTTATCATTCTTTCTTTTTAAATTATTCTTTTGTCTTGATACAAATGTTTTGCATTCTTGAACTCCTTAATAATTTATTAAAGCTGTGAAAAAAAGAAACAAAATAGTTATTAATTTCTTTCTTTTGTCTTGAAATAAAAGAAACAAAAATTCAAGAAAAATAAAAACTCGCTATCGCTTAAACATTTATTTTTCGACATATCAATATCACATCAAAAAATAAAATTTCTTTTATCAGGTGTTGGCCAAAAAAATTAAATAGCAAAGTTGGCGTGTGTGGGATTTGTGCAGAAAAATTTACAGCATAATTTTTTATTGTAAAGGCTGTAAATTTTTTAAACAAACCGGTTTGGTCAAGCGGCTATTTACACATAATGGCAAATTATAGGAAAATGTGTAAATACTGCCTTAATTTTGAAATGAATTATTTTCCTATAATTTATATTATGTTAAATAGATAATTTGAATTTCTATCTCTCTACGTATATTATAAGACAACTTCTTACAACAAACAAAACCATGCATATGGCATGGTTTTGTTTGTGAATTTATTTTACTACTATTTATTGCTTCAAAATTTTAACCATAATCTCAGAATTATTAACTCTAATTAAATAATAACCTGTTTTTAAAGAAGATATATCTGTTTGTTTGTTTTGAAATTTTCCTTCTTTTACAAGCTGTCCGGACAAATTATAAATCTGATAGTAATAATCTTTACTATCATTTACCTCAATATTAAGAATGTCTTTAACAGGATTAGGATATAAAACAAGTTTCTCGTTCTTTATATCTTCTTGTACTGCTTCTTGTGTAAAATAGGCTTTAGCTTCATAAGTAGCGTTTCTTGATACGGGAATTCCCGGCAGCGGGCCTCTTGATACACCATTGTCTTCCTGTTTTATACATCTACAATTCATTGCAGCATAAGGATCTACATTTGTGTATTTAACAAGAATCCGGGAAAAATGATCAAAATGCATGTAAGTTCCCCTACCCGTAAATATCTCATGTAAATTAGCATACCAGATTCCACTTCCTAAAGCAGGATTAATGATACTACTCAGACCATCTTTATAAAGTACTGATCTTTTACCTCTGATATATCCTTTCGGATAATTTCCTGTATTATATTCACTATTATTAAAGACAAAACCTACTGTTTTGCCATAAATACTAGTTCCCGGACTGAGTAGGTGGGAAATAACAGAACCGTAATAACCTTTTTCAAAGTTTCCTACCGGTTGTCCTTCTTTACTTGAATAAGTAACATATTCAGGATTATTTTTTAAGCTCCAGGGAGAGGATTTTATAAGACCCGTTACGGTCTCTGGAATTCTCCATCCATTAGGACAAGGATCAAATACAGATTTGTTTCCTCCCAATCCCCATCTTTCAGGATACAGACCGTGATATCCTGTGTCTAACAACCAATCCGAACCCAGCATATAATTATTATTTGGGCGAGTTGGATATACTACATTAGGCATCATGAACTTTAAAGGATTTGCCACGGAATATCCAAGAATTTTTTCTATTCTTACATCTATCTTGTCACTGGAATTTATATTGTTTTTATAGGTGTTGTAATTAACAATCTGGCTGGAATTATACATGTTTTCTGTTAAAGTTGAATAAGTTACGGTTCCATTATTGTTTCTTCCTAAATACACGTTAAATTTGCTATTACTTGGAGCTATTTTAGTAAAAGTCGGTAAAGGATCTTTTCTTCCCCATTGGTAATGTAAACCTTGAGAATTATTTAATTGTAATAATGCATTGGAACCAGACTGAAATTGATTATAAACTGTTGGCATAACATCAATAGCTCCCAGATTCCTATCCATAATTTTCGTTTTCATAATGGTACCATATTGTGTATAATTTACGTAGTTGTCCGTAGTTATGGGTTCATCATTTACATAGGTAAGAGAACTAACCTCACTGTTAGTAACCCATATGTGCCAACTCCAGTAAACAGGATTATCAATGGAGCCATTGTGCAATGTAATTAACGCATTACCGGATTTGTTGGCATTGATTTTTACATTTATATTGGCTTCTTTAGAAGCCGGATTATCAACAGTCAATTGAGTTATTAATTCATTATTGTCTGCCCAAAGTACATTTGCTTTCAGATTATTAAAACTTACTGGATTTAAAATCTGTGTGTTGCCTAAATAGTTACTTTGCACCGAAAAAGCCTTACTTACAGGTATTGAAATGAGCTGATCTGTTGGTGATTTTGTAATCATGTAAGCATTAGGATTATCCAGACCCGCTGTATACGTTTCATTTTCACTGAAGAATCTCGTTTCAAAATTATAATTGTTTTTTTCAAATAAAGGATCTTTTATACATCTGCAAGCATGTGCATTATTGGTAGGATAATCATCTGCTGGCTTATAGCGATAGAGTCCGTAAACATTAGGATAATTTAAAGAGTCTGGCTGATATTTATTTACAATTTGATCGGAAGAAGGAATTAATCTCAAAGCACTGGCTACAGAAGAAATTTCCCCGAAAGTTGTCATGGTTGAAGTCCATAAATAAGTTTCAAGATGGTCTGTATGTGATGCTTTTGTATGGTATCTGCCATCTCCACTTGCACCCCTTCCTATCCAACCAGTTCCTGGAAAAATTCCCATATTGTTACCTGCTACATTGGTCATATCAAAACCGTATTGAGGGTATATTTTTATACCAGCAAGATAAGGTTTCAAATTAGATAATCCTGGACTAATATTAGATTTTGAAGTGTTTAAATTTGATAAAGAATTGCTTGACTTAGGTCCAAATGGAGTAAAATCCATTCTTACATTTTTTGTTGCAGAAGCCACCAGTACAGAAGGAAGCCTCCACCCATTGGGACATGGATCATAAGAAGATTTATTACGGTAAGGCTGAGGCACTGTAATATCTGTTGCCTGCACTCCAAAAGAGTTGTCAGACCATAAATTAACTTTACTTAATTCATGAGTTTGTAGTCCCGGAACTATCCCAAACCAATTATAATAGTAAGGAACTGAATAATATGTACCATAAACAGATGGTGAGACAGTACCATCATCAGTAACATAAATTAAGCTCAAGGGATTTTTAACGGATAGTCTGATATTATCTGTAATATTTGCTACTGTTTTATAAATAAATTTTGTAGAGTTGGTCAAGCTTTTGTAATCGTTAAATGGACTGTTAGGAAACTTTATTACAGCCAAACCCTCATCATAAACAAATTTCCCTAAACTTCCGGATACTTGATAATAATTAGCATCAATTGTGGTTAATGGAGGGAAAGGATCCTTTCTTCCCCACTGGTACATGAGTCCACCATTCCTATTCCATCCTTCTCCTGTAAATGAATTTCCCAGAGCTCCTAGGTTTCTATCCATCCACCCCCATTCAGAATCAGGAATCGTTTCTATAGTTCCATCACTTAATTCTCTTTTTACATCATCAAAACTTTTATATGTCGAGCCATTCGTTGGGTCATTTGTTACCCACACGTGCCACGACCAATAAATTTCCCCATTTACTTTATAAGCAATAACAGCATTTCCTTTTTTTACATTATTTACAGGTACTTTTATTTCTGCTTCTTCTCCACTGCCTATAATATCCAGCTTGTAATTCTCTTTAGATCTTATAAGTCCCATAGTGTCTTCCCATAAAACATCAGCAGTTATTTCTCCAGTAGGAATGTCGATACCTTTCATGTAATTTCCGTTTTTCCACATTTCATAGGCTTTTTTTACGGGAATGTAAAATCCGTTTACACTAATTCCATTTTTATCTTTACCCGTAAAAATATAACTATTGGGTGCTTTTTTCCAATCCACAAGATCGCTCTTTGCTCCCGGATTGATTGTAATACAGCTAGTTTCATCGGAATTATTCAAATCTCCAAAAATACCTACATAGTTAATAAACTTTTTTATTTCCTTTTCAATTTCTGTCAAAGGATAGGAAGTTCCGTTCCAGCCAGCTGTTACCTTTCTGTTTCTAATAGCTCCTATTCCATAAATGGATGCTTTTGAAGTATTACTTAAAAAGAAATTTTCAGATCCAGGCCCCCTGTCTTTTTCATATAAACGTGGATATCCATAATGATTTACTGTATTATAGTTGCTGATTGCATTGATAGTAATATAACTACTGTTGGATTTATATATTCTTAAACCGGTTGATTTACTTATAACAATCACTACAGGTTCCTGATTAGTAATTATATCTGTAAGTTTTTGATTAATATAGTTGTATAGATTATAGTATCTGTTGATTAAAGCATTAGGATTAGTAAAGTCTAAATAGCCTCTTCCAGCCTGTTCCCCTCCTTCTTCCAAAGGTAATGCCCAATTACTAAAGTTAACAAAAAAACCTGCATCAGAAAATTTACCTGCAAACATATAAACAGGGTCATGATAAGAATATTCGAAAGGACTTAATTCGCTTCCCTGATAAATATACTTTTGAGTGTTCGCCAATATTGTAAGGTTATTAGGATTTTCAATGTTGATTACCGGTGCTTTAGGGTTAGAGGTATTTAATGTTCCGGTAGCATTAATTGACAAAGCTATATTATCTAATTTTTTGTGTAAGTGCAGAGAGGTTACTCTATCTTTTATACTTTTTACAGTGCCATCTTGATTTAACACAACAGTTTCGTTTGTTTTGGGGGTAAACAAATAAGTATAATCATTTTCGTTGAGCTGACATTGCCCTGTTGTATAATCTGATTGTTTGTAATGATATACTGTCTTTTGCCAAATTATAGACTGCCAATTTGAAAGATTGGTATTAGAGCTCAATTCAATTTTAACATTCTGCTTGTTAATATTAGATGCGGGCAATTCGAAACTAGCAGTTAAATTTTGATTAAATTCATTAGTCGCTGCAAATGTTTTATCCCATGCTGAAACCCAGTTTCCTGAAGAATTCTTATATTTAATTGTAATAACAACCTGGTCGGAAGTCACAGGTTTGGTAAAATTGCCTGTAATAACGACTGCTCCTTTTTGATTAATGGTTTGCGTAATTTCGATATTTGAGTCTAAATCTACAACGTTTTGAGATAAACAAGGTATATAAATAAAACCCAAAATTGAAAGTACAAACTTTGAAATAATTTTATTTTTCATACTTATATTTTTTTTGTAATACATTTTTTTACATGATTAAAAAATCATATAAAAATACATATTATATATTAAATCTATAATAATATAGATTAATTTAATATTTTAAAGTATAAAATAACTTAATTTATATATTATAATATTTAAATAAAATTTATCAGATCAAATAATTAAAGTAAATAGAATTAATTTTTAAGTTTCAGGTTTTCATAAAATTTTAAAAATATATTGAAATAATAAACCCGGATGATTATATCATCCGGGCATGCTAATAAATAAATTGTAACAACTATATTTCTAAAGAAATTTTTTCTTTAACCAATTTCTCATAGGAATATCAAATAACTTCATAGTAACATAACCCAAAATGATGGATAATACTACAACTAGTAAACCGTAAGGCCAGGATTCTTCAAAACTCAATTTGTTATTTGCCACCCAGGCCATGTATATATTAATCAACGGGAAATGAGTAATATAAACGGGGTATGAAATATCTCCCAAAAATTTACAAACAGCAGAAGATTTTGCACCAATTACCTTTCCTCCGGCTCCTAACCAAATAATAAAAGGAAACATAACCATTAAACATAAACATTCATAAATCCTGTTAGGTATATCTCCTAATCTTGGAACAGAAAGTAAAGCAACTAATAAAATAGATGAAATAAGAAATGCATTGGGAATATATTTAAGTTTAGCTGTACGTGACAATAAAAGTCCGGCTAAAAATGGAAATGATAAACGTATAAAGCCAATTTTGAGCTGAACAGGATCGTCTATTGCCCATCCGCCTATAATATCTCCGATTTCATTGGTAAAAGCGTAATGGATGGTAAATCCGGCAGCAATAATCACCAGAAGGCCAAGTACCATTTTAGAAACCCTGCGAAGAACTAATGCATAAGCTATGTTTGCTATATATTCAAAAAATAAAGACCAGGCCGGTCCGTTTAACGGATACATTTCATTCCAGCCACGAATGTCTCCACCTTTACCAACGGGAATTAATAAACATCCTAGTATAGTAATAAGAATTAAACGCCACCAAGGTGTCTGTGATATACCTACCCAGTGCAATGCCGGCGAATCCTGAAAATAAAAAAGTAATGCTCCAATAATAGAACCAATAATAATCATGGGTTGCAAACGTATAATCCTACGCTTAAAAAAGTCCAGCAAACTCATTTTTTGCCATCGGTCATCATATGCATAGCCTATAACAAATCCGGATAAAAGAAAGAAAAAGTCAACAGCTAAATATCCGTGATTGATCATTTGTAAAGCATGATCACCTCCCGAATAAATTTCAAGAACGTGAAAAAACACTACTAAAATGGCTGCTACTCCCCTAAGTCCGTCAAGTATTACGTAATGGGGTTTTGATTTTTTAATGTCTAAATTCATAGTAATTTCTTTATTTATGGTTAGTTTTAGCAAGTAACACAAAGATGTGTCCCTCTGACACAAATATATTAAAAAAACTAAAATAAATATTGTAAAAACAAAATTCAGGTAAAAATCATGCAATTATATTGTTAAAAACGTGGTTCAAAGCCTAAAAATAATTACTTTTTTTAAAGAAGTATAGTCTGATAATAAGATATTTAAAAACTTAAACATAAAAAAAGTCAAAAAGAAACTCTTTTCTTTTTGACTTTTTTATCTATTTACCCGCCAAAAGTAAATCATGATCTACTTTAAACAGCAAATTTTAAATTAACTATTGTTGAACAGCTAAATATTCTTCATCAGTAACGGGGCTCAGCCAAACAGCCGGTCCTTTACTGATGCAAGTGCTAATGGCTATATGTGTAAACTCACTATTGGGAGTGGCTCCGTGCCAGTGAATAATATCGGGTTGAATTTCAACAACATCTCCTTTTTTTAATTTCTGTGCTGATTTACCTTTTTCCTGATAATAACCCTCTCCTGCCGTACACAACAAAATCTGTCCGCCAGGGTGAGAATGCCAGCTGTTTCTTACTCCTGCTTCAAAAGTTACGTTACCTATAGTTATATCAAAATCTTTTCCGTTTTCCATTAACATCTCCAGCCAGGCCGTTCCGCTAAAATTATCATTTTCCAGCGGAGATCCCTTAGGAAATGGTTGTTGTGATATATTTTCGTTTTGTGTATTCATTTTATTCTTTTCATATAGCTCATTATTACAATATTAATTAGCTTGTGCTAAAGAAGACATATCTATAACGAAACGGTATTTTACATCTCCTTTTTCCAAGCGCTCAAATGCTGTATTTACCTCATCAATGGAAATCATTTCAATATCTGCCTTTATATTATGTTCGGCACAAAAATTAATTACCTCCTGAGTTTCGGCTATTCCCCCGATATTGGAGCCGGAAAAACTTTTCCTTCCGTTTACTACATTAAAGGCTCCTATTTCCAAAGGTGCATTGGGTAAACCTACCAACACAAGAGATCCGTCTACTTTAAGCAGGTTAATGTACTCATTTACGTCATGGCTTGCAGATACCGTATCCAGAATCATATCTTGTTTCGGACAATTTTTCATTTGCTCCTTGTCTGTAGATAAAACTACCTCGTCTGCCCCCAGACGCTTTGCATCTTCTGCTTTAGCCTGTGAAGTTGTAAAAACGGTAACCTTAGCTCCCATTGCCTTTGCTATTTTAATAGCCATATGCCCCAGACCGCCAATACCAATTATTCCTACATTTTTACCCGGACCTGTTTTCCAATGTTTTAAAGGTGAATAAACTGTAATTCCTGCACAAAGAATGGGCGCTGCACTTGGTAAATCTAGATTTTCGGGAATATGTACTACATAATTTTCATCTACGACGATACTTTCGGAAAATCCTCCATAGGTTATTCCTCCATGTTTTTTATCCGGAGAATTAAATACGACAGTCCAGCCGTTATCACAAAATTGTTCTTCTCCCTCATGACAATGGTCACATTCCCGGCAACTGTCCACAATACAACCTACACCTGCCAAATCACCTACCTTAAACTTGCTTACGCCTTCTCCTACTTTTTTTACTCTCCCGACTATTTCATGCCCGGGTACAACCGGATATAAGGTTCCTCCCCAATCATTATGTACGCTGTGCAGATCGGAATGACAAATACCACAGTACAAAATTTCTATCTCCACGTCTTTTACGTCAACTTCTCTTCGTTCTATTTTCATGCCTTTTAAAGGCTCTATTGATGCTTCTGTTCCAAAAGCTTTTACTTGTTTAGTGTCCATATATTATATTGTTTTAATTCTTTTTTATCATGGTAGAAAACCATTTAATCATTGCCGGATCCCTATGATCAAAAAATAGGCTTTTATGAGTATCTATCGTTTTTATAGCTTCCATATCTTCTCCTGACAGTTCAAAATCAAAAAGCTGGATATTTTCTTTCAGTCGTTCTTTTTTTACGGATTTAGGTATTACCACTACTTCTCGCTGAATTAACCATCTTAATACGACCTGGGCTACAGATTTGTTATATTTATCCGCTATTTTCACAAGAACCGGCTGGGTGAACATATCATTTCTTCCTTCAGCAAATGAGGCCCAGGATTCTATCTGTATACCGTTTTCTTTTAAAAATTCCTGATCACTTATACGTTGATAAAAAGGATGAGTCTCAATCTGGTTTACTGCAGGAACAACCGTATGATTTACTATTATATCCATTACTCTGTCCGGATGAAAATTACTCACACCTATGGCTTTAATCTTTCCACTTTTATATAATTCTTCCATAGCTCTCCAGGATCCATGAACATCACCATAAGGTTGATGTATTAAATATAAATCCAGATAATCTGTCTGTAATTTATTGATGGATTCTTCAAATGCTTCTTTGGTTTTTTCATATCCGGTATGGGAAATCCATAATTTGGTAGTCAGAAATAACTGATTACGTTCAATTCCGCTTTCTTTAATAGCCTGTCCTACT
Organism: Apibacter sp. HY039; assembly: GCF_004023655.1. NCBI lineage: Bacteria > Pseudomonadati > Bacteroidota > Flavobacteriia > Flavobacteriales > Weeksellaceae > Apibacter > Apibacter sp. HY039. The sequence continues at coordinate 146,392 of NZ_SAYM01000003.1, read as the reverse complement.
GCTTCTTCGTTATGATATGCAGCTGCTGTATCTATAGAACGGTAACCGGTTTGAAGCGCATCCAGTACAGTATTTTTACATTGTTCGTATTCAGGTATCTGATAAACGCCCAGTCCTAACATAGGCATTTCTATTCCATTATTTAATTGTATTGTTTTCATTGCTGTTTAATTTTGATAGGGATATTTTTTAAAAAGTATATTCATCATCGTCTCATCCAAGGCATACATATCCACTAGCTTTAATGATTTAACCATTTTTAGTGTGGATGTCTTGTATTTAATAAAATGCTCAGTTTTCAGATGTTTTTCATACTCAGCTTTATTCGCATAAATTTCAAGTATTCTGAACTGAGTGCTATCTTCTTTCATATATAAGGGAAATATGGAAATAACACCTTTTTCCAACTTTACCGACGCTGCCGATTCTTCTTTCAAAATAATTTTGTACTGAGAAAGGTATTCCGGATAAATTTCCAGTTCAGAAATACGTAATATAGGGTGATCATTATTTTGTGAGTATGCTAATGAGCTCATAATTACACTGATTATTAATAGGATTGTTTTCATATAAATTATTTAGGGGGTAAAATTTCATTCAGACAACTTATTGCATTTAAAGCACGGGGGTATCCAACATAAGGAATAAGCTGGGTTATCAAACTGATTAAAACAGCACGGTCGTTTCCTACTTCAACATTACCTAAAATATGACCTTTCATTTGATTTTCTGTCCCTCCCATAGCCAGCAAAAAAGTAAAAGTTGCCATTTCACGCGTTTTTAAATCTAGTCCACCCCGGGACACAAAATCTCCAAAACAATTAGATGATAAAAATCTTTGTATATGGAGTAAGTCAGCAGGAGAATTTTCATACATTTTCTCTATCGTTGCTCCAAAAATTTTCTTTTGCAGAGCCAATCCTTTTTCAAAGCAATTTTCACTTACAGTTTCCGCTCGTTTCTCTAAAGGAAGCGGTATTTCCAATTCTTCAAAAATAGTATTGGTTATATAAATATACTCAATAATTTTGGATATTCCTAGATAAGGTACCGCTTGATATAAAATTTCTTTAATTTCAGCTGGTTGAGTATCGGTATTTAAGGCTGCGTGAACAAAATGTTTAAACTCGGTGGGTGAATTGGTTCCCAATGTGGATGCCAGTATCATGAGCACCCGTTTTTTAGTTCCCAGCTTATCATGTTCCAGTATTTCATCAAAAGCAAAATTGGCGACTATTTCTGCAAGTTCTGGATCTGTTTGAAGCATATCCGATTCATAACCAGGCCATAACTCCTCATAATTGATAATTGCTTGTGATGTTATATTTATTTTCTTTTTATTCTTGCTCATTATAAACTAATTATTTACTATTATTAAGTTTAATCAGGCTTACTTATTCCTAAATTCTCATTTACATATAAACCCGGATCCTTTATTATACGACTAATAAAATCTGCTATGCTTTTTCTTGATAAAGCGTTTCCTGTTTCGGGTTCACCTTTACGAGTAATTTGGTAATTTATTTCATCTTCATTTGTAAACCAATTGGGACGAAGGATCGTATACTTTAAACCAGAACTTTCAATCAAATCAGCTAATATTCTATAAGGCAATAGTATAGACTTTAATGGTTGATCATAAATACCTATTGAGCTTACTGCTACAATTCGATACACACCTGATGCTTTCATTGCTCTGATACAATTGTTTATCATGGCTTCCAAATCTCCGGAAAGATTTACATATACGATATCCTGACCAATCATTGCTTTTTCGATATCCGGATAATTCATTGCATCGCCTTTGATTAGCGTGCAATTTTCAGTTTCTTTAACTGAAAGTTTTTCAGGATTTCGGGCAAAGAGAGTAATCGTATTGAACTTATCTTTTTTTAAAGCTTGAATGACTGGCCGAGCCAGGCTCCCCGTTGCTCCTATGATTAAAATTTTAGGCATGTTAACGTTACTAAATAAATTATAAATTTGTTATGAAACAGCTTGAAAGGCAAAAGTTGCAAATCACTTACCAACAATCTTCTGAAGATTTTCAGGATAACGTGCTCCTGCAACTGATATTTTAGATGCTGCCTCTTCAATTTTTTGTACATCTCCGGTAGACAATTGAACAGAGACTGCCTCTATATTTTCTTCCAGACGGTGTATTTTGGTTGTTCCCGGAATAGGTACAATCCAAGGTTTTTGTGCCAACAGCCATCCTAAAGCTATTTGTGCCGGGGTTGCATTTTTTTCTTCACCCATACTTTTTAACAAATCTACCATAGCTTGATTAGCTTTCCTGTTTTCTTCTGAAAAACGAGGTACTTTATTCCTGAAATCTGTTGGATCAAATTGAGTAGATTCACTAATAGCTCCGGTCAAAAAACCTTTACCTAAAGGACTGAAAGGTACAAAACCTATTCCCAGTTCTTCCAGCAATGGAATAATTTCTTCTTCCGGTTCTCTCCACCATAGTGAATACTCACTCTGTAAAGCAGTTACCGGCTGTACGGCATGCGCTTTGCGGATAGTTGCTGCTCCAGCTTCGGATAAACCGAAATAGTTAACTTTTCCTTCCTGTATCAATTCTTTTACTGTACCTGCTACATCTTCGATAGGAACATCCGGATCTACACGATGCTGATAAAATAAATCTATATAATCGGTTTTCAACCTTTTTAAAGATGCTTCTGCTACCGCTCTTATTGTTTCCGGACGACTATCCAACCCCTTATCAGGCCGACCTTCTTTAAATCCGAATTTTGTAGCTAAAACAATTTGACTTCTATATGGTTGTAAAGCTTCTCCCAATAATTCTTCATTTTTGTACGGGCCATAAGCTTCTGCAGTATCAAAGAAAGTTATTCCTGAGTGAAAGGCCGTTTGCAAAAGTTTTACCGCTTCACTTTGATTTGTTGCAGGTCCATATCCGAAACTTAAACCCATACATCCTAATCCTAAGGATGAAACTTCTGGTCCGTTAGCTCCTAATTTTCTTGTTTTCATATTTTTAAATTTTTAGATTTTTAGATTTTTTATTTATTCTTCTGAAATGGATAGCAAATCTTCAGACAATCTCTCTCCTTGTATTTGTATTGAGGACAGCTTTTCATCAATTTCATCCAAATCTTTTTTGCTTAATATTATATCCGCAGATTTAATATTATCATTGATATACTCTATTTTATCCATTCCCGGAATTGGTACTATCCATTCTTTTTGAGCCAATAGCCAGGCTAAAGCAATCTGTACGGTAGAACATCCTTTATTGGAAGCAATATCATTCAACATAGCTACTAATGGCATATTGTTTTTAATAGCCTCTGGCGTAAATCTGGGAAAGGAAGCTCTTAGGTCATTTTCCGGATTAAATGTAGTTTCGGGTGTAATTTTACCTGTCAAAAAACCCGTTCCCAAAGGTCCCCATGGAACAAAACCAATACCTAATTTTTCACATAAAGGCAAAACTTGCTTTTCCGGCTCACGAGTCCAGATAGAATATTGATTCTGTACTGCTGTAACAGGGTGAACTGCATGTGCTTTTTCAATCGTATTCGTACCGGCTTCTGATAAGCCGAAATAGATGACTTTTCCTTCCTGAACCAAATCTTTTACAGTACCAGCTACGTCTTCAATTGGTACATTAGGATCTACCCTGTGTTGATATAAAAGGTCGATATAATCTGTTTTTAATCTTTTTAAAGAAGCTTCCACTACTTTTCTTATATGATCCGGCCGGCTGTTTAAACCTCCGTTTTCTGATATCATACCAAACTTTGTTGCAATTACCACTTTTTTCCTAATAGGTTCCAATGCTTTTCCTACAAGTTCTTCATTGGTGAATGGTCCATAAGCTTCAGCGGTATCAAAAAAGGTTATTCCCTGGTCATAGGCATCTCTGATTATCTGAATACCTTCGTTAATATTTGCTGCTTCTCCGGTTCCAAAACTAAGATTCATACACCCCATTCCGATTTCTGACACTGTTAAACCGCTGTTTCCTAATCTTCTTATTTTCATAATATATTTTTATCGAATTATATTAGTTATATTTAGTACTTTTATTTCTGGTTACAAATTTCAGGAGAGTTAGCATTTTTATCCTTATACGAATTACTGCTTTTCATACCCATATCACTGATTGGGATAATTATGTGTTTTCTAATACCTACATTTGTATCAGTAAAAAATAGTTGACCATGGGTGAAATAGTTAATTTAAACAGTGTAGATGCATATAATAAATTGAGAGGTATTAAAACCCTGCATCCGCTAATCAGTGTTATAGATTTATCTCAAGCTAAGTCTATTCCGGCTCAAACGTATAATTTCGGATTGTATGCCATATATCTGAAAGAACTTAATTGTGGAGAGCTGAAATATGGTAGAAGTCATTATGATTATCAGGAAGGAACTTTGGTTTTTGTTGCTCCGGGTCAGGTAATGGGTATACAACCTAACACTACTAAGTATGAGCCTAAGGGCTGGGCTTTGATTTTTCATCCGGAACTGATTAAAGGAACTTCTTTAGGAAAGCATATTCAAAATTATTCTTTCTTTTCTTATGATGTTAATGAAGCTTTACATCTTTCCGATAAAGAAAGGCAGATAGTATTGGATTGCATGGGAAATATTCAATATGAAATTGAACAGTCTATAGATAAGCACAGCAAGACATTAATAGCTTCTAATATTGAGCTATTCCTTAATTACTGTACCCGATTTTATGACAGGCAGTTTATTACCCGAGATAATGCTAATAAAGGAATTTTGGAAAGGTTTGAAAGAGTATTAAACCAATATTTTGAATCTGACAAACCTCTCAATATCGGATTACCCTCCGTAGGCTATTGTGCTGATGAGCTACACTTGTCTGCTAATTATTTTGGTGATCTGATTAAAAAAGAAACCGGAAAATCTGCACAGGAATATATACATCTTAAGGTTATTGATTTAGCTAAAGAAAAAATATTCAATGTGGGTAAATCGATCAGTGAAGTGGCTTATGAACTAGGCTTTAAGTACCCACAGCACTTTACCCGCTTATTTAAGCAAAAGGTCGGCGTATCTCCTAATGAGTATCGAAATCTGAATTAATTGTTGCTCTCTGAATTTGAAATTTGTTTATTTGTTGGATTTATTTTATCTGCAATTATAGAATCAATTAGATTTTCTTTACCTAACAGATAGGCAGATTTGAGATTCAGTATATATTTTTGAGCAGACGATAGTTCTTCCTGGTATTTTTTTACATTCATCTGGTTTAAATAATATAATACCATGAATAATATAGAAAATATTACCAAAACAACTGCTAATAAAACAGATGGATTTATATCTTGAGAATAAGGCAGTTGTGAAAAATTATTCCCATAAATCCAATCGGCAAACATAACGGCACAGGACAAAATTAATAAGCCAATTGCTGCCATATAATGAATAATTGAATATTTATTTAATTGATCTATCCTGTATTTGCTTTCGGTAATATAATGTTCAAACTCCCATTCTAATTTTTCCCAGTTGCTTTCTCCTGCATGTTTTTTTACTGAGGCAGATGTTTTATTCATATATGTAAACACCAGATATTCCCATCCTACTCCAATTCCCAACACTATTAATATACCTATGATGGAAAGTAAGCTGTAAAATACATTCTGAATTACATGAAAGTAAAAGCCTAATACAATAAGTACAATTACAACAAATGCAAAAAAGTAAGCTTTGGTATTTCCATAATTTTTACTTTTTATGTGTGCTAATTCTTCATTTACTTTCTCTTTTCCTGAATTCCAGGAATCTTCTATTCTTTTTTTATCAAAACCTATCTTTTTCATATTATGTATTTAATAAATATCGTTAGTAATTAAAATTTTAAAATTATAGCAAAAATCCTCCCGTAAGCATTCTTCCGGAGTTTAATGTCTGTCTTCTGGCTGAAAAAAACCTTTCTGAATCTTTGTATGTACATATACCGGATATTTCTATATGTGAATCTAAAAGTCCGGCTTCTAAAAGTAGAAAACGGTTAGCTTTCCATAAATCTATATGATGTTTTTCTGATTCTTTGTTTATTTTACTTATTAGGGACAGATTGAAATTTGCAGATACAAATTCTTCAACTACTTCACTGCCTACTTCAAAATGTTCTATAGAGATAGACGGACCTATAGCGGCTAGGATATTTTCCGGTTTACAATTAAATTTTTCGACCATCAATTTCACGGTTTCTCCCGCTATATTGGAAACTGTACCCCTCCAGCCTGCATGAACAGTACCCAGCGTTTTGTTTACAGGATCGTATAGCAATACAGGAACACAATCTGCAGTAGTAATTCCTATACATATTCCTTTTTGATTAGTTACTAATGCGTCAACTCCCTTCAGAATTTCCAAAGATTTCGCATTTTTATCTAATAAAAGTTTTTTATCTATAACTGCTACCTTATTACTATGAGTAAGCTGCGGTATAAAAATTTGATCTACTGAAATTTTTAATTTATCGGATAGAATTTTTTTATTTTTTTCTATATTGTTCGGTTCATCTCCAGATGATATTCCAAAATTGAATGAGGAATAATTTCCTGAGCTTACTCCGCCCCATAGCGTAGTTGTAAAATGTATCAGGGATTTATACCCTGAGAAACTGGAATATGTATAAAAACTTTTGTCCGAAATTATATTCATAGTTCTTTATATCATCTTACTACTTACAATAATTATTCTATTTTCTTCAAATTGAAAAAAAAATCGAAAGTTTTTACATTTATATACTGATTTATAACGTTTTGGCTGCTTAAAATCTTTAATTTTTTTACTAATAAAGTGAATGTTAAATGTTATAAATCAATGCTATATTAGTGTGCTTCCAGCCAATTCTGTCCATTCCCGACTTCTACTAATAATGGAACTTCAATTTTAATTGCATTTTCCATGGTATTTTTAATCAGTACGGAAACTTCCGTTACTTCTTCATCTGGTGCGTCAAACACGAGTTCATCATGTACCTGAAGCAGTAATTTAGTTTGTAGTTTCCTTTGATTTAACAGCTCATGTATTTGAATCATGGCTATTTTTATTATATCGGCTGCTGTGCCCTGTATAGGAGCATTGACAGCATTTCGTTCTGCATGTGATCTGACAATAGCATTACCGGAATGAATGTCCGGTAAATATCTTCTCCGACCGAGAAGTGTTTCTACATAACCGTTTTTCCTTGCTACTTCTACCTGTTCTACCATATATTTTTTTAATACCGGATACGCTTCATAATAGGCATCAATCAGCGTTTTAGATTCGCTTCTGGAGAGTCCTGTCTGTTCACTTAATCCAAAGGCGGATACTCCGTAAATAATTCCGAAATTGACCGTTTTAGCATGTGAGCGTTGTTCGCGGGTTACCTGCTCCATAGGAGTGTTAAAGACTTTGGCAGCAGTAGACCTGTGAAAATCTTCTCCATTGTTAAAGGAGGCTATCATCGCCGGATCTTTACTCATGGCAGCTATAATCCGAAGTTCAATTTGCGAGTAGTCAGCAGAAATAATTTTATGACCCAAATCCTTTGCTATAAAAGCTTTTCTTACCTCCTGTCCGCGTTGTGTACGGATAGGAATATTCTGAAGGTTAGGATTATTGGAAGCTAGCCGTCCGGTGGCAGCTACGGTTTGGGCAAAAGTTGTATGCACACGTCCGGTTACCGGATTTACTTCTCCGGGTAATGCATCCACATAGGTCGATTTTAGCTTTTGGAGCTGCCGATATTCCAGCAATAAATCAATAATTGTATGCTTATGTGCTAATTTTAGTAAAACATCTTCACCGGTAGCGTATTGACCGGTCTTGGTTTTTTTAGGTTTGTCTCCTAGTTTCAGTTTATCAAAAATTATATCTCCCAGCTGCTTAGGTGAATTTATATTAAATTCTTCTCCGGCAAGGGTATAAATTTCCTTTTCAAGCCTGACCAAATCTCCTTCCAAACCTTTGGACATTTCATTTAATGCTTCTATATCCAGGTTAATTCCCTGCCACTCCATATCTGCCAAAACTCTCATTAGTGGCATTTCAATTTCTCCAAAAAGTTTTTTTAAATTATCTTTATCGAGCTGTGGATCGAATTTGTTTTTTAATTGCAACGTTATATCGGAATCTTCAACGGCATATTCTTTTTGCTCTTCCAAAGGAACTGAGGAAAATATTTTTTGATTTTTTCCTTTTTTACCAATAAGTGTTTCTATAGGGACAGGTTTGTATCCAAGCTCTGTTTCTGCTAAAATATCCATTCCATGACGTCCGTCCGGATTAATAAGATAGTGGGCAATCATGGTATCGAAAAGCGTGCCTTTTACCTCAAGATGATACCTGCGCAATACTTTGCAATCATATTTCAGGTTTTGTCCCACTTTAATGACGGTTTCCATTTCGAAAAATGGTCGTAATATTTCTATAAATTCAGCAGTTTTATCTTCGTTTTCGGGATCAAAAGGAATATAATAACCTTTGGCCTGTTCGTAAGAAAAAGAAATTCCTACTAATCGGGCAATCATGGAATCGGTAGATGTGGTTTCAGTATCAAAACAAACCACCGGTTGTTTTAACAGTTTATCTGTAAGCAGCTTTACTGCCATTGGAGTTTCAACTAACTGATAAAAATGTTCTGTATTTTCAATAGTTTTCCAATGAGAGTTTTCAGCTGTTTGTTCTTCATTTTCTACTGAATCGAAAAGTGAGGTTTGCTGTGGATTAGAATTCTTTTTGGAATTGGAAACAGTTTCAGTTTCTTGGCCAGACATCAGGTTGTATGTTTTTTGAAAATTTTGAATCATGTTTCTGAATTCAAGATTTTCAAATATGTTTATCACTTCTTCAACGTTAGGATTATCCACTGTAAATTCTTCGTAATGAAATTCAATAGGTACATTGGTTTCAATGGTAGCCAATCGTTTGGATAGTATGCCTAGTTCTTTATTTTCTTCTATTTTTTCTTTTATTTTTCCTTTTAGTTCAGAAGTATGAGCAAAAAGGTTTTCCATGCTGCCGTATTCTTTAATAAACTGCTTTGCCGTTTTTTCTCCTACTCCGGGAAGCCCCGGTATATTATCCACACTATCTCCCATCATACCCAAAAAGTCGATCACTTGTAACGGGTCTGTTACTTCAAATTTCTCTTTTACTTTTTCAATATCCCAAATTTCTATATCATTTCCACGAGAGGCTGGTTTATAGACAAATATATTTTCGGAAACTAATTGGGCATAATCTTTATCCGAAGTCATCATATAGGTCGTATAGCCTTCTTTTTCAGCCATTTTAGCTAAAGTTCCAATTACATCATCGGCTTCATAGCCTTCTTTCCACATACAAGGAATATGCAGTGCTTTAAGAAGTTGTTGTATATAGGGAACAGCTATACGTATGGCTTCAGGAGTTTCTTCTCTGTTTGCTTTGTATTCTTTATATTCCTGATGGCGAAATGTTTCACCTACATCAAAAACAACCGCCAAGTGTGTTGGTTTCTCTTTTTTTAGTAAATCAAACAGGGTATTGGTGAATCCGAAAATAGCGGATGTATTTATTCCTTTAGAATTTATTCTTGGATTTTTAATAAAAGCATAATAGGCTCTGAATATTAATGCATAAGCGTCCAGAAGAAAAAGTTTTTTTTCGCAGTCCTGAGTCGTCATTCGTATATATCTTTATATTTCAATTCAAATATAAGATATTTATAAAAAAAATAGGTTTTCTACAGTTAATAAAACTCAGATTTTCCTAACTAAAAGCAAAAAAACTTACTTTAAAAAAAGTAAGTTTAAATTTTTTACTATATAAATATTGAAATGGATTAAGTTAATCCAGTCCATTTAAAAAGATATCTAATATTTTTCGATCTGCTTTATCAAAAACCGTATTTCTAAAATAATTTTCCTCGTATCGTATCTGGTCTAAAGTACCTTTTATATCTACAGAATACTCTTTAATCTCTGATAAATATAAATCACAAAGCTGGCCGGCATAATCTCTAGCATGTTTTTTTAGTAAACTATTTTTAAATACAGATACTTTTTGATCTAGTTCTTTGCAATAAACCGGGAGTCCTTCCCAATAGGGAGAATCTTTTTCTAATTGATCAACTGCTAAATTTGCACTTTCTATTTTTAAAGTTTTGTATTGAGAATTATAGTGTGTAAATCCTACAGATGCAGAATCAACAGCTACTGAATCTTCATCGTATCCATCATAAGGTATGGCTACCGAATCAGCAGCCATAGAGATATTCCGTTCATCTAAATCTTCCTTTATCTTGGTTACGATTTTTTTCCAATCCAGAGAAATGGATGAATTTGTTTTATTTATGGATTTTAACACATAAAATAGTCCTTCATTTTTAGATTCTAATTTTACTATTAGTCCTTTTATATTTCTATTAGTAACTGGTAATATTCCTAGTAAATCTATCTGGTTATTTTCTGATATACACATTCTAAATTCTGATTCATTTTTATCTTTAATTTGTACATCATAATAATTGCAAGATATTCCGTTTATTTTATCTTTATCAATAGTTTTACTTAATGTAAAAGAAGGTATGGAATCTGCTATACTATATCTTTGCTGAAAATTTGCTGTTCCATCTAAATCGACTTCTAAAGGAACGAATAATTGATCTTTTAATAACATTTTTTTATATCCCATATCCACTACATTCCCATTAGGAGAATAATATAGATTTAGCTCTATTGAATCTTCATCAAAATTCAGCTCATATACTAATTTATGAGTGAAATTTATTTTTTCTTGCTGAGCCATAGAAAAAATTGGAAGTAGTAAGGCAAATAATATTTTTTTCATAGTTATATCTTTCAGTTATTTGCTATTTCTTAATATTAAATTTTAAATTTCCCAATATATAACAAACTTTTTTGTAAATATATTTTAAATTAATCTAATTCATTAAGAAAACTATCAAGTATTTTTCGATCTGTTTTATCAAAAACCGTATTTCTAAAATAGTTTTCTTCATAACGTATCTGGTCTAACGTTCCTTTTACATCAAAGGAGTATTCTATTATTTCTGATAAATATAAATCACAGAGCTGGCCCGCATAATTTCTAGCGTGTTCTCTTAGAGAACTATTTTTAAATATAGATACTTTTTGATCTAATTCTTTACAATAAACCGGAAGTCCATCCCAGTAAGGCGAATCAATCTCTAATTGGTCTACTGCTAAATTCGTATTTTCTAAATTTGAAATTTTATATTCAGAATTATAATCAGGAATATTGATATCATAATCTTCATCTTCATAGTCTTCATCTTCATAATCTTCATAATCTTCATAATCAATTGACGTATCTATTGAATCAACTACATAAGTTTTTCTTTCATTTAATTGTTCTTTTACTCTAGCTGAAGTTTTTTGCCAATCAATAGAAATAGATGAATTTATTTTATTTATAGATTTTAACTCATAACTCTCTTTTTCTCCAACAATTATCTTTACTATTAATCCCTTTATATTTTTATTAATAACTGGTAATGAAGCCAGCATATCTATTGGATTGTTTTCAGCAATACACATTTTTATTTGCTCTCTTTTTTGTTTTACTACTAAAAAATCATAATAATTGCAGGATATACCATTGGCATTATCTCCTTTATTTGTTTTTTGTAAGGTAAAGGAAGAAATAGAGTCAGCAAAAACATTAACTGGAAAAGTTGCAACTCCATCAAGACCAATCTTTACTAATAAGGATAGCTGATCTTTGAGTAATATATTAACGTCATATATTTCTAGTACACTTCCATTAGGAGAAAAATATAGATCAATGTCTTTTGTACCATATTCTTCATTGAATTCATAACTTAATTTGTGTGTGAAATTTATTTTTTCTTGTTGGGCTATTATTAAAGCTGGAAGTAATAATAGTATTAAGAGTGATTTTTTCATATTTTTAAATTTATTTTGTTTTAAGAGTTAGTTTATCATCAATTAATATTTAAAAAAATGACATATTATCATATTTATAAATATGAATATAATTAAAAGTAATAACGTAAACAAAATCAAAAAAGTGTATTACTTTATTAAAAATATTTTAATTATATGCACGTAATCTTACAAAATGTTTATACTTTTAATAAATATTAGTAAATTATTTCAACGTATCTTTTATTTTTTTAAATCTTTCTTCCAGCATTTTGTGTGCATCAAATTCTTTAGATCCAGAAGCTTTAGAGGCAAAACTTGCAAAATTTAAACCGGCACCGAATAAAGATAAAGCTCCGTTTGACAGATCACCATTTTTAAGATTTTGCAAAGCATCTTCTAAAAAGTTATTACTTTCTTCTAAGTGACAGTCTGCTATATATTTATCTCCTAAATAATACAAGCGAATATTATTTATAATCATGTCAGCTGTTTCTTCAGAAATCCCTCCATCTATTTTCAGAAGTATTTCATTAATAGGCTTAACCAGCTGAGCATACTGTGCAGGAAATTGGTCACAGGCTTCAGCTATTTGTTTTCTTAATTCTTTAGATTGCATAGTTTAAGGTTTTTTGTTATTTAATTATATAATTTTTCCCATTCCAGATGTATATTTGTTTTTTAGTGCTTTTAGAAAAAATATTATTAGATGTATTTTCGGAAGCACTTTCATCGTTAACCTGAATTATTTCAGTTTTTTTTATTATTTGATTAGGCTTTCCACCTTTTTCATTGGGGAAAATAAATTTTTCTTCATATGAATAAACTCCAGCATCGCTGACTGTATACCGGGAAGGCAAATCCAGTAATTGTCTTCCATTCCAGGCAAGATAGTAATAATTAGTAGGAATAGCGCAGGCTCCACCTAAAAACTCAAGACATACTATCGTATGTATGTGGGTAAGTCCCAAATTTCCAAAGGCTTTAAAAGAGATAAAATTTTGTAATGTATCTGTTGTGAAAATTTTTTTAGCCACTTGTTGATTATTTTTTATTACTTTCAGTTCCACTCTATACTTTTCATTTTCATACAATGTACCTTCTGAGTCTCTTTCCAGTATTTTCTCTTTAGCACTTATTCCCATCATAAACTGAATGTCTCCTTTTTTTATTAAATATGTACTTAAATTTCCCCTCCATACATATCCAAACAATTCTTTAGATTGTTTATAATACTTTATTGGTAACCATTCAGCAGTTAAACCATCAGATGTATACACTGCTTTATTATATTTTTGGTCCGAATCATTTATTATAAAAACTTTCTCAGCTGTTAATAGCTTATCTTTTATTTTAAAATTTATGCCGAGTCCTTCTCTTATATTTGCTACATCAGAAAACACATACATGGTATCTGAATAAAATTCCAGTATGGGGGTTATTTCCTGTGCTTTAATTAAAAACATACTGATAAAACTTAACCATAGAATTATTATTTTTAAATATTTACTCATCAGTCAATTATAGATAATTTTTTATTAAATATAAAAATATAAAAAATCAGTTAATAATATATTAACTGATTTTTAATTTATAAAAATGATATTTTTTAATTTTTAATCTTCCTGTCCTTTTAATTTTTCAGCATTGTCTGCAATTTTTACAGATTCTATCATTTCATCAATATCACCATTCATAAAATTATCCAAATTATAGATAGATTTGTTAATTCTGTGATCGGTCACCCTTCCTTGTGGATAATTGTAGGTTCTGATTTTAGCAGATCTGTCTCCGGTTGAAACCATCGTTTTTCTGTGAGCTGATATTTTATCGAGATGTTCCTGCAATTTCATATCATATAATTTATTACGAAGCATCTGCAAAGCCATTTCCCTGTTCGCATGTTGAGATCGGGCAACCTGACATTGAATCATAATTCCTGTAGGTTTATGAAATAGCTGAACTTTAGTTTCTACCTTATTTACATTTTGTCCTCCTGCTCCGCTTGATCGTGCAGTTTGAAATTCTAAATCTGCAGGATTAATTTCAACGTCAACTTCCTCTGCTTCCGGAAGTACAGCTACCGTAATGGCCGAAGTATGTACCCTCCCCTGAGATTCAGTTTCAGGAACTCTTTGTACCCGATGAACACCGGATTCAAATTTCATAATTCCGTATGCGCCTTCCCCACTTACATTGATAATCATTTCCTTATAGCCTTTCACACTGCCTTCTGTAGCATCAGCTACCTCAAAATTCCAGCCTTTTTGCCTCCAGTACATGGTATACATACGGAAAATATCTTCAACAAATATGGCTGATTCATCACCTCCGGTTCCTGCTCTAAGTTCAACTGTTATATTTTTATCATCTTCCGGATCTTTAGGTATCAACATGAATTTTATATTATCTTCCATCTCCGGAATTTGACTTATGGCTTGATTTTTTTCCTCTTTTGCCAACTCTGTCATTTCAGGATCTCCTCCATCTTTAATAATCTGATCTGCTTCGGATATTGTATTTAAAAGTGATTGATATTGTTTGTAAATATCTACAATTTTACCTAAATCTTTATATTCTTTATTAAGTTGCGCATATCTTTTTTGATCGGATATGATATCCGGTTGTATAATTAAATCGGAAACTTCATCAAATCTCTGTTTAATGGCTTCTAATTTGGGTACTAAATCTGACATATCTATTATTTACTAAGTGTGCAAATGTACGAAAATATTCGTGTATTTAATCAAGCAGGAACTGTGCTGTGATATTTATCGTTAAAGCTTTAAATTATATGATATAAAGAAAAATTACTGTTTTAAAAAGAGATATAAAGTCTAATAAATTTTGAGTGCAATTTTTTTCAGACAATATACCTATAGATTGTAAAAAACAATAAACAAGCATGATAACCAAAAAGTATTTTAAGCCTCCCAGAAACATTCCTGCGAGTTTATTGGTAAAATCCAGTCCTATGGCTCTAAGAGCCTGTTCTATCATACGGGATATAAATTTTACAGATAAAAATACCAGGGTAAGAGTCAATGAGAAACTTATCCAGGTTGAAGATTGGGATGATACTAAGTTATATTCTATAAAGAAAGCCTGCGTTTTACCTAAAAAAAATAAAGCAATTAAATAACCTAAAATTAAGCCTAGAAGTGAAGAAATTTGTTTTAAAAAGCCTCGTATATAGCCAAATATCACTCCAAGAAATGTAAACCCTATTAATATATATTCGGGAAAACTCATATTTCTATTTTATGCTGTATATATTCTCCTAAAATATATAAAAAACCAGTTTCTTTTCTAATTTCCTCTAATGATTTATAATAATGATCATATCCTTTTTTTTCAGATACTACATCTACATGAAATGAGTACTCAAAGACTGAACCTGTTAAGGGTACTGATTGTATTTTTGTCATATTCATTTCATTTTCAGCTAAAATATTCAACACTTTAGCCAAACTTCCCATTTCATGTTTAACCGTAAAATATAAAGATGCTTTGTTAAAATGTTTTATTTTTTCCGGCTTTTTAGATAATAGGTAAAAACGAGTAAAATTATCAGTTATATCGTGAATATTTTCTTGTAATATTTTCAGGTTATACATTTCTGCTGCTAATATTGAACCTATCGAAGCTATACCTTTTAATTGATTTATTTGAATATTCTTTGCACAGGTAGCTGTATCATCTTTTGCCAATAATTTCCAATCGGGATGTAATTCCAGAAAATTTTCGCATTGTAATAACGCCATGGGATGTGTTTGAACTTCAGAAATGGATTCTAAGGTCTCTGATTGCAATGCTAACAGGTTGTGTTTTATTGGTAGGGCTATTTCTCCAACAATATGCAAATTATTTTTAGTTATTAAATTGTAGTTGGGAAGAATGGTACCTGCAATTGAATTTTCAATGGCCATCATACCATAATCTACTTGATTGCTTGTTACAGATTTTACCAAAGAATTAAAAGTAGGGCTATCTACCACTTCTACAGCTTCCTCTTTAAAAAATTTAACTACTGCTTCGTGATGAAAGGATCCTTTAATTCCTTGAATAACTACTGATTTCATAAATTATGTTTAATCTTTTTCGTTTTATTAATATCTTTACAGAAAATAATACATTTATACACAGGATAAAAATGTCTGTAAAAGTACAAAATCTTACTAAAAAATATAAGAAGCAAGTTGCTTTAAATGCTATTTCGCTGGAAATAAAAAAGGGGGAAATTGTAGGGTTACTGGGTCCTAATGGAGCGGGTAAAACGACAATGATGCGTTCTATCGTTGGATCACTATCCTGGGATGAGGGAACTATTTTAATAAATGGTATTGATAACTGCCTTCAACCTGACAAAACCAAAGCAATGGTGGGATATCTTCCTGAAAATAACCCTCTGTATCCGGATATGTATGTTAAGGAATATCTTCGTTTTGTTGCTGATATTCATAAGACTAACAAAAGTAAAATTAATGGAATTATTGAAAAAGTAGGCCTTAATCAGGAACAAAATAAAAAAATCAGTCAGTTATCTAAGGGCTATAAACAAAGGGTTGGCTTAGCACAAGCAATAATTTTTGATCCGGAAATATTGATACTTGATGAACCGACTAACGGATTGGATCCTAATCAGATTATAGAAATCAGACAACTTATTCATGAACTGGGTAAAGAAAAAACAGTCATTTTATCCACTCATATTATGCAGGAAGTAGAAGCTCTATGTTCAAGAGTTATACTTTTAAATAAAGGAACAATTATCCAAGATAAAAGTATTGAAGAATTTAAAGATACTTATTCTAATCTGGAAGAAGCGTTTTTTGAATATACACATTGATCATTCATTCATTAAAAAACTTAATTATGATAATTACCGGTAATTATTTCGGTAGTTATATTTGTTATACCAATTAAATTATAAAAAAAATTCATCTTCCGAAGTCAAATACGTATCATCAGAAGTATCTTCAAAATATAAACTGTAAATAACTTCCGATGTTTTTTCTTCGTAATTATTTTTCATTTCTGACTTATTCTGCAAAGTTTTAGATGTTTTTTTTATCTGCTTACCGCTTACAATCGGTTGATCAATATAGGATGCTTTCAAATTATCTGATTCTTCTTTTTCCTTTGTCTCCATATTTATATATTTATTGTCTATAGAGTTGTTAACAGATGAATCGTTATTTGTTTTGTTTAATTTAACTATTTTAGTGTTATCAGCTTGTTCCGTTTGATTAAAATAAAGAATTCCTAAACCTATAAATATAACAAGACATGCAGCTATAGATGTCCAATATATTTTTTTATTAAATAATGGAATTATTTTCTTATGATTTATTGATTTTTGAACAGGCACTATTTTATCTGCAATTGAACTCTCCAACTCATCAAAATATCGATCTGGAACTGTAAAGGGATTACCGTTTTTTTTATTTATAGTTGAATGTAAAATTTTATTTTCTAACTCAGAAAAATATCCTTCCGGAGTTTTAAATGGTTGTGAACCTGTTGGTTTATTTAAATAATCTTTCATTTTTCAACGTTTTTTAAAAGATATTCTTCAATTTTTTTTGTTGCATGATGATAGGAAGCTTTTAATGCTCCAACAGAAGTTTCCAATATTTCAGATATTTCTTCGTACTTCATATCATCATAATATTTCATATTAAATACAATTCTTTGTTTTTCAGGAAGTTTAGCAACGGCCAATTGTAATTTTAATTGAATATCATCTCCTGTAAAATAATTATCGTCTTCCAGATTAGAAGATAATTGGGCTACTAATTCTTCACTATTAACATTTTTCTTTTTAGCTGCACTATTTAAAAAATTAATTGATTCATTAGTCGCTATTCTGTAAATCCATGTTTTAAAGCTTGAATCTCCTTTAAAAGATTTTAAATTCTGAAAAATTTTAATAAAAACATTTTGAGTAACATCATCCGAGTCGTCGTGATTAAGCAAAATCTTCCTTATATGCCAATATACCGGCTTACTATATTGTTTAACCAATATGGAAAAGCCTTTCTCAATATCTTTTTCTATCAGCAGTAGTAATTCTTTTTCTTCCATTTTTTAACCTAACTTATAGACAATAGATATTCAAAAAAGTTTAATCTGATTTATTATTTACTTACTTCTAAGATTTAACCAGAAAATTTTTATACAAAAGAATCGAGTTTTTTACCGTTAACAATAATCCATTCATCCAACTGAAAATCTGCCATAAGACCCAGCTTAGGAAAATCTGATATTTTAGAATAAAAGCTTCTTCCTTCTGCATCGTATTCGCTGTGTGCATAAAAATGAGATAAATCACCTATTTCTTCAATTTTAGCACTAAAGGATATTTCTTCATCTCCAGATTTAATCGATTCTGCATATTGAATGCCTAAATCTGCTACCCGGTTGCTGTTGGTGCTTAATCGTACATTTCGATATATAATATCATAATAAGAAATTGAATTTTCAGGAATTTTTAAATATTCTTCATGTTGATCTTCCCATTTATATTCAGTAGATGCGTAATATAAAGCAGTTATCAATGCCAATGAAAAATATTTTCTTGTTTTTTTTCTTTGATAATCATCAGGATAGTGGCCTGCTTCAAATAATAAGGTAGGAATTCCTGATTTTTGAATATTGTCCCCCGAGGAACGTGGATAAAACTCATCGGTAAACCTTGAAATTTTATCTGGTAAAATACAGGTCAATTCACGGTAAATATGAGCAATAATTCCCATAGATTTTTTTCGTACATCTGTTATTTCCCTACCTTCTGATACTGAAGGAGATAAAAACGCTAATGTAGCAGGTTCTTTTTTCCCTTTTACACCAAATATTGATCTTTGGTCGTGCAGATTAAATGCTAAATGATAATTTTTTTCACTTATTATTTGTTTTAATACATGCATTTCTATGGAAGATTCAGCAATATAATCCCTGTTTATATCAATACCTTCTATATTTCTTCGGGTCCAAACCTCTGATCCATCCGGATTAAGCATAAAAATAATATCTACTGTAAACTCGCTGAGAATTGCGTGTACGATATTTCCTTCGGACGATAAAAATTTAAGCAAATCTAGAGCGCTTAAAGTTCCGGTTGTTTCATTACCGTGCATTTGAGTCCACATGATAGCAAATCTTTTGCCTTTACCCAAAGTAAGTTTGTAAATGGGTTTATTTAAAACAGATTTTCCAACCTGCACCAGTTGGTTTTTATAATTTGCATTTAAAAATTCATTCAGCTTTTTAGGATTGACATATCTAGTATTAAAACTATCTTCATATTGAAAGTTATTGTCTAAATCTTTAATATCAAAATCTGATTTCATATCTAATTTTTTACAAATATAAATTAAAATAAAGCTACAGCCTCGTTACATTTGTAATACACAAATGTAATCATAGACTTAATGTTATTTCACATTTGTAAACAAGCATGTATGACAATATGTCTTGTTGTACATGATTTTATAGCAACTATATAATTTAAATAACTTAAATTACTATATACTAATTATTTAAGATATTATATATTAACTATAGGTTTAAGTTAAGTTTAAGTTGTATGCAGTTGTGAACTTAAAAATTATTCTTAAATTTGTATTTATATATAATTATTTACATTTGTAAATAATTAACATTTGTAAAACATGGATATTTCTAAACGTATAACTTATTTAATAAATATACTAGGTTTGTCACCTGGTGAATTTGCTGATAAAATTAATGTTCAGAGATCCGGAATTTCCCATATAACTTCCGGAAGAAATAAACCTTCTTTAGATTTTTTAGAAAGGACATTAAAAGTATTTCCTGAGGTTAATTCTGATTGGTTGATTTTAGGGAAAGGTTCTCCTGTAAAAAATAGAGATACTGAAATTTTTTCTTCATTGAATACTGATGAAGAATTGAAAGAATCTAAAAAATCACCTTCCGTTTTATTTGAGGATAATGATACCGTGCATAATCCTGATCTTTTTTCGCAAACCATCATACCTTCCTCTACATTCAATATTTCAAAAGAAAAAAAAGAAATTTCTCCTGACGAGAATGTCAGAGAAGACAGCAAGGAAATAAATAAAGAAGACAAGAAGATTAAAAAAATAATAATTTTATATTCAGATCATAGTTTTGAAGTGTATGACAACTAAAATTATTATAAATAAAAAAAGAGCAACATTTCTAATGTTGCTCTTTTATTTTTTGTATAAAGCCGAAAATTATTAAGACCCGAATCTGGCGTCTTTAATTCTTGCTTTCTTACCTCTAAGATTTCTGAAGTAATAAATTCTTGCTCTTCTAACTTTACCTTTACGGTTAACTTCAATTTTTTGAAGAGCAGGCATATTAATAGGGAATACTCTTTCCACACCAACCTCACCACTCATTTTTCTGATGGTAAAAGTTTTAGTAGCTCCCGTACCTTTAACCTGAATAACAACACCTTTAAAGAACTGAGTTCTGGTTTTGTTACCCTCTTTAATTTCATAATAAACAGTAATAGTATCCCCTGCGTTAAACTCAGGAAATTCTTTTTTTGTAATGTACTTATCCTGTACGTACTTAATTAATGGTTCCATTTATAAAAATATAAATTAGTTTAAAGTTGAATAACATTCACGTACTTCGTCAGAGGTTAATCAATCAGGTTGCAAAATTAAGCAATTAATTTTAACCTACAAATACTTTTTATTATCTATCTTACTTCTTGGACTTTTTTATTTTTTCACTGATTTTCTTTGCTCTTTTTTCACTGTCAGGGTGACTGGAAAACATTTTAGATTGCAAACTTTTATCAGAACCAGCCTTTTTTTCCATTTCAGCAAATTTGGTAAATCCAGTTACCAGAGCCTGTGGATCTTTTCCTATAGAAACTAAAAATTTGTATGCGTAATCGTCCGCAGCAGATTCCTGAGTCTGCGAAAACTGAGCTCCTGTTAAATTTTGGGCAACGGTTCCAATATCAGAATTAACCATAGCAGATACAGAACCTTGAGTATCTCCCGCATATTTGGCTGCAGCTTCAGTTAAAAGGGCTTGTTTGAATGCTTTTTTAGAATGTTCTAATTTAACATGACCTATTTCGTGTCCTATAATTCCTAATAGTTCATCATCTGTCATTATATCCATAAGAGATGAAAAAACACGAACACTGCCATCCGGACAAGCAAAAGCATTAATATCAGTTACATAATAAACTTTATAATTTAAATTCAGCCCATCATAATTTTTATAGGGTCCGAATATCCTTTCCAAACGCTCTGCATAAGCTTTCTTTTTTTTATCTTTATCCTTAGTCGAACAAACCGGATTGTTTTCATCCATATACTTAACAGATTTTGCAGCTGCGCTTGCTATTTCTTCATCTGAAACGGTAAGAGCTTTAGAAACATTTTTCACTGCATCTATCTTTCCCTTCCCTATGCTAGTTTTTCCTATTTTAATTTGAGCACTGATACCAGAACACAGTAAACAGGCAACCGATAATGTAAATAAAACTTTTTTCATAATAAGTAAAATTATTTATTTGTTTAATAAAACAAATATGGCATTTTTTTTTATATTAATTAGTATACATTAATAATTTTTCCCTAATTAATCTAAATACTTAATGAATAAAATTCTATTGAATGACACTTAAAAAAAATTAAATTTCTTCTATGAATATATGAGTATAAATAAACAACCGCTTAAAAATTACTCTTTAAGCGGTTGTTTTAAAATATTTTTATTTTTTGAAAATGCTAGACATTAAATCTGAAATGCATCACGTCACCATCTTTTACAATATATTCTTTTCCTTCAACGGATAATTTTCCTGCTTCTTTTACTTTTGCTTCAGAGCCATAGGTAACAAAATCTTCATAAGCAATTACTTCTGCCCGAATAAATCCTTTTTCAAAATCTGTATGAATAACTCCGGCTGCCTGAGGTGCTGTCCATCCTTTTTGAATAGTCCAGGCTCTTACTTCTTTTACTCCCGCAGTAAAATAGGTTTGTAAATCCAACAATCTATATGCCTGACGTATTAAGCGGTTAACTCCTGGTTCTTCAAGTCCTAGTTCTTCCAAAAATATCTGTCTTTCCTCATAGGTATCCAGTTCGGAAATATCTGCTTCGATTTGTGCAGCTAATACAATGACTTCGGCTTTTTCATCTTTAACTTTTTCTTTTACCTGATCCACAAACTCATTGCCATCTTTGGCTGACTTTTCATCTACATTGCAGACATATAAGATAGGTTTGAATGTAAGTAATTGAAGTTCTGATATAACGGAATAAGTAGTATCATCAGTTTCAAATTCCCTGGCATTTTTTCCTTGTTCAATAAATACGATTAATTTTTCCAGTACGGAAACTACAATCTGTTCTTCTTTGTTACCTGCTTTAGCTGCTCTTTTAGATTTATCCAGTCTTTTTTCTATCGTATCCAAGTCTTTAAGCTGTAACTCTATATCAATAATCTCTTTATCTCTTACCGGATTGATAGAGCCCTCTACATGGGTAATATTGTCATCTTGAAAACATCTCAATACATGTATAATGGCATTGGTTTCTCTAATATTTGCAAGAAACTGATTCCCTAATCCCTCTCCTTTACTGGCTCCTTTAACCAAACCTGCAATGTCCACAATCTCAACAACCGCCGGAAGTACTCTCTCCGGATTTACAAGCTCTTCCAGTTTATTTAAGCGGGGATCCGGAACCGATACTGTTCCTACATTAGGTTCAATAGTACAAAACGGATAATTTGCCGATTGCGCTTTTGCATTAGATAAACAATTAAATAAAGTAGACTTTCCTACATTGGGTAAACCAACAATTCCACATTTCATATCTTGAAAAATTTGTGCAAAGATAGAAATATTTTATTCTTACCGAATAGTATATCTTATCGAATCTTTAATAATAAATTTTTACTATTTTTAATATTTGTAATTTAGGCTAAAGTTTCTGTTTTACATACTTATTTCTTAAAAAGACAGATAGAGGCAACAAAAAAACAGCCTTTCAGGTTAAACCACAGAATTTAAGCTGTTTACTTACTATATATTATGATAATGAATGTTAAAGCTATACTCAAGAATTCGAAGATTAATTTTTATATTTTCTTACTCTCAGTCAATGTTCAAGCCCAAAATACAAACCGTTGTGATCCTATAAAGGAAGAATTTGCCACTGTGTTTTCGGGATCAAACTCACTACGTGACGCAGGCGGGGTTGAAGAAATAATAATGAATGATAAATTACATATTCAGGGAGTTCCCGGTTCAAATATCCTTATCGGCAGCAAAGAATATACTATTCCTGATTCCGGATATTTATTAGTTACTGAAAAGTTTCCGATAGCTACTCATGAATATTCAGATAAAATTGTAAAAATCAAATCTGATAACCCTAATACATTTATTCGGGTTGAAAGAAACAATCCCTACAGTAACAGCAGCTTTACGCTGATACCTAAATCGATGTGGGGGAAAGATTATTTAGTTCCCGGATATCCGGATCAATCGAAAAAATATAAAGTACAAAGTTTCATAGATATTTTTTCTATAAATAAAAAGAAAACACAGGTAACTATAAAAGATTCAAACGGTGCAATTGTTGAAAAAATTAGTTTAAAGGCAGGACAAAACTATGAATTTAACAGTATCGAGGATCTTACCGGTTATTCGGTAGAAGCATCAGATATCGTAGGAGTAATCAGTGGTAATCATTGTTTGCGAATATCTGCTGCCTGCGATCATACTGCATTAATGTTAAAAGATAATACGCATTTAGATAAAAAATTTTATAATCCCGGAAGTTCATTTTTTAGTTCTACTACTATCCATAGAATAGTCGCGTCAAAAAATCAAACAACTGTACAAATTGATAAATCACAAACTAAAACGCTAAATAAGGGAGAATTTTATCAGTATACTCATGAAAATCCACATACAATAGAATCTTCATCTCCGGTACTGGCTTATTCTATATTTGACAAAAGGGCTTTAGGTTCTCCGGAATATTCCCTGGATCCATCTATTTACTTCATTCCTTCTGAAAATCAAGCAGTTAATCTCGCACAGTTCTCTTTTCCAGAATATATGATTTATTCCAAAGATATAAAGGTTATAATGAGAAGTGACATGACAGATTATTTATTATTAGATAATACCCCCTTATCTGTAGATTGGAAAACGTTTAGTGCTGATACCTCTTTATCAACTGCTACTCTCGAACTATCCGATTTACACCTTCATACTTTATCTGTATCCAATAAAAAGGCATATTTTATACCTATTATGATGGCTCGTGGCTGGGACGTAAGCCTGGCAAGCCTAATTAAAGATGGATTTACTAATTTAAAATCAGGTGAAAACCCTCCTTGCCCGTTACTTATACATAACGGAATGAATGCTTGGGAACATAAAAATGCTGAAATTCAGGAAATACGACCTAAAGACATAATTTTGAATGATTTTCATCAACCCATCATTGTAGAAAAAGAGGAGATTGAACTTCTTGTATTTGATAATGCAGAAGAAGACGGAGACATCATATCCGTTTATTTGAATGATCAGCTGGTATATCCTGATGTTAATGTCTTAAAATCGGGTACTATTTTGAAATTTACACTGGAAAAAGGAAAAAATAACATCATTATTAAAGCGGAAAATGAAGGAAGAATATATCCTAATACAGCCGGGCTTACTTTTGATGACGGAACCACCCGGCAAACTATAATTCTTCATAATAGAAAGGGACAAAGCAAAAATCTAACTATTATCTCTAAGTGATTATACATCCGTTAAAAAACTTACGGAGTAAAAAATTTAACTTAAAAGTTTAATTGGGCCCAATCTCTGGCGCCTTCAATTTTCTCTTTTACGTTTCCTTTTTCATCAATTAAAAAAGTAGTAGGAAAAGCTCTTGCAAGAAGTGCTGCATCTATAGGACTTACTGCCTCGTAGACAGGAAATGAATAGTTATTTTTTCTTAAATATTGTTCAACCGAAGCCCTGTCATCTTTCATATATATCAATACAAACTGTATTTCATTCTTTTTCTTCTCATAAAGCTTTTGTATTTCCGGCATTTCTTCCACACAGACAGGACACCAGGTACCCCAGTAATTTAAAAATATTTTTTTACCCTTAAATTCTTTAAAATTAACATCTTGAGTATTAACCCCTTTTAAATCAATCGAATATTGCTGATCCGAAAGTTTATCTATTGTTGAAAACTGACTTTGAGCATTGGTTGACTGCATTTTTTCCAATACTTTTCTTAAGGGAGAGAAAAGTAAAGCAATAACAATGATAATAAATAAAAAATTTACTATATAAATAGGTTTTATTTTCATAAAAGCAGTTTATTATAGTCCTTGAATAAGATGCAAGATCTCATGAGAGATAGTTTGTCCTTTATCAGTATTGTAAAAATTTTGTAAATCTTTGGCAAAATCATCATGTGTATAAGTTTCCGGCTGAGCTTTATACTTATCCAGAAAAGGCTGTAAAGGTTTGGGGCGTGGTCCCCAATGAGCAATTTCTTTAAAATCCTGATCTAATATAATAACGATAGGTATTGCTTTTCCTCCCCGGGTAAGATATTGATTTATTAAACGTTCATCCTTGTCCCTGAAAAATATTTTTAATTCTATCTTATCAGAAGACTCAGCGAGCTTGTTTACTACAGGTACACTTTGTGCAGCATCGCCACACCATCCCTCAGAAATAACAAGTATATTTATTTTTTTGGAAATAGATTTTAATCCGGCCACTGTAGCCTCATCTAACTTGATAGTTTTATCATTTCTGTGAATTCTGCTTAAATTCAAATGAATATAGTCCGCAAGTTTTCTTTTTTCTTCGTCTTCAGAGTTTTTATCCTGCTCTTCCTGCTGAGTAATTAACTCTTTATATTCTTGATAAGTAACCGATTGATTCCAGAAATAGTGTAAATCTATAGTATTTTCCATTATTATTTTATTAGTTTATGTATCTTAATTTTATTTCATTGATTAGTAAACATTAAAGAACTTATAATTGCCTGATACAATGTTATAGCTTCCTAACTTTATTAAGTAATGAAAAGTCTGCAAGTATCATCGCAGCTAATGCTTCTACAATAGGCACGGCTCTGGGAACTACACAAGGATCATGCCTTCCTTTTCCATGAATAACTGTGGCTTTTCCGTGTTCGTCTATAGTAGACTGTTCTTTCATTATGGTAGCAACCGGCTTGAAGGCTACATTAAAAATTATATCCATACCGTTTGATATTCCTCCCTGAATTCCTCCCGAATTATTGGTTATCGTTTTGCCTCCTTCTATAAAAGCATCATTGAGTTCGGAACCTGTATGCTCAGTTCCGTTAAAACCACTTCCTATTTCAAAACCTTTTGCGGCATTAATGCTCATCATGGCATGGGCCAGGCGGGCTGATAATTTATCAAAAATAGGTTCACCAAAACCAACAGGCACATTTTTTATAACACAGGTTACTACTCCTCCTATGGTATCTCCATTCTTTTTTATTTCTGATATACGCTGAATCATTTTCTCAGCGGTATCGTTATCCGGACAGCGGACAATATTATTTTCTGCTTCTGACAAATCTAATTCATTGTATGGTTTTTCCAACTTAATGGTTCCCACAGAAGAAACATAAGCATTTATCTCAATATCTGCAATTAATTGCTTGCACAAAGCTCCTGCTGCTACCCAGTTGGCTGTTTCACGGGCTGAAGTTCTCCCTCCTCCCCGATGATCTCTGATTCCATATTTTTGAAAGTACGTATAATCAGCATGTGAAGGCCTGAAAACCTGAGTGTTATGTTCGTAATCCTTAGATTTTTGATTGGTATTTTTTATTAAAAAACCAATGGATTGACCGGTTGTTTTTCCTTCAAAAATACCGGAAAAAAATTCCACTACATCATCTTCTTTCCTTTGAGTAACAATTTTAGACTGACCCGGACGTCTTCTGTCCAGTTCTTTTTGTATACATTCAAAATTTACAGTCAACCCTGCCGGAAATCCATCAATAATTCCACCAATAGCGGGTCCATGACTCTCTCCAAATGTCGTAAGTTTTATTATTTTTCCTAGCTCATTAAACATAAAGACAAATATAAGGAAAAATTAAATCGTAGCACCAAGTGTTTTTCTTAGCTTTTCAACAAAATTTATCTGACAAACTTTTAGGATCAACTCAGATAAAAGCTATTCAATACTAATTTTATAACTCATATATAGTATAACGGCTAAGTACTGGTATATAAAATTTTTTAGTGTCTGAAAGGTCTGATACAATCGTAAAACTCCACGTAGCAATATCTTCTAAAGCAATAAAAATTAGTCTGCCTCATGATTCTCTATATGTCCTTTGTCTGTTACTTTGATAATTCCCCCTGTAGCACAGTGGCAAACAGAAGTGTCTAATAAAACTTTATATCCGTTCAGCTCGTCTTTCGTTGTGGTTTGCTGCCAGGAAATCGGAACTGCTTTACAAGGAAGAAATCCTCCGGGTACAGGTTTTAATTTACATAAACCGAAAGGCTTTATATGAGTCTGGGATTCTTTATCTTGTTCTGTAGCTATGGCCTTATTTTCAATAAAGAAAAAATTCTGGCTGGTTACATGTAATTCCGTCTCAATAGTTCCCTGATTACATTGTAACAAAGCTTTTTCTGTTATTTTTTGCGCCATTTTTTTATTTTTTAAAATTAGGTTTTAATCATCCAATAAAAAACGGGAGGTAAATCCGTTCGTATCTTTTTTATCATTTTTTGCAATAGAAATATTGTGCTTACGGGCATAGTCTTCAAATTGTTTTTGCTCAAACTCTTCCCACTCTGACCGGGTATAGTTTTTTCCTTCATAAGTTTTATAAATACTAGAAGTTTTTTTATCTTTTTCCTTATCTGAATTGTCTTTGTATTCTTCTGGTATATACTCTCCAAAAGTATGGGTAGATTCTTTTAACACTTTTCCTGTTCTTCCATCCAGTTCCACATCCTGTATAATTTGGTTTCCGTATTTATCTATCTCTTTAGTATCCCAACTTAGGTACCAGATTGGATGGTTATTTTCGTTTTCACGCCACACTCGGGTAAAAGGATCTAATAAATCTACCTTACGATTTTCCATCCAAATTTTCACCTTTCCCCAAGAGAACTCTTTATAAGGAGCATCAGAATCAGTTTGTTTAGTTATATTTCCATATTCATCATAATCAACTATAATTCCTTTTGTAAAAGCATTACCGTGAAATATTAGAGCTTTTATCTTTATATTTCCATTCAGATAATAATTACATCTTAAAATAAAAGGATCATCTTTTTTTAAATTTCTACCCAGTACTCATCTTGTACTTTTCTTAAAAAGTATTCTTGATTATCTTTTGTGTATAACCAACTGCCATTTTTTTGATGTTTGTTAAATTCTTCTATATTAAATTTTTCTATCATTGTAATATTTTTTGTATTGGGTTTACTTTCTTTTTGTTCCTGTCCGCTACAAGAAATAACAAACCCACTAATAGAAAAAAATGCTAACAGTTTATAGAGATTTTTTTTATCTAAAATACAATTCATAGACTTAATCATCCAATAAAAAACGGGAGGTAAATCCGTTCGTATCTTTCTTATCATTTTTTGCAATAGAAATATTGTGCTTACGGGCATAGTCTTCAAATTGTTTTTGCTCAAATTCTTCCCATTCTGACCGGGTATAATCTTTCCCTTCATAGGTTTTGTATGTAGAAGATTGTTTTTTGTTTGCTAATTTAGAATAGATCAATTCATAATCAGCATATGTTCCAAACCCTTCAGAGCCGGATTTTTTGCCTTTAAACTCTTTGACTATAAGCACTTCACCTGAGTCCCCATCTAATATAATAGAATATATACCTTTTTTATTATCATAAATTCCTTCAACATTTTCCAAACACCATATTTTTTTTGTTCCAACTGGGTATTGTTGTGTTTGATTAGTATCTTTAATAAATTCTCTTTTAATTATAGGGATGGGAATATCTTTATTGGGATAAGGATGATTATTAAAAGAATTTATATCTGTTTTCACATTTAGAGTTTTTAAGTATTCTTTTACTCCTTCCCATTTAAACTTAAATTCATTATCATAATCAATAGATTTTATTAATTTTCTTCTCTCATTATATTCTTGTTCTTCTATTAAAAAACCATAAACAGATTGTTTTATCTTAGTTAAAAGATTTCCTTTACCATCATATGATATATATTCTAAATAATCACTATTTAAGTATTTAATTTCAGAGGTAAAGCCATTTTCCTCATCTCCCTCAATATAAATTTTTTTTCCATTTTTAACCTCATCTAGCTTATAATATATCATATTAGGTTTTTCGTCGCTAAGCACTTCACTAGAAACGGCTCCCTGTACTCGATATGATATTTTTTGTGCATGATTTTTTATATAATCAAGATCTAACTTTTCTATTGTTTTTCCCATCTTTATATTGCTCCCTACGTTTTTATTTAAATTGTTGTTATTCTGCCCATTACACCCCAAATAAAAAATGCTAAGGCTCATTAAAAATAATTTTTTCATTTGTTTATGTTATAAAGTTCCACAATCTTTTCCATTGCCATACAGCAGTACTTATGACAGGAAATATTCTATTTTCAATATCTGAATAATCCATAATATTATCTAATTCAGACTTAATGAAGGTATATTTACCATCATTATCAAACGTATGATATAAACTCATTGAATGTAATGTTTCGTGAGCTACTGTACTATCTGAGAAACCATTAGTTAAAATAATTACAGCACGATGAGAGGTACCAATACCATAAGATCTTCCATATAATCCTCCTAGAGAATCATCTATAAAATATATTTTAAAATACGATGAAAATTTAGAGTCTGTTCTAATCATTATTCTATTTAATATTTCTATAACTTCATTGCTACTAGCACCTTTATTTCTATAATTATTATTAAATAGTTCTCTTTCCGTACTATTTAAACTATTTATAGCTATATTCCAATTTTCAAAAATAGGCTCTATCAAAGCTTGATTTAAATATTTTTGCAATTCATCTTTTCTTGAATTAATATCTAACGAGCGAAATTCATTAGCTACACCTCTTTTAACTTTTATTAAAGCAATATTTACTTTTTTTCTATTTTTTACACCATTAGGTAATATTTTAATTTGCCCTACTTTACAATCTTCTCCGCTTTTTGAAATACACTTTACATTTAGAAAAATAGGATTTTCGTGTTCTTTCACATTTGTTATTTGCAAGTCATTGTAAATAGTATGCTTTCCTTTAGTCTTTTTTGAAAGCTTATATTTATTCAGAGTATAATACTTTCTATCCAATTCATATATTATACTTTCAGGTTCTTCTTCTATTATTACTTTCAATGTAAACTTAGCACTATTATTGGGCATTACCGTTAATATGGGAACAATATAAAAATCTTTTTTCCAAGGAATAGAAAATACGGTAAACTCTTTCATTAAAGCAGTATATTTCGCATTATCCTTTTTAAATACTCCTCCAGAATATATTTGATGTAAGTTTCCTGTTGAATCTCTATAATTTCCTATAATATCTCTATACCAAAATTTATCACCGCGACGGCCTGTATCATTATCCCCCATTCTAATCCAGTCAAAACCAAATTCTCCATTCCATTTATCATGTGGTCTAAACATTACCACACATTTAGCCTTTATTTCTTCCCGCTGGGGTTCGTAGTCACTACTTATATTACTCAAAGAATTTTTAGTTTCTCCTTTCATTTCGGCAATGCCCTGAGAATTTAACGTAGCCAGCTCGTCGGAATGTAAAAATAGTTTCTGTCCTCCTTGTACAAAAGTTTCCGGGCTTTCAATTTTTATTTCATTTGCAGAGGATAGTAAGGCTTTTCCTGCCTGGGTATGGTAATAGTTACTCACCAGCTGCTGCATAAACGGAGTGTTTACCAGCATCTTTTGCATAATATCCAGCGTAGCCTGGTTCCCTACCGTAAAATGCAGGTCATTTCCTACCTGCATTTTCATATTCTCTCCGGCTGTTATTTCTATATCTTTGGGTGCATTTACTTTAATATTTCCCTCTCCATCCATGAACATTTTATTTCCGCTGGGATCTTCTATCATTATAGAGCCCTGACCTTCGGCATCATTAAATACAATCTTGGCTCCGCTTCTCGTTTGTATCACTTTTATATCGTTTCCTTGGGTATAATAAGCGGCAATCTCCCCTCCGTTATAGGCGGTTCCTAATACAATAGGACACTCCGCATTACCCCCCTGAAACGCACATAACACTGTTTCTCCTATCTCCGGATTCATATAGGTACCCTTGCCTGTTCCGGCATGGGGCTGTATCAACTGTATCCAGGGAGATTGCTGATTATTCGGCTTCTGCCAGACAAACTGTACCCGTACCCTACCCATCTTTAACGGATCCTGATTATCCGTTACCGTGGCATGTTGCAACTCGGCTTTAGGGAAGCAGGCAGCATTGTAGTAAGGAGGGACACTTAAATCTTTAGGTACACCGGTAAAACTGTTGATATAGCCCCCGCCATCCGAAAATTCATGAATTATTTCCAGAATCCGGTACGATTCTATCGGAGTTTTTCCTGTTTTAAACACTTTGTGACCCGGCATCCAAGCATTCATCTTTGCGATGTCGCCCACCCGTAAGTGAGGGTTATTGCTCGTAGCTTCTACATACACTAGGTTTTGTTTATGCTGCCTTTCCCTAAGTACCTGACGCTCTATTTCCAGCTGGTGTTGATGCATAAGACTCCCCAGATAATGTCCGGTGGGAGAAACCGTAAACAAACCTTCGCTGGTATTGGAGGCTGAACGCTGGAATGGATTTTCCGAACTTTGTACTCTTGAGTGAGAAGAGTCTATCGTATAAGATGAATTTTGTTGGGGATCGTAACCTGTATAACTGAATTTCTGAGGCAGGGTTTTGAGCTGAACATCGTAATCGTAAACATCTTCTCCTTCCAATACTTCCACTATACGGCTCCCCCAGCTACTGAAGTGGTATTCTTCTCCTGAATAATAAAAATATTCTCCAAACCTTTCCGACAGATGGCATAAAAACTCAAAATCGCTCTGATTATACTGTACAACATAGCTTAAGCTTTCTTTAAAATTAGGGTTTACTTTAAAGCGAATTAAATCCTGAGGATACCTTCGGGTGACTTCTTGTATTATCTCTTCAAAGGTTTTGTCTTCAAAACTACGGCAATGAAGGCCATTTTCCATAAGCACTGAGGGGGATGTTCCCTGAAGTATCACATGGCGGATTCCCTTATTTTTCCTGCTGGAAATGCTAGAAATAACACCCGTCCATACAGATGCCGTTTTCCCGAACTGTCGAAATTCAAAGGTTATGTGACTCCCTAAATACTCACGCGAATTCTCTAAAAGATATCCGTCCGATTCTCCGAATTCATCCGGATCCGCTGTAAGGGTAAATTCATGTTCCCCCTTGATTCGTTCCACTAACCTCAGTTCAATATGTGTGTGAGTAAAAAATGGTTGGCTCTTAATATGAACTCTTATATGAACCAGATGCGAATCTCCATAACGATTGTCTTTACTGCCTCCGTAACGGGCGTAATATTTTTTTTCTTCTTCTTGCGGTAAAAGGCGAAACGGAAGACCGTTAAAATCTTCGGGATCATACGTTTTCATGAAATCAGTTTATTTACATTTATAAAAAATCGAATTATTTAAATACCAAAAATAAAAATTATTTTCAAGATAATAATAAAAATAAAATTAGATTTTTATTAAAAATAAAAACAATGTTATACAAATTAAACAAAATAATAAGGATATTACTTTATTAAAAAGTATAATTATATTTTATAAGGAATATGCGTTTGTTGACTATCGGTAAGCAATATTTCACGGTGAAATACACAAGGGATCGTTCCTAATTATTTGTATTTAAAAAGAAATAAAATCAACCGCCAAACCATCCTTACAATTAATGCCATTTTGACATTCTTTCTACTTCATATTTTTAAATATTTATTTTCAGAAAAATAGTAATGGAATATTCAACACTATCTTATTCATTTATAGCTTCTTTATTTACATAATAGCATAGGTTTATAACAATTCTAATATGAACATAGAAATCATCTATATATTTTAAGATATGAGGCATGGTTATTGGTGAATTTTAATGAGAAACAATGGTTACTAATACCATTAAACTAAAATTATAATTTATAAATATGAAAATTGGATTTGTAGGATTAGGAAAAATGGGCGGTAAAATGGTAGAACGCCTTTTAGATCATGGACATGAAGTTGTAGTTTATAATTTAACAGCTAAGGAAGTGGAAGAAGCTGCTGCAAAAGGCGCAATTCCTGCTTCCGACCTACAAGATCTGGTTGGAAAGCTTGAAGGAAGAAAGCTTATCTGGCTTATGGTTCCCGCAGGTAAGCCTGTGGATGAAAATATTGCGGAATTAACAAAACTACTGGGCAAAGGAGATATTATCGTAGATGGTGGAAACAGCTATTGGAGAGAAACTGTAGAACGTGGGAAAAAAGTTAAGGAATCCGGAATACACTATCTGGACTGTGGTACCAGTGGGGGTGTTTGGGGACTTCAAAACGGTTATTGTCTTATGTATGGAGGAGATAAGGATGCTTGCGATTTTGCTGAACCTATATTTAAAAGTCTTGCCCCCGATAATGGCTATTTACGATGCGGTGAAAGCGGTTCCGGGCACATGGTAAAAATGGTTCATAACGGTATTGAATACGGAATGATGCAGGCCTATGCCGAAGGATTTGAAATTATGAAAAATTCTCCTTACGATGTAGATTTGGAAAAAATATCTAAAGTATGGATGCAGGGTTCGGTGGTTCGTTCCTGGTTATTGGAACTGATTGGAAATGCCTTAGACGGTAACGAAAATCTGGAGGGTATCAAAGATTATGTTGCTGATAGTGGAGAAGGTAGATGGACCGTACAGACAGCTATGGACTTTGATGTTCCTGCGCATGTAATTACAGCTTCTTTATTTACCCGTTTCGAATCCAGACAGGAATCATCATTTGCCATGAAATTATTGGCTGCTATGAGAAACCAGTTTGGTGGACATGAAGTAAAAAAAGATTAAAATTTAGTATAAATTACTATTTATAAATGTCTCAAAAAAATATTAAAAACCAAATATTAGTGATTTTTGGAGCCTCCGGAGATCTTACATACAGAAAACTAATTCCTGCTTTGTTTGATCTTTATAAGCAAAAATCACTACCTGAAAAATTTGCTATTTTAGGGGTTGCCAGAAGTGCATTTACGGATGAATCGTTCCGTGAAAAAATGAAAGATGGAATTATTCAGTTTGCCAACGGAAAACAGGATCCAGAAGAAGATATTTCATCTTTTTTAAATAAACTGCATTATCTTTCTATCAATACTGATCAGGAAGAAGAATATGTAAAACTGAAAGAGAGGCTTGAAAGTCTCGACAAAACGGAATTTACTGAAGGAAACTACATCTTTTATTTATCTACTCCCCCTACCTTATACCCACTGATACCTAAATTTTTAGCAAATCAGGGGTTAAATAAAGAAGAGGAATTTTTCCGAAGAATAATCATTGAAAAACCTTTTGGTACGGATTATAAATCAGCTGTTGATTTAAATGAATTATTAAAGGAAGATTA
Organism: Apibacter sp. HY039; assembly: GCF_004023655.1. Lineage (NCBI taxonomy): Bacteria > Pseudomonadati > Bacteroidota > Flavobacteriia > Flavobacteriales > Weeksellaceae > Apibacter > Apibacter sp. HY039. The sequence goes on along the minus strand of NZ_SAYM01000003.1, from coordinate 111,732 downwards.
CAGAGAAGATCAAATCTATAGAATTGATCATTATCTGGGTAAGGAAACGGTTCAGAATTTGTTGGTTACGCGTTTTGCCAATGGTATCTATGAACCGCTCTGGAATCGAAATTATATTCATCATGTAGAAATTACCGCTGCCGAAAGTTTAGGTATCGAAAACAGAGGAAGTTATTACGATCATTCCGGAGCTTTACGGGATATGGTTCAAAACCATTTAATGCAATTATTGGCTCTGGTGGCTATGGAGCCTCCGATGTCCATTGAATCTGAAGCCGTCAGAAACGAAAAATTAAAGGTTTTTCAGGCTTTACGTCCCTTAAAGGATGATGATTTGTTTAAAAATGTGATTCGGGGTCAATACACGTCTGCTAATATCAAGGGACAATATGTTAAAGGATACAGGGAAGAAAAAGATGTAGCTCCCGATTCCCGAACAGAAACCTATATTGCCATGAAACTATTTATAGACAATTGGCGATGGGCAGATGTACCTTTTTATTTAAGAACCGGAAAAAGATTACCCACCCGGGCATCTGAAATAGTCATTCATTTTCGTCCGGCTCCGCAAAGGTTATTCCCTGAAATTGCAGATTCCAGTAGTGACAGTAATCAGCTGATTCTACGAATTCAACCCGATGAAGGAATACTTTTGAAAACCCGAATGAAAGTTCCCGGAAACGGATATCAGGTTAAAAATGTAAATATTAATTTTCATTATTCGGATTTACAAAATACGTATGTTCCCGATGCTTATGAAAGACTGCTCCTGGATTGTATGACAGGTGATTCTACCCTATATATAAGAGGAGATGCTGTGGAAGCTACCTGGAAATACGTGCAACCGATTCTGGATTTCTGGGATAAAACTCCGGATGCTCCGCTATACGGCTATCCTGCAGGTTCCTGGGGGCCTGTACAAGCTGATGACCTAATTGAAGCTTGTGGATACGGATGGAGATATCCTTGTAAAAATTTATCCGATGATGGTATATATTGTGAATTATGATAAAAGAAAATATAAACGTTTATAAAGATACACAAGATCTGAGTGAAGGATTCACTCTGTTTTTACTCAAATTACTGGAGGTTTATCCGCATGTAAATATTTCATTGTCAGGGGGCTCTACTCCTAAAGTCTTGTTTGACTATTGGGCTGAGCATTGTAAAGAAAAAATCGACTGGAATAAAATTTCTTTTTTCTGGGGAGACGAACGCTGTGTTTCTCCTGATGATGAAATGAGTAATTTTAAAATGACTAAAGAACATTTATTTGATCAATTACCCCAAATTAAAGATAATTCAATTTTCAGAATTAAAGGAGAATCCAATCCTGATGAGGAAGCCGTAAGATACAGTAAAATTCTTGCTACAGAATTATTAACCAAAAATTCTATTCCTAGTTTTGAGCTAGTCATACTCGGAATGGGAGATGATGGTCATACAGCATCAATTTTTCCCAATCAGATCCAGCTTTGGAATGAAAAGTCCAGTTGCGTGGTCGCTTCACACCCAGAAACCGGAAAGCAAAGAATCAGCCTTACAGGAACCGTTATTAATAAAGCACAGCATGTTGCTTTTCTTGTAACGGGAGAAAATAAAGCAGAAAAAATAAAAGAAATGATCGAAAACAGATCGGTTGCTAAATCTAAATATCCCGCAGCTCTAGTTAATCCGGAACAAGGATACTTATATTGGTTTCTGGATGAAAAAGCTGCTTCGCTATTATAGAAATGATATCAATATAAAAAAAAGAGATAGCTTAAACTATCTCTTTTTTTTATATCTCTTATTTATCTATTTATCAATGAAGCTTATGATGTATTATAATATTTTGCAAAAAAAATCTTAACTATTAATATAGTTAAGATTTTTTTTGCAGAGAGGATGGGATTCGAACCCACGATACGGTCACCCGTATACTACCTTTCCAGGGTAGCCTCTTCAACCACTCGAGCACCTCTCTGAATTAGGTTGACAAATGTAGAATTTTTTTTCCAAACAGCAAAAACTATTCTTTAATTTTCCATAACAATCTCGCACTACTTGAAAAAACGGAAAATATTACCGATTTATAAAAAGGTATGATTGTTGACATTCACAAAAAGTTTAAAATGAAAATATAATGTAATTATGAAAAAAAAACTAGTTATTATCTTAGGAACCCTTACTTTAGGTTTTTTTCAGGCTCAGGAAGTTAATGAAATAACTTATCTTCTTAATAAAAATTCTGTAGATGCATTTCACTTTACCCAAAGTACTTGTAATAAAAATATTATTAATGACGCATGGAAAAACTTCATTAAAGAAAATAAAGGTAAAATCGGCGGTGATTTAACGGCAAAGATTTCCGGTACCCATCTTCAATTTAATTCTGAAAATTTATGGGACGCAGGTATATTTTATACCATTGAAAAGAATAACCCTAATATAGAGGTATATATGTACTTTAAAAATGCTGAGGGTAATTTTTTGAGCACTTCTAATTCTCCTCAGGATATAGAAATAGTTAAAAGCAAATTACAAAAATTCAGTAATACGGTTAATCTGAATTGTACAACCTCTGATTTGAAAACTTCCTTATCTGTTAAGGATAATCTTACTAAAGAGTTAAATAACAATAATGCTAAAATTAAAAATTTAACTAAAGAAAATGCTAAAATCCAAAATGATCTGAAAAAAGATTATACTGCTTCTGATATTACAAAAAAAGATTTTAATAAAATACAGAAACAAAAAAATAAACAATCATCCAACGAATTACAAATTCAAAACCTGCAAAACAGGAATATTGAAATTGAACAAGAGCTAAATACCAAGTCTCAGGATATCACAGATATTCAAAATAAATTAAAGGACATTAGAAATTAGAATATTCAGCCTGACTAAAATTAGTCAGGCATTTTTATTGTTAATAAACAGATATTTCACCTGCTATCTGTGATTCAAATTCTTTTTTGAGGTCTTCTGATTTGTATTTTTGTCCTAAAAGCCACATCAGCTTTGTTGTAGCAGCTTCTAAAGTAATATCAAATCCGTTACAAACATTTAAGTCAGTAAAAATAGTACTGTTATGATATTTACCAATACTTACACTTCCTCTCACACATTGGGTAATAACTACTATTTCTTTACCCAAATCTTTAGCTTTTTTCAAATAGTCTATCGTTTCTTTATCCGATGGAATATTACCGGAACCAAAGGTTCTTAGTATTAATCCTTTTATTTCCGAATTTAGCAATGAATATTCCAATAAACGTTTGTTTCTTCCTGGAAAAAAACTAACTACATCAATATTAGGTTCAATATCTGTATTAAGATTAAATTTAGAGGACGGCTTAAATAGGTTTTCATTAAAAATTTCAAGATTAACTCCAGATTCACCTAAAATAGGATAATTCGGAGAAATAAATGCATCAAAATGTTCAGAAGAAAATTTAGTGGTTCTGTTGGCTCTATATAATTTATGTTCAAAATATAAACAAACTTCCTGAATAACGGATTGCGAATTTTGATATAAACTAGCATAGTATATGCTCGTAATTAAGTTTTCTTTTGAGTCTGTACGAAGCTCTCCAATCGGTAACTGAGAGCCTGTGAATATTACCGGCTTTTTTATTCCCTGTAGCATAAAGCTCATCATAGATGCTGTATAAGACATTGTATCTGTACCATGTAATACTACAAATCCGTCATAATATTCGTATTTTTCTTTTAAGAGCAATGCCAGAAATTTCCAATCTTTGATTTCTATATCTGAGGAATCAATAGGATTTTCAAATTCATAAAAATCAATATTCGCATTGATTAATTTTATTTCGGGAATGTGATTAATAATATTACTGAAATCAAAAGGAATCAGTACTTCTGATCCGTATTTTTTCATCATACCTATAGTTCCTCCCGTATAAATAAGTAAAATTCTTCTCTTCATAAGAAAATTTTATTTTTTAAGGCTAATTTATGAATTAATTAACAGCTTAAATTATTATTTTTGAGCTATGATTCCAAAAGGTTTTGAAGAAAAGCTGAGTCTTTATGAGTATTTAAAAGGTTTTATTTCTACTGTTAAATTAGATAAAATTGAAAAACTGGTATCTTACAGAACAAATTATATTGCTCCTGTTTTAGAAGATATTTATCAGTATCGTAATGCCGGAGCTATTGTCCGAAGTATGGAAGCTTTTGGATTTCAGTCCGTATATGCTCTGGAGAACAGAAATTCATTTATTCCGGAGGCTACTGTATCTAAAGGTGCTGATAAGTGGGTAGATATTATTTATATGCATGCAGGCTTAGGGGCTTTACAAAATATAAAAAATAAAGGTTATCAATTGGCTGCCATTTCACCTGAAAAAAATGCAATAAATATTCAGGACTTTCAAATAAAACAACCGGTAGCTTTAATATATGGTACAGAATTTAAAGGAGTAACTGAGGAAACTCTTAGTCTTGCAGACATCTGTATTAAAATTCCTATGCTTGGATTTACTGAAAGTTTAAATGTATCGGTAGCTGCAGGTATTTCATTTTATGAAATGAGAAATAAACTTGAAAAATCAAGTTTAGACTGGAAATTATCTGAAGAAGAAAAATTGGAATTAAAAATAAAATGGGCGATTAAATCGGTTAGTTCCGGTGAGGAAATAGCCCTACATTATCTTAAAACTTTTCAAAAATGAAAAAAACATTACTGTCCTGCTGGGTTTGTCTAACAATATCTTTACTTCCTGCACAAAAAATTGAGGAGGTTACATTCACTGAAAAAAATAAGCCATTAGAAGGTTTTGGTTTTAAAGCCCCTGTTTGCAACAAAGACGTTTTAGTAAATACGTGGAAAACCTTTATAAAAAAGAATGGAGGAAAAGTGAAAGGGGGTGTCATCAATAAAGTAACGGGCAGTGAAATTCAGTTTCTACAGGAGGGAAATACATGGAGCGGATATTTTGCATATAGTTTTAATGAAGATAACACCCTGACTATATATACTTCTTTTCAAGATATGCAGGGCGACTTTTTAACTTCTAAAAACTATAAAAATGAATATGACTCGCTGGTAACCATTTTAAGCGGTTACAGAGATTCTATTCTTAAAGAGTGTAATTTGGATGACCTAAATCGAGCCAGAGCCTATAGCAATACGCTCAGTAAAGAAAAAATACGAAATTCTGATCGTATTTTATACCTTGAAAAAAGCAATCAGTCTGATAAACAAAAGGTTACCCTGAGTGAAGGAAAAGATCTGACTGAAAAGGAAAAAGTTAGTATTGAGAAAGTAAAGCAACGAATAATATCCAATATAACAGAAATTCAACTTTTGAGGGACAAAAATAGAATACTGGATGAACAAATAAAATCGCAAAGCTTAGTAATACAAAGATTTGAAACAAGAAAAGATCATTTAGAAAAAGGAATTGAATTAAGTTCCAGTGACAATGCGGATACTTCTGAAACTGTTAAAAAAACAGATGAAAATACAAGAGATTACTTTGATCGTTAAAAAAAATCCACTATATTTATAGTATATATTTAAAATAAATTTATAGATCATTCGTATTAGCGTATGATTTTGGACCTTAATTCATTTACATATGAAACTAAAAAAATTGAATTTAATGAATCTTAATGAAGTAAATTTTATGGAAAAACTTTATTTGGATTCTTTTCCTAAAGAAGAGCAAAGACCTACTGAAAGAATGTTTAAAGCTTACGAAAATTCACAAAATAAATTTTCAATATTATTGGCTGTGACTGAGAGTAAAAATGTTGGCTTTTTTAATTTTTGGGATTTTGATAAATTTATTTTTGCAGAACATTTTGCTATTTCTTCAGATTTTAGAAGTGGCGGATATGGAAGCAGAGTTATGAAAGTTTTTATGGAAAATATATCTAAACCTATAGTACTGGAGGTAGAACCACCGGAAACAGAAATTTCCCAAAGAAGAATAGGTTTTTATGAAAGATTAGGATTTAAATTATGGGATAAAATCAAGTATAGACAGCCTTCGTATGAATCAAAAGGAATTTCTTATCCCATGAGAATAATGTCAGTCGGTGAATTAGATATTGAAAAAGATCACAAATCTGTGATTGAAACTATACATAACGTATATTCTATATAATAAAAAAAGACTATCTGCAGAGATAGTCTTTTTTATTTTATTCTACAGCTATTGATGATTTAAACATCAATTTTAGCATATGCAGCATTTTTTTCAATAAATTCTCTTCTTGGCGGAACATCATCTCCCATCAACATAGAAAAGATTCTATCTGCTTCAGATGCATTGTTTATGGTAACCTGACGTAGAGTTCTTTGCTCCGGATTCATAGTTGTATCCCAAAGTTGTTCTGCATTCATTTCCCCAAGACCTTTATACCTCTGTACAGAAAATCCTTTTCCTTGAGCATTTCCAATCTGAGCAGCAATTTCTTCTCTGTGCTTATCATCCCAGGCATAATATTCTTTGCTGCCTTTTTTTAATAAATATAACGGTGGAGTTGCAATATAAATGTATCCTTTTTCAATCATTTCTTTCATATAGCGGAAAAAGAAAGTAAGAATCAGAGTTGTAATGTGCGAACCATCCACATCGGCATCGGTCATAATAACCACTTTATGATACCTCAATTTAGCCATATTTAAAGCTTTGGAATCCTCTTCTGTACCTACGGAAACACCTAGAGCCGTATAAATATTTTTTATTTCTTCACTTTCGAAAACCTTGTAGCTCATTGCTTTTTCCACGTTAAGAATTTTACCTCTTAGTGGAAGTATAGCCTGAAACATACGATCTCTCCCCTGCTTAGCAGTTCCACCTGCTGAATCTCCCTCGACAAGGAACAATTCACTGTCCTCAGCTTTTCTCGAAGAACAGTCAGCCAGTTTTCCGGGAAGACCGCTTCCTCCTAAAGGTGATTTTCTCTGAACCAATTCACGTGCTTTTTTAGCTGCCTGTCTTGCTTTTGCTGCTAATAAAACTTTTTGTACTATTTGCTTTGCTTCATTCGGATGCTCTTCTAAATAATTAGTTAACATTTCTGCTACTAGTTTATCAACCGCAGAACTTACCTCTGAATTTCCCAATTTAGTTTTGGTTTGGCCTTCAAACTGAGGTTCCATAACTTTAACAGATACAACAGCTGTTAAACCTTCACGGAAATCATCTCCTGTAATTTCAACTTTTTCTTTAGCCAGATTTATATTTTCATCCGCATATTTTTTTAATGTACGGGTCAATGCTCTTCTAAATCCTGTTAAATGTGTACCTCCTTCGTGGGTATTAATATTATTAACGTAGGAATGGATATTTTCTGTGTATGAAGTATTGTAACGCATAGCTACTTCTACAGGAATATCTTCAATTTCACCTTCCATATGAATAATTTCGTCCATAAGAGGCTCACGGTTCCCATCTACAAACTCAACAAATTCTTCAAGTCCACGATCTGAATGAAAGGTTTCATTTTTAAAACTTCCATCTTCTTCCGTTTCACGTTCATCTGTGATAGTTATTGTAATTCCTTTGTTTAAGAAAGAAAGCTCTCTTAAACGAGTAGCTAGTGTATCGTAGCTGTAAACCGTATCATTAAAAATTGACGGATCTGGTGAGAAAGTTACTTCTGTACCGGTCTTTTCAGAGGTTCCGACAACTTCAACAGGGTTTAAGGCAACCCCTTTTGAATATCTTTGTTCGTATTTTTTTCCGTTTCGATTAACCGTAGCAACTAACAGGGTTGATAGTGCATTTACACAGGAAACTCCTACTCCGTGGAGACCTCCCGATACTTTATAAGAATCTTTATCAAACTTCCCTCCCGCTCCTATTTTGGTCATTACTAATTCTAAAGCAGATAAACCGGTTTTTGTATTAACATCTACGGGAATACCTCGTCCATTGTCTTTAACGGTAATGGAATTATCTTTACCAATAATTACATCTATATCATCACAATAGCCAGCTAAAGCTTCATCTATTGAGTTATCTACCACCTCATATACTAAATGATGCAAGCCTCTGACACCCACATCTCCAATATACATGGAAGGACGCATACGTACGTGTTCAATTCCTTCTAAGGCCTGAATACTGTCAGCCGTATATTTTTGTTCACTCATATTATATTCTATCGGTTCTTTTACTATTTAAAATCGACTTACAAAGATACGAATTTTTATTGTTTTTTCCAGCTCTAAATTGGCTTATATTGATCCTGTTTCGGGATAATTTTACCATTTTATTTTTACTTATTTTTTTATTTATAAAATTGAATTAACAGCTATCAATTGTTTACTAATAGATAATTTACATATTAATTTATTTTAAGCTGAGTGAATATAAACAGAAAAGCCTGATTAATATTTAATCAGGCTACAACTATTTTGTATTTATATAATTAAATTTCTGAATACGTTTGAATTAAGGATCCAAAATCTTTACTGTTTAAAGAAGCTCCTCCTATTAATCCGCCGTCAACATCCGGTTTTGAAAATATATCTTTTGCATTCTCCGGTTTTACACTTCCTCCATATAAAATGGAAACTGAATCAGCTATTTCTTTTCCATATTTTTCTGCCAATAAACTTCGAATATATGCATGAATTTCCTGTGCCTGATCGGGTGTAGCTGTTTCCCCTGTACCTATAGCCCAAACGGGTTCATAGGCAATAACCACTTTTGAGATTTCTTCTGAAGATAAGTTAAATAAAGCAACTTCGGTTTGTCTTTTAACAACTTCGAAATGTTTACCCGCTTTTCTTTCCTCTAACACTTCCCCATTACAAAAAATAGGTGTTAATCCATTATCTAAAGCAATCTTAACTTTTTTGCCTATTTGCTCATCCGTTTCATTATGATATTGTCTTCTTTCCGAATGCCCGATGATAGCTCCATCAGCCTGAATTGAGGCTAACATTTCAGCAGAAATTTCTCCTGTATAAGCTCCGGATTTATGCTCGGATATATCTTCTGAATAAATATTTAAATTTTTAAAGTTAGATTTAGCATTTTCCAAATATATATAGGGTATACCCACCACAACTTCACATTTAGCATTATTTGAGTTTAAATATGCGTCTATTTCAGATAATAAAGCTTTGGCTTCCGGCAAAGTTTTATTCATTTTCCAGTTACCAGCTACAATTTTTTTTCTCATTAGGTTAAAATTTATGTTAATTTTTATTTTTTTATTTTTAATTAAAGTTTTACCATTTCTTTAACTTCCGGAAAATCGTTAGCATGATATTTGGCTACCACTATTCCTTTTTTCAGAACCATTAATCCTGGGTTACTTCTGTTAATTGTTTTTAAAGTAGTCTGATCCATTGAGCAGGAACCTACAGGAGTTAAAGCTCCAGGATCATTAGACAAGATTACAAATTTAACTTTTTTCTGGTTTAGTTCATTAGTGATTTTTCTTAGCTTTGCTTTTTCTATTAAAGTCAGTTTATTTGCAAATGGGACTGTAAATACAGCTATTTTATCTGAATTCAAAATTTCCTCTGTGCGATCATTATTCTGACAATCTACTATAAAATCGTGAACAGAATTAGGTATTGCTTCTTTTATAATTTCAACTTTAGTATCTTTAATAGCCCAATTTAAAGTATCTTTCCATATTTCTGTATTAATATATTCATCAGCTGTATAATTCTTTTCTTCATTATTTTTCAAATTTCTAAGAGTATACACCGTATTGTTTACTTCCGGTATTCCATCGTTCATCCCTGATATTAAATTTTTTCCTACAGCATAAGGTCTAAAATCTATGATCGGTAGATGAGCAATGCCCTGATAGACTACCCAACCTAAAAATAATAATGAAACCACAACTAAAGTACCGTTTATTTTAGTACTGAATAAAGGTGTTATATATTTGGATCCTGAAATTATCAATAATATCATTACAAGTAGGGCAATATCTTTATAAAAAGATGTCCAGGGCTTTAATTTCAGAGCGTCTCCAAAGCATCCGCAATCTGTAACTACATTATAATAAGCCGAATAAAACGTTAAAAAAGAAAAGAAAACGATTAAAATAAGCAATGAGTATATAGTTAACTTTTTTAAAATGCCCAGCAATAAAAATACACCTAACATTACTTCTAATATAACAAAAACTATGGACATAGGTAGGGCTAAATTATGCAATACCGATATATCGAATACGCTCGGTCCAAAATACTCTTCTAATTTATAGGAAAATCCAATGGGATCTATTACTTTAACGAAGCCGGAGATAATAAATATTATTCCCACCACAATTCTTACTAAATTTGTTATATATTTCATACACTTATTTTTGGTTTTTTTCGTCTATCAATATTAAAGCAAATACTGCATAATTTAGTATGTCATTATAATTTGCTTCTAAACCTTCTGAAACTAATGTTTTCCCTTCATTATCTTCGATTTGTTTAATTCTGAGCAACTTTTGCAGAATCATATCTGTTATTGAGCTAATACGCATTTCTCTCCAGGCTTCACCATAATCATGGTTTTTATTATTCATTAATTCCTTTGCTTCAGAAATTTTAATATCATAAAATTCAAGAGCTTTTGTAGAGTTTATATCCGGTTGCTCTACCACACCTTTTTCAAGTTGAATAAGAGCTATAGCTGAATAATTAATTATAGCTATAAATTCACCCTCTATATTTTCATCAATTTTTTGCTCTCCTTTTTGCTGAATAGTACGTATACGGTTAGCTTTTATATAAATTTGATCTGTTAAAGAAGGTAATCTCAAAATTCTCCATGCAGCTCCATAATCGGACAATTTATTTTCAAATAATTTTCTACATATTGAAATTACAGAATCAAATTGTTGGGAAGTATTTTTCATGTTTTTTTTATTCACTACAAAAATACTATTTCACAACATATTTTCCTAAAGGTAATCTATCAATTATCCATAATATTAAAACTGATAAAAATAAGGTAAAGAGAAAAGTTGCTGGTATAGATAGATAAGGGTTAAATGTATAATGAGCCAAACCTATCTTTGCAGAGATATCTATCATAAGAACATGAATCAGATATATACCATAACTATATTTACTGATAAAACTTAAAAATCTGTTTTTTTTGTTGAAAAATGAAACTGTTTTAAAAATAATAAAAATTGAAATTGCTTGTATAATATCCCAAGGCTTATAATTTTCTGTGAGAACCCCGTTTTTTACAGAAGATAAATAGGTGTCTAAGCTAATAAGAAGACATGAAAAAAAGTATACAAAAAATAAAATAATTTTATTTCTATTATTAATATTTAGCTTAGTTGTAAATAGAAAATAACCTAGTACAAAAAATCCTAAAAATTGTGAAAAAAAAGATAAATCAACAGATGTTTTTAAATATACAAACGGAAAATAATTAATCAAAACAGCAAATGCACAAATACATAAAAAATAAATTTGTTCTTTTCTGTTACTATTTAATAACCACCTGTTTATGACCGGATGAATCAAATATAAACTAATTAATAAGTATATATACCACATATGATAGCCAGCACCGAATGCTAATTTATTCCAGCCATATTCCAATGAATATTTTACAAATTCTAGGTCAAACGTTCTATGAAATTTAAAAAATTCCCTTGATAAATTATACATTATATAAATTAAACTCCAAAACAGAAACGGAATTAGTATCCTTGTAAATCGTTTTTTTAGAAAATCAGTTAATTTATAGGGTTTACCTAAAGTTAACGCTCCGGTTATCATCAGGAATACAGGTACGCAAAAACGAGTAAAACTTTCATAAAGATTAGCAGCCCACCATTGAGAGTCAGGGACATTGCCAAAAGAATATATCATTTGGGCGGAAACATGTAGTAAGACTACTGCCATTGCAGCAATAGCACGTAAATTTTCAATCCAAATCAGTGGTATTTTATTATCTTTATTTTTTTCCATCTTTTATTATATGTACAAAATTATTAATTTTAACCTTTATTTAAATATTTAACTTAAAAAATGACAATTAACCTTAACGGTCAACTCATCAATTTTGATGTTCCAAAAATTGCTGGTATATTGAACTTAACTCCTGACTCATTTTTTGATGGGGGTAAATACAAAACTATCGATCATGCTATAATTCAGGTGGAAAAACTTTTAGATGAAGGAGCTGATTTAATTGATATCGGAGGTCAATCTACACGTCCAGGTTCTAAATTAGTTTCTGATAAGGAAGAAATTGATCGGATTTTACCTGTAGTTAAGGAGCTAGTGAGAAGGTTTCCTGATATAAAAATATCTATTGATACTTTTTGGTCTCGCGTAGCGGAACAAACTGTTAATGAAGGAGCAGCGATGATAAATGATATATCCGGAGGAACCATTGATTCTCGAATGTTTCCAACTATGGGACGTTTAAATGTTCCTTATGTATTGATGCATATGAGAGGGACACCTCAAACTATGAACAGTTTTACTAATTACAACAACCTAATTCTGGACATCAATTTTTATTTTTCAGAAAAACTTAATGAATTAAGAAATCAAGGAGTAACTGATATATTATTGGATCCGGGCTTTGGATTTAGTAAAAATATAGATCAAAATTTTGAACTAATGAAAAACCTTGATAAACTGGCCGTATTTAATTTACCTATATATGTAGGTATTTCCAGAAAGAAAATGATCTATCAGCCTTTGAATGCTACAGCAGAAGAAGCGTTAACCGGAACCGCGGCCGTAAATTTATATGCCTTACAAAAAGGAGCAAATATTCTAAGAGTTCATGATGTAAAAGAGGCTAAACAAGTTATAAAATTATGGAATTTGTTGAAATAAATTAAAAAACTTCTTACTTTTATCCCTTCAATTACAATATGCAAAATTCAGAAATAATTTTAGTTAGTATTACGGGTATGGATAAACCCGGTATTACAACGGCTTTAACAGAAATTCTAGGAAAATATAATGCTACAATTCTTGATATTGGTCAGGCTAACATACATAAATCTTTATCCTTAGCTATCATATTTAAATCGGAAAACGGAAGTTCCGGAAACATTTTAAAAGAAATGCTCTTTAAAGCTAATACCCTTGAAATCGGTATTCGTTTTCGTGCTTTATCTGAAGATGAATATAATAACTGGGTGAAAGTTCAAGGAAAAAACAGATATATTATTCATATTTTAGGAAAAGAACTGAGTGCTTTACAAATATCAAAAGTGTCTCAGGTTTTATTGGAATTCGAATTAAATATTGAAAGAATTATTCGTCTTACCCAACGAATACCTTTAGACAGACATATTAACCGAACTTGCTTTGAATTTGCAGTACGTGGCAACTTATCTAAAATTAAAGAAATACAGAACCGATTCTTAACTTTATCTTCAGAATTAACTATAGATATTGCTTTACAGGAAGAAAACAAATACAGACGTATGCGTCGACTGATTTGTTTTGATATGGATTCTACGTTAATACAAACAGAAGTCATAGATGAGCTTGCAGAAAAAGCTGGAGTAGGCAAAGAAGTGAAAGCCATAACTGAATCTGCAATGAACGGTGAAATTGATTTTTCAGAAAGTTTTAAAAGACGTATCAAACTGTTAAAAGGGTTAGATCAGAGTGTCTTAAGGGAAATTGCTGAAAATTTACCCATTACCGAGGGGCTGGAAAGATTGATGAGCATTTTAAAAAAGAGCGGTTATAAAACTGCAATCATTTCCGGAGGATTTACATATTTTGGAGATTATTTAAAAGATAAATTTGGTTTTGATTATGTATTTGCTAATTCCCTCGAAATAATTGATGGAAAATTGACCGGTAATTATTTAGGTGATATTGTGGATGGTAAGAAAAAAGCAGAATATTTAAAACTTTTATCTAAGATTGAGAATATAGACATACAACAAACTGTAGCTGTAGGCGATGGTGCCAATGATCTCCCTATGCTTTCCATAGCTGGTCTGGGAATTGCATTCCATGCAAAACCTACTGTTAAGAAAAATGCTAATCATGCTTTATCAACCGTCGGATTAGATGGAATATTGTATTTCTTAGGATATAAGGATTCTTCTGAGGACATTGAAATGACTAATATTTCATAGTATTTATAGCAAAATTCTGGTAAATATTTTTAAAGATAAGTTTGCTAAATTTATTTTTTTCTATATTCTATTGGAGATAAACCTCTGTTTTTTTTAAAAAATTTACTAAAAAAAGAGGGATTTGGAAAATTTAATTCCTCTGAAATTTGCAGAACAGTTAAATTAGAGGTTTTTAATAAATTTTTGGCTGTAATCATGACCATTCTGTTTATCCACTCCGTGGCAGATACTCCACTTATATCCTTAATAATCTTAGACAGATACTTGGGTGTTAAAAACATTTTCTCGGCATAAAACCCTACGCTTCGCTCTTTTTTATGAAACTTTAATAATAATTGAATGAATTTATTATACAATTCATCTTTTCTTATAGAAACAAAGTTTTTTTCAATTTCGACTGAATAATATATCCCGGCAAGCTCCGTTAAAAACGCTAGCAATATTGTTTTGATAATTTTTTCCTGAAAAATATGAGTATCTTTTTCATAATATTTAACAATTAAAGAATGAAAATCACTAAGATTATGAATTATATCCTTACTAATACTTAAACAAGGAATATTCCTTATTTTATTTATGGTTTTTATGTCAAATACAGGATTAAATTCCAGCAAAAAATCGATTGAAAAAAATAAAGATTGTAATTTAATATTTTCTCCCCAGACAAGAGGCTCTATCACCTGCCCTGGCATAAAAAATATAATTTTATCAGGAACAATTTCATGTTCGTTCATGTTTATTTTAACCTTACCTCTACCCTCTTTACATATACAAATAATTATGCCTTCAACTATATATAACTGATGGATTACAACCGGAAAAGAATTATCCGGAATTAATAAATTTTTAATAGTAGTTTCAGTGTTACTGACAGGATAATTACTTAATGTTATTTTATGAATTTTTTCATCTTGTCCGTTCATAACTCAGAAAAATGATAGTTTTACTAATTATTAATAAATTGTACTTATCTAAAACTTATGTATTCGACTTTTAGAACACTTTTAGAGAAATATTGATCTGTATATTTCACCTTAGTTTTTAGACCTTTGAAATACGATTAGTTAAAATACTAATTAGTAAATAGTGTGTATGTAGAATTTGTTTATTGGTTAGAGGCTCGATATATGCAAATCTCTCTATTCTTCTTTCATATATAGCAAAAACAGTTTTTAATGAGTAAATTAACTCTAACCAATAACAAATGTATTATGAAATATTGCTGACTTCACTAATACATTACCTGACGCATCAATAGAATCCAGATAAATTTCCTCTAACTGATTTATTAATTTTTCATTATATGGCTGAGTTACTCTCACATAATTTTCTGTATAACCAAACATCATTCCATTTTTGTTTTCATGTTCCCATAATACTGTTTTAATTTTACCTAATTGAGATTCATAAAATGCATGACGTTTTTTCTCAGATAAAATTTTAAGCATCTTATTTCTTCTTTTTCTTTCACTTATTGAAACTACTCCCTCCATAGCTATAGCTTCAGTGTTTTCCCTTTCAGAGTAAGTAAATACATGTAAATAACTAATAGGTAAGCTTTGTATAAAATTATAGGTTTCCATAAACTTTTCTTCCGTTTCTCCAGGAAATCCTACAATAACATCTACTCCAATACAAGCATCTGCAATAACTGAACGTATCTTAGATACTCTTTCTTTGTATAGTCCGGACAAGTACCGGCGTTTCATTTTCTTTAATATATCATCTGAGCCCGATTGTAAGGGTATATGAAAGTGAGGTACAAATACTTTTGACTGACTAACAAAGTCAATGGTTTCATTTTTTAACAGGTTAGGCTCTATGGAAGATATGCGTATTCTTTCAATACCGGGAACTTTGTCTAATTCTTTTACTAATTCAAAAAAAGTGTGTTCATGCTTTTTATTTCCAAATTCTCCTTTTCCATAGTCTCCTATATTTACCCCTGTCAAAACAATCTCTTTAATATTCTTCTTAGAGATCTCCTGAGCCTGAATTAAAACATTTTCAAGTGTGGATGATCTGGAAATTCCTCTTGCTAATGGAATTGTGCAGTAAGTACATTTATAATCACAACCATCCTGTACTTTAAGAAATGCACGTGTTCGATCGCCTATCGAGTAAGAACCTACAAAAAAATCAGCCTCATCAATTTCACATGAATGAATTTGAGCGTCCGAATCTTTTTTTAATTCAAGTATGTATTTATATATATTAAACTTTTCCTTAGCTCCCAATACTAAATCTACGCCTTCTATCTCTGCAATTTCTTTAGGTTTTAGCTGAGCATAGCATCCGATAACGCAAATTAATGCTTCCGGATTTTTATTTAAAGCCCTTTTAACTATGGTTTTGCATTCTTTGTCAGCATTATCTGTAACTGAGCATGTATTAATAATATACACATCTGCACTATCATCAAAAAGAACTTTTTTAAAACCTAACTCAAGCAATTGTCTGGCTATTGTAGAAGTTTCTGCAAAGTTTAATTTACACCCTAAAGTGTGAAAAGCTACTGATTTTGTATTGTCTAACATATTGCAAAATTAATATATTTTTTTGTCAGTCAAAATCAATAGCTTCTCATTAATTATTAATTATTTAAAATAATTCTGTCGTGAAGTGGTTGAATAGGACGATTATTACTTTTAGGTAAGTGGTCTGCTATTTCATCAATTTCTTGCTCAGTCATATCAATAGGATTTTTAAACACTATCCAGGTAACATTTTCAGCACAAGGGGGTGTAGTTAAAGATCCTACGTAGGTATAATACGATTTCTTTTTTGGATACATTTTTTCAGGATTAAATACTATATGAGTCTCTTCTTTACTGTGTTTACCTAATTTTTTAAATACATCCAGTTTTTCAAAATATGAATTTTCAGGTCCGTCTTTTACCATAACTGCTATTACCAATACAGAACCGTCTTGAGCTCTGTGAACAAAGTGAAGTTCTAAAGGATATCTGATACCGTCAATTTTATGTTCTGACTCTTCATGAGCATGAAACTGAGCTAAAGTATATACTTTGTTATTGTACGTTATAGTACTACCTTCTTTAAAATCGAATTGCAAAGAGTGACCATTATCCTCTATTTCATCAATTTCACCAGAACCATAATTAAAAATGATCTTAGGTAATTTTTTATCAAGCTTAGACTTGGTAATATTAATAGGTGATTGATACTTACCTTTTCCGCATTGTTCACCACCTTGCATTTCCCCCCAGTGTTCCGGCGAACCTTCTCCGTCATACCCCCAATGGTGGTTTTGTGAAAAAACAAAAGAAAAAGCTAAACATCCGATAAGAAATAATTTATTTTTCATTTAGTGTAATATTTTAATTTATGCAAAATTAAAGAGTATCTCATTAGCCATCAAGTTAAAGTTATGTTAATTATTTTATACTAATTTTTCAACATTATAAATATAATAAAAATAAAAACGTATTTTATATATTTGCAAAACTTAATTTGTTGTATAGTTCTTATGAATTACCTTGGTCTTCACTCTTTATTAACTTTAAAAGTTAATGAAAGTAACAAACTGCTATCTTTAGATGAATTTTTATTTTTTACGAAAAAAATACTAGTTAAGTATGAGCTCGAAAAAGTAGGTTGCTCATCATTTGTTTTTGACAACGGTGGTTTTACTTCTGCATTTTGTCTTAAAGAATCTCATATTTGCATTCATACATGGCCGGAACTTAGCACATTGACCCTTGATATTTATTTATGTAATTATTTTCAAAACAATAATCAAAAAGTAAAAGATATTTCAGAAGAATATATATATTTCTTTAATGCTGACATAATCTCTAAACATGAAATTTATAGATAACCTATGATTGTTCGCTGCCCAAAATGTTCTAAAAATAACTCCTCAAGTTTTGGAAACAATTACTTATATTTTGCATGTGCCAAATGCAAAAGACTCTTTGTTTTTAAATCCAATAATTGGCAATTATTAAAATCTTTGCGTAAAAATATCCATACTATTTTAGTTTTAGGCCAGAAAGGTATTTTTGATAGTCAAGAATACACTGTAACAGGTATTCTAATCAAAAAAGACGATGAATTTTATGAGTGGACGGAATATATTTTACAATCGGAAACATTAGATTTTATTTATCTTTCAGAATATAAAGGTCATTGGACTATACTAAAAGAGGTCGAAGATTTAAAAGAAGTTAGAAAATTATCTAAAAATAAATTACCCTCTTCTATTTCTTCAAAATTTAAAGAAAATAATGTAAAATTAGTTTCAGCTTTAGGCTTTTTCGACTTCAACCCATCTTTACCTTATAAGACTCTGGAATATGATAACACCCCCTATTTGTTATCTATTGAGGAATCATTAGAAAAGTCGATTTATGTAGGTAAATATTTTACTCACAAAGAAATGAAAATAGCTTTTGGAAGCTTGTCATTACCTCCTAAAAAAGGTTATGGCCTCCTTCAGCCATTTTTAATTAATGTGAAAAATATGTCTTTAATCTTTATATTTATATCTTTATTTCTAGCTGGTTTTCATTATTGGGCATATTCAAAAGAAAAAAATCAGGAAATTCTAGATACTAATGTTGAATATTATAATAATGAGGTTTTTATTACACCATCATTTGAAGTTGAAGATAGAGTTGGAAATTTAATAATTAAACTGTATTCCTCCGTTTCTAATTCTTGGACTAGTTGCGATATGGTCTTGGTAAATGAATCTAATAATAATAAAGAGTATGCATTTAAAGATATTGAATATTATTACGGATATAGCGAAGGTGAAACGTGGTCTGAAGGAAACCGTGAAGGTATTGTAAAACTGTGTGGAGTAGGTAAAGGAAAGTATCACATGGAATTTACCATGTCTGCAGATAAATCAAGTGTAAGCAGACACTCAATGAAAATTGAAGTATTATGGATAAAACCTTCATATTGGAATCTATTGATAATTATTGGAAGTTTAGTTGTTATTTTAGTACTTATTTTCGTCGTAAACGTTT
Source organism: Apibacter sp. HY039 (assembly GCF_004023655.1). Lineage (NCBI taxonomy): Bacteria > Pseudomonadati > Bacteroidota > Flavobacteriia > Flavobacteriales > Weeksellaceae > Apibacter > Apibacter sp. HY039. Next base: position 92,662 of record NZ_SAYM01000003.1, on the reverse strand, counting down.
TATATAATAGAATTAAGTTTAATCAAAATAATTAAGTTATGAAATTATTACATTTTATTAAAAACAATAAAACATCACTTATTATTGGTTGCTTAGCATTACTTTTTTATTTCCTTTACACATTCACGGGTAACCGGATATGTGATTGTACAAAAACAGAAAAATCCAGTACAAGCAATAGTCAAAACAGAAATCATTCGAGATCTTTCTTTTATCATAAATAAATATATAAAAATATAAGTATGGACATATCATTAAAAGTTATAATCAATTCATTAGTATTTTCAGGTTTAGGATTATTAATCTTAATTATATCCTATTACATCATTGAAAAACTTACACCTGAAAAAACCTGGAAAGAAATATCAGAAAATGGCAACATAGCTTTAGCTATTGTATTAGCTGCATCTATATTAGGCATTTCACTTATAATAAGTGCAGCAATACATGGATAAAATTAAGTTCGAATATTTACTTCTTTTTTCCGTTTTTATAATCGCTACCTGTGGGCTGGTATATGAATTGGTTGCTGGTGCTTTAGCTAGCTATTTATTAGGTGATTCAGTAAAACAATTTTCATTTATTATAGGGGTTTACTTATTTTCCATGGGAATAGGTTCATATTTTTCAAAATTCTTTAATAAAAATTTACTAAATGTATTTGTTGAAGTAGAAATTTTGGTTGGACTCATTGGAGGATTAAGTTCAGTTATACTTTTTTTACTCTTCAATATTGCTAGTTTTTTTCAGTTTACACTTTACTTACTTGTGTTTCTTACCGGCTGTTTAGTAGGCTTAGAGATTCCAATTCTTATGAACATTCTTAAAGGTAGAATAGGTTTTAAAGATTTAGTTTCCAATGTTTTTACCTTTGATTATATAGGAGCATTGATCGCTTCTATACTTTTTCCACTTATACTAGTTCCTAAATTGGGATTAATGAAAACTTCCTTGTTTTTTGGAATGATAAATGTCAGTATTGCTATTTTTCTTGCTTTCCACTTAAAAAGAGAGCTAAAAAATGTTATTATTTTGCAAATTAAAGCTGTAAGTTCTTTTGTAATTTTACTGGTTGCTTTTATCTTTTCTGAGAAAATTTTATCTTTTTCAGAAGAAAAAATGTATGGTGAAACAATAGTATATACTCATTCTACTTCTTATCAAAGAATTGTTCTAACTCATAACCACAACGAATACAGATTATATTTAAACAATAACCTGCAATTCAGTTCTGCCGATGAATATAGATATCATGAAGCACTTGTTCATCCAGCCATGTCTCTGGCCTCAAATGTTGAAAATGTACTTATTCTGGGAGGAGGAGACGGACTTGCCGTGAGAGAAGTTCTTAAATATAGAGATGTTAAAAATATCACTTTGGTTGATTTAGACGAAGGGATGACTAAATTATTTAAAAATAACTCATTGTTAACGAAACTAAACCTCAATTCTCTTTGGAATGAAAAAGTTAAAATTATTAATTCTGATGCTTACATTTGGATTAAAAATTGCGATAAAAAATTTGATGTTGTAATTGTCGATTTTCCGGATCCTTCTAACTATAGTTTAGGTAAATTATATTCCGTGGGTTTTTACAAAGCTTTATATAATAAAATTACTCCAGAAGCTATAGTTGCAATACAAACTACTTCACCATATTTTGCGCCAAGGTCATTTTGGTGCATCGCTGAAACTATAAAACAGGTTTTTCCTAAAGTTGAAGCTTATCACGTATATGTTCCTTCTTTTGGAGAATGGGGATTTACTTTATCTGCTAAATCTTCTAAAACTGATTTTCATAAAATACAAAGGAAAATAAGTAATTTACGATTCTACACATATAATTTTTATGATTTTACCTTATTTACCAAAGACATGTTAGCTAAGGATATTGAAGTAAATCGTTTAGACAATCAGGTTTTAGTAAGGTATTTTGATGAAGAATGGGGAAAGATTCAATAAAGAACTGCTAAAATGAATAAAGAAAATTATAATCGAAGAGAATTTTTCAAACTTTCATTTATCGGATTGTTCATAACTCCTTTTTTACTTCAATGTAAGCAAAAAGCAAAAAAATTACTCATAAACCTTACCGGCACTAATCATATTTTAGGACATCGGCTATGGAGTAAAAATTTTCCAGAGGTTTCCGGTATTAAAGAAGTAAAATATTTAATTATTGGAGGAGGTATTTCAGGGCTTTCCGCTGCAAGACAATTAATTAGTAAAGGTATTACAGATTTTGCACTACTTGAAATGAGTGATGAAATTGGTGGAAATGCATCATCAGGCAGAAATAATATTTCTTCATATCCCAGAGGTGCGCATTATTTACCTCTACCAGATAAGGAAAATAAGGAGTTACTTAATTTCCTTTATGAATCTAATATAATAATTAATTACAAAGAAGGAATTCCGGTTTATGATGAAGAACAATTATCTTTTGCTCCTCACGAACGGTTATTTATAAATAATTCTTGGCAAGAAGGACTTATTCCTAAGTCAACGCGTAGTAAAGATTCTGAATTGGAATTTAAACGTTTTTTAAAAGAAATGGATATATTCCGAAATATGAAAGGAGCTGATGGAAAATTTTTCTTTGCTATCCCTTTTTCATTTATTAGCCTGGACACAACACTACAATCACTCGATAAACTTACGATGAAAGACTGGTTGATAAAAAATAATTTTTCTGCTGAAGAATTGCTATGGTATGTCGATTATTGTTGTAAAGATGATTATGGTTTAGGTATAGATTCGGTATCTGCTTGGGCTGGAATCCATTATTTTGCATCTAGAAAAAATAATGCAAACTTATATGCGACAGATGCTGTTCTTACATGGCCTGAAGGAAATGCAAGATTAGCAGCCCATCTTAAAAAACGCTGTATAAACCATATCTATAAAAATCATTTGGCTTACAAAGTAGGTTTGGAAAAAGATAAGGTTCATGTACATGCATTTAACTCAAAAAATAATCAATCTACACTTATAAAGTCAGAAAAAGTCATTGTTTCCTCTCCTCAGTTTATAAACAAGTATTTAATTAAAGACAGACATGTATTTACCAAAAACTTTAATTATAGTCCCTGGATTGTTGCAACTTTTACTGTCAATTCGGCCTTACACGATAGTGAATTCCCTCTTTCATGGGATAATGTGATTTATAAAGGAAAAGGCTTAGGGTATATATACAATCAGAATCAAAATTTAAACCAGATAAACGATAAAAAAGTGATAAGTTATTATTTATGCCTTTCAGGTCCAGATTTAAATTTAGAACGCAAAAAACTTTTTAATAAAACAGAAAACTATTGGAGAAATTATATTCTTAACGATCTAAAAAAAGCACATCCTGATATTGAAAATTTCATTGAAAATATGGAAATTTACCGAATAGGTCATGGAATGATAGCTCCAGTTCCAGGATTTATTTTTGGTAAAGAAAAAAAGGAGGCTTCAAAAACAATAAACGACAAAATATATTTTGCCCATACTGATTTAACAGGATATTCATTATTTGAAGAAGCCTTCCAACAGGGAATAAATGCAGCAAACCAACTATTGAAGTAAAGAGATTACCAAATAAACGAAATGGTTTGAGCTACCTCTGGTGAAAGCGATAAGGATACCGGGCAAGTATGGGCCACACGCTCTAAAATAGTTTTTTGCTTTTCATCTAAATTCAGATTGGGGAAATAAATATCTATCTTGATTTCACCAATCCTTCTGGGAGAAGAATTCATTATCTTGGTCACTTCTGCACGAGTACCTATTAAATCAATGTTCATTTCACGTGATTTTATACCCATAATCGACAATATACAGCTAGCCAAAGCACTTGCCACTAAATCGGTAGGCGAGAAACTTTCCCCTTTCCCATGATTATCTACCGGTGCATCTGTGGCTATTTTTGCTCCACTTTGAATATGAACAGAATCTGTGTGAAGATCTCCTTGATAAATTACTTCTAAAGTCATAATATTCGTATTTAATTATTTTTTAATTATTTTCAATAGTACAATTAATCCACTCAGGATCAAAAGAGGCTTTACATTTTTTATAAAATTTAATTGCCGGTTCATTCCATTCCAATACCTGCCAGGTCATACCCGAAAAATTATTACTTTTCACTTCTTTAAGCAAAGAATCAAAAAGCTTACTACCTACTCCCTTCCCTCTCCAGTCCTTACTCACAATAATATCTTCCAGATACATACGTTCACCTTTCCATGTTGAAAATCGAATATAATATAAAGCAAAACCTACCACCCTTCCGGATTTTGTATCTTCTGCAACAAAAGCCCACCAAACAGGATGTTCACCAAATCCGCTTTTTTCAAATTGATCAATTTTGATTGTAACCTCTTCAGGTGCCTTTTCAAATTCCGCTAATTCTCTTACTAACTCTAATAATCTCGGACAATCTTCTTTTTTTGCTTTTCTTATGATCATGTATTTTCTTTATTTTACTTTATACCAAAGTTACTAATTAATACTAATACGTAAGCATCTAAAATTTCGAAAACGTCAATTTGTCACTATTAATGAGTTGGTATTTTTTTTGATTTTTAATGGAAAATAAATTTTAATAAAAGATATAACACATATGGCAAAAGGTAATATCAATGTATCAGTAGAAAACATTTTTCCTCTGATAAAAAAGTTTTTATATAGTGATCATGAGATATTTTTACGTGAATTAGTTTCAAATGCAACAGATGCTACTCTAAAACTTAAACATTTAACCAATATTGGTGAAGCTAAGGTTGAATATGGTAGTCCTATCATTGAAATTAAAATAGATAAAGAAAATAAAACACTGCATATTATCGATCAGGGTATCGGTATGACAGAAGAAGAAGTGCAGAAATATATTAATGAAGTAGCTTTCTCGGGTGCAGAAGATTTTATATCTAAACATAAAGATGCTGAAAAAGAAGGTATTATCGGACATTTTGGTCTAGGTTTTTATTCATCTTTTATGGTCGCGGATAAAGTGGAAATTATAACCAAATCATTTACATATGCACCTGCGGTTCATTGGGTATGTGACGGTAGCCCTCAATTTGATTTAGGCCCTTCAGATAAAACTAATCGTGGAACTGAAATTATTCTTCATATAGCTGAAGATTCTCAGGAGTTTTTAGAGGAATATAAAATACGGGAATTACTGCAAAAATATAATCGTTTTATGCCTATTCCAATTAAATTTGGAACTAAGGAAGAAACTTTACCTTTACCAGAGGATGCAGATAAAGATGCTACTCCAGAAAAAGTAGTTGTAGATGATATCATTAACAATCCCAACCCTGCTTGGACCAAAGCTCCTTCTGAATTAAAAGAGGAAGATTACAAAGCTTTTTATCATGAGCTGTATCCAATGCAGTTTGATGAGCCATTATTCAACATACATTTAAATGTTGACTACCCCTTTCATTTAACCGGAATATTATTTTTCCCCAAACTTGGTAACAATATAAATATTGATAAAGATAAAATACAATTATATCAAAATCAAGTATTTGTAACCGATGAAGTTAAAGGAATTGTTCCAGACTTTTTAATGTTACTACGAGGAGTTATTGATTCTCCGGATATTCCGTTGAATGTTTCCCGTTCCTACCTTCAGGCTGACGGTGCTGTGAAAAAAATATCTTCTTACATCACGAAAAAAGTGGCTGATAAAATGGTTTCATTAATGAATGAAAACCGTGAAGACTATGAGAAAAAATGGAATGATATAAAGGTTGTTATTGAATATGGAATGATTTCAGAAGAAAAATTCTTTGAAAAATCAGACAAATTTGCATTATATCCTACTGTTGATGGTACTTATTATACATTTGATGAGCTTAAAGATAAAATTAAAGATTTTCAAACTGATAAAGACGGAAAATTAATCATACTTTATGCTTCCAACATCCATGAACAGGATCAATATATTCAAACAGCAAAAGATAAAGGATATGAAGTTTTACTTCTAGATTCTCCTATTACATCTCACTTAATTCAGAAACTGGAAACTTCTAAAGAAAATATATCTTTTGTTCGTGTTGATGCAGATCACATTAACAACTTGATTAAAAAAGAAAAAGTAACAGTATCTGTTCTTTCAGATGAAGAAAAAGAAAACCTGAAAAAAGAACTGGAAGAAGCTATTGATTCTAAAATTTATACAATTGAGCTGGAAAATCTAGGCAAAAATGATGCACCTTTTATGTTAACACAGCCCGAATTTATGAGAAGAATGAAGGATATGCAGCAATTGGGAGGTGGTATGTACGGAATGATGGGTAATTTCCCTGAAATGTATAATCTGGTAGTAAACACTAATAGTCCGCTGGCTTCAGAAATTTTATCCAAAGATAATAAAGAGGAGAAAGCCAAAGTTATTAGACAAGCTCTTGATTTGGCAAAACTGTCTCAAAATATTCTTAAAGGTAAAGATTTAACTGATTTTATCAAACGTAGTTTTGAAATGATCAAATAGCATATTTATATGTAAACGTAAAAAAGCCACTTTTTATTTAAGTGGCTTTTTTTATATTAATATTAACTGAATATTATTAATTCGAACTACCTCCGAGCAAAGTTCCAAGTATACTTTTTGAAATTGAATTTTTCATTTCATAATCTTTAGCAACTTCAAAAAGGCCATCTACAATTTGTTGTGATGCATATTGGCTTATGGAAGAACTTACATTCGAATTTGTTGAAGATTGTTTATTTCCTAATAACGCATCAATTGCACTTTTTACGCTTTTATCTTTAGTTGCATTATTAATTAAAGAGGTTAATCCATTTGAATTTAACTGACTTTCTACCTGAGGTTGAATAGCAGCAATCAATTTAGATTGAGTTTTATTTTTTAAATATTCCGTAGCAGCTCCTTTACCTCCGGATAAAATAGATACAGCATCTGAAATAGTCATTTCCTGTATAGCGGAAGTTATTATAGGCTTAGCTACATTTACAGAAGATTCTGCTGCCTTTCCAATATATTCTTTTTCTTTAGTCACCAGACTGCTTAGACCTAAATTTTCAAGTTTTGTATTAATTTTTTTGAGCTCAGCAGGCATAACAGCTTCAATTAAAGCATTGGTAATAAATGAATTTGAATTACCTAACACAGAAAAACCCTGATTAGTACTCGAGGTCATCATCTGTTTGACTGTATTTAAACCTGCAGTAGAGGTTGTAGAAGTAGAAGAACCTTGTGTATAACACGATTGTAAACTTATAACAAAAGTAGAGGCTAAAATTAGTTTAGAAATTGTACTTATTTTCATTTCATCAATATTTTTGCTTACTACTTTACAAAAAAGGTACCATTTTTTATAGTAATTACACTACATCTATATAAACTCTTATTTTATAGATGAATAGACCTAAAATATCTATCTATATTAATTTTTCTACTACAATAAAGTTTCAGGATTTACTATTTTGAATGATCTAACCTAAAATATTCCTGCAAAAGATCTCCTCTTTTTTTACCAATCAGTTCTTCAATTTCAGCTGGTGATGCCTTTTTAATGGCTTGCACAGATTTAAAATGGCTTAATAGCTGCTGGATGGTTTTTTCTCCAATTCCGCTTATATTATCTAATTCTGTAGTAAATGTATTTTTACTTCTTTTATTTCTGTGAAGGGTAATTCCATATCTGTGAGCCTCATCCCTTACCTTTTGCAAAACTTTTAGAGTTTCTGAAGTTTTATCTAAATATAGCGGAATAGAATCGTGAGGAAAATAAATTTCTTCCAGTCTTTTTGCTATACCAATAATGGGAATTTTTCCAGCCAGTCCTAATAATTCCAAAGATTTATAGGCAGAACTCAATTGACCTTTTCCTCCATCAATTAATATTAGCTGAGGTAGTTCATTTCCTTCATCAAGCTGTCTTCTGTATCTGCGGAAAATGACTTCTTCCATTGTTGCAAAATCGTTAGGCCCTTCCACTGATTTAACATTAAATATTCTATATTCTCCTTTACTGGGCTTACCATTTCGAAAAACAACACAAGCAGAAACCGGATTGGTACCTTGAATGTTGGAATTATCAAAACCTTCAATAAGGCGTGGTTCCTGAGGCAAATGAAGTAACATTTTCATTTCTGCCATTATTCTATTGGAATGGCGCTCAGGATCAATAATTTTAACTTGTTTAAGCTTTTCCAGTCTGTATTCTTTAGCATTTCTTTCCGATAAATCAAGAATTTTTTTCTTATCTCCTATCTTGGGAATAGATAATTTAACATTAGGTATATCCAAATCAATAGGAAAAGGCAAATAAATTTCTTTAGAAAAAGATTGAAATTTTTTTCTAATTTCCACTAAGGTTTTTTCCAGAATTTCTTCCGGAGATTCATCCAGTTTTTTCTTTATTTCTGTAGTATACGATTGAATAATTCTACCTTTAACAATTTTAAAATAATTTACGTAAGCTGCTGTTTCATCTGTAGTTATTCCAAATACATCTACATTTGAAATAGTGGGTGAAATTACTGTTGATTTTGCCTGGTATTTTTCAAGCAAATCCAGCTTTTCTTTAATTAGCTGAGCCTTCTCAAATTCCATGTCACCAGCAAAGGTCATCATTTTTTTTCGTAAAGAATTCAAGGGTTCCGTAATGTTTCCCTTTATAATCTCACGAATTTCCTGAACATTGTCCAGATAATTTTCTAGCGATTGGTGTTCTTCACATGGACCCAAACAATTATGAATATGATATTCCAGACAGACTGAATACTTATTAGCTTCAATTTTATCTTTTTTCAAATCCAGATTACAGGTTCGTAGCGGATATATACTTTTAATTAATTCCAGCAAGGTTCTGGCAACTATAACAGATGTATAAGGGCCATAATATTCCGAACCTTCATATACCAGTTTACGGGTCAAAAATATTCTGGGAAAAGGCTCCTTTCTAATACAAATCCAGGGATAGGTTTTATCATCTTTTAACCTGATGTTGTATCGTGGCAGATATTCTTTAATCAAATTATTTTCCAGAAGCAATGCATCATATTCCGTATCTACAATTGTCGTTTTAATATTACGAATTTTGGAAACCAGAACTTTAGTCTTTCCGAAATTTTCTTTATTAAAATAAGAAATAACTCTTTTTTTTAGATTTTTTGCTTTCCCTACATACAGAATTTTATTTTCCTCATCAAAAAACTGATATACACCGGGCTTGTTAGGTAACGTTTTAAGTTGAAGCTCTAAAGACATTTTACAAATTTAGTGTTAAGATTTTACAAATATCGGACTATTTTAATATTTTTAAGTATTAAACAATTATAAAAAATTATATCCCGAAAAATCGGGATATATTTTTATTTTTTTCCTTCAGTAGGCGCTACTTGTATTGAGTCTGATTTATTTTTTTTATCTTTCTTTTTTCTTCCTATAATGTCACTCAATCGGTTAAATGAACGTTTATAGACAATACCTGCTCCATAAGCCTGATTATTGGCTCCTGAATTTCCTAGTAAAGAAGTCTCCAATCCAAAAGTAGATGGTTTGGAAAATCCGCTCAATACTAAAGATTTATCACTGTTTTTTGAAATATCATAATTTATTTTAGCTCCATATGTCCAAACATCCGCTGCACTCTTTTGTTCCAGTGGCATATTGACAGAGCCGACTATTGATAATCGGTTGTTTAGTTTGAAGGTAGGATCTATAGATATTCTATCGCTTGTATTATCCACTCTAGAACCTGCATTAAAGTTAGCATCTAAAGAAAATACACCACTAATGTTATTGATAACAGAGGTTAATTGTTTTAAAACAATATCATATGCAGAAGAAGCATAACTGCTCCCTCCCATTTTATCGGATAAGAAACTTCCGAAAACAACTATTCCTGCAACTTGATTATATTTTTCTCCTTCGTTATTATTAATCTTACTTCTTAACTGATCCCTTATTGAAGAAGCTCCTTCGACATCAATATCGAAATTGATGCTTGGCTTGGATAAATAACCTGTTAATAATGCTTTTACTATGACATTGGTAGCTGGAACTGTAGATATACCCAGATAGTCTCCTATATTACTAACTAATCGGGTATAGGTAGCTGTAATATCCAGATTAGCCTCTGTAGGCCCTCTGTTTTCCCATTGTATCTTACTACCGGGTACAATTGTAAAATCTTTATTTACAAACATATTATAGTAATATTTACTATCACCGGTAATTGTATACGTACCTTCCATTGTTATGGTTCCTGCACGCGACATATTAAATTTTAAGTTTTTAGCGTCACCTCTCACCTGTATCCTATCTCCGGTTTCCTGACTGATGATAAGATTTACTACCGAATTACTGTCAGCGGTGACATCAGCACTTATTGTAAGGCCTAAAGGTGGTTTTACTTCCATTTCTTCTCCTTCTTTCGGCTGATCAGGAAGGAATTTTATAAAACTTATATCAGTAGCGTTTGTTGTACTGCTACTGTTTATAGTAAGGTTACTTCCACTTAAAGCTCTTGCTTTGGCTGCAATTTCAATTCCGGAAACTGTGGAACCTGTAATTGAAAATGTACCCGAAGCATATACAGTCCCGTAAAACAAATCATTTTCCTTCATGGTCGTATTCAAAACTAACAGCTTTTCTGTAGAAAAGTCTAAGTTCAATCCCCATTCCTGGAAATTTTTTGTCAACAATGCCCCATAAACCGTTCCTTTTGAACCATTTACCGTATCCATTAATTCAATATTATCCAGATAAAAAACACCATTGGAAATTTGTAAATCCTGTTCTTTGGTCAATTGGTAATCAACACCTAAAAAATTTACCGTAAAACCTACGTTATTCATTGCCAGTACTCCCTGATATTGTGGATTAGTCAAATCGCCGGTAATATGAACATCTCCGGTTGCTTCTCCTCTGAATTTAGAAAAAACTGCCTGCAAAAATGTACCTATAGGAGCTACATTAAACTTATTTGCAGTTAAAGATATATCTACTTGAGCGGGCTTTCCTGTCTCGTTTTTGATAAATCCTTCAGCAGAAAAATTCTTAACTCCATTATTCATTAATTTAGTATCCAGAACGTATTTATCTTCTGAAGCATCATAAGAAGCATCCATAATCAGATCTCCTAAAGGCTGGTTATTAAACTTCAATCCGCTGACATCCAGATCTACCAACGGTTTAAATTCCTGCGGAGTTTTTGTTATTTTGGCTGATCCCGTAGCAATCCCTTCAAATGTCATGTCCTTTAAAAAGCTTTCAGGAATAACTTTCGAAAGCTCTACCTCCTTTAAATTTAAATCAAAATTAAATTTATCTTTGGATTCATACTCTCCGGATAAGTTCACTTCTGATTCTCCTGATTTTACTACAATGTTTTCCAGCGATAGCTTATTGGTGATTACATTATACTTTACAATAGCTTCATCTGGTTTAAAATCGGGATTTAACGTCCATTTTCCTTTGTTTAATTTTATATCTGATGGTCTGAAACCATAAATCATATCATTACCTCTACGTGTCTGATATAAATTAAGGTCGAAATTAGTTTGTTTTCCTTTGTATTTTCCATGGTAAAAGTTCGTAGACGCAAATAAGGTATCATTTCTTTTGAAACCGGAAAAATTAATATTATCTATTTTATTTTTATCTATTTCAAAAGAAGATAGCGATCCCATAAATTGACGTAGCGAATCAGCCGTATTCAGAAAAAGATTAGGATTAGTTAGCTTTATGTTTTTGTAATAAATGTATTGTGAAATAACCTGTGTCTGCAACTGATTTCCCTCACCAATATATCTGCCAATAATAGTAGTTCCGGGAGAAATATTAACATCCAGCATCAATAAGTCAAATAAATCTTTTTGAATATCCAGAATAAAAGAAAATTCCTGATTAACAAATCGCTTTTTAGGCTTATAGTTTACTAATAAGTTACCGATTCCCTCCTGCAACATGGCTGGAACATCATTAAGTTTGTATTTTCCATAAATGTTAGCAGTTATCATATTAGGAGAAAATACATCAAAATTCCTGTTACCGTTGTCTGAGGTTGTCTTTATTTGAATATCATTGTAGGCGGTAGTAACCGTATCTTTGGTTACCTTTATTTGAGAAAGATTAATTTCCCCTATTAAATCATCGATAGTACTAAAAGATATGTTAGTATTTACCAAACCTTTAAAAGAAGTATTTTTGTCTACCACTGTGGTAAAATAACTTAAATCTAACTTTTTAATATCGGCTAAAAATTCAGTTTTAACAGTTTTACTGGAAAAGTCAAGATTTCCCTCAAAGTTAAAGTTGGCATGGCTGTCTTCGGTATTTATTTTGCCCCTGAAAACTTTATTTTTCAAATTACCTACGGCAGCTATATTATGTAGTACTTTACCGTTAATCTCAATCTGTTCGAGTTTACCGTCAAACTTGGTATCCATATGGTTTAATTTAAAACCTTTGCCGTCAAAATATACTTTTGAAGTTATAGGACCAATTGTAGATGACTGTGTAAACGGAGCCAGATTTAAACCGGTAGTTTCCACCTCTCCTTCATACTTAGGAAGATCAGATGAGTAATCATGTAACTTAGCATCTGCTTTTACCAGCCCTAAAGCACTTATCAGACTACCTTTCGTAACAATGGAATTTTTATCAATTGAAAAATCACCCGTATAATTTGCCGTACCAAATTTAGTGAGTATATCCGGAATTTTAGCAGATATGAATTTTGGTAACCAATTTTTTAATGATGGATAAGAAGTTTGTAATTTAGCTCCCTGAGTGTTTATTGCAAAAGATTTACCAGATTCAGATGGAACTAAATCCTTTAATTTCAGAGAAGGAGCTGTAAAAAAGGTGTTTTCTGATGAAAATATAGGATTTGTTAAAACCAGATTATTAAGCGGTCCTTTTGCCGTTGAAGATATTTGCATGATAGCATTCGAATTCCAATCTTTTACGAAATACCTTATATCTTTTCCGGAAATTTTACTACCTGTTTTTAAATCCAAATCCCAACTTACCTGATCACTAAAATTTGCTAATCCGTTTTCTTTAGTATGTCTGAAGTAAAGGCTGCCCAGTAATAAGGAAGTATCAGATTCCAAAATTAAATTTTTAAACGATAATTCCGTTTCAGAATAATGAACAAGTCCTGAAATCTGATTGACAATATAATTGTCATTATATCTCTTACCTTTAAAATTAAATAAATCAACCCAAACATTTATATCAGAACCGTTAATTTTAACTTTCGAGACTTTCAGGTTTAAATTTTTAGCATCCAGCCAGGTCTGATCTTCTTTAGGTTGATTTTGACTGACAATTGAAAACTGACCATTTACAATATCTGCTCTTCCTTCAAGCTTAAAAGGTTGATCCGATGGTTGTTTATCTGATTTAAATTTATCTATGAATAGTGAAAAATTATCTCGATCTTCTCCTTTATAAGTAATAACTCTTACTACTGGTTCTTTTAATCGAATCTGATTTATTTTAAGACTGTTTTTCTTATCAATCAATAAATTTTTTATTAATGAATAAGTGCTAAAAAAAGCTTTTGCTTCTTTAACTTTAATAAAATCGAAATTATGATGATCTTTGACTGCTGTCTCATTTAAAACCAGATTACCAAAATAATCTACTTCAACACTTTTAACAGATATTTGAGTCTTAAATTGATTATTAAGAAATTCAATACCTGCCTGCGCAATTTTTTCTTTAACCGGAGGAAGATTGATTATTACTATAAATGCCAGAAATACAAAGAGTATTATGTAAAATGCAAATAATACTGTATTTAGTATTCTTCTGAATATCTTTTTAATTTTTAACTTTGCCATAAATGAAAACACCCATTATTTTAGGAATAGAATCTTCTTGCGATGATACATCAGCAGCTATTATTAAAGGAAAAACTATTCTTTCCAATATTGTTTCTGCACAAAAAGTACACCAAAATTACGGAGGTGTCGTTCCTGAATTAGCATCAAGAGCACACCAGCAAAATATAGTACCTGTTGTTCAGCAAGCTATTCAACAAGCAAATATAACCAAAAAAGATATAGATGCAATCGCGTTTACACGTGGTCCCGGATTATTAGGTTCTTTGCTTGTAGGTACCAGCTTTGCTAAATCTTTAGCTATGTCTTTACAAATTCCTTTGATTGAGGTAAACCATATGCAAGGTCATATTTTTGCGCATTTTATTGAAGACGCTAATGCTAATTCCATAAATTTTCCTTTTCTATGCTTAACGGTAAGCGGAGGTCATACTCAAATTGTTAAAGTCGATAATTATTTTACTCTTTCTGTTCTCGGAGAAACTTTGGATGATGCTGCAGGCGAAGCTTTTGATAAAATAGGAAAATTATTGGGATTGAATTATCCCGCGGGTCCGCTTTTAGATAAAATGGCACAGCTGGGAGACGAAAATAAATTTAAATTTTCACAGCCAAAGCTGGATGGAATAAAATTTTCATTTAGTGGGATTAAAACATCTGTATTGTATTTTATACAAAAAGAAATACAGAAAAATCCAGACTTTATTCAGGAAAACTTACATGATTTATGTGCTTCTGTACAAAAAACAATTGTGGATGCTCTACTTATTAAAATTAAAGAAGCTGTTAAATTAACCGGAATAAATAAAATTGCGATTGCCGGAGGAGTATCTGCAAATTCCAGATTGAGATCTGAAATCCTAAAGCTGGAAGAAACTTTTAATTGTAAAACTTTTATACCAAAATTTGAATATACCACGGATAATGCCGCAATGATTGCTGTTGTAGGAAGTATAAAATATGAGTATAATGTTTTTTCAGATTTATCTGTAGCTGCAACAGCAAGATATAAAATTTAATAGCAAATACGTATGATAAAAAATTTGTTCAAGCATAGTATTCTTATAACTTTATTCGTAAGTTTAGCATTTTCCTGTCAAAAAAATAAAATTTTATTTAAAGAAGATTTTCAAAATAACCATAACAGATGGGATACTCTTACAACTTCTTATTTGTCAAATAAAATTGTTGACAGGCAATTTATTTCTACCAATGAATTTGATAATGTCATAAACTTCTCTTTAATAGAGCCTCAAATTAAAGAAAAAAATTTATGGATCGAATCATCAATTAAATTTAATAAGTTTTACAAAGCAGGTTCTTTAGGTGGTTTGATTATTTTAGCGGATAATCTAAAAGATCCGAAAGAATATTTGTTTTTTGGAATTAATGATAAGAAAGAAGTCTGTATTTCAAGAGAAAGTCTCAACCCTTCCAAAGCTCAGACTTATTATATGCATAAAAATGAGAACTTAAAATTAGATGACTATAATACATTCTCAATACATATATCAAACTCAAAATTACAGTTTCTTCTTAACAGCAAATCTGTTATAGCTATAGATAGGATAGAATTTTCTACCACTATTATGGGATACGTTACTTTAGGGTCTCAAATAGCGGTTAAAG
The DNA here is from genome assembly GCF_004023655.1 of Apibacter sp. HY039. NCBI lineage: Bacteria > Pseudomonadati > Bacteroidota > Flavobacteriia > Flavobacteriales > Weeksellaceae > Apibacter > Apibacter sp. HY039. Next base: position 77,206 of record NZ_SAYM01000003.1, on the reverse strand, counting down.
ATTTAGAAATAAAAAAATCACTCTAATATCTGATAAAAAAAGACTTAACCTAATAAGTTAAGTCTTTTTATTTATTAATACATAAATGATATTATTTATACATATACGCCTTATTTTGTTTTTGATTTGTTTTGTTACTTCCTTTATTGTTAGTAGCATTTGAACTTTTAGACGTCGATGTGTTCTTAGTTTCCGAATAACTTTTTACTGAACTATTCTTATAAGGACTGGAATTATAATATTCCATCGCTTTTGACATGTCTTTGTTAAGATCTGCGATTCTGTTTTCCGGATTAGGGTGGGTTGATAAAAATTCAGGAGTATTATTTCCCCCTGAAGCTTCAGTTGCTTTTATCATTCTTTCCCAGAATAAAGGTGCTTCTCTGGGATCATATCCCGCCATTGACATTATATAAAGTCCCATAGCATCAGCATCAGTCTCTTGTTTTCTGCCATATCTTAATAAAGTAATATTACTGGCTATTGGATAATAATCGTTAATCACTCCTTTTAATTGTTGATTGCTTGTAACACCACTTAACAATTGCCCCCCCACCTGGGAAACATAAGACTGGGAAATTTTTTCAGCTCCATGACCTGCCAGTGCATGAGCAATTTCGTGACCCAAAACAACAGCCAGTCCTGCATCGGTTTTTGTAACGGGCAAAATTCCTGAATATACAGCAACTTTTCCTCCAGGCATACACCAGGCATTAATTGTTTTTGGATCGTCTATCAATACAAATTGCCACTCATAACCATTTAAGGCAGCCTCCTGCCCTATGGATTTATAATATGCTTCAGCTGCATTTTTTATACGACTACCAACTTCAGATACTTGTCTGGCCTGAGCAGTACCGGTAATTAATTTGCTCGATGACAAAACTTGAGTATACTGCTGGAAGGATAAAGGCAAAATTTGAGAGTTTGAAACAAAATTTAATGATTTTCTTCCTGTGAGAGGGTTAGTTGCACAAGCAACTGTAAGCAAAGCAACGGCAGAAGCTGCTATTAATTTATTCGCTTTCATAGATTTATATAATTTATATTAGCTATATAGTAAATTTATTAATTAATGTTATTAAATTTGCAAAGATTTAAAAACAACATAAAATCAAAAAATATGCCTTACTTATTTACATCCGAATCGGTATCGGAAGGCCACCCAGATAAAATAGCAGATCAAATATCTGATGCTATACTTGATAACTTCTTAGCTTTCGACCCCGAATCTAAAGTAGCTTGTGAAACTTTAGTTACAACGGGGCAGGTAATTCTTGCGGGAGAGATAAAATCAAATACCTATATTGATTTACAACATATTACCCGGGATGTTATCCGAAAAATAGGTTATACCAAAAGTGAATATAAATTTGAAGCTGAATCTTGTGGTATATTATCGGCATTACATGAACAATCTCAAGACATTAACCGTGGAGTTGATAAAGTAAATAAGGAAGAGCAAGGGGCTGGTGATCAGGGAATGATGTTTGGATATGCAACCAATGAAACTGATAATTTTATGCCTATGGCATTAGATATTTCACATAGCATTCTAAAAGTTCTTGCTAAAATAAGAAAAGAAGGTAAAGTAATGACTTATCTGAGACCGGATGCTAAGGCTCAGGTTACTATAGAGTATGACGATAATAATAAACCGGTTAGAATTGACACTATTGTTCTTTCTACTCAGCATGATATGTTTCATCAGGATGAAGAAGTAGTGTTGGAACAAATTGCTAACGATGTAAAAAATATTGTAATTCCTGAAGTTAAAGCAGAATCGAAAGAAGAAATCAAAGCACTTTTTGATGGTGATATCATATATCATATCAATCCTACAGGAAAATTTGAAATTGGAGGTCCTCATGGTGATACTGGTTTAACGGGACGCAAAATAATTGTAGATACTTACGGTGGTAAAGGAGCTCACGGAGGAGGTGCTTTTTCAGGAAAAGATCCTTCAAAAGTAGACCGTTCCGCAGCCTATGCAACACGTCATATTGCAAAAAATTTAGTAGCAGCTGGAATCGCTGATGAGGTACTTGTACAGGTATCCTATGCTATCGGGGTTACCGAACCTTGTGGTTTGTATGTAAATACTTATGGCAGTTCTAAAGTTAATCTAACCGATGGAGAAATTGCTGCAAAGATTGAAAAAATATTTGATTTACGTCCCTATGCCATTGAAAAAAGATTAAAACTTCGAAACCCTATTTATGCTGAAACAGCAGCTTATGGTCATATGGGAAGAAGAAATGAAACAATTGTTAAACGTTTCGAAAGAAACAGTGACGGTGGAAATGTAGAAGTTAAAGAAATTGAAGTTGAACTTTTCACTTGGGAAAAACTTGATTTTGTTCAAACTCTTAAAAAAGAATTTAATCTGTAAATCTCTTTATTAATTATATTAATATTTATGCCTAAAATACTAGCAATAGACTTCGGAGAAAAAAGAAGCGGATTAGCAGAAACTGATGATATGCAAATTATTGCAAGTGGATTAGCAGGCATTTTCACTAAAGATTTATTTTCTTTTTTAGAAAAATATATTCTCAAAAATTCCGTTGAGAAAATAGTTATAGGTTTACCTGTACGTCTTAACGGGGAACTATCGGAAATTGAAAATTTAATTCAAAAATGTATTTTAAAAATCAATACTTTATATCCGGATATTCCGGTTGATAGAATTGATGAAAGATTTACATCCAAAATAGCAGCACATTCAATAAGTATGAGTGGCAAAAATAAAAAGAAAAGAGAAGATAAACATTTATTGGATGAAGTAAGTGCTACGCTTATACTTCAAACTTATTTAGATAAAAAACAATAAGATGATTTTACCTATTTTCGCTTACGGCGATCCTATATTAAGAAAAAAGACAGAAGATATCGATCAAAATTATCCTGAATTGGATCAATTGATCTCCAATATGTATGAAACCATGTACAAAGCCTATGGTATTGGCTTAGCTGCCCCACAAATTGGTCTTAATATTCGCCTGTTTATCATAGACGCTTCTCCATTGGCAGAAGATGAAGAATATGAATCTATTAAAGATGAATTACTGGATTGTAAAAAAGTATTTATCAACCCTAGAATCATTGAAAGAAGTGGTGAGCCCTGGAAATTCAATGAAGGTTGTTTAAGCATTCCCGATATAAGAGAAGATGTAAGCAGACCTGAAATAATTAAAATTGAATATTTTGATCAGGACTGGAATAAAAAAATAGAAACTTTCGGAGATATAAGAGCTCGAATAATTCAACATGAATATGATCATATCGAAGGAATTTTATTTACTGACCACTTATCACCATTAAAGAAAAAATTGGTTAAAGGAAAACTAAACAATATTAGTAAAGGAAATATTGATGTTGCATATCGAATGAAATTTCCTTCTCATTAATTATTAAATAAATATAATATTAGCATAACACACATTATGGATCTTACGAAAATAATTGCAATTACTGGAAAACCCGGTTTATTTGAATTAGTATCTCAGGCAAAAGGTGGATTTATTGTAAAAGACCTTACCTCTCAAAAGAAATTATCTATTAACTCGAACAGTCAGGTAAGTTTATTACAAAATATTTCTATTTATACTCAAGATTCTGAAGTTCCTTTAGTAACTGTATTAATTACAATTTCAGCTAAGCATGATTATAAGGAAATTGATTTTAACAAAAGCGATTCTCAGAAGCTAAGAGCTTTAATGGAAGAAGTTCAGCCAGATTATGCTGCCGACAGAGTATATGATTCTGATTTGAAAAAATTATTTTCCTGGTATAACATATTAGTTAAGAATAAGATTATTACTGAAAAATCTGTAGCTACATATCAGGAAAATCTAGCTAAAGCTAAAGAAGAAATGGAGAAAGCAGAAGCTCAAAAAGAAATTACTGCTGAAACAAGTGAAGAAAAAACTTCTAAACCTGCAAAAGCTACCAAGAAAAAAATTGAAAAAGACGATAAAGATAGTATAGAAGAAAATAAAACAGCTAAAACTACTAAAGCTGCATCTAAAAAGAAAACAGATAAGTAAGTTTACAATTAATTATTTAAAAAGGAACTGTTTTTGAAACAGTTCCTTTTTTTATTATCTTTAGACTATGAATTCAAGACAAAATAATTTAAAGGCATTTAATCGACTACTTGATATTATGGATGAACTCCGGGAAAAATGTCCCTGGGATAAAAAACAGACGATGCAATCTTTAAAAAATAACACTATTGAAGAGACCTTTGAATTAGCGGATGCCATTCAAAACAATGATATTCCTGAGATTAAAAATGAATTAGGGGATTTAATGCTGCATCTAATCTTTTATTCTAAAATTGCTTCTGAATCTCAATTATTTGATATTGGAGATGTTTTAAATGGTATATGTGATAAATTAGTATATCGGCATCCGCATATTTATGGTGATGTAAAAGTAGAAAATGAAGAAGAAGTAAAACAGAATTGGGAAAAATTAAAATTAAAAGAAGGAAGAAAATCGGTGCTGGAAGGAGTTCCTTCTTCTCTACCTGCCTTAATTAAAGCTTACAGAATACAGGAAAAAGTAAAAGGTATCGGTTTTGAATTTGAAAATAATAGTCAGATACTTAACAAAATTAAAGAAGAAATTAATGAATTTGAAAATGAAGATGATTTAGAAAATAAAGAAATTGAATTTGGTGACGTTTTGTTTTCTTTAATTAATTATGCGCGCTATAATCAGATTAATCCAGAGAATGCACTGGAAAAAACTAACCGAAAATTCATTTCAAGATTTCAAAAGATGGAACAACTAGCCAATGAATTTAATAAAGAACTTTCTCAATTAACTATTAACGAAATGGATAAACTTTGGAATGATGCTAAAGCTTTTGAAAAATAAGTCTATTGGGTTGAATCAATAGAAATTTAATTACTAAGCCTAGCATATTAAAATATATAGTGAGATAAAAAAACCTTAAACTATTGCTTAAGGTTTTTTTATCTTATTTATTACCTAATTAAGAAAACATATCTTTTATTTTTTCAAAAAATGTTTTATCATTTTTAGTCGGTTTAGGAGAAAAATGCTCGTCTTCTACCATCTTTTCAAAAAACTCTTTTTGATCTTTAGTTAATTTACCAGGATTAGGTGTCCAAACGTTAATATGAATAAACAAATCTCCATGACCATAAGCCTGCATTTGTGGAAGTCCCTTACCTTTTAATCGAAGTATTTTACCCGATTGAGTTCCAGCATCAACAGTAATTTTGACTTTACCATTTACTGTTGGTATTTCTTTTTTGGCTCCTAAAACAGCCTCAGGCATTGAAATGTATAATTCATAATGAAGGTTATCTCCTTCTCTTTTCAGGTGTTCGTCTTCAATTTCTTCAATGACAACAATTAAATCTCCGGGAATACCTCCAAACGGGGCGTCATTTCCTTTTCCGCGAGCCTGAATTTGTATTCCTTCTCTAACACCAGCCGGTATTTTGATAGTAACTTCTTCTTCAACTTTTATAAGTCCCATATTATTGGCACCCGGAGGTATATGATCGGCAACTTTTCCAGTTCCGTTGCAAGTACCACAAACGGTCTGTGTCTGCATTTGTCCAAAAGGAGTGTTCATTACTCTTCGGGTTTGACCTGAACCGTGACAAGTAGGACAAGTTTTAGAGGTTGCACCTGGTGCTAATTTAAACCTTTTAACTTTTATGGTTTTTTCTACTCCATTAATAATTTCTTTGAGAGTTAGTGATAATCGTATTCTTAAATTAGAACCCTGTACCTGCTGTGGCCGTGAAGAAAATCCTCCAAAACCTCCGCCACCAAAGGCTCCACCAAATATATCACCGAAATGAGAAAAAATATCTTCCATATTCATTCCTCCGCCACCAAAACCTCCTCCGGCAGCACCTCCTACACCAGCATGACCATATTGATCATAACGAGCCCTTTTCTGCGGATCACTCAATACTTCATAAGCTTCCGCTGCTTCTTTAAATTTTTCTTCGGCTTCTTTATCTCCAGGATTTTTATCCGGATGAAATTTTATTGCCTTCTTTCTGTAAGCCTTTTTTAACTCAATTTCAGTAACAGTTTTGGAAACTTCTAAAACCTCGTAATAATCTCTTTTTGACATGTTTACAACTACTAATAATAAGAACTATGATTAATTTTATTTTCCGATAACTACTTTAGCATATCTAATAACTTTATCGTGCAATAAATACCCCTGCTGCACAACATCTACGATTTTATCTTTTAAGCTTTCATCCGGAGCTTGAATCTGCGTAATAGCTTCATGTAAATCCAGATTAAAATCATCTCCGGGCTTTACTTCTATAGGAGATAATCCTTTATCCTTCAGCGTGTTATACAATTTATTATATATAAGTTTTACACCTTCCAAAACAGCTGCATTAGTATCATCCTTTTCCAGTTCTTTCATTGCTCTGTCAAAATCATCTAATACAGGTAATAAAGATTCAAGTAAATCTTTATTCGAATATTTTATTAAATCCTGTCTCTCTTTGGTTACACGTTTTTTATAATTATCAAATTCTGCAAATAACCGAATGAATTTATCTTTCTCTTGTGCCAATTTTTCCTCTAGTCCGGAATCTTTTTTAATATCTGACAAATTTTCAACATTTTCAGTTTCCTCCTGAGAATTTTGATTATTGTTAGGCTCTTCAATTAACTCATTTTCTTCGTTTTCGTTATGTTTTGACATGATTGAATTCCTTTTTAAAATTATTATTCATTAAATATCAATTTTACTGCCAATTTAAATTTACTGTCAAATCGACGTAAGATCATATTTTTAAATATTTCAATCAATCTTAGTAAATTTACACATTCAAATTTTAGTGATTAAAATTCTAATGATAAATCCAAACGATATATTTACTATAAATTCTGAAGAAGAATTTAATAATGCGGCAGTTTCAATATTCAATTATCAGTATACCAATGTTTATGTATATAAAAGATTTGTAGATTTTTTGAAAATTGATAGTAATAAAATTAAACATTATACAGAAATACCATTTTTACCAATTGAATTTTTTAAAAAGCATAAAATACTCGATAATAATATTAATTCTGATGTATTTTATTTTCAAAGTAGCGGAACTACTTCTGAAAATCTCTCCAAACACTTAATTGGAGATGCTAAGATTTATCAAAAAAGTATTTTGGAATCTTTTAAAATATTTTTTGGGGAACCTTCTGAATATATTTACTTAGGTTTATTACCTTCTTATCTGGAAAAGAAAAATTCTTCATTGATTTATATGGTTGATTTTCTAATGAAGCAATCGTCTAAAAAAGAAAACGGTTATTTTCTATATAATTTTGAAGATCTTAATTCACTTATTAAAAAACTGGAATCTAAAAATCAAAAAATTATATTATTTGGTGTGTCATACGCTTTGCTTGACTTTGCTAATATGTTTCCTCAAAACTTAAAAAATACTTATGTAATAGAGACTGGAGGCATGAAAGGGAGAAAAGAAGAAATTACTAAAGATGAGCTGCTTAAAGAACTTCAGAATGCTTTCAACACACAAAATATTTTTTCTGAATACAGTATGACTGAATTATTATCACAAGCATACTCTTTAGGTGAAAATGTTTATAAATGCCCTCCCTGGATGAAAATTTTAATTAGAGATGCAGAGGATCCTTTTGCTTATGAAACTAATGGAAAAACAGGTGGAATTAATATTATTGATTTAGCAAATTATCATAGCTGTTCCTTTATATCCACTCAAGATTTGGGAAAATTAACTGTTTTTGATTCTTTTCAGGTTTTAGGAAGAATGGATAATTCTGATATCAGAGGCTGTAGCTTATTGTTATTATAATTTTCCGTTATTTTTTAACTTTTTTAACTTTGTTTTAGTAGTTTTTAATTAGAAATCATTTATAAATTTACAACCGTTTAAAACTTGACTGAATGTCTTATTATAAGAAAATATTCAAGTATACACTTGTATTTATTTCACTGGTTTTCTTCTGGTTTATTGTACACACTGTTATAATTGTTACAGATGGTATTCAGGAAGATATAAGAGATGCAGATGTAGGTGTTATTTTCGGTTCAAAAAACCGGAAAGACGGTTCTTTATCTAAATCTATGGAAAGACGCTTAAACATTGGATTAAAATTATACAAAGCGGGTCAGGTTCAAAAGTTGATAGTTACCGGAGGTATTGCTCATAAAGGTTATTGTGAAGCTGATTTAATGATGATTTATTTATTAAAAAACGGAGTTCGGTTGGGCGATATTATTGCTGATACGGAAGCTATTAATACAGAAGAAAATGTTGAAAATTCATTAAAAATTATGGAGGATAATAATTTTAAAAAACTTATTATTATTTCTCAATATTATCATATATCACGCATTAAGCTTATGTATTATAAAAAAAGATTTTATAATTTTGGTTCAGCCAGCTCACATTATTATAATAAAGAATATCATCCGGGAACTTTGCTCAGAGAGTTTATCGGTTACTATTATTATTACTTTTTTAAATAAGTATCTGAAAAATCATAAATAGTATTAAAATTTTATAGTGGCTGTAGCTAAAGCATTACGTGGAGCTCCGGGAAACAGTCTCAGATAATTTTGTGCTCCAATCCAATAGGTTTTGTTCATTACATTGTTAACATTGAACGTAAATTGCATATTTGTATTTTTGGGAGCATAATATAAAGCTAAATCAACTAAAAAATAAGAAGGTACTTTGAATGTTCTGTCAAACCAAGGAATACGATTACTATTATACTGAAAGCCTGCACCAATCCCCCAGTCTTTTATAATATCAATATTCTGAAAGTTATACCTTGTCCAGAAACTGGCACTGTTATAGGGGCTATTCTGTTTTCTGGCACCAATTAAATCGGGATTGTTATCCTTGGTAATTCTTGCATCATTGTAAGAGTAAGATGCATATAAATGCCAATAGGCAGCTATATTAAGTGATATTTCTAGTTCTAAACCTTTACTTCTTTCAGCTCCTCTGGTGATTAATGAATCGGGATATTGAGCGAGATTAGCATTCATTAATAAATTTTTTTGATTTATTTCATAAACAGAGAGATTGGCTACCAACTTATTATTGAAAAAATTGGTTTTAATACCAGCTTCTTTTAAATCGCTGATCAAAGGTTTGAATCTTGCTGCAGATTCCGTACTCCAATTATAGTTACCTGTACTGGGTAATAAACTTGCCGTGTTACTTTGTGGTTGATATCCTTCTAAATAGGTTGAATAAATGTTTATGTTATCACTTAAAATCAAAGTGATACCTAATCGGGGAAGTAATTTATTATTTTTAAAGGATTTTTCATTTTTTTCATCATAATTTGTTTTATCTTCAAACCAATCCTGACGAATTCCGGCTATAACTATGACTCTTTTCCATCTCAATTGTTCTTGTATATAAATAGCTTGATTTATAGATAAAGTTGGAGGAATAGTAATTTGTGAATTCATTATGTAATTGCTCTCCGAGGATGTATGATTCAAATTTATTAAATCAAAATAATTAACATTCGGCTTCGGTAAAGTAACATTATTTATTGTCACGGTTTCATATTGTTCTGCCTTTGTAGGATCATAACGACTGGTAACACTTCCATCTTTCAATATATACCCTCGTGCTGCACTTTGGTTACCTCCTTTAATTTTTTTCCATGCGCTAAAATCAAAACCTGTAATTAGATCATGAGAAATGGGTCCTGTCTTGAAATTATAACTAATATAAGCGTTAAAATTATCTACACTCCAGTTTTGTTTACGTTTTACGTATTGCATTCCCACTAAAGAATTAACCGGATTATTATTTACATCTACAGCAAATGCATTAGTTGTTCTGTGTTCTTGAAGATCTTCTTTCCAAGTTTGTTTCATATAAGCAGCATTCATACTTATTTGTTTATTGAATGCATGTGTAAATGTACCCATAAGTATTAAATTCTCAGATTTATAATAATCTCCTTCTTTACCTAAATTAAGGCTAATGGGTGTACTTTTTAAATTTGTTATTCCGGAAACTGCTCCGAATATAGGCTGTCCCCTATCTAAATTACCTGTTTGATTAGTATATATGGTCTCTATATTGACTTTTGTTTTGTTGTTCAATTTATACGTGAATGAAGGTGATAGCAGCAGAGCATCGTTATGCACTAAATCCCTGTAACTTCTCGCTTTTTGAAATGCTGCATTTAATCTATATAATAATGTTTTATTTTCGTTTAACGGTCCGGTAAAATCTAAAGCGCCCCGTATTGTATTATAGCTTCCCGTATTCAATGTTATGGTTTTACTACTTGTAACTAAAGGTTTTTTAGTAATTAAATTTATACTTCCTCCCGGATCTACACTTGCAAAAGTAGCACTTGCCGGACCTTTAATTACTTCAATTTTTTCTATGTTAGTTGTTAATGGCTGTAAAAAATAATATTGTCTGGTACGCATTCCGTTAATTATTTGTCCTTCTTCATTCTGACTTATCCCTCGTATGGTATACTGATTGTAAAAACTGCTAGATTCTACACCGGGAACAATTTTAACTGCATCTGCCAATTGAAATGTCTGCCGGTCTTCGATAATATTATGATTTATAGAATTTATTGATTGTGGAACTTCTCTAGCCAGCATTGATAATCTTGTTGCACTGGAACTATAATTGTTGATATAACTTTCATTTTTACCCGTAACATTGATCGAAGATAGTTCGGTGTATTTTGAATCATTATTTTTATGCTTTAAGTCAGATTTAAGTATAACATCTAAAGATTGAACTCTATTTAAATCTAATGTTTGATTTTGTGTATAATATCCTAATGCACTTATTGTTACAATAATTTTATCTGCATTAATTTTATCAATATAGAAATATCCTGTACTATCCGAATAAATTATTGATGATTGTTCAGCTTCATCTATAATTATTTTAGCTTTATTTACAGGATTGTATGTTTCGTCCATTATATATCCTGAAACACTCATCTGGCAGAAGCCTGTAAAATTGTTTATAAAAATTAGAAAAAAGACCAGTAGAAAATTTTTATTCATCTTAAGAATACTCATAGAAAATTATTTTTAAAAAAAATTAATTTAGATTTATATATTAAAAATATATATAAATACAAAATTTTACATCAATATATAAGCAAAAATATAAAATTAAGATTTTATATACAAAATTTATTTTTACTTTACTTTTTTCAAGAATGATTTTATGGAAAACCTGAATATATAATTGTAATCCGATTAGATAAAACTTAACCAAATTATTAAAGAGATTGTCGAAAATCTTAGGGAATTAAACGCATTTTAAAATCATTAACTTATAAAATACTTTTTACTACATTTGTTTATAATTGAGTTGAACACGAAAATGTCTTTTATTGAAAATGTAGTTACTAATTTACTGGATAATCAAATTGATTTATCCAAAACTCAAATTATATTACCAGGTAAACGACCTATTATATTTTTTAAAAGGTATTTTTCAGAAAAAGAGTATACAGGATTCTTACCTAAATTTATAACTATTGAAGATTTTGTTGCCTTGTATAGTGATTTGGTAAAAATTGAAAATATACCTCTTTGGTTTGAAGCTTATACTATTCAAAAACAATTTATTAATCCTGAAGAAAATCTCGAAGACTTTTTGAAATGGGTTCCTACACTTTTGAAAGATTTTAATGATATTGATATTTTTTCCAAGGATCCGATGAAAGTTTTAGAGCATCTTACTTCAATTGAAAGACTTGAAAATTGGAGTGAAATACTCGATACCGGCGATAAAGAAAAATTATTTTATAAAAACATCAAATTTTGGGAAAACAATGTTGTATTATATAAAGAATTAAAAGCATCCTTACTAAATAAAGGCTTAGGTACTCAGGGTATGATTTTACATTCTGCAATTCAACATCTGAAAAACACTAAATTATCTGCGGATCAAACTTTTGTATTTGCCGGATTCAATGCTATAACACCCAATGAAGAAATATTGATTAAACATTTTGTTGCTAATTATCATACGCTACTCTATTGGGACTCTGATGAGTATTATATGAAAAAAAATAATCAGGAGTCGGGTTATTTTTTAAGAAAATTTGTTCAATGGAATTATTATGCTAACAGAGAGTTCCTTTGGACTGAAAATAATTTCTCTCAAAAAAAAAATATACATGTAGTTAGCACTTCTCAAGATGTTGCCCAGGCAAAGTATGCCGGAAAACTTCTGGAAAACCTCACGGAATATGAATTACAAAAAACCGCTTTGGTTTTGTGCGATGAAACTATTCTTCCTTCTGTAATGGAAAGTTTACCTGAAAATGTAAAAAGGGTTAACATTACTATGGGATATTCACTTAAAAATTCAATTCTGGCCTCTTTTTTTAAACAGATATTTCAATTACATATATTCAGGGAAAAAAATAAAGCTAAAGGATATTATTACAAAGATGTTTTATCAATCCTTAACCATCCATTATTAGAAAATAATTCAGACGTATATGAGTTATGTGAAGAAATAAATACTTACAATCTGGTATTTATATCAAACTCTTTATTATATGATAAATTAAGCACATGGGAATTATTTTTTATCTTCACCAATTTTGAACATCCTATTGATTTACTTCAGAAATTATATGATTTTTGTAACGAAAAATTTTGGACATATTCAGAACAGCAAGCTATATTAAAAGAAAATTTTCTGAAATTTAAAAATGTCTTTTCAATACTAATATCACAATTATCTCAAAATTTTTATATTGATAATTTTACTCTTTTATATTCTTTTTACCAGCATATTCTTACTAATGAAAAGATTGATTTTATAGGTGAACCTTTAGAGGGTCTTCAATTAATGGGTGTATTGGAAACTCGTCTGTTGGGATTTGAAAATATTATTATGCTTGGGGTAAATGAAGGTGTTATTCCAGCAGGAAGATCTGATAATTCTTTTATTCCATTTGATGTTAAAAAAAACTATGATATTCATACTTTTTTAGAAAACGATGCTATTTATGCCTATCATTTTTACCGCTTATTACAACATGCAAATTCAATTCATTTAATATATAATAATTTTACAGAAGGATTAAATTCAGGAGAAAAAAGCAGGTTTATCAGCCAATTAGAATTTGAATCTCCACACACTATTCACGAAATTACAGCATCTTATTCAGGGGAATTGGAAAGCGAAAAAGAACTTACTATTGAAAAAACTCCAGCACTGATCAAAGCAATTAAAAACTGGTTAAAAAACCCTGTTTCTCCAACTCATTTAACGAGTTATCATTATGATCCTATTAGTTTTTACTTGCAGAAAATTCTTGAATTGGGTGAAAAATCTGAAATTGAAGAGGAAATTTCGCCTTTGAATTATGGGAATTTGATTCACCATACTTTAGAATCTTTATATTCTCCTTTAAAAAGTCAATATTTAGAAGAAAAATCTTTATTAATTCTTCTAGACACATATAAAGATCATCTGAATGAGTATATAGCTAAAGAACTAAATGCTGATTTGTTTGATCGGGGACAAAATTATCTGCAAAAATTATTAGCTGAAAAAACTGTCGAAAAAATTATACTTCGAGATTTAAACGATATCCGAAACGGCCATAGTATATTTTTAAATGATATTGAAAAAAAACTGACCTCTCATGTATCAATTGAATCTTTAGGAAAAATTCAACTTAAAGGCTTTGCAGATCGCTGGGATATATTTGACGGACAAGACCGAATTATTGATTATAAAACTTCTTCTGTTGGATCACTTAATTTTAAAGCTGATCAATTATCTGAGATTAAGAATAACAAGAATTTTAAATTTTTTATTCAATTAATTTTTTATGCTTACATAGTTTTAAATGAAAAATCAGCTTCAACTATACAGGTAGGAATCTGGAGTTTTAAGAAACCATTTAAAGGAATTGAACTTTTAAATTTTGATAACAATACTATTTTTACCTATCCTCAGGCTTGTGAATTATTTAAAGAGATTACGTCTCTAATCAAAGAGATTGCAGATCCTAATCAGTCATTTGTAAAAAAAATTTAATTAACTCATTACGATTTTCAATGTTAGAATAAATAATATTAATTCATATTTGTTTAAATTTACCTTATGAACATAGATTTAAAATATATACGAAGTCAGTTTCCTATTTTGGAACAGTCTGTAAATGGAAATAAACTGGTCTACCTTGATAATGCAGCAACATCACAAAAACCATATTCTGTTATTAATGCTGAAGAAGATTATTACAAAACCATAAATTCCAATGTTCACCGTGGTATTCATACATTAAGTCAGCTTGCAACTGTAGAAATGGAAGAAACACGAAAATCGGTTCAAACCTTTATAAATGCAAAAAAAGATTACGAAATAATTTTTACTAAAGGTACTACTGATGGTATTAATTTAGTAGCCAATGGTATTGAAACTCTTATAAATGAAGGAGACGAAATAATTATTTCCAATTTAGAACACCACTCTAATATCGTACCATGGCAAATGCTAGCTGAGCGCAAAGGATTAATTTTAAAAATTATTCCTGTTAATGACCATGGCGATTTGCTAATGCATGAATATGATAATTTATTGACAGAAAAAACTAAGATTGTATCTGTAAATCATATTTCTAATGCTCTGGGTGTAGTTAATCCTGTTAGAGAAATCATTGATAAAGCACACCAGTATGGTGCGATTGTCCTTATTGACGGCGCACAGTCAATTCCTCATATGGAAATAGATGTTCAGGAATTAAACACTGATTTTTATGTGTTTTCTTCTCATAAAATGTATGGCCCAACCGGCGTTGGTATTTTATACGGAAAAGAAAACCTGCTTGAGCAAATGAGACCTTACCAAGGAGGGGGAGAAATGATTAAAGAAGTCACTTTTGAAAAAACTACTTACGCTGGTCTTCCTTTTAAATTTGAAGCAGGAACTCCTAATATTGCCGGCAATATAGTTTTGAAAAAAGCAATTGAATTTATGCAGAATATAGGAGTTGAAAATATCAGAAAGCATGAAGAAGATATATTGAACTATACAACAGATCAATTGAAATCTATAGAAAATCTTACTGTGTATGCCTCAGAAGCAAATCAAAGAGCAGGTGCAGTCTCTTTCAATTTTAATATAGACAACATTCATTCTTCTGATGTTGGTTTTATTCTTGATAAGCAAGGTATAGCTGTCAGAACAGGTCATCACTGTGCCCAGCCGATAATGAAACGCTTCGAAATATCAGGTACTGTGCGGGCATCTTTTGCTATATATACTTCTTATGAAGACATAGATAAACTTATTGAAGGATTGGCTAAAGCGCAACAAATGTTACAGTAATATATATATATCGATAGAGGATATAAAATTATCCTCTATCAAAATCATCATAATCATATTGTTCGTAGTCATACTCATAATAAATTTCCATTTCATCCTGAAATTCATACTCCCGATTTTTCTCTCTATTTTTAGTTGTAGCACAACCGGAAATTATGCAAAATAAGCATAATATAAATATATATTTAAGTTTTAACATAATGTATTAATTCATTAGGAACTCAATATTCAATAAAAATAACTATCAATTTCATAGTTCAAAAAAAAGAAGCCTTACGCTTCTTTTTTTAATATTTTAATTAATTACCAACTTCCACTTGATCCGCCACCGCCAAAGCTTCCTCCGCCACCAAATCCGCCAAATCCGCCTCCGGAACTTCCTCCACGACTACTTCCAAATCCGCCACCTAAGAATCCGCCACCAATTCCACCCCAAAAATCATCATCATTTTTACGTCTTTTCCCATTTCTATCGTAGTAGGTTCCTCCTCCATTGTTTCCTCCAGAACTTATAAAAACTATAAACATAATTACTACAAATACAATAATAGCTACCATTAATCCAGAAAAATCATCTTCATTTTCAGCACTTTTTTTAGCTTTAAATTTACCTTGTAACACATTTATAATCTGATCAGTCCCGGAATTAATAGCCTCATAAAAATTGTTTTCTTTCAGATAAGGAACCATATACTGATTGATAATAATACCCGACATCATATCTGTCATAGCATCTTCCGTTCCTCTTCCGTTCTGAATGGTGAGTTTATGATCATCCGTAGCGATTAATAACACAATACCATTATTAGATTTTTTTTGGCCTATTTTCCACTTTTCACCCCATCTAGCTCCTACAAAATTTATATCGTCTCCATTTATAGTCTTTACTGTGCAAACTAAGATTTCTGTAGATGTAGAATCACTGTATGCTATTAATTTCTTATTAATAAAATCTTTTTGCTGTTCTGATAAAACATTGGCATAATCATTAACCGGATAAATTTTAGAAGGGGCATCTGGAATTTTAAATTCACTCTGCGCAGAAACAAAAGTTCCTAAGAAAATAGAAAAAGTTAATAAAAGTAACTTAATTTTATCGTGAAATTTCATCAGGAAGTTCGTTTTTAATTGTTTTTCCATTATGTGGAAAATATTTTTTCAATTTAATTCCGGTTTTATTAATAGCTTTAGTCAGACCTTCTTTATAAAATCCATTTTTAAAATCTGATACAATTTCATTTAAAATCTGATCCCAAAAAGCCTGTTTAACGTAAGTATGTATATTTTGATCTCCTATCACAGCAACTTGCTTCCTATTCTCGGAAACATAAAATAAAATCCCGTTTTTATCCTTCGTTTTATCCATTCCTATTTTATAAAAAATCTCCTGGGCTTTAGCTAATGGATCTCCTTCAAGTTTTTGATCTAAATGCACCCGTATTTCGCCGGTCGACATAGTCTCAGCCAATCGAATGGCTTCGATTATTTGTTTTTCATCTTCCGGAGTAAAAAGCATATCGTGATGTTTTATTCAATAAATTATTTACCGTTTAAAAGTTCATTAACATTGGGTGCTTTTTCTGCTCCTGCATCTGCTTTAAACATTCCTTTTTCTTTTAAACCTTTCATACCGGCAATAATACTTCCCGGAAATTTTTGTATATAATTGTTATAAGTTGTTACAGTAGCGTTATAATTGTCTCTTTCAATTTTAATTCTGTTTTCAGTACCTTCCAACTGGTTTTGAAATGATAGTATACTTTGATTAGCTTTTAAATCAGGATATCTTTCAATAGATACTAATAACCTGCTTAAAGCTGAACCAACTCCTGCCTGAGCTTGTTGAAACTCTGCCAATTTTTCAGGAGTAAGATTAGATGGATCTATTTGAACAGAAGTAGCTTTAGCTCTAGCTTCCACAACTGATGTCAATGTTTCTCTTTCATAATTGGTAGCTTTATTGACAGTTGCAACCAAACTAGGTATTAAATCTGCTCTTCTTTGATAAGCACTTTCTACGCTTCCCCATTTTTGTTTAGAATCATTATCTAACTCAACAATACGATTACTCATAGAAATCCAGTATCCTACTAAAGCTATTCCTATTACAGCCAATACAAGAAATATTCCTCCTCCTATGATACAACCTTTTTTCATATTTTTTACTTTATTTTATTTATAATTTAATAAGTACAAATATCGTGCACAAATTTTTAAATAGAAAAAAAGACAAAAGGCTATTAAAATAGCCTTTTGTCTTTTTATTAATAAGAAAAATTATTAATTATTTTCTTTTCTTAACTGATCTAATTTATCTCTTTTCTGGAGAACTTTATAAGCATTTTCTAAAGCCTGATAAACTGCTTTGTCTTTAGGTTCCAGTTCATGAGCTTTTTCCAGGAAAGGGAGAGCTTTAAAAAACATTTTCTTTCTTTCAACCGTCAGTGCATCGTATTTCTGTTGATCCTCCTTAGATGTTGTTAAATTATTTAATTTATTAACAATCTCTTTATCCGGCTCAAGGGCTAACGCTGCCAAATTGAAATAGGCTGCTGTATAATCCGGTTTAACTGAAACTGCTTTATTATAATATTCTTTTGCTAGATCATATGTTTTTTCATCTTTACTGTATATAACTCCTAAGTTGTATAAAGAAACATAATCATTTGGATTTTTTTGCACAGATTCTTTTAACCTGTCTACATATTTCTGAGTATTTCCGGTCTGATAATACAGTTCTCCTACCTGAGAACTTAAATTGGTATCTGTAGGAAATTTAGTCAGTCCTTTTTCTGCTAAAGATAAGGCTTCTGAATACTTTTTATCGGCTGTAAGTAAAGAAACTGCATAATTATACAAATCTGCCTCTACAGAAGGAGTAGATTCAATTTTTAAATCTGTATAATCAGCACTTGGTGCTTTTTTCAGTAGATTATAATCATTTTCGGATAATGTTACTCTTTCTTTTTTGTTATTTAAAGCAGAATAAGTATTTCTTACACCTGTATAGCCTTCATTAATAAGCTCTTTATATAATTCCAAGGCTTTAGCACTATTGTTTGCAGCATGATAAGAAACGGCAGCATAATATTTATAAACATCATCATCTACTCCCGCAGCTTTAGTCAGATAATGTGATTCAAGAAAATCTTCAGCAGATTTTTCAAAATCTTTTGAATTATACTCATCCGTTGCTTTGGTTACAGATGCTTGCCTTTTTTGTTCTAATACCGGTAATAGTTTATTTAAATAATCTGTTCCTGATTTCGTTTCTTTTAAACCGGAAAATCCTTCAGAAACTAATTTATCTGCTTGTTCTTTAGATAAAACAAAAGCTTTTTCTTTGGTATTTTTATTTTTCAAGGAATAAATCGGTCCCTTCTCATATTTAGAGAGTTCTGCCAAAACTTTTGCTGCTTCGAGCGTTTTACCCTGATCTAAATAAGTAGCTCCTTTAACATAAAGATATTTGGCATATAGTTCTGGTTCAATAGATGAAATTTTAGTATTAACTAAAGGGTCAGCCTGTTGAATAAGAGTCTGTGCCTGAGATTTGTTACCTCCTTCAAATGCATTAAAAGCATCTTTTATTTCTTTATCCTGTCCAAACGAGAACAAAGCCATAAGAGTAAGTAATGATATTGTAATTTTTTTCATATCATAATAAATTATAAAAATTATTCTGTTACTTCTGTGTTTGCATCATCCTGTATAGAAGAATTTTCTTCGGTTACATCTGAAGGATTAACATTACCTTCATCAATATATTCACCGTTTTCATCTTCGTCTACTCCTTCTTCTTTTTCAATTTTCGTTATGGCAGCAATTTCGTCGTTTTTCTTTAAATTTATTAATCGGACTCCCTGTGTATTTCTACTCATTACTCTGAGTTCTTCCACAGACATACGTATAGCAACTCCTGATTTATTTATTATCATTAAATCATTTTCATCAGTTACTTTTTGAATAGCAATCAGATTACCTGTTTTATCTGTAATATTTAAGGTTATAACTCCTTTTCCTCCCCGATTGGTGATTCGATAGGCATCTGCATGAGTTCTTTTACCGTAACCTTGTTCTGAAACTACCAATATGGTATCGCTTTCAGGTTCTGAAATAATAACCATTCCGATAACTTCATCTGTCTCGTCGCCTAAGGTTATTCCTCTTACACCTGATGCATTTCTTCCTATGGATCTTAATTTTTCCTGAGGAAAACGAATTGCTTTTCCATATTTGGTAGCAATCATTATCTCATCATTTCCTGAGGTAAGACTGGCGCTTACTAATGTATCTCCTTCACGAACATTAATCGCATTGATACCGTTCGATCTTGGTCGGGAATAGGCCTCAAGAGTTGTCTTTTTTACTGTTCCTTTTTGAGTAACCATAACTAAGAAAGTATTATTGGTATACTCCTCGTTTTTCAAATCGTGAGTTAAAATGTAAGCTTTAATTTTATCGTCCGATTCAATATTTATTAAATTCTGAATAGGTCTTCCTTTGGCTGCTTTGGAACCTTCGGGTATTTCAAAAACTCTTAGCCAAAAGCATTTTCCTTTTTCGGTAAAAAACAGCATGTACTGGTGAGCAGTCGCAGAAACAACGTATTCCAAAAAGTCTTCATCTCTGGTTGAAGCCGCACGATTACCTACTCCACCTCTTGATTGGGTTCTGTATTCTGATAAAGAAGTTCTTTTAATATAACCCATTTTTGAAATTGTAAGTACAACTTTTTCATCTGGAATTATATCTTCTATGCTCATTTCTCCGCCGGCAAAATCTATATCCGTACGTCTTTCATCTCCATATTTTTCTTTAACCTCTACCAGCTCTTCTTTGATTATCTGGTAACGTAACACTTCATCGTTAAGAATACTTTTTAAGTACTCTATTTCTTTCATTATGGCCTCATATTCATCTCTGATTTTGTTTAACTCCATACCGGTTAATCGAGCCAGACGAAGATCCAAAATGGCCTGAGCTTGAATTTCAGAAAGTTCAAATGCTTCAATTAAACCAGATTTAGCTTCCGACGGGTTAGAACTTTCTCTGATGATTTTGATTGCCAAATCCAAAGTATCCTGCGAAGCGATTACTTTCATAAATCCTTCGAGAATATGAGCTCTTTCTTCAGCTTTTCTTAATAAATACTGGGTACGCCTAACAACTACATCATGCCTGTGATCTACAAAATGATGAATTATATCTTTTAAATTCAGCTGTACCGGTTTCCCTTTGACCAGGGCTATATTATTAACGCTGAATGATGTCTGAAGTGCTGTATATTTATACAAAAGATTTAAAACAACATTAGGAATTGCATCGTTTTTTAGGATATAAACGATTCTCATTCCTTTTCTATCCGATTCATCCCTGATTTCTGAAATACCCTGAAGTTTATCTTCTTTTATCAGTTCGGCAGTACGGGAAATCATATCTGCTTTGTTTACCTGATAGGGTATTTCTGTCACTATAATTGCTTCTCTGCCATGAACTTCTTCAAAGTTGGCTTTTCCTCTAAGAACAATTCGTCCCCTTCCGGTTTCGAATGCAGATTTAACTCCCTCATATCCGTAAATAGTACCTCCGGTAGGAAAATCAGGAGCCTTAATATGCTTCATCAGTCCCTCAATGGTTATTTCTTTATCATCAATGTATGCACAGATAGCATCAATGGATTCTGAAATATTGTGCGGTGCCATATTGGTAGCCATACCAACAGCAATCCCTGAGGCTCCATTAATTAATAAATTGGGTATACGGGTAGGCATTACTTTAGGTTCTTCTAAAGTATCATCAAAATTAAGTTGAGTGTCCACCGTATCTTTATCTATATCTGAAAGAATTTCTTCTGAAATCTTTTTTAATCTTGCTTCTGTATAACGCATTGCAGCAGGTGGATCTCCGTCTACTGAACCGTAATTCCCCTGACCGTCTACTAACTGATAGCGCATAGACCATTCCTGGGCTAAACGTACCATGGTATCGTACACTGAGGAATCTCCGTGCGGGTGATATTTACCCATTACTTCCCCTACAATTCTGGCAGATTTTTTGTAGGCACTGTTTGAAGATACACCTAATTCATACATTCCAAATAAAACCCTTCTGTGTACGGGTTTTAATCCATCCCTTACATCAGGTAATGCTCTGGAAACTATTACAGACATTGAATAATCTATATAAGATGATTTCATCTCATCTTCAATGTTAATAGGAATTAATTTTTCCCCTTCTCCTGTCATATTTATATATTTATTTTTAAATAGTATAAGTGTGTAAAATTACTATTTTTTTATTGAATAAACAACGTTTTAGCTTCTTAATATAGCTTGAAAATCCATGATTCTTATTGAAAAAATTAATATATTTGGACTATGAAAATTAATCGTTTACTATTTCTCTTTTTGTTGATATCTTGCTTTGCCAGTTCTCAGCAAAAAAATTTAAATTGTCTGGATTTCTCAAAAGGTGAGTTTCGAAATATTGATACAAACACGGGTAGCATTTCAATTATTATTAGAAACGGTGAAAAACAACTGGAAATTTCCAATGGAACTGAAAGTTACAAGAAAGTTCGATGGCTCGATGATTGTAGCTATGTTTTATTCTTTCCAAGCAAGGAAGCCCGAAAAGATAAATTTAAAAAATTTATTAATGAAAACGGAGGAATAACGGTTACTATGGAAAGAACAGATGGTAAAACTTTATACTATAAAACTTCTTATAATGATGGTAAACAAATCATTACTTCTGAAGGAAGGCTTGTTAAACTAAGTAATAAAGCTTCTTTTAACTAAGATTGGGTATGATAATGTGAAGGAAATGCTTTTTCCGGACTAATTTTTAAAATATTTAAAGCAATATATGATCTTAGAAAGCCAAATCCGTAGGAAAAAAATTGTATAAATGTTGTAACAATTGACAAAAATCCGACTTGAATACTTTTATTTTTAATTGTTGAGTCTATAAAAATCAATGCATAATATATACTTAAAAATAAAAACGGAACGGTGGCTAAAACTTTTACTAAAAAAGGTAAATTAGTATAGTAAGAAAACAGTAAACTTAAAGAAACTATAGTATAGATAAAAAACAAGCTGGGAAACCAAAATGTTAATTTGACATATTCAGGATGTCGTAAATTTAAAATAGGACGCGCTATTCCAAAATGATACACTTGCCTAGAAAATTTTTTTAATGAGGTTCTTCTTTTGTGAAAAACTTTGCAATCGTTGAAAAAACGTGTTTGGAACCCTTTTTCCCATAAAGTTAAACTTAAATCCGGATCTTCTCCAATCCTCAGTTCTGAAAAACCTCCGGTTACTTGAAAAGCTTCTTTTGAAATTCCCATATTAAAACTTCTGGGTTGAAACTTATCCACTGATTTTTTATTCCCTCTAATTCCTCCGGTAGTTAAAAGCGAAGTCATAGAATACGAAATTGCTTTTTGTAAATTATTAAAACTTGCATCCGCTGAATCTGCTCCTCCAAAAGCATCCACATATTTTGATATGAGGTTAGCCCGAACTTTATATATGTAATTATCTGGAGCAATACAATCGGAATCCAAAAAAATAAAATAATTTCCGGAGGCAAGTCTTACACCGTAATTACGAGCCAATCCTGCTCCGGAATTTTCTTTGTAAAAATATTTTATATCCAGTTTATCAGAATATTTTAAAGCACAAGATTCTAATTTTTCTGAGGAACCGTCATCAACAATTACTACTTCAAAATCTTTATCGGACTGTTTTACAAGACTATTTAACAAGTCCTGAAGTTCATCTTTTCTATTGAAGACTGCAATAATTATTGAAAGTTTAAGTCGAAAACTACCGTGCATATTAACTATTAGACTTTTATTCTCTGAATATCTGCTCCTAAAGCTTTTAAGCGTTCATCAATATTTTCATATCCTCTGTCAATCTGATAAATATTATGTATCTGACTTGTACCTTTGGCTGACATAGCAGCTATTAGTAAAGCGATGCCGGCACGTATATCGGGAGATGTCATCATAGTTGCTCGTAAAGGAGCTTCCTGATTTAAACCTATAACAGTAGCTCTATGCGGATCACATAGTATTATCTGAGCTCCCATATCAATTAATTTATCTACAAAAAAGAGTCTGCTTTCAAACATTTTCTGATGAATCAGAACACTACCTTTAGCCTGAGTAGCAACTACCAATACAATGCTTAATAAATCTGGGGTAAAACCTGGCCAGGGGGCATCTGAAATGGTAAGTATAGAGCCATCAATAAAATTTTGGATTTTGTAATGCTCTTGTTCAGGGATATGCATATCATCGCCTTTCCTATTTATTTCAATCCCTAACCGCCTGAATGTATCTGGTATGTTCCCTAAGTTTTCCCAGCTAACATCTTTTATGGTAATCTCAGATTTAGTCATTGCTGCCAAACCGATGATACTTCCAATTTCTATCATATCAGGAAGTATGGTGTGCTCGGTACCTTTAAGTTCTGTTACTCCCTGTATCGTGAGAAGATTAGAACCAATACCTTCAATTTTTGCACCCATTGAATTGAGCATTTTGCATAATTGCTGTATATAGGGTTCGCAGGCTGCATTGTATATTTGCGTTTGACCTTTTGCTAAAATTGATGCCATAACTACGTTTGCAGTACCTGTTACAGATGCTTCTTCTAAAAGCATATAACTTCCTTTCAGTTCATCGGCTGTAACTGAATAAAATTTTTCATCATCATCGTATTCAAACTTAGCTCCTAAACTTATGAAACCTTGAAAATGTGTGTCCAGTCTTCTACGACCAATTTTATCGCCTCCCGGTATTGGTATGTAGGCTTCTTTGAATCTTCCCAATAATGGTCCCAGCAACATAATTGATCCTCTTAACTGAGCACCATTTTTACGAAATTCTTTACTTTTTAAAAAGTCAAAGTCTATTCCATTAGAACAAAATGTATAGTCACCTTTGGCATTTCGGGATACTTTTACACCTACAGTTTTTAATATTTCAATCAGTTTAAGAACATCCTGAATTTCCGGAATATTTTTAATTCTAACAGGTTCGGATGTTAATAAAACTGCACAGATTACTTGTAAAGCTTCGTTTTTTGCACCCTGAGGATAAAAATCGCCGGAAAGTTTCTTACCTCCGACAATCTGAAACGTATTCATTACTTATTATTTTTTTTTAAATAATTGTTGTTATTATTCTTGTTTTTATTTTTGTAGTTATTGTTATTAGTGTTATTATTCCTGTTATTATTATTATTATTATTATTATTATTGTTATTTCTGTTCTTATTTTTATTATTAGAATAACTGGAATTGTTGTTACTATAGCTATTATGATTATTCTGAATAACTACATGCATTAAAGATTCTCCTTCATTGGCTTTAAGATTCCCATCTGATAATTCTTCTAAATGATTGAATATCACTTCATCTTCTACCTGATCTTTATTCCACTTCAGGTAATTTTTTTTCATTTGATTGGCAATGGCATATTTTAACCCGTCTTTCATATCACCATCTTCCCATGTTCTGGCAACATCAATCATTTTTTTAACATTTGTTCCGTAATATCTGTATTTGGATTCGTTTGCCGGATATTCCATTTTTTTTGGAGGAACGTTTAATTCGGCATGTGTAGGTATGGGATACGGAGATTCAACTTGCAACTTAAATTCAGACATTATAAAGAGCTGATCCCACAACTTGTGTTGAAAATCGGGAACATCCCTTAAATGTGGATTTAAATCTCCCATTACTTCTATTATAGATCTTGCGAATTTATTTCTCTCTTCATCTTTTTCAATAGTCAGACAATGATCGACTAACTGTTGAATATGTCTTCCGTATTCCGGAATAATTAATTTTTTTCTTTGAGTATTGTACTCCATTCTTTTAATCTGTATAGTAAATAAATATTTTAAAACTGATAATATTCTCTATTAAAATTATCAGTAGAATTTTATCAATTATGTTTCACTTTATAATATATCTTTCAAGTAGAAAGACAAAGTCTGTCTTATAGTATTGACTTTTGTAAGTTTTGAAGAGCTATATCTGTCAGTACATAACTTACAAATGTAAAGATAATTCCCGAATTTATTGAAAAAGATTTTTTTTTATCTGCAATTATGTAAAAGGCATTCAACTACCAATTATTTTTATTTCTTAACTTTTTTATTTCAGAAACTTTTTTCTTGAAAGAAAGCCTTTTCTCAATAGATGATTTGGTTCTTCTGGAAGGTCTTCTGCTTTTAGGTATATAAAGAGATACATCTACAAGCTCAATGATTTTTTTTGTTGCTATTTCTTTATTCTCCAATTGCGATCTGCTTTCAGAGCTTCTTACTAATAATTCGCCATCTTTATTAATGCGGTTAACCAATTTTAAATGAATACGCTCTTTCTCTTCTTCGGAAAAAAACAGGGAATTTTTTACAATCCATATAGCTTCTACCATTGTCTCAACTTTATTAACGTTTTGACCTCCCTTTCCTCCGCTTCGTGCTGTCCTGTACTTTATTTCTGAACTGAAATTACGCATTTGTATTAAACTTTTTTTACTTCTTTGAAGTTTCGATTATGCAATATATATGAAACTATAGCCAAAATAATTACGATTACTATAACAATATACACCCATAAAGGTATTGGAACCGGATCACCTTGTGCATAGGAATGAAGACCGGATAAATAATAGTTAACACCAAAATAAGTCATAATAACTGAAGAAAATGCAAGTAGGGAAAGTAAGTTGAAAATATATCTGCCTCTCCAACCGGGAACTAATCTTAAATGCAATACAACAGCATAAATAATAACGGAAATAAAGGCCCAGGTTTCTTTGGGATCCCAACTCCAATAACGCCCCCAACTTTCATTTGCCCAAATACCTCCTAAAAATGTACCTATAGTTAAAAGAAATATACCAATGGTTAAAGATATTTCGTTTACAATAGTTAATTCTCTTATTGAATCTTCTACTTTGTGTGATATTCTCTTGTTATTAATTATAAATAAGAGTAATACAACAGTTCCTATGAGTGCACTCAGTCCAAAAAAACCGTAGCTAGAGGTAATTACTGCCACGTGTATCATCAGCCAATACGATTTTAATACCGGAACCAGCGGAGTAATCTGCGGATTCATCTGGTCTCCACCATGTGCAAATCCCATTAAAATTACTGCTACCAAACATCCTGCAGCCGGAATAAATCCGTTGCGGTTTTTATAAAGTAAAAATCCGGCTAATACTCCTATCCAGCTTATAAACATAACAGCTTCATATCCATTAGACCAAGGTTCATGTCCGGATACAAACCACCGAACTCCTAATCCAAGACCATGTATAATAAATCCTATAAATATAATTCCAAGCAATATGTACTCAAAAATTGAAATGGTTTTCAGCTTTGTCAAAAATAGTTTTGCAAAAGCTACTATTAGCAACAATGTACCAACGATAGCATACAAAATCATCATCTTAAAAAATACATCCCAGTTGTTGTATCTAATCTCCCATTTCACTTTAGCGTCAGAAGGAATCACTTGTCCTCCCCATTTATGCTGATATTCTGAAACAACCTGAAGCTGTTTATCTGCAGTTCCCCAATTTCCTGTTTCTTCAGCACTAATTACTGATTTGAAGTAACCTCCTATCAGATCTAAAGCAATATCATTTTCCTTAAAGTCTGAAGTTATCCACGAAGTCCAGGTATGATTCGGATCATTTTGTAGAGGAATAAAACGTAAGTACAAACCAGCTATTAATGCTTCCATTACTTGTAACTTATCATTAATTTCAATTACTTCTTTATCATAATTGGATTGATCTGCCGGTTTTTTAGCAAAGGCTTTTTTGAAATCTTCTTCTAAAATAAATCGTGGATTTCCATCTGAACCTGCAGGATATAAGTTAATTAGAGTTGTATACCCTTCATCATCAGCTTTAACACGTTTTTTGAGCTCATCTCCGCCCCTGTTACCTATTTTTATTAAAGGAACTTGCGCCCAACTCATAGGATCTATAGATATAGATATTAAAAACTGGTTTGCATCCAGATTATAGAAATTATTGCTTTTATGTAGTTTTCTTAGTATTTCAAGTGCTAATGTATTTACAGGTTCAATTCTTCCATCAAATGACTGAACTAAAAGTGAACCAAATTCATCCGAATGTTCTTTGGGTATTTTAATGCTTTCTGCAAAGATTTTCGGATCCAACGGTGTTGCCGGAATTGAAGAACTTTTTTCCTGTTTAGGATGGTTGTGAGCATTTTCTGCTGTAGGTTCTACTTCGGGAGTATAAATTTCATTGTTACTATGTACGGTTCCATCAGAATGAACATGAGTATCGTTAGAATTTTTTATAACTGTTTCTTTTTTTATTTTTCCATCTTCTGTTCCATGCATATCTATGGTCTGAGAAGATAATAATAAACTACTTAACAGTAATAAAATTAGGTATGTTTTCTTATTTTGTGAAATCTTTTTCAATTGATCATTTAATTTCCAGAAACGTGTCCCTTTCCAAAATAGGGTAACAAACATTCCTAAAATAAGTAAAGCATATCCTATATAAGTCACAGTAGTCCCCCAGAAATCGTGATTAACGGAAAGAATGGTTCCTTTTAAATCCTGATCAAAGCTAGACTGGAAAAAACGATATCCTTTATAATTAAGAATATGATTCATGTATATTTTGTAAGGAGTTTCTTTACCTTCATCAATTATTGAAACTTTAGATTCGTAAGAAGAGGGACTATTACTTCCCGGATATCGTTCCATGATAAATTCATCCAGTTTCAAATAGAATGGTTCTGTTTTATATATTTTAGCTCCATATCCTACTGAAACTAGTAAGTTGTCTAATAAAACCTGCTTTTGAACTCCAGTCATTCCTTTTTTACCATAAAATGAAATATTTTGGGTTTCTTTATCAGTTGAAACTTCCATAAATATTAAATCAGGGGAACTCTGGTTTTTATTTTTATCTCCTTCAAAATATATAATTTTACCTTGTTTGGGTGGCTGGGGAACAACAAAACTTGCATTGGGAAACTGATATAAACTCGCTAAATGTAACTGTTGGATTTTATCTTCTCCATCAACAGCTACTTCTTCTTGTGTTGCCATAATTAAGCGTCTACCCATCATAGGCGAGGTAAGTGACATCTCACCATTTTTTATGGTTATATTAATAGCTTGAGGCATGGGTGCATTGAAACTAATGGTTGCATTTTGAACCTGTCTTGCTGAACCTTCTTCTATATACACGTTTTCTCTTCCCCCTTCACCAATAGTTACAATGTGAAGAATGGGTTTTCCAGTATTAGAAAATTGAACGGAATCCTGTGCCCTAGGTATATAGTCAATAGTTTTAACTCTGACTTTCTTTCCGTAAAAATCGTATTGAGCTTTAAAATCTTTTTGAAAAGGTTTTAACAGTATGGGAATATTTTTTGAGGTCAGTGTAAAGGGTACATCTTGATAAGCTCTTGTTTCTCCTTGTGCATTGGCTATTTGAACTTTAAAAAATGTTGCCTCTGAAATTACTTCATTACTTTTCTCACCTTGACGAATGTGCATAGTTCCTTCATAGCTAATGTAACGAGTAATTGCACCGCCAATAAAAATGAAAATAAATGCAAGGTGAAAAACGAGAATCGGCCATTTTTTAAGTTTCCACAACTGATATTTTTGCATATTTCCAATAAAATTTAAAATAAGTATCAGCATTACTAACTCAAACCATTTGGCATTATATATTAGTGCTTTGGCTGTAGGTGTACCGTAGTCATTCTCAACGAAGGTGGCACAAGCCATTGATACCGCATAGATAACAAGCATAACTGCTGTTGTTTTCGTAGAAAATAATAGAGCAAGAATTTTCTTCATAATTTATTTACCCTTGTAATTAAAATCTGTCAAAAATACATTAAGTATATTCGATAGCAAAATGTTTGTAATAAAAAAGATGGAAGTTAGGATTGTTCTAAATTATAGCTGTCATTCTTACTTTTATTGAATTTGGTTTTTTGATCCTACAATTGGTTTTAAATCACCAAATTCGTAGGCTCTTATCAGTATAGATTCAACATAAGCATCATCTCTGATATGATAAGGATCAAAAGGTTCTTTTAAATCTATATCAAATGCTCCTGCTTTAGCATTCCACCAAAATGCAGACCATCCGTTTTTTAATTCTTTAATAATGTCATAAACACTTTTACCTGTAGATCTGTACATGAGTTTAGAAAAAATTTTACCTTCAGACTTTGTTAATTTCTTCAATTGTATTTCGTATTTTTCTGAAAGTTCCTTCTGCCTTTTTTTTATATATTTTTTAAAATCAGAACTATTATTATCTAACTTAATTGAATCTTGTAAGTTATTGTATTCTTTTACGGCTAATTCCAAATAGGGGTATAGATTGTATACTTTCTTTTTTAATCGATTATACTGGTATCTGTCTAATTGATTGTTAAATTTTGGAAGGCTTGAGACATTAATTAATTTAAGATCAATAGATATACTATCTTCATATGATTTAAAATCTGTCGCTTCTTCTTTAATAATTTTTTCAGGATCGAAGGAATAATTAGATATTGAATCTTGATTTTCAGATAGCGGTAAAACTTCCTGTGCTTTATATAAGCTGAAAATAAATAAAAAGAAAACCTTTATTAATACAGTGAGTTTCATTAAAAAGAAAATACACAAAAATTATTCCCAAATTTACTATTTTTGTAGAAATAAATTATTACAACTCTGATGAAAGATAGTATAATAAATAAAAAATCGATAAAATTTTTAGAAAAATATCTCAATACTCCATCTCCAACCGGTGCTGAAAGTGAAGGTCAAAAAGTATGGATAGATTACATCAAACCTTATGTAGATGTTATTCAAACAGATAATTATGGTACCGCTTATGGGGTCATAAATCCTAAAGCAAAATACAAAGTAGTTATAGAGGCTCATGCAGATGAAATATCCTGGTTTGTTAATTATATTACTGAGGAAGGTTTGATCTATGTTGTCAGAAATGGAGGTTCTGATCATATGATAGCTCCTTCTAAAAAAGTAAACATACATACTAAAAAAGGATTGGTTGAAGGTGTTTTTGGTTGGCCAGCAATTCATACAAGAAATTATACTGGGGTTGAGGAAGCTCCTAAGGTAGAAACTATATGGGTTGACTGCGGTGCTTCTTCTAAAAAAGAAGTGGAAGATTTAGGAATCCATGTTGGGTGTATTATAACTTACCCAGATGAATTTTTCATTTTGAATGATTCCTATTTTGTTTGCCGGGCATTAGACAATCGTGTGGGTGGATTTATGATTGCTGAAGTAGCCCGTTTACTTAAAGAAAATAATGATAAACTTAGTTACGGTTTATATATAACAAATTCAGTTCAGGAAGAAGTAGGACTTAGAGGAGCTGAAATGATTACTCAGACAATTAAACCCGATGTTGCTATTGTTACAGACGTAACTCATGATACTACAACACCTATGATAGATAAAAAGAAACATGGGGAAATAAAATGTGGTAGTGGTCCTGTAATATCTTATGCACCAGCAATTCAAAATAATTTACGGGAACTGATTATTGAATCTTCTGAAAAAAATAATATTCCTTTTCAAAGGAATGCCTGTAGCCGTGTAACCGGAACAGATACTGATGCGTTTGCCTATTCCAACGGTGGAATTCCTTCAGCTCTTATATCCCTTCCTTTGCGCTATATGCACACTACAGTAGAAATGGTTCATAAAAATGATGTGGAAAACGTTATTAAAATGATTTATTATTCTTTGAAAAATATTAAAAACGAACAAAGTTTTAAATACTTATAAAAATAAAAGGGAGCTTATTACAGCTCCTTTTTTTTATTTCCATTGATTTTCATCTATGGAATTTTTAATTTCTTCTGCTATTTTTGGAAAGAATACAAAATTTGTTAAATCTTCTAACTCTTTTACTGTGAGCTGATAAAGTTTAAAATTTGTGTTATTTGTTGGTGAAACATTATCCATTTTATATGCAATTGAAGTAAAATTATTTTTGGTTCTTTTGAGTAAAGCTTTAAAATAATATTTGGGAATTGCTATTTTATTTTTATTATTATCATACGCATAATTGATTTTTGAGTCTGTGGATGATGTAATCATAGCACCTGTAACTACATACAATGTATCGCATTGGTAAGTCCAGGTTCGTACTTTATTTTCAAGATTTGCCCACAACTTTTGATTAAGATCCTTATTTTGGGGAGTCATATTTGAAAAATAAAAAGTCGTTTTGTTATTATTTTTTGAACTTGTCCTATCTGCACTCGGTATCTGATGCCCTCTGTCATAACCAGAAATACCTTTAAACAAAGAAGCTTGTTGACTTTGAGATATATTTGGATCAAAATCCCAGGCATCTGTTCGACCAGAGCTTCCTATATAAGATGAGTGCATGGGATATGCCACCCAATAAGCAACCTTTTGTTCTGTATCATATAACATTGAATAGTTACGAATGGTCGGATTATCTGGTAAAGAATGCCTTACAAACATTGTGTTTGTTAAATTTTTTCTTTCAGGCAATTCTACCCAACCTAAATTTCCCGTATCTGTTCCCGGATTCGGCTCTTGGGTTAAACGTACTTTTAAATCATTAGATCCGTTTGAAACTGATATAATAGCACTCCTGCTTTCTGATGTACTGTTTGCATCTACTGATATATTAACTGTTGAGTTACCTACCCCTTGATCTGCTGAAAATGAAACCCAAGTTCTGTCTTTTTCATCAACGGTTATATACCACTGTTGCGTTGTGGTTATATTTAATTTTACCGTTGTAGCAATAGAAGATATATTTACAGTAGATAATGAAATGGAAAAATTATCAGTTTCATTTTGTCCATCATCACTTGATGAGCAACTTTGATACACCGATGATGAAATCAGAATTATTAAAGAAAAAATTACATAATATATATTTCTCATAATAGTTATACTTATTATGTAGCAATATATAAATTTATTTTTGTTAATAATTTAACTTATTTATTAAATGCTTATGATTTATTTCAGGATATCTGTTTGACAATTATTTACAATAAAAAAATTAATCAAAAATTAATATTTCAGTTCAATTCAGGATTAGCGGGTGAGTTAACCCAAATAATATTTGTTTTATCAATCTTAATTAATTGATTTTTCCAAATATTCTCATCCCATTTTAGTATATTAACTTTTTCACTATCTGTTACAAGCCAATCTTCTCTGTTTAATTCTCCTTCTAATTGTCTTTTCCCCCATCCGGAATAACCCAGAAAAAATCTTATTTCTTCTTCTTTAATTAATTTGTCGTTAACTGCATTTTTAATTTGCTCATAATCTCCTGACCAGAAAAAATCCTCATTAATGGATACTCCTCCTTGTATTACGTCTGGACGCGAATGTATTACAAATAAATGATCCTGATTAACCGGCCCTCCTACGTATACTGTCATATCTGTTTCAACATCCGGAATTAAATCAGATAGTTTTTTTTCGTATGTCTTATTAAGGACAAAACCTACAGCCCCTCTTTTCTCTTCATAATCTGTTATATAAATTACAGTTTTGGAAAAAAAGGAATCATTCAAAATAGGTTTTGCAATTAATAATTTACCTTTGTAGTTCATTGTATACTTAATTTACATCCTAAAATTACATATTTTTTCATTATGGAAGATCTATCTGATAAAAGAAAAGTGTATAATTCAGGTTATTTGCTTGAATCTGAGTTAAAAGAAAACCCTATAGAAATGTTTAGAGACTGGTATTTTATGGCTGAAAACAGTTCTTTAATCTCGGAACCTAATGCCATGTGTATTACCACTATAGAAAATAATTTAATCCCTCGTTCACGAATGGTTCTTTTAAAGCAATTTACCTGGGAAGGGTTTATTTTTTATACCAATTATTTAAGTAGAAAGGGTAAAGCTATACTTGAAAACCCACAAGTCTGCTTGCATTTTTTTTGGGATGTATTAGAAAAACAAATTATTATTAATGGTAAAGCAGAAAAACTTGCTGAAAATCTTTCCGATGGTTATTTTCATTCCCGCCCCCGCGGAAGTCAATTGGGAGCTATGGCATCTCCGCAAAGCAAAGTAATACCCAATCGGGAATACTTAGAAAACAAACTTTCAGATCTAGATAATAGTACAAAACATTTAGAAGAACTTACACGTCCTGAAAATTGGGGTGGATACTTAGTAAAACCTAATCAAATAGAATTTTGGCAGGGAAGACCCAATCGGTTGCATGATCGAATTATTTATGAATTGAATACGGATGGTGAATGGGTGGTTAGCAGACTAGCTCCATAAAAAATGATTAATTTATGATTTAACTTATACTAAAAAACTATTAATCCAATTATACAGGGTCTACATCTATATCAATTTTGACGGATCGATATGCTTGAATCTGCATTAGTTTTTCAATTATATCTTTAATATATGTTTTAATATTTCTTGTTGATTTATTTGACGGATGTTTAATTAATAATTTATAAATATATTGATTGTTTATACGAGGTATAAGGCCTTCTTCCGGGCCCAAAATATATGGATCCTGTATATAATTCCTTAAATATTCTCCTGTAATCGTAGCTACATTTTTTACTCTTTCCTGTTTTTTATGTTTAAATGTTATTTCGATTAACCTGAAATAGGGTGGATAAAAAAACTCTTTTCTATCCTGTAAAATAGCTTCTTTTGCCAGCTCGTAATTATTTTCTTTAACAAAGAGATAAAAAGGATTTTCAGGTTCAAAAGACTGTATAAGTACTTTCCCTTGTTTTCTTCTACCCGCTCTCCCACTCACCTGAGTTAATAACTGAATTGCTTTTTCTTCTGCTCTGAAACTGGGTAAATTAAGCAAAGAATCTGCTCGGATAACTCCAACCAGTTGTACAGATGCAAAATCCAAACCTTTGGTAACCATCTGAGTACCAATTAATATATCTATTTCATGCAAAAACATTTTTTCAAATAAAATTTCATACGCATGTTTTTTCTTCATTGTATCCACATCCATTCTGGCTACGCGCGCTTCAGGAAAAAGAATTTTAATTTCTTCCTCAATTTGCTGAGTACCAATACCCTTTGTTTCTAACGAATGAGAGTGACAATTTGGACAACGATTGGGTAATGCCATAGAATATCCACAATAATGGCATCTTAATGCAGAAGTTGCTTTATGGTAAGTCAGTGAAACATCACAATTTGGGCAACTTGGAGAATGACCACAACTGTTGCATTCCAAAATGGGAGAAAATCCTCTTCTATTGTGAAATAATATAATCTGGTGTTTTTGTTCCAGATTTTTTTTTATTTCTTCGTTTAATTCTAATGAGATATTGGGAGAAACAGTCGGTTTTTTTAAAGAAATCATTTCCGTTTCCGGTAAATTTATTTTACCAAAACGCTCTTTTAATTCAACCCAACCAAATTTCCCTAACTCATGATTATAAAAACTTTCCATTGAAGGAGTTGCTGAGCCTAAAAGAATTTTTGATTTATTTTGTTTTGCCAATATCTGAACACAATCTCTGGCTTGATAATAAGGTCTTGTATCGTTTTGCTTATATGAACTGTCATGTTCTTCATCAACAATTATTAAACCTAATTGACTTAAAGGTAAAAAAATTGCAGATCGAACTCCTATAATAATTTTATATTTGTTATTCAGGGTATTTTTCCAAATTTCTACCCTTTCGTTCTGACTAAGTTTAGAATGATAAATACCTACTTCATCTCCAAATCTTTTCTGTATTTTACCTACCAACTGAGTAGTTATCGATATTTCAGGAAGTAATAATAAAGAGTTCTTATTTTCAGAAATTTGTTTTTCAATCAGCTGAAAGTATAGTTCTGTTTTACCTGAACCAGTTATTCCATGTAATACTACGGTAGAAAATTTTTGAAACTGTTCCTCAATTTCCTGTAATGATTTTGTTTGCGCTTCAGAAAGTTGGAAAGCATCTTCAATATTATCATCATATTCTTCCATTCTATCTTTTTGCAATTGAAACTCTTCTAAAAAATGTTTTTCAACTAAACCTTTTACAACTGTTTGTGAATATTTATCAACTAATTCTTTTTTTTCAATATAAGTGGTTCTTTGTTGTTGTATTTGGATAAAAAACAAAAATGCTTCCCTTTGTTTAGGGGCTCTATCAATTTCAGCAAGTGCATTTTTAAATATTTCTGCATTATCAAAATCCGGGTTTAGCTGAAGATAAGTAATTTTTTTTGGTTTGTATTTTTCAATAACCTGTTCATCTAATTCTAAAAGATTTTTGTCATATAAAGATCTTATAGTTGGTATGATATATTTTTTTGCAAGAAATGCTTCAACCTCTTTTAAATTAATAGAGGTTTTGATTTCCAGGCTCTGCATAACAAAAGTTTCTTTTTCATCTAATTCTTCCCAGGGAATCTCTTTTATAGTCTTTCTTATAAATGTTTCGCTTTCCAATTTAAGAGCTGAAGGAAATGCATTACGGTACACGTCTCCTAAAGAACATAAATAATATTCTGAAATCCATTTCCAAAAAGATATTTGTTGAGACATTACCATGGGATAATCTTCTAATATAGAGTAAATTTCCTTGGTTTTGTAAAGTTCTGGTTTTCGATTATGTATTTCTTCAACTATTGCAGTATATAATTTTTTTCCTCCAAAAGGAACCACTACTCGTTGTCCCACGCAAATATCATCCTTTAACTCATCAGGTATCTGATAAGTAAAAACTCCATCTATGGATAAAGGAATGATAACATTAGCAAATTTCAATATTTTTAAATTTTTAAGAGATCAAAGATACAATTTTATAGGTAGTTTTTAAACTTCCGGTTAGAAGCTTTTCCAACTATTACTCATCTTTATTAAAATCAATATTTCTCTTAAAACCTGTAAATTTTGTTCTTTTGACAGCAGATCCTTTAAAAAGATTACTAAAAGCTTCTTGTTGTAAATCCTGCCAATCTTTACGAGTAAAATGAAGTAATTCCGGAGGTGGTTCAAATTGAGGCTCCGAATGCTGTTTTGAAAATCTATTCCAAGGACAAACATCCTGACATACATCACATCCAAAAATCCAATCCTGCATTTTACCTTTAAATTCTTCTGGGATTTGGTCTTTCAGTTCAATGGTAAGATATGAAATACATTTATTTGCATCTATAACTCCATTTTTAACAATTGCCTGAGTAGGACAAGCATCTATGCAACGGGTGCAGCTCCCACAATGATCTGTTTTAAGTGGATAATCATACTCAAGCTCTAAATCACAAATTATCTCAGCTAAAAAGAAAAAAGATCCTTTTTGTTTAGATAGCAACAGTGAATTTTTCCCAATCCAACCTAAACCTGACTTTTTTGCCCAAGTTCTCTCCATTACAGGTGCTGAATCGGTAAAAACCCTATATGTGAATTCTCCAATATGTTTTTGAATTTCTAAGACTAACTGACCAAGTTTTTCTTTTATGACTGTATGATAATCTTTACCATACGCATATTTCGCAATTTTATATGTATCTGAGTTCTGTTTATGTTCAGGATAATAATTATATAAAAATGAAATAACAGATTTTGCACCTTCAACTAATAAGGAGGGATTTAACCTTTTATCAAAATTTTTTTCAAGGTAATGCATTTTACCTTGATAGCCTTTGTTTAACCATAATTCTAAATTAGGTGCTTCTTCTTCGAGAAAACCGGATTTCGATATTCCACAGTCTAAAAAAGAATATTCAAAGGCTTTTGATTTGATAAATTTAGTTAACTCCTCTTTATTCAATTTTTTAAATTATATGCAAAAGTAAAACTCATATAGGTTTAAATAAAATTTACTTTTTAGAAACTTCAAATATCAATTAAGAAACTTTTAAACAATAAAATAAACATTTGAACGAAACAATAATAGTAGGTTTTTATAATTTATTTATATAAAAATATTTTTTTTTAGCTTTTATATTCTAAGTACAACTATTTGAAAATAAATGATATAAACACATTAAATTAATCTAAATTATGAATATAAATAATATATTTAATGCAAATATTGTAATATATTATTTCAATATTGTTATATTTTAGTAATTTTGTATAGACTATTATATAAAACAAACGCCTTGCTTACAAATAAATTTAATTTTTTAATTCTTTTGTGTTTATTATTAACACTATATTTTAATATATCAAGTGGATATACTAAAGAATCATGGGTTATTTCAGAATTTTTAATAAATTATGAAGGAGGATTTGTTAGAAGAGGTCTATTAGGACACATACTTCTGATTATGAGTAAAAAATATTCTATTCAACCCTATTATACCGTTATTTTGATTTGCTTAATTATTTATGTATATGTGTGTTTATTTTTTTTATATTACTTGAAAAAATTTCAAATACCATTTATATTGTTATTATCCGCCTGTTTATTAGGAGGACCAATAATCTTTGATTTTGTAATAAGAAAGGATTGTTTATTAATAGTGTTTTTTATATCAACCATTCAATTAATTTATAACACAAGAATAAATTTTACATTAAATTTACTTTTAATAAACGTTTTAGGAATTCTAGCTATCTTAATACATGAAAGCTATATTTTTTGGGCATTAATTCCAATAATCATTTCTTTAGCATTTAGAATAAATTTTAATCAAAATAGTAAGTTTTTGAATTCAATGGTAAAATCATTGATATTACTACTTCCTAATTTTATTTCTATTTTAGCTTGTCTATATTTTAAAGGTAATGAAAAAATTAGGATGATCATATGGGACTCCTGGGGCTCAATAAATTTCCCTTATAATTCAAAAGAAATGACAGAGGGATGGGCTATAAATGCTTTAGGCTGGCCTTTTTCAACCGGAATAAAAATGTTCTTTTCTTCATTCTATCATTTTTCATTTGGGGTTTATGTACCTTTAGGTATTTTTTTATCTGTTTCCATATCATTAGCATTTATTTATAGAATCTTAAATCTTTCACCTCATAGAAGTTCAAAGTTTTCAAATGGAAGATTATTTTTAAGTCTATTTTTGCTTCAACTTCCTGGGATTTTATTTCTATGCATAATGGGATGCGATTATGGGAGATGGATATTTTTATGGTTTAGTTCATCATTAATCATGTATTTTTTAGCAGATATAAAGTTTTTAGAATTTTTGAGTTTAAAAACTATTAAATTTTCAAATCTCTGTCTAAAAACTGGCTCTAAGCTTTATCTAAATAAAATAAACTGCTATATTTTGTTTTTACTATCAGGAATATCTTTAGTACATTGGAATTTTCTTTCTTATTTATATTCTACGCCTGTGGGATATTTTATTAATTTGGTATTATATTATTTTGATTATGTAACTTTTATTGGATATCATTCTAAAGTATAAAATAAAACATTTAATTAAAACTAAGTTTCAGTATTCTTAAGTTTTAATATTTTGATAAATAAAGATTTATTGCAAAATAATTTATTCTATTTAATTGTTTTTATATTAAATAAAATAAAATGATACTTTATAATATGTAACATCTTCTTTTAAAAACAGTAATTTTACAGATAAAAAGTTGTTTTTATTTAATATTTCATTTACATTTGTCTACAATTTTTATTTAAATTTATATGAAAAAGACGATATTGGTTTTTTCTTTAGCACTGACATCTTTAGGAATGTATGCACAAGAAGGTGCAACTAATGCAGGCTATAAAACAAACGGTTTTTGGGACAATTGGTTCGCTAATGCAGGCGGAGGAGCTTCAATGTACTTTGGAGATACTCAACAAGACGAAGCTAATCTTGCGGAAAGATTAACTTGGGGAGCTTCAGCTAGTTTAGGTAAATGGTTTTCACCACTAGTAGGTGCCAGATTTACTGTTCAAGGAGGTAGAAAACATACTTTTAATGAGAAAGGAGCTGCTAGTAATCCGGGACATAAAATGGCTACAGGTAATTATATTTCTGCTCATGCAGACGCTATGCTAAATTTTTCTAATTTAGTTGCAGGATATAAAGAAAATAGATTTTACAATCTAATTCCATATCTTGGTGTAGGTATGGCTGTTGATCATAAAAAAATTAACAAATATAAAAGTGCTGTTGTAGCAGCTGGACTTTTAAATACTTTTAGAGTTACTGATGGTTTTGCTATTACTTTAGACATTTCTGGTCAGGCAGTACAATCTAAATTTAACGATGCAAGGTTCGATACAAGAACTACTAAAGGAATTGAAAAAACTACTAAAGGTTATAACAGACAAGACTGGGATGGAATAGGTTCAGTTATGCTAGGATTCAATTTCGGATTAGGAGGAAAACAAAAATTTGAAAAAGCTGAAACAGTTACAACTGTTATTGATAATACTGATAATTCTTTGGTTGATGATTTAACCAGACAATTAAATGATTTATCATCAGAAAACGAAAGACTTAAAAATCAGTTGAATAATCAAAAACCAGTTCAAGCTCCTGCTGCAACTGTAGCTTTAAATGTACCAAACCCAGTACAGTTTGAAATTAACAGTAGCACTATTGAAGCTAAACAAGAGGCTGTTATTTACAATGTAGCTGAGTTCTTAAAAAACAATTCAAATACATCTGTTCAAATTGTAGGTCTTGCTGATAAAAAAACAGGTACTCCTGCTTACAATAAAGCTTTATCTAAGAAAAGAGCTGAAGCTGTAGAAAGCAAATTAGTTAAAGAATATGGTATTTCTAAAAATAGAATAAGTACTTCTTGGAAAGGTGACACAGAGCAACCTTACCCTAATAATGACTGGAATAGAGTTGTTGTTATCACTGTTACTGAATAAATTTAGTCACATCACATACAATAAAAAAAGCTATCAAATAATTGATAGCTTTTTTTTATTGTACTAATTTAGTTTAATAATAATTTTATAGTACATCTGCTAATTAAAATTTATAGTAATCTGAATATTTAATAATAACATTCATCTTAATAAGTAACTAAATATTTTATTTAATAGTAATATAAAACTGTATTCGGAATTTTAATATAAATTTTGGAGCAGACAGAATCTTTTACAGGGCATATTTGATATATATTTTAATTATTTCATGATAATATAAAAGACTCAAATTGCTTTATCATCTCCTCCGATAGCTTTAAAAACTGTCCTTATAATTATAAACATATCTAACAAAAAAGACCAGTTTTTAACATAAAAAATATCCGCTATAATTCTTTTTTGCATATCTTCTTTAGAATTTATCTCACCTCTGAATCCTTTAACCTGAGCAAGCCCTGTTATTCCAGGTTTTACATAATGTCTTAAACTATACTTTAACATAATTTCACTGTAGTATTCATCTTGAACTACCATATGAGGTCTTGGTCCAACAATTGACATATTACCTTTAAGAACATTAAAAAACTGAGGGAGTTCGTCTAGACTAGTACGTCTGAGTATTAAACCGAATTTCGTGATTCTTGTATCTCCTTTAACTGTTGCTTTAACATCATTATCTTTACTGAATTTCATTGTCCTAAATTTATAACAATAAAAAGGTTTTCCCTTTAAACCTATTCTTTTTTGCAAATAAAAAATAGGTTTTCCTGAGTCCAACAATATACCTAAAGCTATGATTGGAAACATCCAGCTAAGAAAAAACACAATAACTAGTAATGAAAATATTATATCAAAAATTCTTTTCAAAAATTGGTTCCCAAAATTATCCAACGGAAACTCTTTAAATACTAATACTGGAAATGTATCATAATATTCCATTTTTAAACTGCTAAAAGAATCATAAATAGTACTAGGAACAAATCTAATTTCGATATGTAACTTTTGAGCTAAATATATTATTTCTTCCTGTACTTCACAGGATAGTTTTCCATCTAAAGAAAAAAACACTATTTGTATATTATTTTTGAGCAAATAATATTTTAATTGATTAATGTTGAATTCAAAAAGCTTATCTTTATTTTGACTTTCAATTTCTTTTAAAAAAATACCAAAATTAACAAAACCATAGTCTTTTCTCTTTTCTAACATTCTTACAAAAGAACTTGTATTGCTATTTTCATCAACAAACACTACACGTCTGAAATTCCCTCCCCAAATCCTGTACTGTCGTAAAAATTCAAAGAAAACCAAACGTAAAAATGACGTTAAAACAAACATAATAAATAAAAAATATAAAGACAATCTATTGGAAAATAATTGAACATCTTTTAATCCTGAAACAGTAAACAATACAATTGAAAATAAGAAAATATGAAAAATATTTCTTTTTAAAATATCTAAAAAAGTTATAGGCCTGAATTCTTTGTATGCTCTATAGTCAATTGAAATCAAAAACCAGCTAAAAATAAAAAGTATGATCGCTTTATAGTGTAAGAGAATAAAATGTGTAATGTTAAAATCAGTTCTACCATGTTCTTTATAATCAATTTTCACACATAAGTAAAAAAGAATAAAAATAATAATACTATCTATAATATTTATTATAAATGATATGTACTTAGAATATCTTGTTCCTTTATTCATAGTATAGTTAAGCTATTTAAAATAATATTTATTAATAATATTTTTAATTAATGCATATTATATCTGAAACATAGACGAGCAAAGCATTTAGGGAGTTAAATAAGATTAAATATTTAATGGTTTTAGGAAAACAAGTTTTATAATTTTGTTCTTGAGCAGGTATCATATTAATATTTATATTAAACTAAATTGTATAATTTTAAATTAAAAGTTTTATAATTCAATAGCAAATTCTAATTCTATTTAAGTCTTCAAATTATTTATTAATAGATAAATTATAAAAT
Organism: Apibacter sp. HY039; assembly: GCF_004023655.1. Lineage (NCBI taxonomy): Bacteria > Pseudomonadati > Bacteroidota > Flavobacteriia > Flavobacteriales > Weeksellaceae > Apibacter > Apibacter sp. HY039. The sequence continues at coordinate 34,958 of NZ_SAYM01000003.1, read as the reverse complement.
ATTAATAATTTAAATGATTTTTTTATAAAAATATGATAGTATTATAAAAAATTTATCATTAAAAAATAAAGGTAAAGATATGAAAGATATAAATACATATTGATTTATATTAGAAATATAATTTAATTGTAACATTAAAAAAACTACAATAGATATTAGACAAATCAGCGGTAAATATAATAAATTATTATGAATATATAATTCAAACCAAAACTTTTTAAATATAACTCCTAAAAAAATAAATAATATAATACCAAACCATCCAAAATCTAAATACCAATAAAAGAAAAATGTTGACCAGACACCTAATCTCGCATTTGCCTTATTGACTTCGGTATTAATATCTTTATAATTTTCAGAAATTCTAAATAATTTATAATATATTTTGTAAAAAACTGGAAAAGTAGCCTTCCCATACATGTATTGTATATTATTGTTATCTACATTGTTTTTTACTTGAGAAAATTCGAATACAGCATGAATAGTATATTGTGAAGAATTTACATATCCTACTAAGAACGGATACCATAAAGTCCCTTTTGATTTAATAATTAGATTTTGAAATTTTTTTGTAACAGGAACTTTTTCTGAAAAAGCTGATGCTTTTCCATTTAATGCGTCAATAGGCTCCTTGTTCATATTTTCAATACGATTAATAAAAAAAAAGCCAACTACATAAAAAAAAGAAAAAGTTATGATTATTCCCCCTATTAACAATTTATATAAATTTAACTTATAATTTGAATATGAACTAAAAAATACAATAATTAAATAGATAAATGGAACTATAATACCAAACCTGGAACCGAAAAATAAATTGCTAACAGGTAGCAAAATAAATAATAGAAATGAAAAAATTTTAATTTTAAATAAGTGAAAATTTTTACATAGTATATCTATGGTAATAGGAATATAGGAATAATACATTGAAAGATTTGCCAATGTAGAAAAAATTGACCCATCAGAAGATCTTCTCAAGTAAATATTTTGCAAAATATTATTTTGAAAAGAAACATTCTTATAAAAAAATAAATCTATGTAGTAAAAAATAAATCCAGTAATTCCCAAACAAAAAGAAATCCAATATATTTTTTTTAGATTATTAATTGAAATGAAGCATTTTAAATATTTATTATGGTTCTTTACATCATTTTTAGGTATTGAAATGATTTGTGTTCCTAAAAATAGAGCTAAATAAGAAACTATCATGTAAATTAAAGAAATACTATCTATACTAGCTTTAATATCAACAGGAGCAATTACAAACATTAATATCCAAAACAAAAAGCTATAAACTATTATGAGTTCAGGCCTTAAAAAGCTTATAAATTGTTTATTTAATTTGATCTCCATAAAACATAAAATATCAATCTATACTTTATCTGGCAATAATTTTTTTAATTACTAATATAGGATATTAATTAGATTTAATTAATTTATCTTAAAATTTGATTAAAATGGTTAATATATTTTTCAACTATAATATCCCAATTATATTTATCGTTTATCTTTTGTTCATTAGATTTTATTTTGTCTTCATAATTTATTTTATTAATTGTTAAAATAATACGGCATACATCTTCGGAATTTTCAAAATATACTGCATCTTGATCCAATATTGAATAATTAAATATATTTTTATGTGCACAAATTAAAGCTTTTGAAGACATTGCTTCTAATAATGATGGATTTGTTCCTCCAACTGTGTGACCATGAAAATATAAATTCGAGAAATATCTTAAATTATTTAAAATATTAATATCATATATTCCTCCCAAAAATTTTATATTAGAGTGCTCTTGAAATTTATTTTTTAAATATTCTCCATATTTGGTTTCATGTTTGCCAATTACTAAAAACGGATAATTATTTTTTGCTTTAGCTACACCTTCTAAAATTGTATCTACACTATTTTCAGGTTCTAAACGAGCAATTAGCATATTGTAATTAAATTTGGAAATATTAAATTGACTTATGCAAGAATCATCTGGACTATCAAATAAATCTGCTCCATAAGGTATATATAATGAATTCTTATTATACTTTTCTTTTAAATAATCTTGTATACCTATCGAATCTGATATTAAAAAATCACTATATTTAACACCTAACTTTTCGGCAAACTGAAGAAATTTCTGAACTTTTTTTGAATACTTTGTTCGTTTCCATTCAAGGCCATCCATGTTGGTAGTTACAACACTTTTACTTCTGGGCAACATCCACCCCCAAATAGAACTGCTGGTATATCCTAACTGTAAAATTATATCAAAATTCTTTTTTCGCGTATCTTTAATACAATTAAAATCATATATAAATTGTCCGACGGTCCCCATTTTATCTTCTGGATCATAACAATGAACAATACTTACTCCCTGCCATTCTTTTCCTTGATAGGGATGGCTATGTGAATTGTACACTGTAACCTGATGGCATGCTTTTACCAATCCTAATGATAAATATTCTGCAAACTGTTCAAATCCTCCATAATGATTAGGTATTCCTCTCGTTCCTATTATTGCTATATTCATTCAATCATTTATTTAGTAATTCTTTATAAAAACTTGATGTATTTTCTCCTATTATTTCCCAATTATGATACTTCTTTATGTAATTATAAGCATTTATAGATACTTCATTCAAAAGTTTTGGATTATCCATAATACAAATTATAGCATCGGCTAAATCATCTGAATCCTCATTTTTAAATAAAAAACCAGTTTCTTTATTTTTAATCAAGTTTTTAAACGCTTGCAAATTTGAGCATAATACAGGTTTTCCATAGCTCATAGATAATAATAACACTCCACTCTGAAAAATTCTCCTATAAGGCAGAATTATCAAATCTGCCTTTGAATAAAATTCAGCTACTTCACTATCTTCAATATAACGAAAGTTAGTAGTTACCATATCATTAATATCTAAATCTTTAATCATTTCTGTATAATCATTTAAATCACTTTTCCATGGCTTTCCTGCAATAATTAAATTTAATTTATACCCTTTAGATTTAATTTTTTTCACAGCATTTAATAATATATCAAGTCCTTTCACTTTTTTTATTTGTCCAAAAAATAAAATTGTAAAAACTTTATTTTCAATATGTGATATACTATTAATGAAAGGGATATAATTTCCATGTGGAATAATAGCATAATTATGAATTAAAATGTTTTTTTTCTTAAATGTTTCATACGAAAAATTATTATGAAAAATTACTCCATCTATTAATTTATAACACTTTTTTTCAATGTAATTATTCGAGCTGTTATCAAATGAGTTTACATCATGAACAGTCACAACAACTTTAAAGCCATCATATTTAGCTTTCAGTAATATTAAATAATCAATTACTCTAAAAGTAAAAAAATGAAGATGTACAATATCTATTTTATCCAACTTACATTTATGAAATGAGCTAAAATGATATTTTAGATATTTAAAGCCTTTAACAACAAAATTATTACTCCATAAATCTTTAAACTCTATAATTGTATTGACATTTTTAAAATTTCTTAGCTTTGTTTTATCGCATGTATAAATCCAAATTTGACAATTGTTTGCAGCTAAACCCATAGCTAAACCATAATCGTAATAATCCATTCCACCATGTCCTCCTATTGCTTCTACTATTGCTATTTTCATAAATAATTTATTGATCAATAATCATTAATACTTCAAAAATAAATTGCTATTTAGATTTAATAAAATTAATTTTATTAAAAAATTTAATATCTATATAAACTATGATAGACAACAATACCCAATAATATTGCTTGTATGTAGGATTATGGAATATTGTATAAAATAATAAAAATAAAAATACTATTCTTAATGAATTTGAATATAAATATTTTATTATTAATAGAATATTTAATAAAAGAATTACTAAACCAAAAATACCAAATTCATAATAAATTTGAACAGGCAATACATTAATTGCATTACTCCATTCTAAATAATTATAAGAATCATTTAACTGACCAATAGTACCTAAACCGTGCCCAAACCATTCTTTATTTTCCATATTTTCTGACACAATATAAAAATCATGCAATCTCGGATTTCTTTCGAGATCTACTAAGTCATAATAAATATTAAAAGGAAGATATGGTAATAAAAAATAAAAGAAAACATATAAAATAAATAGAGCAATTATACTATAAAATATTTTCTTTCCTAAGCTTCGATCTCCATAGTTGATAACTAGAGCTCCTAAAATCACAGATAGAAAACCAACTCTGGATTGAGTTAATAATAAAATTGCAATTAACAGACAAGTAACGGTTTTAAATTTTTTTGAATTAATAATTTTGTTCTTTACTAATAGAAAATATATCAAATATAATATTGTGATCCAATTACATAACCAATTAGGATCAATAAAAAATGCAGCAGCTCTACCTAAATTCATAAAACCAAATTCCCCATATCCCTGCATTTTGTAATAGCCTAAATAGGTTAATAAAAATTGTATTGAGCATATAACAAATGAAAAATATATTTGAAATTCAATAGTTGATTTTATAATTTCAATGCTATTTTTTTTATTCAAATTGTAAAATGATATTACTAATATAAAAAATGATAATATGTTAAATAAAAGACTAAAAAATAAGCTAACAGAAATATCTAAATTAATATAAAAATTGACAGAAATACTTATTAAAAATAATAATAATAAGTATATAAAATTCCGAACAAAAACTTTAGGTATAAATACTTTCGTTTTTAGTAATAAACAAAAAAATAGAATTGGAAATATTAAATGTGCTAATCTTATATTTCCAAAAGCATTTGAAACAATTATTGAATCTAAACAAACAATAAATAAATATAATTTAATTATTTTTTTCACAAATTATATTAATAGCTTTTACAATATTATCAATATTATTTTTTTCCATACATTTTGGATTACTTACAGGATCACTTATAATTCCGACAAAGGAATTAGCATAAATGAATTTTTTTATTCTTTCATCATCTTTGTTATCGGGAATAGTATTTAATAAATCTAAAATATTTTTAGTGTACTTAAAATCTTCTAATGTTATTTTTTTAACATACGATAAGTAAAAAAAAACCTCACATAAAACTAATGCTTTCTTTTGCAATAAAGCCGCTTCATAGGCAATGGTTCCTGAAACAGTAACAACGGCCTGACAATATTCTAATAACTTATACGAATCAGTTTTTTCATCAATAAATACCAGATTTTTATATTTTATCAATTTATTATAAAACTTCCATGATCTATCCCCTATCGCGTTGGTATGTTCTTTAATCACCAACAGCCAATCCTCTGGCAATTGTTTCCATATATTAGTTATGTTAATAAACTGATCTTCCATATATCTGCCCAAAACATCTACAGATGCTTCAGGCTGTTTGTGCAAGGTCAATAAAATAAATTTTTTTTGTTTAATAGAATCAAAATCAACTTTTTGTATAAATTTATATGTTTCTTTATTTACTTCTTCTATAAAAGGAGTAAAAAATCTATTTAACTTCCATTTTTCAGGTAATGTTATATCATCTGAATTTAAATTTTCTGAAGTAATAAACTTTTTAATCCTTTTAATTCGACCTTTCAAAGAATTTTTCTTTTTTAATATTTTATCATTTAATTGTAGATAATCGGGCTTTTTTGGAATAAAAGTATCAACTGGGTATTGTTTATTTTCATAGTTTAAATCAAATTCAAATATTTTCGATTGAAATTCATCTTCAAAAAAGGCAAACCTTCCTCCAGGAATTCTAATAGTGTGTGGATTTAAAAATTTACATTTCAATTCCTGGCAATATTTAGATATCCTAAAAATAAGTAATTCATGTGCCCATGTTAATTCTCCAAAAATATATTGAATGCGATTATCTTTAATGAAATCATAAACGGGTTTTTGTATTTTTGTCAGAAAATCAATACCTTTATTAGTAGAGAATTTCAATATTCTATCTCCGTATACAAGTTCGTTAACTTTGAAATCATCAATAGCAGTATTTTTAGTATCTAAAATTACACTTTTAGATAAATATAAAATATTATTAGTATACGTCTCTAAATATTTTTTGTTCGATTTATTAACAACAATCCAATATATATTAATATTATATTTCTCTGAAAGAACTTTAGCTATTTCAAAAAAGAATTGTGTTTTGTTATAATTAGCTATAAAACAAATATTCATATTCTAAATAGTTTTAATTTGTTTAGACAATAAAGCATTCCTAATAATGCAATAATTGATGATAAAAGCATACAAGTAGCTATATAATCAATTGTAATAATAAATCTGAATGGATTTGTAAATAACATAATAGCATAAAATAGCATTGCTATTCCCGAAATGTAAAGAACCCATCTATTTTTATTCTTTTTATTTAAATACTGCTCAAAATATGATTGTTGACACCAAATAAATATATATATCAACAAAATAATTGATAAATGATTTAATGGAACATTAGGTAACGATTTAATGCTATTCATTGTAATTATAATTATATAACAAAACAGAAATGAAAAAATTAAACAAAAAGTATATAATTTATAGATCTTAAAATTAATGTTATTATTTTTATCTAAATAAATACTTTTAGAATAAAAAGCAACAATTGAACTATGAACCATCTGAACAATCATTGATATTCGTAACAAATATGAAAAGACAAACATTTGCTTTTCTGAGAACTGATTAAATATATAAATTTTACCATAGTTGTTAATCATGGTTACTATAAGTAGATTTAAGATAATCGGCCAAGCAAATTTTAAAGAATTTTTTAAATAATTAACACTAAATTTAATCATATTTTTATTGAGGTATTTCCATCCGTTAAAAGCTAAAGAAATAACAAACAAAAATTGAATCGAAAAAAAATAGTATAAAAAATATGTATCAGATATTATTTTATTACAGAAAATTAGCACACAAATTGTCAATAAATTTATAATTAAAGAAAAATAAATAATATTTTGTGGTTTATCAATTAATCTAAAATAAATAGAAAAATAATTTATAAATAATAAAAATAAACTTCTAATACTTATAAAAAATATAATAATTTTCATAAAACCAGTCAATTGACAGGTAATAAAAATACCAAAAACAATTAAAATATAAATTGTATTTATAATGTAATAAAAACCTTTTACTCCTTGTAGAAAACAATTTTTATCTTTTTGATTAGAATAGCCATACATCATATAAATTTTCCCTCCTAAATCTAACAGTACTACTAAGATATTAGCAATAGAAAATATATACTCTATATCATTGTAAGCAGATATATTTTTTGTGAAATATAAAATAAATATTGGAAGTAAGAATGCTAATCCTTTATCCAAATAATTAAGACAAATAAAATATAATAATGATTTATGTCGTTTTAAATAATTTAAAATCATTGAAATCATATTAGATTGATACTAAACCTCGTACCTTTTTCAACCTCTTGATTAACTGTCTTACCTAAAATTTCAGGTAAAAATTTTGGATGTAAACCATATCCTGGCCGTATGGATTTAACATTATCATTTGTGATAACATCGCCTTTTTTCATATTTTCAACCACATACAGTGATCTACAAAAATCTTTACCTTTAATTTGTTTGTCAGTCAAAGAGAAATCACTATTGCCTAAAGATAACTCTGCTTCTCTAACTGATTTAACCATTGTAGTGAACTCAATTTCATCCAAAGAAAATGAGGCATCAGGGCCTCCTATGCTTTTATCTAATATAAAGTGTTTCTCAATGACCTTGGCTCCAAGTGCTACGGAAACTATAGGAACAGTAATTCCTAAAGTATGATCAGATAGTCCTACATTTGTATTGAATTCTTCAGCAAGCTTAGGAATCATAGTAAGTTTAGCTTCGTCGATTGGTGCCGGATAAGATGAGGTACATTTTAATAAAGTTATATCATTATTCCCTACCGAATGACAAGTTTCAATAGCTAATCTAATATCTTCGTACTCTGCAATTCCCGTAGATATAATCATAGGTTTACCCTTAGAAGCTGTATATTTTATTAATGGTATATCAGTTATTTCAAAAGAAGCAATTTTATAAATAGGACAATCTAATTCCTCTAAAAAATCAACTGCTGAAAAGTCAAAGGGAGAAGAAAAACATAGTAAATCTTCCTGTTTTGCCGTATCAAACAATTCTTTATGCCATTCCCAAGGTGTATATGCTTCTTTGTATAAATCATATAAATACTGGTCTTGCCATATTGTTCCTTTAATCCTAAAATCGTCTTTTTTACTATTTAAAGTTATAGTATCAGCAGTATATGTCTGAAGCTTAATCGCATCAGCTCCAGCTCGTTTAGCCGCTCTAATAGTTTCTTTAGCAACACTAATATCATTACCATGATTAGCGGATAATTCAGCAATCACAAAAACTGATTGTTTATTAAATTTTGATATTTTCATTAAATTTTGATTCAGCGTATTTTCTTAAAGTTTAAATAATTATAATATTATTTTTAAGAATTATTCAAAATATTATATTCTAAATCTTAAATAAGGTAAATTTTAAAATAAAGTAATACTTTGCAAATATAATTATTTAGATTATTATTTAAATTTTTAATAATTTACCTATATATGCCTTCTTATTTTCCCAATCTTTTTTAAATAATGCTAATAAATGTACATTTTCAAATTGATTATCTAAAATGTATTGCTCTTTTAAAATTCCTTCAGTAATAAATCCAAATCTTTTATGTAATTGTATAACTTTTTTATTAAAACTCAGGACTTCGCATGAAACTTTATTCATTTCCAGATCTTCAAAAATATAATTTAAAATTTTAAATTCAACAATTGCTCCAATCCCTGAGTGTAAATATTCAGTTTCTCCAATATATAAGCTAGCAAACTCACAACGATGATTATTGTAATCTATATTTTTCAGACATGCATAACCTACTGATTTCAAATTATTAGTTATTATCCAATGAATTTGAGATTTATTATTTTCTAAATTGGAAAACCAAAGTTTTTGATTTTCTTGAGATATATAGGCTCTATTATAAGAAACATTTTTAATTAAATCCGAATTTCTCCATTTTCTGATTTGTTCGATATCGGATTCATTAACTAACCTAAAATTAATCATGAATTAAATTATTAAATATATTAAAATACCTTTCCTGCTGTTTACCATCAAAGAAATAATCTTGAAGTTGATAATTGGGTTCAAAATGGTTCCCTATAAAATAATTATCAATTGAGTCAGCTAAATTATTTCTTATCGAATATTCATAAAAATCCTTTTGATTATCTGCTGTTTTGACTAAATATAATTTGCCCTTACAAACAGATAAATATTCTAAGGCTACCGTACTCGGAGAACAAATTGAAATTTTGCTTTCAGTCATTATTTTAATTATTTCAATCGAGCTAATATTTGAATAAATTAAAACTCTATTTTCTAAATTATTTTGTTTAATGTAATCATCCAATTCATTTAAATATAGATACGCTGCTCCAACACAAATATTAATTTTTTCAAAACTGATAAGTTTCTTTAAAATTTTTAAAGTTATATTGTTTATATCTCCTCCCCCTAAGCATAAAAATATATTATTATTATCAGGAAATGCCTTTTTTTCACCAGAGAATTGTAAAAATTCATTTCTTAATAAAGCATATTGAAATCCTAAAAACATTTTTGTATAAGTTTGAACGGAGTAGTCATTTTTAGAAACACCTTCAGATGGGTTAATTACAATATCCGAATAAAACTCTTTATCATGAACATCATCAATACATACTAGTTTAGATCCAAAATTTTTAATTTTTTTTTGATATTCTGTATTAAAAAAATAATTATCCAAAACTGCTATTACATTTCCATTAAGTTTAGATAAAAATTCATTTTCGCTTTTTATTAAAAAAAAATGAAAATTTTTATTTTTTATTTGACTGATTAATAAATCAGGAATTTTTTCACAAAAAAAAGTAACTTCAAAATAAGGTTTTAAAATTTCACCTAAAGCTAAGCATCGAAATAAATGTCCTAAACCAATTTGAGTATTACCATCCACTCTTATATAAATTTTCTTACTTATCATTATTTAATTTATATTTAAGTTCAGCTAGTTTCCAATCTGTTTCATTATCTATGTCCTGAACACTTAATTCTGATAATATAATTGAAGTTGTATTTTCCATAAATAAAGTATGAGAAAATTTCTTTACTATAAACCAATACCATTGTCCGGCGTCATGGTATACAGAGTCTAAATCTTGTGAACGTGAGTTACTATATTCAGGCCAAATCATTTTAGTTTTTCCACCAATTATTTTCACACTTCTCCAAACCGGATAACTAAAAGATACTATAGGGAAAACTGAATCAAATATACCTTTTTGTAATGTTTCATATCCTTTTATTAAATCACCTTTTTTAATTAATGGAGCGGTCGGATATATACAACAGGCATGATCAAATTTTTTTCCTATTAATTCATAATTATCGAGTACCTCTTTCAACACATCCATTGTAGTTGAATAATCGCTAGAGTTTTCTTCAGATCTCATAAAAGGTACTTTAGCCCCGTATTTTTGAGCAACTTCAGCAATTTCGCTATCATCTGTTGAAACCATTATTTCGTCAAATAAATTACTATCTATTGCAGACCTGATTGAATAAGAAATAATTGGTTTTCCTAAAAAATTTTTGATATTTTTTCTCGGAATTCTTTTACTTCCTCCTCTTGCAGGAATAATAGCCAAATTACTCATTATAAAATTCTTTAATTTTATCTATCACGTAGTTTTGTTCTTCATCCGTTAGTGTAGGATACATAGGTATACTTAGACAATTTTTATAATAGTTTTCCGAATAAGGCATATCTCCTTCTTTCCAACCTAAAGATTTATAGTAAGGCATTAGATGACAGGGAATATAATGAATTTGTGCAAAAATCTTATTCTCTTTAAGATAATTGTACAATCCTAATCTGTTTTTAACCTCCAAAATGTATAAATGATAAGCATGGCCTTCTACAAGTCCTGACTGACCCAAAATATAGTTTTCATCTTTGAAAGCATTATGGTAAATTTCTGCTATTTTTTTTCTTTTATCCAAACCTTTATCTGCTCTATTAAGCTGGCTGATTCCCAATGCTGACTGAAAGTCAGTTAATCGATAATTATAGCCTAAGGTTTGCATCTCCATATACCATCCCGGATAATTTTCACTTTTTTGCTCACCATTAGCAAATTGCAAAGAATTCTGAAATAAATTACTATCTCTGGTAATTCCATGAGTTCTTAAAGTTAATAGCTTATTGTAAATTTCCAGATCATTTGTTGTAATCATACCTCCCTCTCCACAAGCTATATGTTTAACTGGGTGAAACGAAAAAATAGCTACGTCTGCATTTAACCCATTACCACATTTTTCTAAACTTCCGGTAGTTTTGGAAAAGTATCCTCCAGGTGCATGACAAGCATCTTCAATAATCCATAATCCATATTCATCTGCTAGTTTTCTGAATTTTTCCAATTCGACAGCTCTGCCTGCAAAATCTACAGGAATAATACCTTTATACGTTCCTTTAGGGGAACTTTTTACAAGCTTTTCAACCTTATCATAGTCCAACAAATAAGTTTTTGGATCAATATCAGAAAAAACTACTTCTCCTTCACAATATCGAATACAATTGGCAGATGCCGCAAAAGTTATTGGCGTAGTAATTACTTTGTCATTTTTATTGACTCCTAATGCCATAACGGATAAATGTAAAGCAGCAGTACCATTAGAAACAGCTACAGCGTATTTGCTACCTACGTAATCTGCAAATTTTTTTTCAAATTCTAAAATTTTTGGACCTTGAGTTAGATAGTCTGATTTTAAAGCTGTTATAACTTCCTGTATATCATCTTCTGTTATATTTTGTCTTCCATAGGGAATTATATTCATTATTATAATTATTTTATTTTTTAACTGTTTTAACTTTTATCCTATAATAATATGTTGTATAATTTTTAACGTTATTATGTGTTCCCACTCTTCCATAATAATACATCCAATATGTATTTTCTTCTCCCGTACTTATAAGGCCTGGACAAACATTACCCCAACCTATCTCTTGTTTCTGATAAAGCGCATCTGTAATATCAGTTTTATTCAGATAAGCTTTTCCATTAAGATAATAAGCTGTACGAATACTAATTTTATCGTTATTTGAATAAACTGTCGGTATCATTATAAAATTATCATCACTAAAAAAATGAGCAGAACTAGTATATAAATGTGAAAAATTTTCAATATTAGATGATAGTAACTCTTTAGGACTATTATAAATATCTCCTTCAGGTGTAATTATGGCTGAACCTATAATTCTATTAGATGTATATAATTCTCCACTCCATAGTCTTAATAAAACCAAATAATTACCGTTACTTAAAACCTTAACTGAAAATTGTGAATCATGGTATGTTTCAAAAACTTTTATTTCATCAACCCATTCCCATCCATTTTTTGATTTTGACATAAATGTCTGTTGTAATACATCTGTTTTTTTGTTATATAATGCCCGAAATGGGTATTTTTTGTCATTTTTATCAAAAAAAACATCAATTTCCACCCATCCTTGCTTTAAACTACTATTTCTGCCTACAATAATGTTGTCTTCAAAGTTCCCATCCGGAATTTTCTTAATCCAATTTTTTCCATCAGTAGAATATGCAAAACACAATTTACTTCCATAATCCGTATTTTTTAAATTTTCCCATGCTTGATACCACATATACCATAAATCATCTGATATTTTTAAAACCTTATAATAGCCAAGCAAAAGATCTTCCCAAGGTTCAGTTTGCTGCATTACTAATTCTTTAGTATTAGGCAATACCTCTATATCTGTAATCTCAAAATTTTTCAATTTTTCAATTTGAAAGTCATCACTTGATTTGCAACAAAGACAAAGCAAAATAAATGTAGTTAGAATACCAATTTTTGATTTACAAAACGGAATCATTATAGAAGTTATAATTTAAAATCAGAATCAACATGTTCTTTTATCAAATTTCTTAAGTTTTCAACTGTTTCCCAATCTGTATTATTTCCAGAATTATAGTTAAAACCATCAGCTACTTTTACAGCCTTAAATGCTAAAATAAAGTCATTTAAATTCCAATTAGGAACACTTGGTAAAATAGTATAATATTTCCCTAAATCATAGGTATAAAATGAGTCTGAAGAGGTAATCATTTCTTCATGTACTTTCTCTCCAGGCCTTATACCAATAGTTCTGTGTTCAATATCAGGAGCTATAGCTTTTGCCACATCAGTTATTCTATAAGATGGAATTTTGGGTACGAAAATTTCACCTCCCCAAGCATGTTCTAATGCATGTAAGACCATATCAACTCCTTGATCTAATGATATATTAAATCTTGTCATATTTTCATCTGTAATAGGTAAAAAACCTTCTTTTCTTTTATTTAAAAAAAATGGTATTACAGAGCCATTAGAACCCATTACATTTCCATATCGTACAACAGAAAATTTAATATTTTTAGTACCTTTAATATTATTAGCAGCAACAAATAATTTATCTGAAGTAAGTTTAGTTGCTCCATATAGGTTTATAGGTGCACACGCTTTGTCTGTTGATAATGCTACTACTTTTTGAACTCCAGTTTCTAAACACGCATATATAACATTTTCAGCACCACCTATATTAGTCTTTACACATTCATCCGGATTATATTCTGCGATCGGGACATGTTTCATAGCTGCTGCATGTATAACGTAATCTACCCCATTCATTGCTCTTACTAATCTTTCTCTATCTCTAACATCTCCTATAAAAAATCGTATGGCTGAATATTTGGAATCACTGTATTCCTGAGCCATTTGAAATTGTTTCTGTTCATCTCTCGAAAATACAACCAGTCTTTTAACATTCGGATATTGTTTAAAAATTCTTTCTGTAAGTTTTTTTCCTAAAGATCCGGTTCCTCCTGTAATTAATATAGATTTATTATTTAGCATAACTATTATTTTTGTTTCTAATTATCGTTTATTATTCATGAATTTAAACTTTTGAAAAGTTTAAATTTTCAATGTTTCCGGCATCAATCCAGTTTTTTTCATCGATTAAAAAAACACCTATTTTACCGTTACGATTTTTTATATTTTGAATTAATTCTGTAATGTGATAAAACATATTATCTGGTATCTCATTCAATAAATGAGGTTCCAGAATATACATTCCACAATTAATTATATATGTTGTCTGGGGTTTTTCAATAATATTTGCAAAATTACCATTTGAATCAAGATTAACAACTCCGTAAGGAATGATATTTGATTTGGATGTAGCAATTATTGTCAACTCATAGTTTTTATTTTTATGAGATTTGTAAATTTCAGAGTAATCTTCATCTATCAATACATCACAATTGGTAACAAATATGGATGTTTTAAATTGATTTTTTAACAATGACAAACTTCCCGCAGTACCTAAAGGCTTCTCTTCAAATACAAAATGTATCGAATAATTTTTATTTTTTAGGTTACTAAAGTAAAATTCAATTATCTCAGCTTTATAGTTTACCGATAAGTAAAATTCTTTACAATTAAATTTTATAAATCGATTCATAATATTTTCGATTATTGTAGAATCTCCATAAGGTAATAAAGGCTTAGGTAAAATATTAGTTAAAGGTTTTAAACGTAAACCTTCACCCCCTGCCATAATAATAACAGGTATATTTAAAATTTTATCATTCTTTTTTACACTCACTATATTATAATCTTATCTTTTTTAGATCAATATATTTTAAATCTTAATACTACTAGGAACGTTAACAATTCTTTCGTATGCCCAAAGAGTATTGATTAATTCTCCTGATTGGCAATTTTTATAAATATCAAGCTGATTTATCGGTTTCCATATTGATCTTGTCATGATTCCGGCTGAAGTTGTAAATTTAAGAAAATCTTCTTTTTCCTTTATATTATTTAAAATAAATGCATTTAACCAATAATTTGATTTACTATTATTAGGTTCAATTACAAAATTAATATTATTTTGTTTACAAAAATCTTTATATTTATTAGCAAGCAGTCTTTGATAAGAAACAATTTTATCCAGGTTTTCCATTTGTGCACATCCCAGAGCTGCATTTATATTTGGTAATCTATAATTATATCCGATAGAATCGTGTTCAAAATTCCACTGATGGTAAACTTTAGCCTGAGTACTCATATGTTTTGCATATTTACTTAATGCAGTATTCTTAAGCAAAAGAATTCCGCCACCTCCGGTAGTTATAGTTTTATTTCCGTTAAAGCTTATCACTCCAATTTCTGCAAAAGTTCCGGTATGTTTACCCTTATAAAAACTTCCAATACTTTCTGCCGCATCCTCAATTAGCTCAATATTATAAGACTTACAAATATCATATATATCATCAATTTTAACCGGATGCCCAAATGTATGCATAGGAATACAAGCTTTGATTCGCTTTCCTGAATTTTTATTATAGCAAACTTTATTTTTAAATAAGGTATTTTTTGAAAGCCAGTCTTCCAGTTTTAATGGAGACATTCCTAAAGTATCTTTATCAATATCTATAAATACTGGATCTGCATTTACATATTTAATGGCATTTACACCCGCAACAAAAGTTAATGCCTGAGTTAGTACTTCATCATTTTTTTCAACTCCTGCCACAATTAAAGCTAAATGCAGGGCACTTGTGCCATTTACACATGCTACAGCTTCGTTAGAACCCGTATATTCTTTAATTTTTGTTTCAAATAAATCTACATATTTACCTACTGAAGATACGTAAGTAGAGTCAACACAATCAATTAGATATTTTTTTTCATTTCCAAAAAAAACAGGCTGATGCAAAGGTATAAACTGATCTGAATCATACAGTTTTCTAATAAAATATTTAAAACTTTCAAACATTATAAATATTTGGATTGAACATTTTTAAATTATTTTTATCGGAAAACCATTCTATTGTTTTTTTTATACCTGATTGAATATCATATTCAGGTGTGTAACCCGTCAATGAATGTATTTTTCCATTATCGCCTTTCAACCTTGAAACTTCAGAATTTTTAGGTCTTAGTCTTTCAGTATCTTCAGTTATCGTACCTTTATAATCCATAATAGTACTAATCAAATAAACGATATCTCTAATAACTATTTCAGTATTACTGGAAATATTAACCTCTTGACCTACGGCCTCATTACATTTAGCTAATTGTATAAATCCTTTACACGTATCTTTTACATAGTTAAAATCACGACTCGTAGATAAATCACCCAATTGAATGGTACTTTTACCATATGCGATTTGAGTAATTATTGTAGGAATTATGGCTCTGGTTGATTGTCTCGGACCATATACGTTGAAAGGTCTAACAACAGTTACAGGAAGGTCATACGAATAATAAAAACTTAATGCCAGAGAATCTGCCCCTATTTTAGAAGCGGAATATGGAGATTGAGGCTGTTTAGGGTGATTTTCATCAATAGGTACATATTTTGCCGAGCCATATACTTCTGAGGTAGATGTAACTAACAATCGATTCACTCCTGTTTCTTTGGCAGCCTGACAAATATTCAACGTACCTTTAATATTTACATCTACATAATTATCCGGAGATATATAGGAATACGGTATCCCTATTAATGCCGCTAAATGAAATACAGTATCAATTCCTACCATTATATTTCTACAAAAATTAGGATCTCTTATATCACCGCTAATGATTGTTAAATTAGGATGTACTATATGTTCCAGCCATCCTCTATAATTAAAAGAATTATAATAAGATAAAGCAACAACTACGTATCCTTCATCTAACAAACTTTGAGTTAAATGAGAACCAATAAAACCATCAGCTCCTGTTACTAATATTTTTTGCATTGAGATAATATATAGTAGTAAAAAATATTAATTAGCGACTTTTATTTTTAAAATTAAATATTTTTTTATACCAGACAACGTCTTTATCCTCATCGCTATATCCATACCCATATCCATATCCATAATTAAATCCATTTTTCATATCAACATCATTAATGAGTATAGCCGTTTTATGATTTTTGAGCTTTTTATCTTTATATAATTGTTCTGGTATTTCGAGTAATTTTTTATCTAAATAATTGGATCTTACAACATAAAGCAACAGATTAGCGTAATCATTAATTAGTAAAGTATCAGTTACTGCACTAACAGGTGCTGTATCAACAATGACAAAATCATAATTTTCAAGTCCGTAATCTACAATATCTTTAAAACGTCCATTCATAAATAATTCAGAAGGATTAGGAGCCTTTCTTCCTGAGGGAAAGATATCTATTTTAATAGATTCACTTTGAGGATATTTTACTGCAATAATATTATCATTAAGATTAGATATATTTTCAGATAAATATTCAGTTATACCGTTAGGATTTTCTTTAATTTTTAAATATTCTCTGACCTTAGGCTTTCTTATGTCTGCTTCTATAATTAGTACTTTTTTATTTGTTAGTGCTAACGTATAAGCTAAATTTACAGCTACATATGTTTTACCTTCTCCACTAATAGTAGAGGTTATGTAAATACATTTTGAATTATTTTTATCACCCGGAAGTAAAAAATTTATGTCAGTTCTTAATACTCTAAAAGCTTCTGCAGATGGTGAGTTTGCACTATTAATATCAATCAGCTCATCTTTAGAATGAGGTATATATCCACTTATAGGAATATTAGTAATTACCTTCTCAATATCTTTCTTAAATTTAACTTTATTATCTAATATAAATCTAACATAAAGTATAAACACAGGTATAAGCACTCCCAAAACTAAGCTAAATAATATGACTAAGTTTTTTTTAGGTGAAACAGCTCTGTCTGTATAAAAAGATTTGTCGACCACTTTTACTACATTTGGGGTAGAAGCTGTTGATATTTCAGTTTCTTCCCTTTTTTGTAACAATAGAAGATATAGAGCTTCAATTGTCTGTTGTTTTCTTGCTATATCTCTAAATCCACGTTCTTTTGAAGGTAATTCAGAAATACTTCCTTTTACTTCTCCTAATTGAGACTTTAAATTTCCTATAGCTAACTCTGTTGTTGATTTATAGTTTCTAAGACTTGATATTAAATTATTATTAAATTCTTTTAACCTGCTATCCAAATTTACAATTATAGGATTTTCTTCTGTTGAACTTTTTAAAAGATTATCTCTTTCCAGTACTAATTGATTATATTGCTGTGTTGCTTGTGCAATTGAAGGATCTGTCAATCCAATATTACTAGGTACCAAAGACTTTCTATTATTTCTAATAAAGTTATCCATATAGTTAACCAGACTTAACTGAATTAGATATTGTTTTAGCTGATCATCAATTTTAGAAGATTGCTGAACAGATATTTGACCTTCTGTAGCAATATCTGTAATAGCTTTTTTGGATTTAAACTTTTCCATACTTTGATCCGTTGTACTTAAATCTTTAGAGATTAAATCCAATCGATCATTAATAAAATTAATAGTATTTATACCAACTTTATTTTTATCTTCAATAATATCTTTTTCATACTGAGAAACCAACAAATCAATAATTTTATTTGAATTGTTAGGAAGTATATTTTCCATTTCCAAGTTAACTATATTACCATTTTTAGTATTAGCTTTAACGTTGATTTGACTAATGTAATGTAAAGCTGTTGAGTTCATTGGGAAAACAGATATTCTTAACTTATTATTTTTCTCAACTGCTTCTTTCAACAAAGGATTATACTGGAAAATAATCTGTCCAAATGAAAATTTTATAGGCTTATCAAAAAAGGCTGTTTTTTCATCTGATAAATCATTTACTTCGTAGGTAAAAGTTTTCGCATCTTTAACTTTAATATTAAATGAATATAATGAATCTATCAAATATTTGGATTTAGAATCTAAAAAATGAACTGTAACTGGTGATTCTTCTTTATAAATTTCATTAGTTATTAAGCTATTTCTCTGGAAATAATGAACATTTAAGTCCAAAGAATCTATAACTTTTGTCATTAACCGTCTGGATTTAAGCACCTCTATTTGATCTTCTATTTTTGAACCATTTGCTCCGGTAAGAGCTGTTAAATCTTGTAATCCTAATAAGGATGAACCATTGTCTGAATCTAAATCTAACAATATTTTAGATTCAGATTTATATTTTTTTGGTGTTAATTTCAGATAAAAAAATGATATTGACAACATTAATACTATAGATACGACAAACCATTTCCAATATATAAGATATTGATATAAAACCTCTTTGATATCAATATTACTTTCTTCTGGATATTCTGTGTTAGAGTCTTTCATAAATTTTATTAACGGGTAAGTACGGAAATCACTGAAATTATTACACCTGCCAATGAAACAAAAACTGATGTTGTTGCACTATAAGCAGAAGATGTCCTTTTTGCACTGTTGGGATGAACATACACCACATCATTTTGTGACAAATAATAGACTGGAGAACGAAATATATCTTTAGATGTTAAATCGACATGTGTAAATGTTTTGTTACCATCAATCTCTCTTACAACTATAATATCCTTTCTTTTTCCATAAATAGTTAAATCTCCAGCTAACCCTAAAGCTTCTAAAATAGTAATTTTTTCATTGGCTAATGTATAAGTTCCTGGCTTGGTAACTTCTCCCAAAACAGTTATTCTGAAGTTTGTTATAGAAATATTGACTGATGGATCTTTTATGTACTTAGATAATTTATTTCTCATAAAATCCATAGCCTCATTTCTAGTTAATCCTCCTAATTTTAATTTCCCTAATACAGGAAAATCTATATCTCCATTTTCATCTATCAAGTAGGTTTTTAGTCTAGGATTTGTTGTTGTAACACTTTCGGTCACATTATTATAATTGTATGCATTTTGTTGATTGAATGGTAATGTTGATTCTAGATCCAATGCAGAAACCGTAATCACGAGTAAATCATCCGGTTTTAAAGTAGGTGTATATTTATACACATCTTTTAACAAAATTTCATCTCCCTGAAAATAATACATTTCTTTTTTGGAAGCACAAGATGATAAAATAAACAAAGACAAAATAACAATATAATAGAAGTTACTTTTTTTCATTTTTTATAATTTAAGTTGTTAACTTTAGTAAATATATCAAAGAATGTAGATTTTTTTTTGAAAAAAAATCTACAAAAAGTTTATAACTTCTTATATATGTTTGATCAGTTATAACAGGGGTGCTATTTAATAAATTCATTAATTAGTATTAAACTATTAAGTAACGGCAAAAATAATGTATTTTTATGTATAAGACAAAACTAACTAGATTTTAATGATAAATAATATATTATAACATTAAAAAAATCATAGTTTTTTTAAATTTGAGTATTATCAAAATAATAACAATAAACCTAATATGGTATAATTATTGTCACCATATATGGTTAACCTTCTATAATTTTGACAAAAATTAAAAAAACTATTTTATGAATAATTATAATAATAATTTAGATGATGAATTCGAAGTATTTAAAAAAGCTATATATGAATTTTCTAAAACTGTAAAAAATGATATTCAACTTCAAATTTATGTTTCCGAAACAAGAAAATATATTGAATTTCTAATCACTTATTATTTAAGGCTTGGTAAATTGGATGAAGTAAGAGATAGAATAAATGAATTGGACATGATTCTTTTAAAAGAAATTGAAAATATTGAAAATAAAATTAACAGATAAATTTTAGTACGAAAAACATTAAAAGCGGTAATAAATTACCGCTTTTAATGTTTTTGAATTAATGTATGTATTATGAAAATTATAAATTTGCTGTCCATCCTTGCGCCCAGGTAGGAATAGCTGTTCCATTTCCGGCTCCGGTTGCTGTATTATCAACAGTATATGCATTCGTAACATTTACTACAGTTTTGTCTGATTTTTTTCCACTGGACTCTGTTGTAATATTATCAAATCTTATTTTGGTTATTTTTAATGAGCCATTGGCTACATTGTCCAAAGTAGAATCATGTTCAATATCCACTCCGGTTGAAAATCCGGATACAACGATATTCTCGAAACTTCCTTTAGTACCGTATCTGAGTTTTAAAGCTTGCGATTCACTTCCTGCTGTAGCCCCTATAAATGTAGCATTTTTAATTGTAGGATTTGAAACGGGAGCCGCTAGTTCATTAACCTGACTGTTATCAGCTTCTACTCCACGATTACCCGTACCATCGGTTCTTCGGGTCGTATATATATATTCACTGGTACCTGTCCATCCTTCCGTATAATCAAAAGCATCATCCTCATTACCATTAGAAACAATATGATAAGCATTAACAGTTCCACCAAAAAATTCAATACCGTCATCATTTCCCTGATAGATTTGTACATAATCAATGGTTGTTCCGTTACCTACTCCAAATAAAGATAAGCCATTAAATTCCTTTTCTGAATTAAAAGCAGCTCCCGAATATTCAATTCGGCAATATTTAATAGAGCCTGAGTTATCACTAACACTGGTTCCTCCGTATGTCAAAGAAGCTACCTCAGAAGTTGCTGTTCCATTACCTACATTGATAGGAGCTCTACCACATAAAACCAGACCTCCCCAGTCACCACCTGCCGGAGTCGTATTACCTGAAGTAAAGACTACCGGTGCAGAAGCCGTTCCGTTAACAAAAATTTTACCCCCCTGAGCAACAGCAAGGTAGGATGATGTTCCTCCGGTTGCTTCAATTCGAGTACCCGCTGGTATTTCCAAAGACGCACCATCTCTTATCGTAAATCCTCCGGTCAGCTTATAAACTTTAGATGGATCTAATTTTGCTTGTTGTCCGGACTTTAGTTCTCCTTTAAAATTAGATGGGTCTATAGTCACCAATTGTGGAGTGGCAGTGTTTTCATTTTTACTATCATCGCTTCCGCATGATATAATTGTTGACGAAACTGCTCCTAAACCCAATAAAAATTTGATAATAGTTTTACTTGCCATAATGTTTTGATTTATTTTTATTTAATTAGCTTAAAATTGTTGTGATAAACTTAATCCGAAATATCGTCCTTTATCATATGATCTCTGAGTTATATCTCCGGCAATGGTTTTTTGTTTTCTTTCATATTTAGGATTTAACAGATTTTTAGCTGTAAATCCTAAGGATGTATCTTTAGATAAATTAAATTTAAGAGTAGCGTCCAGTAAATGCAGCTCCTGTTCAACAAGATTTCCTGTGAGATTATAGCTTAAGGCATAAATGTTACTTCCTACATAAGCATAAGAAATAACCATATCCATAGACATTCTTCCCATTTGCTGGTTATATCCCAGATTAACATTAGCTAAAAAATTAGCTGCACCCTGTAAATCATCCTTTTTTTTATCAAAAGACGCATTAATAAAACCGTTTGTTTCCCTTTCAATTTTTTCCGAATTCAGATCAGATTGGGTTTTCATTACAGTTGCATTTAGAAAACTATATATTTTACCTGTTGAAAATTTTATAAGATCCTTTCGAATTTCTATCTCTGCTCCATAAACATAGGCATTATCGCCAACGTTGGCATATGATATCTCATTAGCTGAAGATGATAAGGTTAGCTTAGCTATTGGATTTTTAATATATTTTCCAAATGCAGTTAAAGATAGCACCTCTCCCGATTTAGGAAAAAGTTCCCATTTCAAATCAAAATTATAATTATCCGATGGATATAAATACGGATTTCCCATTCGTATTTCAGTAACATCTTCATAATAAAATGGTGCCACCTCTATAAACTGAGGCATAGTATATGTTTTCGAAAAAGCCATACGTAAATTATGATTGGGAGTTAATGAGTATTTTAAGTTTAAAGAAGGCAGGAATTTGGTCTTTTCTAGCTTCATATCTTCAGTACTCACACTTAGGTTGGTATCCCAGTTAATCTTTTGATTAACATTCTCAGCTCTTGCACCTGCCTGAACCGTGAATCTATCTGAAAGTTTATAAATAATATTAACAAATCCTGCATGAGTGATCTGTGTTCCTTTGAACTCACTGGGATTTAATGCTCCCGGGGTAAATATATTTCCTCTGAATGTTCTCATGATAAAAGAACCGGACTCAAATCCCGACTGATTAAAAAAAGAATCAAAATTGTTCACATCAGCAAACATTTCCATGGTAGGAATTTTAAAATTAATTTGTGTAGCTTCAAATTTTCTTTCCTTGCTTTTCCCCTGATATCCCAGATTTATTTTGTTTTCTCTATCACTTCCAAAAAAATAATAAAGTGATGCCCCGCCTGTGAATTCATTATCTTTAAGCTTGTCAAAATATCGGTTCTGATCTGAATCTGAATTACTGATAAATATGGGATTTCCTGATAATTCAGATGTTTTCGTTGTTGTTTGCTGTCTGTCCGGATTTTTACTATCTAATATATTGTATGCAACATTCCAGTCAGCCTCTACTCTATCTTTAAATTTATGACTACCCAGCAATTGGTTTACCCATAAAGACGATAATTTATATTCTGCTCTCCGTATAACTCCCGTTGCATCTTCTGCCAGATCTTTAATATACCCTTTCATAACTCGGTTGGTCTGATCCGAAGAGTTTACAAATAATGAATGGTAACTGATTTTATTTCTTTGATTGATTTTATATATGATATTGGCCATACCGGTCGTATTGGTTGAATATTCATACTTTTCGGAAGTTAAATCTTTAAGTGCATTTCCCTGAGCATTTAAGGTTTTTTCTATACCTTTACTATACACATAATCATTATCAAAAGATAAAGTTGCAGATAAAGATAACTTACCTTCCGAGCCTAAAGAAAAGCTTTTTCCTGCCTCCAGATTTAATCCTGAATCAAATGGATTTCTAATATTCTTCCAATTCCATGAAGTTGAGAAATTATAACCGGATAGAGCCTGAGAAGGTATATGGGTATTCTTAAAACCCCAGAAATTAGTTCCGTCTTTTTGCCAGAATTTATCCTGAGCTATAGCCTGAGTATTCACTCCGGAGTTCAGTCCTAATTTTACATAACCTTTTGCTTTAGGCTCTTTAGAGACAATATTGATATTAGCGCCAGCTACGTCTCCAAACATGGGTGATGAAAAAACCTTTTCTAAACTAATGTATTCAACAATACCTGTCTTAAAAATAGACAAATCAATGTTTTTCATATCCGGATTGTCGGAGGGAATCGGAAGACCGTTTAAAGTTGTTGAATTATATCTGTCTCCCAACCCTCTGATAAAAATAGTTCCTGTGCCCTCCTGTTTAAACGTACCAGTTGCTTTAGCCACAGCAGAAGCAACATCGCCAACTCCTTGCTTGCTAAGTTGTGCAGAAGATACATTCTCAGTAATTTCAACGGACTTTTTTTGCAATGAAACCAAACCTGTTTCCGTATTTAATGCTGATTGACCGGTAACCACTACTTTTTGAAGAACTTTTTCCTGACTTTCCTGAACCAATTTTACTGGAAGAATTGTATATTGTTCTTTAGTAACAGTAACTCTCTCCGTTACTTCTTTAAATGTCGAAGATGTAAACTCCAGTGTATATTCTCCAGGCTCTATTTCCAGCTGATAATTACCAGAACCATCTACTTGTGTAAAATAATCCGTTCCCTGAACAAAAATATTGCAATCGGTAACTGCACGATTCGTATTATCTGTTACTTTACCACGTACACCTTGTTGAGAATATAAAAAAACTGAATAAATAATTAATAGAAAAGAAAGAATGGGTTTTGTCTTCTGCATTGTAAATTTTTATGCAAAGAAATACGTACTATATTAATTAGTCATTACAAAAAGATAAAGATTTGGTTACAAAAAATAAGATACTATTTTTTTGACTAAAAAACAAAAGACTGTGAAACACAGCCTTTTAAAATATAAATTTAACAAATAAAAAATTACTTTTTCAATGTGAATAAGAATTCCAAACCTCCATGATTATGCTTTTTAACGTGAATTTCACCGTTATGCAACAATATTGCATTCTTAACTATAGAAAGTCCCAATCCTGTTCCCCCGCTATTACGGGTTCTCCCTTCATTAACACGGTAAAACCTTTCAAAAAGACGATTTAAA
Organism: Apibacter sp. HY039; assembly: GCF_004023655.1. Taxonomy (NCBI): domain Bacteria; kingdom Pseudomonadati; phylum Bacteroidota; class Flavobacteriia; order Flavobacteriales; family Weeksellaceae; genus Apibacter; species Apibacter sp. HY039. Next base: position 9,857 of record NZ_SAYM01000003.1, on the reverse strand, counting down.
TGCTTTTCTTCCACTCCCTCTCCGGTATCATAATAAGAAAAATACACAAAATTGGAATCTTCCATATAATTACTGATGTGAATTTCAATATTTTCTCCACCATAATTGATTGTATTTTCCATAAGATTCTGAAAAACAGAATACAACAAAGTATAATTCCCATTAACCTTCAAATGTTCATCAATAGAAATTTTAAGTTTTATCTTATGTCTCAGTAAGCCATCCATCAGATTTATTCTTACTTCATTGATTAGCTGAGATATATTTACAAATTCTTTTTTAAACAAATTTCCAGCCTCTTCCATTTTACTGATTAAACTAATATCATCAATTAAATGAGATAAGCGAACCGATTGTAAAAATGCTCGGTTTATAAATTGTTTTTGTTTATCCAACGGAAGATCCTGTTCTTCCAGAGTTTCCAGATAAGCCCGTATACTCGCCACAGGAGTACGAAGTTCGTGAGTGATGTTATTAGACATTTCCTGCTTAATCAAACGCGTCTTTTCCGATTTGGTAATATCTTTAATAATTATTTCAAAGCTTTGGTCCTCAAACTTAATGGTTTGCAATGAAAAAACTTTTTTACCCTTATTAATCTGTACTAAAAAATGATTTTCCTTATTATTTTCGTCTAAAATAAAGGCTTTGATTGGAAAAAATAGTTCATGATCAAATAGTAAACTTACATCAAGAATCGGATCATCTACAATAAAATTTAAATATTGAATAAACTGCGAATTTGAATATATACTTTTTAAATCCGGATTAAAAATACAGACACCTTCATTCACATATTGAAAGTGAAGGATTAATTTTTCTCTCTCCAGTTCAATCTCCTGTTTGCTTTGTTCTTTCTGTTTAACAATAGCCGCAAGTTCCGTTCCTATTTCCCCCAAATCATCATCAGGAAAATGAACATTTTCAGGAATGCTTTTTCCATTTTTAACATCAATAACATAATTCTTTAAGCGAATGATAGATTCGTTAAAACGATCAGATACAAAATTCAATAAAAAAAGAACAATGATAAACATACCCAGTGTCAGGTATAAAAAAACATTGTCTGCTTTAAAAAATTTTTCCGTCTGAATATTATAAGGTAGTGCTACACGAACAAAATACTGGTTGTATGATGAAGCATAGTACATATACTCCTCCCGTGTAGAAGTTGACATGCGTACATTAGATCCCTTCCCCTGAAAAATAGCTTTTTGAATTTCGGGCCTTCTGAGATGGTTTTCCAGTGTTTTAACGTTTTGTACATCATTGTCGAACAATACATCTCCTTTTTTACTGATCACCGTTATTCTTATCTGCTTGGGCAACAATTGAGACAATTCCTGTAATCTGTCTGAATTTCCTTCCAGAAGCTTTTCGTGAAGAATATACGAATTAATAACATTAGCATAACTCTCTAATGTTGTTTCGATTGTCTGGGTTTTATAATTTTTTTCTTTTTTTCTTTCAAAAAGCACCAGAATTATAGTGAATAGGGCAAAAATGGCAAAAAAGTAAAAGAATATGCGCTGTTTATAAGATAATTTCATTAAATTAGGTTCTTAAGTACAATTAAAATATTTTATTTCATTGAAAAACTATATCCGTATCCCGTTTTGTTAACGATCAGCTTACCATAGCTACCAATCTTTTTTCTGAGTCTGGCAATATGCACATCCACAGTACGTTCCAGTACAAACTCATTGTTCCTCCATACTTTATTCAGTATCTCTGCACGTGAATGAATCTTATTTTCATTTTTAAGCAGGAAAACAAGAATTTCAAATTCTGTTTTAGTTAAATCAACCGTGTTTTTATCAATTGTAACCTGTTTAGTTTCAAGATTTACTTCCAGACCATCAATCGTTACCATATTGCTCTCCTTTTCAACAAGTACCGGCTTATCCGATCTTTTAAGCACACTTTTGATCCGGGCCACTACCTCTTTGATTGAAAAAGGTTTGGTAATGTAGTCATCACCTCCGATTGAAAAACCCGTTAACATATCATTTTCCGTATTTTTTGCGGTAAGAAAAATAATTGGTACCTGATTTTTAGATTTTCTTAATTTTTCGGCCATTTTATATCCGGACATTCCTTCCATCATAACATCCAGAAGAATCAGCTCATGACTGGAATCAAATATTTCCAGAGCCTCTTCCGCAGATTCCGCTAAATCCACCTTAAAACCTTCACTTTCCAGATTAAACTGTAAAATTTCACGAATATCGGTTTCGTCTTCAACAATCAGTATAGTGGGAACAGTTTCCATAATGCTCTTTCTAGGTTATTTTTTATGTCTTATATCTCTTCCTTCAGTCAAATAAATGGCTGATTCGGCAATATTGGTTGCACCGTCACCGATACGCTCAAGATTCTGATTAATAGAATTTATAATCAAAAGATTTTCAATATCGGTTCTGGCCAGGATTTTATCGGAGAAAGTTTCCTGTAAGTTACTATTTATTTTATGAAATAAGGTATTCACCTTTTTATCCTCTCTAATAATTTTATAGGCCAACACATTGTCATGAGCTGTAAATGAAATCAGAGCATTCCGAACCATTTCACTCACAATTTCCAGCATTTTGCTGAGCTCTTTTTTAAATTCCGAAAAATTGGTAACGGCACTATCATTATAATCCTTGATAAAATGAATGATGTTTAAAAGAATATCACCGATTCGTTCCAAATTGGTAGTCATATCCTGATAAGCTATAATTCTTCTAAGGTCTTCCGCCAGCGGATTAAAAGTAAATATCGTGAATACCACTTCCTCACGTATTTTCATCTCCAGCCGGTCAATAATAATTTCATTTTCCCGTCCTTCTTCGTACAGTTCATTGATCTGGTGGTTATCCAAAAGTTTTTTGGTAATCTGAATCTGAGTTAATACCGTTTTGGATATCAATTCAAAATCGTTTTGCAGAATTTCTAACTGTTTAATTTTTATATTTGTCGGCATACTATCAACTTGTTTTATAATTAACTAAATACTCCTGTAAGATAATCTTCGGTTCTTTTATGTTTAGGCTTGGTAAACATTTGTCTGGTTGAATCGTATTCTACCAGTTCACCTAAATACATGAACATAGAATTATCGGAAATTCGGGCAGCCTGAGACATATTGTGAGTAACCACCAATATAGTATATTCTTTTTTAAGTTCCAACACCAATTCTTCCACACGGTTAGTTGATATCGGATCAAGAGCAGACGTAGGTTCATCCATCAACAGAACTTCCGGTTTCAATGCCAGTGCTCTGGCAATACACAAACGCTGCTGCTGGCCACCGGATAGAAAAGTTCCCCTTTTATTAATGGAGTCTTTAACTTCATCCCACAATGCCACATCCTGCAAACTTTTTTCAACAATTTCTTCTTTTTCCGATTTTTTAAGTTTAATACCGTTTAAACTATATCCCGCCAGCACATTTTCCAGAATGCTCATCGTAGGAAATGGATTAGGTCTTTGAAAAACCATTCCGGCCATTCGCCTTACTTTCATAGGATTCATATCAAAGATATTTTCACCTTTAAGAATAATTTCTCCGGTTGTTTTTATGCTGGGATATAATTCATGCATTCTGTTAATGGCTCTTAAAAGCGTACTTTTTCCGCATCCCGAAGGCCCCATGATTGCAGTAATTGTATTTTTGTTCACTACGGCATTAACATTTTCTACGGCATTTTTTCCCGGAACATAAGAAACGCATACATTTTTTAATTCCAGAATCGGCGTATCATGATTAATTACTGAATTTTCCATTTTTTAGAAATACTTTTTGCTGTTAGGTTGATAACCAAAATAATTAATAATAACAATAAAGATGAAGACCAGACCAGGTCTGATAAATTAGGATCATTATAAAATTCCCATATTAACAGAGGTATGGAGCTGGTGGGTTTAGTAAAATCCCAGTTTACTATAGAGGCACCTAATGCGGTAACCAAAAGTGGTGCCGTTTCACCCATTACCCGTGAAATAGCTAGCAATATCCCTGTGAACATGCCTCCAAAGGCAGAGGGTATTAATACTTTAAATACCACATTTACATACGAACCACCCAGGGCCAGTGCTGCCTCTTTAAGAGTAACGGGAAGCATCCGGATACTTTCTTCGGTAGAACGGATAATCATAGGGAGCATCATAATGGACAGAGCCACACTCCCGGCTAATGCCGAATAGGAATGCATCGGACGTACTACCCAGATATACACGATAATACCCACAACAATAGAGGGTATTCCCTGAAGCAAATCTGTTAAATTACGAATCAGGTTAGCAAAAAAACTGTTTTGTTTTTCCGCCAGGTAAACCCCTGCAAAAATCCCTATAGGAATAGATATGACAATGGCAATACCTAAAATTAAAAGTGTCCCGGTAATTCCATTTAATATACCGCCGGGAATTAAATCATCGCTCATTTTTGCCAGCATGGCATCCATAGAAGTCGGAGCCGTTTCGGTAAATAAGCTGAGGTTAAATTGCCGGTATCCTTTTTTTAAAAGTTCCCAAAGAATTAAAAATAAAGGAACCATAGCCAGAAAAGAGAAAATACAAATAATATAAAAGAAAAATTTGCTTTTCAGTTCCCTGTATTTTATACTGGATGTAAACATGGTTTAAGCTTTGTTAATTAATTTCATACTGTATTTAGCTATAAAATTGATGACAGCCGTTATCAAAAACAATAACAGGCCAATCGCAATCAGCGAGCTCAATTTAAGACCGTCTGCTTCACCGAACTGGTTGGCAATAATACTGGCCATGGTATTTCCAGTACCTGTTATTCCGGTAGGAATGGCATTTGTATTACCAATCAGCATAGTTACGGCCATGGTTTCCCCCAAGGCTCTTCCCAATGCCAATATATAGGAAGTAAGAATGCCTGAACCTGCAGCCGGAAGACTTATCCGGGTAACTACCTCCAGGCGGGTGGCTCCAAGGCTGTAAGCTGCTTCTTTAAGTTCATTGGGAACCATAGAAATAAATTCCGCACTTAGAGACGATGCATAAGGAATAATCATAATAGCCAGCACAATAGATGCCAGTAGCACACCAAAACCGGTATCGCTGACCCCTAAATCAACCAAAACAGGACAAACTACATAAAACCCCCATAATCCGTAAACTATGGAGGGAATACCTGCAAGCAGATCCACTATTGAACTGACTACTGTCGATATCTTTTTTCCCCGGAAATATTCCCCGTTAAACAAAGCCACCGGTAAAGAAAACAATACACAGAAAGCTAAAGCCAGTACAGAGGTCATAAGGGTTCCTGATATAAATGATAAAGCACCATATTTATCTGTTTTAGGATTCCAGGAATCTGAAGTAAGAAATTTGAAAAATCCTATTTCGGAAAATGTTCGTAAACTCTGGCTGATTAAAGCGTATACAATACCCGCAGTTAACAGCAGTATGAGAAACGAGGCTAAAAATAATACTATTTTAAATAATCTATCTTTCATTATATCAGAACTTGACAGTTATAGATAGTTTTTGTTTTATTATGGATTAATTGCTTTTTTATTGAAAGTGATAGATTTGATATTGGTTTTATTTAACTCAACCGCTTTCTGTGGAAGAGGTGCATAATGAGTTTTCGCCGCCACTTTCTGACCTTCTTCTCCGATTACGTAATCAAGAAGTCCTACTAAAGCTTTAGCGGTATTTTCGGTACGGTTGTTATATGATTGTTCTTTAAACAGGATGATCCAGGTAAACGTACTGATAGGATATGCATCTGCTGAAGAAGAATTGGTAATCATTACACGGGTATCTGCTGGTAAATCTACATTTGCAGACGCAGATATTGATTCAGTAGTAGCTTCCACGAATTTACCGGAAGAATTTTTTAACGAAGCACTAGGTATGTTGAGTGCCAATGCATATTCAGAACCGATATATCCGATAGAACCTTTAGTTTTTGATATGATTCCGGCAACTCCCGGATTTCCTTTTGCAGCTATACCTGCCGGAAATTCCAATGATTTTCCTTTTCCTATTTCTTTATTCCATAACTCATCCGCTTTAGACATATAGTCGGTAAACACATAGGTTGTTCCGCTTCCGTCTGAACGGTATACCGGAGTAATTGCCAAATCAGGGAAAGTGATTTCCGAATTGATGGCTTTTATTTTAGGATCATTCCAGTTTTTTATTTTTCCTCTGTATATTTCAGAAATAAGTTCAGCGGTAAGTTTTAATCCTTTTACGTCCGGAAGGTTGTAAGATAAAACCACTGCACCCAAAGCCGTAGGGATATGAACAATCTCTCCTCCCATTTCCTTAAGCTCATCATCGGATAAAAATACGTCCGTAGCACCAAAATCTACTGTACGATCTTTCAAACTCCGTATTCCGCTTCCACTTCCGGTAGCTCCATACGTAACTTCGTTCCCCGATTGTTCCGAATAATTTTTAAAAACAATATTGTAAAAAGGAGCCGGAAAGGTTGCTCCTGCTCCTGAAAGCTTAGCCTTACCTTCTTTGTCTTGGTTACAGGCAGTTAACATCATAACCGCTCCTGATAGTAAAAGAATTATCTTTTTCATTATGTAATTTTTATGCAATACTAAAGGTATTTCGTAACAATGTTGTTACAGTTTTGTTGCGATTTGGTTAAGATTTATTTGAAAGGAAAATTTGCACTCAGGGCAAAGAAAATGCGTATTTTTGAAAAAAATATATTAAATGACGGCTCAGGAAATTTTAGGAAACATATTAAAGGCTCACGATTTGAATACGTTAGAGTACAAAGGATGGCTTTTGGTTGACGAACAGCTGCCTGCCATGAGTGCTGCTACACAAAATCTGAAAGAATACGAAAACGGAGCCAGCATACGTTTGGATATCACTCTTCTCTTAGGAGATAAAAAAGTGATATACGAAAGCTTTGCAGGAGTAGGTAAAGACGAGCTTTCCGCTACTCAGGATGCTTTCCAGAATTTTGCTGCCAACTCTCTGCATGTTTTTTTATCTGCTTTCTGGCAGGTGGACGAACATGAGCATATAGGTATTGAAGAATGGGAAATTGATGGTGAAATGTGGAAAGTTTACATTGGTAATTTCGGCTGCAAGGGAGATTACAATATTCCTCAGGATCTGTTTTCCACCATTGAAGAACAGATTAAAAACGATACCCTTACTGAAGATCTTAACTGGTACAGGATTTATTATGCTAATATTTCCAAAGACGAAAAAATGATTGAATCGCTGAAAAATAATGAAGACTGGCCATTGCTCGGAAATAAACTAAAAGACATCCACTGGACAGCTTCCGATAAATTTTACAGCCTTCGGAATTTCATATTAATTAAAAAGATGGATGTAAAAGACTCTATATGAAGAAAATCCTTTTTTTGGTCTGCCTGTCGGTTTTAGGAAAGGCGCAGACTACAGACACCCTGTTTTCCGCTAGCAAGATACAATCCATTATAAAAGTACTGGCTTCTGATGATATGAAAGGCCGGGAAATATTCACTCCGGAAATTGACAGTGCCGCGGCTTTTATTGCTTCCCGTTTTCAAAAAACCGGACTGACTCCCTATACCTCAGACTCCTATTTTCAAACATTCAGTTATGAACGTTATCCGCAAGGAACGCTTACCAATGTGATAGGTATACTGGAGGGTAAATCCAGAAAAAATGAATACGTTATTTTTTCGGCTCATTATGATCACCTGGGCATGCGTTCCCCTCAAATGGGAACTGATTCTATTTACAACGGAGCAAATGACGATGCTTCCGGGGTTGCTGCAGTACTGCTTCTTGCTGAATATTTTAAAAAACTGAACCAAAACGAAAGAACTCTTATTTTTGTCTGTTTTACCGGTGAAGAGGAAGGCGGATTAGGTTCCCGGTATTTTTCAAAACAATACGATCCTAACCAAATTACTGCTATGTTTAATATTGAAATGATTGGAACGGATAGCAAATGGGGGAAAAATTCAGCCTTTATTACCGGTTATGAAAAATCGGATTTCGGCACAATTCTTCAAAAAAACCTATCCGGTACCCCTTTTAGTTTTTACCCGGATCCATATAGAAAAGAAAAACTTTTTTACCGTTCAGACAATGCCACTCTGGCCTATCTGGGAGTACCGGCCCACACTATCAGCACCTCAAAAATGGATAACGAACCCTACTACCATCAGGTAAACGATGAAATCGATACCCTGGATCTTTCCAATATGAGTGAAATTGTTAAAGCGATTGCCCTAAGTGCGCAATCCATTATTTCCGGAGCAGACACTCCTACCCGAATCAATGAATAACTAATATCAAACCGTATGAAATATCGTAAAACACCTTTAAAAAAAATTATTATACCTATACTGATCGGACTCGTTTTTATTTCTGCAACACAAGAACAAAAAAAGAGGAAAAAAATTTCCGAAATTAAGAGGCTGGTAAAAGAAATTAATGCAGATCAGGAGTACGAAATCATTAAAAAACATTACAAAGGGATTCTTTTATCCGGCTACTTTAAAAACGGAGAACTTAAAAAGATAGTAGCCGATACGCACAGCTTCATAGGCAGGTACATTACCGAATATTTTTTCTTCTCAGGTAAACTTATCTTTATTTATAATTACGACAAAGCCTTTGAGATAAACGAAAAAACCCAGGAGCCGGATTCGTCTCGTATCAGCCGTATTCTGGAAACCCGCACCTATATCAAAAATGATAAGATACTGGAATTTAAATTTCGTGGCAATTCTCATCATGACGATGAGGACATCGATATTTCCGATGCCTATAAGTTTGCCCGTCAGCTCAGAAACTGATTACACTTTCATTTTTTTATCTAAAAAATCCTTGAGAATCAGAGCATGGTTTTGCTCTTTATTTTTAGAAGCATACAGTAAGGTTATCTTAGGATAAGAAGCCAGCAGAGGCATAAGTTTCTCTACCGCATCCGACTGACTGAGCTCTTCCCGGTAATGAGAAACAAAAACCGGCCAGTGATGCTCCGGATCTGAATGAAACCATTTGCGCAATCCTGACGAAGGAGTTACCTCTTTCGCCCACATATCGTAGGGCAAATTTTCTTTTTTTATTCCTCTGGGCCATAAACGATCCACCAAAATACGGTACCCGTCTTCCGGATCGTAAGGCTCATACACCCTTTTTACTACAATTTCTGGCATAAGTTACCTAATTATTTATTTATTTACTGCGAAAAAAATGCCAGAAGTTTCGATTTATGGAAACCATCTATCCACACATTCCCTGAGGCACCTTGCAGGTAGAAATTCTAGGTAAACCTAACCTTTAGTTTGTTTAACAGATTAAACACAATAAACATAAAATATACTATTTTAGTAGTATAAATTTAATAATATAGATAATTTTAACCACCTATTAATATAATTAGTAATTATTTCTCGTATTTTTGCTTTGTTATTGTTTAAAAGTTGTAACTTATACGGTATCTTTATGAATTCAGATGAAATTTCACGCAAACGTCTTAAAGAAACAGATTCTTCAGAGGAATATTCAAACTTTAAACTCTATACCCAGCAAGAGATAGAGCAGTTAAACAAAGGGAGCTACTATGCCCGCTACGGAGGAAACAAAGACAGCCAGTACGGCAACAGCTCGCTGGTCAGCATAAGCGTACAGATACAGGGAGTGGATTATTTCAACCAGACCAACCTGAAGCTGGAGCTGAAGCAGTCCTTTAGCGGACACCACGAGTTTGAGCTTACCGCCGACCCCGACGAATTTTCCGAATCAAAAGCCTATCCGCTGGAAAACTCCCGCCGCCATCTGGGTAAGAGGATCACATTTTCCTTCCGGCAGTACGGCCGGGTGATGAGTCAGTTTATTGGCGTAATCACCCA